>NZ_JARAKC010000011.1:0-173932 GCF_049887195.1 Mesorhizobium abyssinicae
CAGATCACCATACCGGCCAGCGGCTTCTTGAAAGGCCGCGAGGAAAAGGCCTGAGAGAAGAACGCACTCGATCACCGAACATCAGGTTGGAAAGCTTCTTGCATCGAGGGCGGCAACCAGAGAAGAACGTCGCGGGATTCGTGCCGACGCCAACCGGCACGCTGTTCAGCCTGAGCAAGGTCACGATCCAGCAGTAGCGGCCGAAGCGAGCGGGCGAGAGGTGTTCTTCGCGTGACCTATCTGCTCAGACGCCTGGCGGTGTTTCCTCTCGTTTTGATCGGCGTCTCCATCGTCGTGTTCGTCGCCATCCGGATGGTTCCGGGTGACGCGATCACGGCGATGCTGGGCACCGAGGCCGGGCTTCTGACGCCGCAGCAGCGCGCTGCGCTGGCCGCCTATTTCGGCATCGACCAGCCCTGGTTCGTCCAGTACGGGCGCTGGCTGCTCGGCTTGCTGCACGGCGATCTCGGCATTTCGACAACCTATGGCAGGCCGGTGCTCGACGTCATCCTCGAGCGCTTCCCGCTGACGCTCGAGCTGGCGCTAATGTCGATGCTGATCGCGCTTCTGGTCGGCGTGCCCGCCGGCGTCTTCGCCGCCACGCGCAACGAGAAGTTCTCCGACCTCGGCGTGCGCATCGCCGCCATGATCGGCCAGTCGACGCCGAACTTCGTGCTGGCGCTGCTGATCATCTACACGCTGTCGGCCGGCTTCGGCGTGCTGCCGGCGATGGGCGAGTTCGCGCCGCTTTGGCAGGATCCGCTGCGCAATCTTGGCCAGTTGATCCTGCCCGCCATCACGCTCGGCTTCGCCTTCGCCGCCTCGGTCACCCGCATATCGCGCTCGGCCATGCTCGACGTCTTGAGCGACGACTATGTGCGCACCGCCCGCAGCAAGGGCGCCTCGGCGCGCAGCGTCATCTGGCGCCATGCCTTGCCCAACGCGCTGATCCCGGTGGTGACGCTGAGCGGCATCGAATTCGGCTACCTGCTCGGCGGCGCAGTCATCGTCGAGCAGATCTATGCGCTGCCCGGCCTCGGCCGGCTGGTGCTCGACGCGATTCTGCAGCGCGACTATGCGCTGGTGCAGGGATGCGTGCTGTTTATCGCCTTCAACTTCATGATCGTTAATCTCCTGGTCGACCTCGCCTATGCCGCGCTCGATCCGCGTATCCGGCTGGGGGAGAATTGATGCGCATCCTCAAAGCCATCTTCGCCCATACCAGCGGCCGCATCGGCGGTTTCATCGTCGGGCTCTATCTCCTGCTTGCCGCGCTTGGCCTGCTCGGGCTTACGCCGCACGACCCGCTGGCTCAGTACCGCGTCGACCGCCTGCACGCGCCAGGCGCCGGCTACTGGATGGGCACCGACCTGTTCGGCCGCGACGTCGCGAGCCGGCTGATGATGGGCATCGGCCAGTCCTTCACCGTCGCCTTCTTCTCGGTGGCTCTCGCCACGCTCGCCGGCACCGTCCTCGGCCTCGCGGCCGCCTGGTTCGGCCGACGCTGGGACGGCGTGCTGATGCGGATCATGGACGTGCTGCTCGCCTTCCCGGCGATCCTCTTGGCGCTGCTGATCGTCGCCGTCGCCGGTCCCGGCACCTGGACCAGCGTGCTTGCCATCGGCATCGTCTACACGCCGATCTTCACGCGCGTGGTGCGCGGCCCGGCGCTGTCGCTCAGGGCGCGCGAATTCGTCGACGCCGCGCGCACCTTCGGCAGCAGTTCAAGCTACATCCTGACCAGGCACCTGCTGCTCAATCTGGTCGCGCCGCTGACCGTCCAGGTGACGCTGGCTTTGGCCTGGGCGCTGCTCACCGAAGCCAGCCTCAGCTTCCTCGGCCTCGGCACGCAGCCGCCCGCCGCCTCGCTCGGCCTGATGCTGAGCGACAGCCGCAATCTTATGGAAACGGCGCCGTGGCTGATGATCTTCCCAGGCATCGCCATCATGATCAGTATCCTCGGCTTCAACCTTTTGGGCGACGCCCTGCGCGACATTCTCGACCCGAAGATGCAGAGGGCGATCGCGTGATCCCGCTGCTTTCCGTATCCGATCTCAGCGTCGGCTTCGGCCGCAAGGCCGAGGCCAATGAAGTTGTCCGTGGCGTGAGCTTCGAGCTCGCCGACGGCGAAACGCTCGCCATCGTCGGCGAGAGCGGCTCCGGCAAGTCGGTCACCGCGCTGTCGATCAACCGGCTCGTCGACTTCGGCGGCGGCAAGATCACCGGCGGCTCGATCCGGCTGAGGCGCGGCGACGGCGGCGTGCTCGATCTGGCCGGGGCGACGGAGCCGCAACTGACGAAGATCCGCGGCGCCGAGATCGGCATGATCTTCCAGGAGCCGATGACCTCGCTCAACCCGGTGCTGAGCATCGGCACACAGATTGCGGAATCGTTCCGCCTGCATCGCGGCCTGACCGGCCGCCAGGCGATGGCCGCCGCCAAGGATGCGCTCGACCGGGTACGCATCCCCGATGCGGCGCGACGGCTGAAATACACGCCGAACCAGCTTTCCGGCGGCATGCTGCAGCGGGTGATGATCGCCACGGCGCTTGCCTGCAATCCGCGCCTGCTGATCGCCGACGAGCCGACGACGGCGCTCGACGTGACGGTGCAGGCGCAGATCATGGCGCTGCTGGCCGAGCTGAAGCGCGAGACCGACATGTCGATGATCTTCATCACCCACGATATCGGCCTCGTCGCCGGCATCGCCGACAAGGTGATGGTGATGCAGAACGGACAGGCCGTCGAACAGGGCGAGCTGAACCAGATCCTCGACCATCCGCGGCATGCCTATACGCAGCATTTGCTGCACGCCGTGCCGCATTTCGCCAGCGGCAAGGCAACGCGTTCGGACGGGCGGCGCGAGAAGGCGCCTGACGCCGAGCCGGCGCTCAAGGTCGACGGGCTTGTCGTGCGCTATCCGGTCAGGAGCGGCCTGTTCGGGCGCGCCACCGGCGCAGTGCATGCCGTCGACGGCGTCGATTTCGAGCTGATGCCGGGCGAGACGCTGGCCATTGTCGGCGAGAGCGGCTCCGGCAAGTCGACCACGGCCCGCGCGGTGCTAGGCCTGGTGCGCTCGACGCGCGGCAGCTTCTCGGCGAGCGCCCGCAAGGCCGCCGCCGGGCAGAGCGCGCTGCCGACCCAGATGGTGTTCCAGAACCCCTATGCCTCGCTCAATCCCAGGCTGACGATCGAGAGCATCCTCGCCGAACCGGTGATCGCCAGCGGCGGCCGCGTGAATGCAGAGACGCGGGCGAGGATGACGACGCTGCTGAAGCGCGTCGGCCTGCCGGAAAACAGCCTGGAGCGCTACCCGCACGAATTCTCCGGCGGCCAGCGGCAAAGGCTGTGCATAGCGCGCGCGTTGATGCTGAACCCGTCCGTCGTCGTGCTCGACGAAGCGGTTTCGGCGCTCGACGTCTCGGTACAGGCCAGGGTGCTGGAGCTTCTGGTCGACCTGCAGCGCGAATTTGGCCTGGCCTATCTGTTCATCTCGCACGACATGGCCGTGGTGGAGCGCATCGCGCACCGGATCGCCGTCATCTATGCCGGCCAGATCGTCGAGATCGGCGATGCGAAGTCGGTGCTGTCGGCGCCAAGGCATGCCTACACGAAGAAACTCCTCGCGGCGGTGCCGACCATCGAGCGGCGGCGCCAGCGTTTCGAATTGGACACGCGGCAAGTGCCGTCGCTGGTGCGGCCGCTGGGGTTTGAACCGGGGCCAGCAAAGTGGGATGTGTTTGGGCCGGACCATAGAGTGAGGGTCGAGGGGTGAAGCACAGCGCTCAAAGATGTGCAGGCTTGGCGGGACAGCACACCCCTCCGGCCTGCCGGCCAGAGGGGTGTGGGACGGATCGCTGCCTCTCCGATGGAGGCCGATATTGACCGCCCTCGCCGAGCTCTTCACCCACGCCTTCGCGCCGCTCGAAACCGCGGTGAATGAGGGCCGCATTCCGGGCGGCGTGTTAGGGATTGTCGAGCGCGGCGGCGCCCGCGTCGTGCGTGCAACAGGCCTTGCCCAACGCGTGCCCGAACCCAGGCCCATGCACGTGGGAACCTGGTTCGATCTCGCCTCCCTGACCAAGGTGATCTACACCACGCCGCGCATTCTCAAGCTGGCTGAGGATGGCGTCATCGACCTCGACGCGCCGCTGATCTCGGTGCTGCCGGACCTGCGCCAATATGACGAGAAGGCGTGGGAGCGGAAGGTGACGTTTCGCCAGTGCCTCGGCCACCAGACGCCGTTTCCGGCCGTCGCGCCCATATACACCTATGGCCGCGATCCCGACCTCTTGCGCGCCTTCATCCTGCAGCGCGAATGGCAGGCCGGCATGCCGGTCTATTCCGACATCAACTTCATCCTGCTCGGCTTGGCGATGGAGCGCCTGTCGGGCAAGAGGATCCGCGCCATGGATCCCGGTCCGGGCTTTGCCTTCTCGGCCGCGCCTGACCAGGCAGCAGCGACGGAAGACTGCACCTGGCGCCACCGCGTGCTCTCAGGCGAGGTGCATGACGACAATTGCTCGGCGCTGGACGGCGCCGGCCATGCCGGCCTGTTCGGCACGGCTGCCTCGGTCCTCGATTTCGCGCAAGGGCTGCTCGACGGAACCGGCGCCTCGCCGGCCTCGATCGCGCTGATGCGGGCGCCGCTGTCGGCCACCCGCACCCATGGCTGGGAACGCCCTTACGAAGGCTGGTCCGGCGGCGGGCTCTGCAGCCCCGGCACGATCGGCCATACCGGCTTCACCGGCACCGGGCTGTGGATCGATTTCGACAAAGGCAGGGCCTGGACCTTGCTCACCAACCGGATCCATCCGACACGTCATTTTAACAGTGGAATCGCCGCGCTTCGCCAGGCTGTCGGCGATCGCGTCAACGGGGACTAGCAACCCATGCAACCAATCTGGGCCGTCGGCCTGATGACCGGCACCGTGCTTGACGGAAATATCGACGTCGCGCTGATCAGGACCGACGGCGAGCGGATCGCGGATTTCGGCACCTATACGCTGGCGCCCTACCCGCAATCGATCCGTACCCTGCTGGAGGAGACGCTGCGGCAGGCGCGCGCGTGGAACTTCACCGGACCGGAACCGGCGATCTTCCGCGAGGCCGAGGAGGCACTGACGCGCGCGCAATCGGCGGCCGTGAAGGACCTTGTCGAAAGCCATGGCCTGACCATGGCCGATATCGGCGTCGTCGGCTTCCACGGCCAGACGGTGCTGCATCGCGCGCCGGAGGCCGGCCTGCTCGGCCAGACCCGCCAGCTCGGAGACGGCGAGCTGATGCACTCGATCCTCGGAACCAAGGTCGCCTACGACTTCCGCTCGGCCGACATGCGCGCCGGCGGACAGGGCGCGCCACTGGCGGCTGCCTATCACACCGCGCTGCTGTGCGCGGCCGATGCCAGCGGCGACATGGCGGTGCTCAATCTCGGCGGCGTCGCCAACATCACCTGGTGGGACGGCAACGACAATGTCGTCGCCTTCGACACCGGACCGGCCAACGCGCCGCTCAACGATTTCATCAAGGCAAAGGGGCTTGGCGACATGGATCGCGACGGCGCGCTGGCGCGCGCCGGCACGGTCGACGAGGCGCGGCTCGCCAGGCTGCTTCAACATCCCTATCTGACCAAGCCCTATCCGAAATCGCTCGACCGTTTCGACTTCACCGCCGCGATGGCCGAAGGCCTCGGCGCCGAGGATGGCGCAGCCTTGCTGACCGCCTTCACCGCCGCCGCCGTCGGCAAGGCGCTCGACCTTCTGCCGCATCGGCCGAAGCGGCTGGTGGTCAGCGGCGGCGGCCGCCACAACCCGACGATGATGGCGATGCTCGCCAGCCGTGCCGGCGTCGAGGCCGTGCAGGCCGAGACGCTGGGCTGGAAGGGCGACGCGGTCGAGGCGGAGTGTTTTGCGTTCCTGGCGGTGCGCGTGCTGCGTGGCCTGCCGATCAGTTTTCCGAGCACGACTGGCGTGCCGCAGCCGATGCGCGGCGGGAAACTCGCCGGGTAGAGTTTTGCTTGCCGCAATTCCGGACCGCCGATCAGGCGGCAGTCAGGCTCTTCTGCAGGAAGATGCGGCTGCGGCCGATGGGGAAATCGGGCAGCGTGCCGAACGGCTGGTAACCCTGGCGCTCATAGGCCCTGGCCGCCTTGGGATTGAAGGTGTCGATCCAGGCGCCATGGCAGCCGCGCGCCACCGCTTCCAGTTCGGCCGCCTGCAGCATCTGGCCCGCCATGTGCTGGCCGCGCAGGCTCTCGTCGACCCACAGCCATTGCACGAAGAGCCAGCCCCAGGCGGTGTAGCCGGAGATGCCGGCGACGACCTTGCCAGCCTCGTCGCGAACGAAGACGGCGAGCGACTTTCGGCCCGAGGCGCCGACATCGGCGTCGTTGAAGGCCGTGAGTTGCTCGCCGAGGAAGGCCAGTTCCTGCACCGAAGGATCGGCGGTGGTCTCAAGCGTCGTCTTCATCGCTTCGTCCAGTTCGGTTCCATTTGCCAGCCTTAGCGAAGGACCGAACAGGGACGCAAGCTTACTGCTGGGCAGTGCCTGCCGAGCGCCATGCCGCCGCCGAAGCGGCGACCAGCATCAGCAGGGCCGCGATCACGGCGCAATTGGCGAAGCCGAGGCTCGTATAGAGCGGGCCGAAGCCGGCGGTGCCGATGGAGACGGCAAGATAGGTGACGGAGCTGTTCAGGCCCATGATGGTGCCGCGCTGCGTGGGGTCGAGCGCGGTGAGGCGCATCACCAGGACGTTCAGCCCGAAATGGTTGGCAAGGCCCCAGAGGGCGACCGTCGCCATCAGCAGGCCGAAGCTGCCGCTGGCGGTGGCCATGGCGACATAGACGGCCGCCACCAGCAGATAGGCGAACGGCATGACGCGCCGGGCGCCGAGGCGATCGATGACGCCGTCGAGCAGTGCCGCCGCGCCAAAGCCGAAACCATAGGCGAGTGCCGCCAGGCCATTGGCGCTGACCGGCTCGCCGAGGCCCTGGTGAAGGTGATCGCCGAGATAGCCGTAGACGCCGTAGAAGGCGGTCATGAAGGCGCCGCAGGCGATCAGCAGCGGCAGGATGCCGGGAACGGCGAGGGCGCCGAGCGGCGAAGGCGCCGGGCCGCTTTTCTTGCTGTCGCGCAGCGAACTCATTGTCAGGCCGACGACGGCGGTCGCGGCCAGGAGCGCGACGGCGGCGAAGACGGCGCGCCAGTGCACGAGATCGGCAAGCACGGCCGACAGCGAGACGCCGGCCACCATGGAGAGCGTCCAGCCGGTCAGCACGACGCCGATGGTGCCGCTTTCGCGGCCGGGCGGCGCGATCGCCGCCGAACTCGCGTAGATCGCCGGCATGGCGACGCCGGCGGCGATGCCGGCGACCAGCTGGGCCGCGACCAGCGCCGTCACCGTCGGTGCCAGCGCGCTGGCGACCAGGGCCAGCGCCAGCAGCAGCAATGCGCCCTGCAGCATGCGGCGCGCGCCCACCCGGTCGATGTAGCGGGCAAGGAAGAGCGCGCTGGCCGAGGTGCCGAGGCCAAAGGCGGCGGCCGCGCTCATCACCGCCGGCACGCTCGTCCCGAACGAGGTCGCCACGGCGGGCGCGATCGGGCCGAGAACCAGCGAGTTGGAACCGATGACGGCGATGCAGCCGGTCAGGAGATAGGCGAGCGCCGGGATCGGCGGCCGGGGCGCCGCCACCAGAATTGCTGATTGATCACTGTTCGACATATGCTCATAATGGCCGTATTTAATTCTGCATGAATGAGGAATTCCGATATGGATGAAGAAACAGATGGCATTCAGCGGAACAGGCAGCCTGCCCGCGATATCGACCCTATCGACCGAAAGATATTAGGCATCCTGGTCGACGACGCGACCATCAGCTACGCCGAGCTCGGCGATCGCGTCGGCCTGTCGCCGCCGGCGGCGCATGAGCGGGTGAAGCGCCTCAAGCGCAGCGGCGCCATCCGCGCCACGGCGGCGATCATCGATCCCAGAGCGGTGAAGAAGCCGCTGCTAGCCTTCGTGCATATCGACACCAGGGGCTGGGGCAAGACGCCGGAGCTGATGGCGGTGTCCGAATTCCCCGAAGTCGAGGAGATCCATACGGTGGCCGGCGACACCTGCATGCTGCTCAAGGTCCGCACCGAAGACACGCGCGCGCTGGAGGGATTGCTGTCACGGCTTTACGAAACGCCGGGCGTCACCTCGACGCGCAGCTATGTGGTGCTGTCGACGTATCTCGAGCGGCCGGTGCAGCCCGGCATCACGCAAGAATGGCCCGCTCCCCGGCATATGGCGACGCCGGTCTACTAGAGCATGATGCCGAAAAGTGTGAAGCGGCTTTCGGGCGACAGCTCTATTTCTCTGATTTAGAGCCGGATTCAGATTTCAGGTCGATTCGACCTGAAATCATCCGGCTCTAGGCGTTACCCTCACTGCAAGCTGCACACGCTTCTGCACAAAATTTACGCATGCAATAATTTCTCATAACGCGTTGAAACTTGAAAACTTGTCTGTAAAGTTTCACCTTGCAGGTGCGCGCCGGCGCGCTCTAAGTAGGTGCCGGGGCAGTCGCATGGAACCGAGGATTCTTCGGATGTCCATGCCGCGAGGGTTGGAATGGCGATGACGCACAAGACGATGGAGGATTTCGCCCGTTCCTGCGGCGTCTCCAGACCGACGCTGTCGAAATATTTCGACGATCCGACCAGCGTCAAGCCGGCGACCAGAAAGCGCATCGAGGAGGCGCTGCGCTCCTCCGACTATCAGCCGAATCTGTTCGCCCGCAACCTCAACCGCAAGCGCACCCGCAGCATCGGCATTGTCGTACCGACGGTGACCGACCCGTTCTATTCGGAAATGGTCAGCCGCATCGAGCTTCGGCTGCGCGACGAAGGCTATTGGCCGATCGTCATTTCCTCGCACGGCTCGACCGAGCTCGAGGTCGAGGCGACGCGTACCATCCTGTCCTTGAAGGTCTCCGGCGCCCTCGTCGCGCCGCTCGGGCGGCGCTCCGATCACCGCACGCTGGAGAAGCTGACGCAGGCCATCCCGATCGTATATTTCGACACTTATCTCGAAGGCGGCACGCCCTTCGTCGGCAACAACAACACGCAGAGCGTCGCGACGATCGTCGAGTATCTCTGCCGATCGGGCGACGCGCCGGTCTATTTCGACATCCCGCATGTCAACCACAACTCGCCCGAACGGCTGGCCAGCTATGTCGCCTCGATGAAGCGGCTCGGGCATGAGCCGATCGTCATAGGCAATACCAGGGACTACACTTGGGATTTCGAGCGGATCGGCTACGAACAGACCGAGAGGATGCTCGGTAGTGGCGGCCTGCCGGGCAAGACCATCCTGTGCAACAACGATCGTCTCGCCTTCGGCGTGATGGCGGCCGCCTTTTCGAAGGGGATCAAGGTCGGCCGCAAGGCGGACTGCGACCTCAGGGTCGCGGCGCATGACGATCATCCGCTCAGCCGCTACACCTGCCCCGGCCTCACCACCATGGCGCAGGACTTCGCCGCCATGGCCGGGCGCAGCGTCGAAACGCTGCTGGGGCTGCTCAACGAGGACGGGACGGCGGTGGCGCCCAAGGTCAATCTCGACGCGACGCTGGTGATGCGCCAGTCGGCGTGACCTGAACCTCGACAGACCCGACCCAACTCAACCGGGATCGAAGCTCCGCCAGGCGGCGACCGCCGCCTCGACAGCCTGCCGCGATGCCGGGCCGTGGCGGCCCATCGAGACGAAGCCGTGGATCTGGCCCGGCCAGCGCTTGAGCACCACCGGCACGCCGTCGTTATGGAGACGCCTGGCATAGGCCTCGCCCTCGTCGGCGAGGATGTCGTGGCCGGCGATGGCGACGAAGGCGGGGGCGGCACCGGCAAGGCCTTTGGTCTTCAGCGGCGAGACGCGCCAGTCGTCGATGTCGCCGGCGTCGCGAACATATTGGTCGCGGAACCATGCCATGGTCGAGGCGGTCAGGCCGAAACCCTCGGCGAAGCGTCGGTAACTGTCCGCCGTCTGCGCGGCATCGGTGTTGGGGTAGAGCAGAAGCTGTGCGGTCACCGGAATCCGGTCGTCCCGCGCGAGCAGGCTGAGCACGGCGGCGAGATTGCCGCCGGCGCTGTCGCCCGCAACGGCGATGCGCCCAGCATCGATGCCGAGAGCGGCGGCCTCATCCCGCATGAAGGAGAGCGCGGCGCGGCAGTCCTCGACCGCCGCCGGAAACTTGTGCTCCGGCGCCAGCCTGTAGGCGGGCGAAACGACGACGCATGCCGCGATGTTGGCGAACCAGCGGCAGATCTCGTCATGCGAGTCGAGATTGCCGATCACCCAGCCACCGCCGTGCAGATAGAGCAGCGCGGGAGCAGCCCGGGACGGAGCCCCCTGCCCGCGATAGATTCTTACCACCAGCGATCCGCCGGGTCCGGCGAGCGTGCGCTCGCCGACCAGGCCGACCGGCTCGCGCTCGCCCTGCAGGTCCGGAGAGCCCTGGTCATAGGCGCGGCGCGCCTCTTCGGGCGTGCCGGTCTCGAACGGCGGGGCGGCGGCCTGCCGGCCGAGATCGAGCACGTGGCGGGCTTGCGGATCGAGCCCGGCTGCCGTCGAGGGCGATGTCGTCATCGGGCGGCCTCCCGTCAGGCCAGCAGGCTCGTCGCCTCGTCCTCGGCGAGAAGCGGCGGCTGGTCGACGGTGCCATTGACAGCAACCGATCCGCGGCGCTCGCCCGAGGCGAGGATCGCCTCCATGATCTCCAGCACATGCAGCGCCAGTTCGCCGGAGGCGCGCGGCCTCCTGCCCTCGGACAGCGACCGGACCAGATCGGCGACACCGAGCATGCGGTAGTTGGCGCGGTCGGGCGCGGCATTGGGCCAGTTGCGCGCGCCGTAGAGCTCGCTGTCGCTCTCGAAATCCTTCCACTCGGCGCCGCGCGCCGACAGCGAGACGGTGCCGCCGAACGTGTCGGGATCGGGGAGTCTCAGCGAGCCCTCGGTGCCGTGCAGTTCGATCGGATGGTTGGAGTGCCTGAAGACATCCCAGGAGGCGCCGAAGGTGACGCTGGCGCCGGAGCGGAATTCGAGCAGCGACAGGATGTTGGTCGGCGTGCCGACCTTGAAGCTGGTGTTTTTGAAGGGACCGTCGGCGGTGATCAGCCGCTCCTCCTGGCCGCGCGTCGCCATGGCCATGACGCTGGCGACCGGGCCGAGCAGGTTGACCAGCATCGTCAGGTAGTAAGGGCCCATGTCGAAGACCGGGCCGCCGCCGGGCTGGTAGTAGAATTGCGGATTGGGATGCCAGTGCTCCATGCCGCGCCCCATCATGAAGGCGGTGCCGGTCACCGCGCGGCCGATGGCGCCCACATCCATCAGGCGGCGCGCGCGGCGCCCGGCGGCACCGAGGAAGGTGTCGGGAGCCGAGCCGAGCAGCAGGCCGCGGCTGGCTGCTTCGGCGACCAGCCGGCGGCCGTCGCCGGCCGAGGTTGCCAGCGGCTTTTCGGTGAAGACGTGCTTGCCGGCCGAAAGCGCCGAGAACGAGATGTCGAAGTGCGCCGCCGGTATCGTCAGGTTGAGGACAAGGTCGATGTCCGGGTCGGCCAGCAACGCGTCGACGCCGAGCGCGCGGATGCCGTATTCCTTGGCACGGAGCGCCGCCATGTCGGCGGAAATGTCGGCACAGGCGCGCAACTCCATCCCGCCGAACAGAGCCGCATTGCGCAGATAGGTCATCGAGATGTTGCCGCATCCGATGACACCGATGCCGAGCTTTGTCTTTGATTTTCCGTGCATTTTCGATCGTACCTCCCAACGCGGCCACGGCTTGGCCGCACCCTGGCGCAAGCAATGGATCACAATCGAAAGCCGCTATACAACATTTTAATTCTTGACGCGCGTAAAAATTTTATGGAGCATATGAAAACGCTGACGCAGCAGGATTTTGAAAACAACCGATTGGGGAATTTTGAACTCATGAGCCTCGGAACCA
This sequence comes from Mesorhizobium abyssinicae, assembly GCF_049887195.1. Taxonomy (NCBI): domain Bacteria; kingdom Pseudomonadati; phylum Pseudomonadota; class Alphaproteobacteria; order Hyphomicrobiales; family Phyllobacteriaceae; genus Mesorhizobium; species Mesorhizobium abyssinicae. The sequence continues at coordinate 11,987 of NZ_JARAKC010000011.1, forward strand.
AGGTGCGCCTTGCGCGCCTCTTCTCGCATCCATCGGGGAACCTTTTTGGCGGCGCGGTCGACCACTTCGTCGGCTATGGCGACGTGCGCAAAGGCGGCCTTGCCGACCTGCCGGGGGCGCTGGCGCGCGTCATGGCGGGCAAACCCGACTATGTCAGCATCCAGCCTGGCACCGCCCGCCATTTGTGGCCGCAATATGCGGGCAAGGCTTCCCTGGTGATCCAGGCGGGCTGCTTCACTCCGGACGATCGCATCAGCGAGCTGATCGCAACGCCCGAGGATGCGGTGCGCGCGGGGGCCGATGCATTGGCAGTGGCCATTCCGGTGCGCGGCGCGACCGAGGGCAAGTACATACGCTGGCTGACCGATTCGGTGAACGCGGCGGCTCGCTACGGCATGCCGGTGGTGGCGCATATCTACCCTCGCGATTTCACCGACGGGGCGAAAATCGTCTTCACCCCCGACGAGATCGCCTATGCGGCGCGCATCGGCTACGAGTCCGGCGTCGACGTGATCAAGATCGGCTACACGGGCGATTTCGAGTCGTTCCGAGAGACCGTCCGGACCTGCCCGGTGCCGGTTGTGATCGCGGGTGGTCCGAAGACCGATACGCTGCTCGGCGCGCTTCAGCAGACGGCGGACGCCATCCGTGCCGGCGCGCGCGGTGCCGTGGTCGGCCGCAATCTCTGGGGGCATGGCGATCCGCAGAAGGCGGCGCTTGCCTTTCGCGGCGTCATCCATGACGGCCTGTCGGCAAAAGACGCCCTGGCGAAGGCGGGTGCCTGAACGATGCCCGCCGTCCCCTCGATCCTCGGCTTCGGCGCTATTGCGATCGACGACATCGTCTATGTCGATCAGCCGTTGTCGGCGGGTAAGGGAAAGGTTCTGCAAAGTGCCCGGGCTTTCGGCGGAAATGTCGCGACGGCGCTGGCCGCCGTCGCGCGGCTCGGCGGAACCGCCGGGTTTGTCGGATGGCTGGGCAGTGCCGCGGACGACGCCGTGCTGTGCGATCTCGTTGCGAGCGGCGTTGAAACCGCATTCGCACCGCGCCACCCGCAAGCGCGCCCGGTGCGCTCGCGCATCACCGTCGGCTCGGATGGGGAACGGTTCATCGCCTATGACGACGAAGCGATGCTGGGCACCACGCCGGACTTTCCGGACGATATCCTCAGCCGGGCAGCCGTCCTGATCGTCGATAGCTACGCGATCCGGTCGCTGGATGTCGTGGCCCGGGCTCGCGATCTCGGCCTTGCGATCCTCGGCGATATCGAATGGAGCAGCGGCCCGGACACCCAGAGGCTGATCGCGCTCTGCGACCATCTCATTCTTCCCCTCGGCTTTGCGCGGACTGCCACGGGCCGCCGATCGCCGGCCGAGATGCTCGATGCGCTATGGTTGCCGTCGCGGTCCGCCGTGGTTCTGACCGATGGCGGCAGGGGCGTCTACTATCGCGGGCGCGACGAGACAGGGCTCTGGCACCTGCCCCCGCACCGGGTTGACGTCGTCGACTCGACCGGCGCCGGTGACTGCTTTCATGGCGCCTATGCCCATGCATTGACGCGCGGGGCCGACACCGCAGGCCGGGTCGCGTTCGCGGCCGCGGCCGCAGCCCTGTCCGTAACGGGACGTGGCGGGCGCGAAGCGCTGCCCACCAACGACCAGGTCACGAAACTTCTGACATCTACGAACGCTCCGTCAGCGGTCGAACTGAGACTTGTGGAGGAGGAAAATGGCAGAAGTCATTCTTGAGAATATCTGCAAGACCTACGGGAACAATTTTCACGCCATCGACCAATTGAACCTGTCGGTCGAGGACGGCGAGTTCCTGATCCTCGTCGGCCCGTCCGGCTGCGGTAAATCCACCGCGTTGCGAATGATCGCGGGGCTGGAGGACGTCACCAGCGGCAGCCTTCGGATCGGCGGCGTCGACGTCGTCGACATGCCGCCCAAGGACCGCGACATTGCCATGGTCTTCCAGAGCTATGCGCTCTACCCGCACATGACAGTGTTCGAAAACATCGCCTTTTCGATGCGGCTGGCGGGCAAGCCGAAGGCCGAGCGCAGGAAGCGCGTGGACGAGATCGCCAAGACCCTGCAGCTGACGTCGCTGCTGGACAGCAAACCCGCGAACCTTTCGGGCGGACAGCGTCAAAGGGTTGCCATGGGCCGCGCCATGGTGCGCGAGCCGGCCGCCTTTCTCATGGACGAACCCCTTTCCAATCTGGACGCGAAGCTGCGTGTCCAGATGCGCGCCGAAATCACCAGCCTGCAAAAGCAGCTCGGCGTCACGACCATATACGTGACCCACGACCAGACCGAAGCGATGACGATGGGTGACAGGGTCGCGGTGTTGAAGGGCGGCGTGCTGCAGCAGGTCGACACACCCAAGCGGCTCTATGAATCGCCGGTGAACGCCTTCGTTGCCGGCTTCATCGGTTCTCCTTCGATGAACCTTTTCGAGGCGACCCTGACGGGCGACGAACTGACGTCCGGCACCTTCGGCGTCCGGCTGCAGGATGCGGCCTTCGTGCGCAGGCCGGGCTTGAGGTCGTATGCGGGGCGCAAGGTCGTGTTCGGGATCCGCCCGGAGCATCTCTATGACAGCAGCCTCGAATCCGGCCGCAAATATCAGACGATACCGGCAAAGGTGACCTCGATCGAGGAACTCGGGTCGGAACATATCGTCCATCTGAACATCGACGCGGTCCGGGTGGACTCCGGCGACCCGGACGCGGTGGAGGATTACGGCCTGACGTCGAACGCGGTGGCGAAATTCGAACCGGACAGCGCAGTCCGCTCCGGCTCGGAAATCCGGTTGGCCCTGGATGACAGCAAGCTCCATTTCTTCGATCCCGAGACGCATCTGGCGATCTGAAGAATTGCGGCAGAGCCGGCGGGCGAGAGCGAGGCGCCTGCGAATGAAGACTTCTGAATAAACCAGACGATCGTCCGCATTGTGCAGCCGATCTTAAAGAAGGAGGAGAAAATGACGTTTCGGATAAGACCCGCGGTGCTGAAAATGGCAGCGGCCGCATGGCTGCTTGGCGCAACCGGCGCCATGGCGGACACGACGCTGGAATTCACGCAGTGGTGGGAGCCAGAGCTGCCCGCCGGCTCCTTGCGGAAAATCATGGACGAATTCGAGGCCGCGAATCCCGGGATCAAGGTGACGCTGGTCAGCGGCCCCTATGCGACCACGCGAGACCAGATCTCGGTTGGTGCTGCGACGGGAACGCTTAGCGACGTCGTTGGTCTCGACGGCGCCTGGGTCAACAATCTGAACGCGCAGAACGCGCTGGCCGACATGAACCCGATGATGGATGCGAGCGGCTTCGACAAAGCCCAGGTCGCGGACATCATCAAGGTGGACGGCAAAGCGGTGATGTTTCCCGTGGCTTCGTTCGTCTATCCGGTCTTCGTGAATTTGGACCTCGCAGCCAAGGCGGGCGTCAGCAAGCTGCCGTCGACCCGCGCGGAGTTCCTCGAAGCCGCCAAGAAGATGACCCAGGCCGACAAGAACCAGTATGGCTGGGTGTTGCCGCTGTCGCTGCAGACGCCGTCCGGTGTCCAGAACGACATGATGTCGTGGGTCTGGGCGTCGGGTCAATCGATGATGGCGGACGGCAAGCCCGCTCTCGAGGCCAAGCCGGTGGTGGATATGCTGACCTTCGTCAAATCGCTCAATGACGCGGGCACCATCTCGCCCGGCATCGCCACCAAAACCGAACAGGAAAAGGTCGAGGAATTCGTCAACGACCGGGTCGGGATGATGATCGACTCGCTCGCGCATGTGAACCTCATCCGCAAACGCAATCCCAATCTGAACTTCGACCTGATCCCGGTCCCGGTCGTGGAAAACTACGACGGCAAGCGCGGCCTGCCATACGCCTCCTGGGGCATCGGCATCTCCGCGGGCTCGAAACATCAGGAAGAGGCCTGGAAACTCGTCCAGTATCTGATGAGTGAAAAGGTGAACGCCAAGCTCGTGTCGCTTGCCAACGCCTTCCCCGGCAACGTCAACGCCAAGCCAGATTTCGTGACCTCCGACAAGGCTTTCGGCAAGGCTTTCGAAATCTTCAAGACCGGCTATCTTGCCAATGAGTTCACGGGCCTGCCGGTGGCGGAAGACCTGATGACCCAGTTCGACGTGCAAGCCCAGAAGATGCTCGCCGGCGAACAATCTCCGGAAGAAGCCGCAGCCAACGCTCAAAAGGGCTGGATGGCGAAATTCTGATCGGCCTGTTTTGCGATCTCTACCGGGCGGCCTGACTTCGGGCAGGCCTCCCGGCAACAACGCATCGGCAATGCGAGACGGACCCGTTTCCGAAGCTCCCCTTCTCTTGAAGGCGTATCCCAAGGTTGGCATATGACCCCGCAGAAGCGCTCCCACCATAGGCTGAAACGAGCGGTCGCACCCTATCTCTACCTGTCGCCCTCGCTCATCATCATCGGCCTGCTGATGCTGCTGCCGATGGTGACGGTGATTGGCTATTCGTTCCAGAACAGCGCGGTGCTGCGGCGCGACCCTTCCTTTGCCGGACTGAAACACTACCAGGCGATCTTTGCCGATCCCGTGTTCTGGGCTTCGCTGTGGCACACGCTCTACTTCACCTGCATGAGCGTCGTCTTCCACATGACCATCGGCATGATCTTCGCGCTCATGCTGAACAGCGACCGCATCAATCCGACGCTGCGCAATATCCTGCGCGTGCTCTACATCCTGCCCTGGCTGTTCACCGCCGTCATCATCGCGGTGATCTGGCGCCTGCTGCTCGAGCCCAACGGCGTCGTGAACAGCATCCTCATGCAATTGGGCATCATCGGTTCCAAGGTCGAGTGGTTTTCCTCGCCCGAGACGGCGCTGCACGCCGTCACCTTCGCCAATATCTGGGCGGGCTACCCGCTTTTCATGGTCAGCCTGCTCGCGGGTCTGCAGGGCATTCCCAAGGATTTCTACGAGGCCGCCGATATCGACGGCGCGAAGGCCTACCAGAAGCTGATCTTCATCACCATTCCGCAGTTGATGCCGATCATCATCAGCATCTCGCTGCTCGATTTCATCTGGACCATGCAGGTCTTCCCGTTGATCTGGATAACGACGGGCGGCGGTCCGATCTACTCGACCGAGGTGCTGAGCACCTACACCTACAAGCTGGCGTTCTCGAGCTACAACCTGTCCCAGGCGGCGGCGAGCGCCGTGATCATCCTGCTGATCTCTCTTGGCCTGACGCTGTTCTACATCCGCTATCAGAAGGCTCGGTAGTCACCATGAGGAAAAGGCACACGCCGAAAGACCGGCTGATCACCGTCGCGCTGCATGTCGCGCTTGCCGCCGGGCTGTTTTTCGCGGCATTCCCGATCTACTGGATGCTGAGCAGTTCGTTCAAATCGAATACCGAAATCTTTGCCCTGCCGCCAACCATCCTGCCGAAGGCGTTCACGCTGGAAGCGTATGCGGCCATCCTTGGCGATCCGGTGAAGCTGCGCTTCTTCTTCAACAGCTACTTCGTGGCCGGAGCGGTGACCGTGCTGACGGTGCTGATCGCGTTGCTGGCAGCCTATGGGTTCAGTCGCTTCAACTTCCGCGGCAAGGGCAGCCTGAACACGCTCATCATCAGCACGCAGACGATTCCGCCGATCACGCTTCTGATCCCCTTCTTCGGGCTCGTCGTCTCGTATGGCATCTTCGACACCTATATCGCGCTGATCGTGACCTATCTGGTGTTCACGCTGCCCTACGCGATCCTGCTGATGACCGGGTATCTCAACACCTTGCCGCGCGATCTCGACGAGGCCGTCGCCGTCGACGGCGGCAGCAGTTGGACGGCGCTCTGGCGGGTGATCGTCCCGATCTCGCTTCCCGGCATCGTGGCGACCTCGGTCTATACCTTCCTGTTGTGCTGGAACGAGTTCCTCTTCGCGCTGACGCTGACGAAGTCGACATCCATGCGCACCGTCCCGATCGGCATCCAGCTGTTGATGGGGCAGCACGCTTTCGAATGGAACCAGATGATGGCGATGAGCGTGCTCGGCTCGCTTCCGCTCCTGCTCATCTACCTCGTCGCCCAGAGGTACTTCCTCGCCGGGATGACCGCGGGCTCGGTCAAGTAGATGTCCATCCCATGAAGACGCAAAGCGACATCACGGAATGGGCGGTGTCAAGGATTGAAAGGATGAACGTGAAAGACCTCAAAGTCGGCTGCCAGACCTTCACCTGGGAAATGCTCGGAGACCGTTTTGCCGGCGGCCCGGACGATCTCCTGAAGGCCATTTCCAATGGCGGCTATGCCGGCATCGAGATCACCGACACGATGATCGGCCGGTACGCCGGCAAGACGGCGGAATTTGCCGCCGCGCTGAAGGCCACCGGCCTGACGCTGGTCTCCTTCGCCTTCGGTTCAAAGAGCGGCTTCACGCTGAAGGACCAGATTGGCGCCGACCTCGAAACCGCAAGGCGCTGGATCGACTTTGCCGCCGCCTTTCCGGGCGCGCTTGTCTCGATGGGCTCGGCGACCGTCGTCTCCGACGGGCCGCGCGACGACAAGTTCGCCATTGCGGCGGAATTCTATAGCAAGGCCGGCGAGATCGGCCGCGAGGTCGGCGTCCAGGTCGCGGTGCATCCAAGCTCGCACCACAACACGCTGCTCTTCGACCGCGCCGACTACGACCGCATCTTTTCCCTGCTCGACGCCTCGCTGGTCGGCTGGGTGCCGGACACCGGGCACATATTGCGCGGCCACAAGGACATGGCTGACACGCTCACCACCTACCGTGACCGCATCCGCTACGTGCACCTGAAGGACGTCGACGCCGGCGGCACCTGGGCGATGCTCGGCAAGGGTATATGCGACACGGCGAAGGTGATCGAGATCGCGAGCGCGGCGCCCAACTTCAACGGCTGGCTGGTGCTGGAGGAGGAATCTGAGACCGCCGCCGCCGATCCTGCCGGCGCGGTCAAGACCAACCGCCAGACCATGCGCGGATACGGAGCCTGAGACGATGATCCGCAAGCAAGACCGTCGCCTTCGTGTCGGTGTGCTCGGCTGCGGGCCGATCGCGCAGTTCGCGCATCTGGAATCCTGCGCGAAGGCGAGCAACGCCGACCTCTACGCGATCTGCGACGCCGCGCCCGACCTGCTTGCGCGCATGGGCGCGACCTATGAGCCGCAGAAGATGTATGGCGACTTTGACGAGATGCTCGCCGACTCCGCGCTGGAAGCGGTGATCGTCGCCACGTCGGATGCCTATCACGTGCCGATGTCGATCAAGGCGCTGGAGGCCGGCAAGCACGTGCTATGCGAAAAGCCGATCGGCGTCTCGGTCGAGGAAGGCGAGAAGCTGGCCGAAGCGGTCAAGCGCTCGGGCAAGGTGCTGCAGGTCGGGCACATGAAGCGTTTCGATCCGGCGCTGGAAGCGGCGCGCGATTTCGTCCGCGACGAGATGGGCGAGATCCTGGCGCTTAAGGCCTGGTATTGCGATTCCACGCATCGCTACACCAACACCGACGCGGTGCAACCGCTGCCGGTGACCAGCAAGCTGGCGCGGAAGCCGGCCGGCAACCCGAAAGCCGATCTCAGGCAATATTTCATGCTGGCGCACGGCTCGCATCTGGTCGACACGGCGCGCTTCCTCGCCGGCGAAATCGCCGCCGTGCGGGCGCGCCTCAACGAGCGTTTCGGCGCCTATTGCTGGTTCGTCGAAACCGAGTTCGCCAATGGCGCGCTCGGCCATCTCGATCTCACCGTCGCCGTGCGCATGGACTGGCACGAAGGTTTCCAGCTCTATGGCGAGAACGGCTCCGTGATCGCGAAGACCTTCAATCCCTGGTATTTCCGGGCGAGCGAGGTCGACATCTTCCACGAGAAGGACGCCACCTCGCGCAAGCCGCTCGGCGCCGACGGTCACTTCTTCCGGCGCCAGATCGAAGGCCTCGCCGATACCGTGCTCGACGCCAAGCCGATGCGCGGCGCCAATGTCGAGGACGGGCTCGCCTCGATCCGCGCCATGGTGGCGATCGCCCGCTCGGTCGAGAGCGGCGAGCGCGTCGAGATCGCCAGCGTGACGGGAGCGGTCTGATGCAGGTCGGGGTGTTCGCCAAGACCTTCCCGGGCACCGAGCCGGCCGGCGTGCTTGCCGCCGTGCGCGATGCGGGCTTCGCGGTCACCCAGTTCAACCTCGCCTGCGCCGGCCTGCCATCGATGCCGGATGCCGTTCCCGTCGAGGCGATCCGGGCCATCGAGGCTGCCGCCGAGGCTTCGGGCGTGGCCCTTGTCGCGTTGTCGGGCACCTACAACATGGCGCATCCGGACAGGGCGGTGCGCGACGACGGCTTGCGCCGGCTGGCGCTGGTGATCGAGGCGGCCGCCAGGCTTTCCACGCCGCTGGTGACGCTCTGCACCGGAACGCGCAACCCCGACGACCAGTGGGCGCATCATCCCGACAATGCCGACCCCTCGGCCTGGGCCGATATGGCGCGCGAGATGGAGAAGGCGCTCGAGATTGCCGAGCGCCACGGCGTCGATCTCGGCATCGAGCCCGAGCAGGCCAACATCGTCACCTCCGCCGCCGACGCGACGCGCCTGATCGCCGAAATGGGTTCGAAGCGGCTGCGCGTCGTGCTCGATCCGGCGAACCTCTTCGAGCAGGCGGATGCCGTGCAGGCGCGCGCCATCGTCGCCGATGCGGTCGAACGTACGGCCGGCCAAGTCGCCATGGCGCATGCCAAGGACCGTTTCGCCGACGGCCGTTTCGCCACGGCCGGCCACGGCGTGGTCGACTTTGCCGACTTTATCACCCGGCTGAAGCGCGCCGGCTTCGACGGACCGCTGGTGACGCATGGACTTTCCGCCGAGGAAGCACCCGGTGTCGCCCGTTTCCTGAAGGGGCTGGTGTGATGGCGACGCTCTCTCGCGACGGCGCCACGCTGCGGTTCACCGACGCCGGCGAAGGTCTGGCGGTCGTCTTCCAGCACGGGCTGGGCGGTGGCGAGGCGCAGGTCGCTCAGACCTTCCCCGCCGGCTTCCGCCGCATCACGCTGGAATGCCGCGGGCATGGCGGCTCCGGCCTTGGCCAGCGGCGGCCGTTTTCCTTCGACATGTTCGCCGACGACGTTCTCGCCGCCGCCGATCGGGCCGGCCTCGACCGCTTCATTGCCGGCGGCGTCTCGATGGGCGCCGGGATCGCGCTGCGGCTGGCCTGCCGCCATCCGAAACGCGTCGCCGCCCTGGTCATGGTGCGGCCTGCCTGGACCTTTGCAGTGGCGCCGCCGAACATGCAGCCCATAGCCGAGGTCGCCGAACTGATCCTCGAGCATGGGCCCGACAAGGCAAGGACGATCTTCGCGCAAACGGCGACGGCCACGCGCCTCTATCACGAGGCGCCCGACAATCTTTCCTCGCTGCTCGGCTATTTCGACCGGCCCGACGCCAAGGCCTTCGCGCAGGTGCTGGCCAATATTGCCGCCGACGGACCGGGTGTTTCGCAACACGAAGTGGCCGCGCTCGCCATTCCGGCGCTGTTCGTCGGCAACGCCATGGACACTGTCCATCCGCTGTCGAGCGCCTACACGCTTGCCGCCACGATGCCCAACGCGGTTTTCGCCGAGGTCACACCCAAGGCCCGCGACAGCAAGCAGCATTTCAGTGAGTTGCACACTGAGATCACCACGTTCCTCCAGTCCCACTCGAAAGTCCGGAGCCTCATTCCGTCATGACCAGCAAATCCCTCTCCGGCCCCGCCGCAATCGCCGCCCTGCCGCGCAACAGGCTGCTCGGCGAATTCTCGCTGTGGTCGGCCGACCTCGCCAATATGGAGCGCGACCTGAAGCGCATCGAAGCCTATGCCGACCTGCATCACATCGACGTCGCGGACGCCCGCTTCACCCCCGGCTTCCTGTTCTTCCCCGACCTCGTGGCGCGCATCGCCAGGCTGACGGCGAAGCCGATCCATGTGCATCTGATGGTCGAGGCCGAGATCGTCGAGGCGCAGACGCGCCAGTTCATCGAGGCCGGCGCCGACCTCGTCACCATCCATGCCGAGAATGGCGAGGCGGGCCTGCGCGCCGTGCGGCTGGCGCGTGAACTCGGCGCCGAGGCCGGCGTCGTGCTGCGGCTGGAAACGCCTGTTCCGGCAATCGTCCCGTTCCTGGCGGAGGTGGCGTTCGTGACGCTTCTCGGCACGTCGATCGGCGTCAAGGGCCAGAGCCTGTCGGAGCAGGCCTGTCCGCGCCTGATCGAGGCGCGCGCGCTGATCAGGAAGGCCGGGCGCGAGGCCGATATCATCCTTGCCGCCGACGGCGGCATCCGCCACGAGACGGTGCCCAGCTTGCGCGCCGCCGGCGCCGACACGGTGGTGCTTGGCTCGCTTGCCTTCGGCGACCCCGACCTCGCGCAGCGCATGGCCTGGCTGCACGGGCTGAAGGCCGCCGCGTGATGAACACGGTCGCGCTCGCTTTCGATCTCGGCGGCACGGAGCTGCGCGGCGCGCTGGTCGAGCGCAGCGGCGACGTCATCGCCCGCGTCTCGGCGCCGACGCTTGCGGGTGCCGGATCGGAGGCGGTGATCGGCCAGATCATCACGCTGGCGGACAAATTGCTCAAGCAGCACCCGCAGGCCAAGGTCGTCGGCATCGGCATGTGCGCGCCCGGCCCGCTCGACCCCAAGGCGGGCATCGTCATCGGACCGCCGACTCTGGCCGGCTGGCACAATGTGCCGCTGATCGACATCCTCAGCCGGCAGTTCGGCTTGCCGGTGCGGCTGGAGAACGACGCCAATGCGGCAGCGCTCGGCGAATGGCGCTTCGGCGCCGGTCGCGGGACCGGATCGCTGGTGTTCGTCACCGTCTCGACAGGCATCGGCGGCGGCGTTGTCGCCGACGGCCACATCTATCACGGCCGGCGTGGGCTGGCAGCCGAGATCGGCCACATGACGATCACCGGCGAAGGCGACCGCTGCTTCTGCGGCGCCATCGGCTGCTTCGAGGCGGTCGCCTCGGGAACCGCGCTCGGGCGCCGGGCGACACGGCTGACAGCGCCCGGCGACGGATCGCTGCTCCGGCGCCTTTCCAAGGACGGCGACATCTCCGCCCGCCATGTCGTCGAGGCCGCGCGGACGGGCGATGCGACCGCGTGCCGACTGGTCGAGGCGGAAGCCAGATGGCTCGGCATCGGCTTCACCAATCTTCTGCATCTCTATTCGCCGGACCTGATCGTGATGGGTGGCGGCCTTTCCAATGGCTTCGACCTTTTGGCGCCGGGGATCAGGGCGACGGTCGAGGAGCGCGCCATGCAGGCCTACCGCGCCGTGCCGATCGTGCCCGCCGAACTCGGCGACCGGGCGGGCCTGGTCGGCGCGGCCAGCCTGATCCTGTGGGAGGGCGAGCCCGGCACGGCGCTGGCGATGGTGCAGAACGACGAGACCAGGAGCGGCGCCGGCGGGCAGGATGAGCCAGCGCTGGCGCCGCGGGCCTGAGCAGACCTCTTCTTCGTCATTCCAGGCGAGAGCAGAACCGAAGCGACGTCGCGGAGACCTGGATTCACACCCATGACTTTCGAGGGACAGGGCGCTGCAGAATCATACGTTCTGCACCGCTGCGACGCATGCAAGGAGCGGCATGGATCCTCGGGTCTGCGCGTCCGCTTCGTTCCCGCTCCGCCCGTGGATGACGAAACAAGAAGGCGCAGCCGTCTCCTACCGCACCGCAGCACATTAAAACACGCTGCACACCACTTTAATTCTTGACGCGTGTCAAATTTTTCTAAAACATGCGGAAATGCTGGCAGGGCACATCGGCCAGCGCTCTGGGAGGAGCATGCCTGACATGGAAGACACCCTGCACCGCTCCAGCACGAGCGCCTGGGTCGCTTGCGCGCCGTCAGGCATTCCGTTCGCAGAACAACGAACCGCAAACCAAAATTCGGAGGAGGAAGACATATGCGCATGTTGAACTGCCTGACGCTCGGCGCGGGCCTGCTTGCAACGACGCTTGCCGTACCGGCGCATGCCGGAGAAGCGCCGAAAGTCGGGGCGATCGTGAAGGGTCTCGACAATCCGTTCTTCCAGACCATGCAGAAGGGCATCGAGGACCAGGCCAAGGCCGACGGTGTCGGCGTCACCGTGCAGGCCGCCGCCAACATGGGCGACGCGACCGGGCAGGCCGACCGCCTGACCGCCATGGCGATGCAGGATTTCGACTGCTACCTGGTCAACCCGATCAGCGTTTCCAACCTGGTGCAGGCGCTGGTGCCGGTCGCCCAGAAGAAGAAGCCGATCGTCAACATCGACAGCACCATCGACGCCGAACAGGCCAAGGCGGCAGGCTTTGCCATCTCGACCTATATCGGCACCGACAACGTCGCCGCCGGCGTGCTGGCCGGCGAGGAGATGCTGAAGCTGGTGCCGAAAGGTTCCAAGGTGGCGCTGGTCGCCGGCATCGTCGGCGACGTCGGCTCCAACGCCCGCATCAAGGGCTTCAAGCAGGCCGTCGAAGGCAAGCTCGACGTGGTGGTGATGGTGAGCGCCGACTGGGATCGCGAGAAGGCGCTGACCGCGGCCACCGACATCCTGGCAGCGCACCCCGATCTCGCCGGCTTCTTCGCCGCCAACGACGTCATGGCGCTCGGCGTCGAACGCGCCGTGCAGACCTCGGGCAAGGACGTCAAGGTGATCGGCCTCGACGGCATCGTCGACGCGCTGAAATCGATCGCCGCCGGCGAGCTCACCGCCACCGTCGCGCAATATCCGTATGTCGTCGGCGCCATGGGCGTCGAGGCTTGCGCCATTGCCGCCAAGGGCAAGGAACTGCCCGCCAATGTTCCGGCGCCGGTACTCTTGATCAATAAGGACAATGCGGAAGCGTCGCTGAAGAATTTCCCCGCGCCCGGCGGCGAATATCCCGATCCCTTCCGCGAGATGTTGAAGTGAGCACACCTGAACAAAGCGCGCCCGCTCGAGTGACGGCGGGCGCGGCGGAGGAGAGCCGGTCCTCCCTGTCGGCTCTCCTCCTGGATCCTTCCTTCTGGGCCGACTGGGCCTCGGTCGTCGGCCTGGTCGGCCTCGTCATCGTCTTCGGCATCGCCCAGCCGGTCTTCCTCAGCGTCGCCAATCTGCAGGCGCTGCTCCTTGCCGCGGCGATCCTGGTGGTGCTGTCGATCGGCCAGACCTTCGTCGTCGCGACCTCCGGCATCGATCTTTCGCTGGCCGCCGCCGTCATGCTCGGCGCCATCATCCTCGGCCTGGTCAACGCCGCCGGCTGGGGCATTTTCGCGGCCTGCGTGCTCGCCGTCCTTGCCACCAGCGCGGTGGGTTTCCTCAACGGCGTCCTCATCACCGCCGGGAAAATTCCCGATTTCGTGGTGACGCTGGGCACGCTGTCGGGCATCACCGGGCTCGGCCTCATCCTGTCGGGCGGCGAACCGACGATGGTCGGCTCGACCTTCCTGCTGCGGTTGGCCTCCGGCTCGTTCGGACCGTTCGGCTATCCGGTCTGGGTGGCGATCGCGGCCGTCATCGTCGCCCATATCGCGCTCTATCACACCCGCTTCGGCGTGCATCTGCTGGCCACCGGCGGCCAGGCCGAAAGCGCCTCGGCGCTCGGCATCCGCACCGGCAGGGTGAAGATCGCCGCCTACACGATTTCCGGCTTCTGCGCCGGCATCGCCTCGCTGCTCCTGGTGGCGCGGATCGGCTCGGCCGAGCCGCTGATCAACACCAGCCTGCTCCTCAATTCGGTGGCGGCCGTGGTGCTGGGTGGCGTCAGCCTGTTCGGCGGCCGCGCCAGCATCCTCGGGCCCGCCATCGGCGCTCTGATGCTCACCGCGCTGGTCAACGGGCTGACGCTGCTCAGCGTCTCAGCCTTCTATCAACCGCTCGCCGTGGGCGCCATCGTGGTGCTGGCGGCGCTGATCATGCGGTACCAGAAATGAGCGCCGTCCATCACACCCCCTCGACCGAAGCGATCCTCGCCTGCGACGGCTTAAGCAAGCATTTCGGCGGCATCCGCGCCTTCACCGATGTCGCCTTCCAGGCCCGCCGCGGCGAGGTCACCGCCGTGATCGGCGACAACGGCGCCGGCAAGTCGACGCTGATCCGCTGCCTGGTCGGCGTTCATGCGCCGGACGGCGGCGAGATCTTCTTCGACGGCCGGCCGCATCCCTTCTCCAACCCGGACGAAGCACGCAAGGCAGGCATCGAGACGGTGCACCAGAACCTGGCGCTGATCGACGAGCTGACCGTGGCGCAGAACCTCTTCCTCAACCGCGAGATCGTGCGCCGCATCGGCCGGTTCGCGCTGCTCGACCGCGCGGCGATGAAGGCGCAGGCACGCGCCATGCTGTCGCGCCTGTCGATCAACGTGCCTTCAGTGACGCAGCGCGTGCGGCGCCTGTCGGGCGGGCAAAGGCAGGCGATCTCGATCTGCCGCGCCGCCGGCTCCGGCGCCAAGCTCGTCGTCATGGACGAGCCGACGGCCGCACTCGGCGTGCAGGAGACGGGCAATGTCGAGGCGCTGATCCGGCGGCTGCGCGAGCAAGGGGTGAGCGTCATCCTGGTCAGCCACAATTTCGATCAGGTGCGGCGCCTGTCCGACCAGATCTGGGTGATGCGGGCCGGGCGGATGGCGGCGACGGTGCGCGCCTCCGAAACCACCGGCAACGAACTGGTGGCGCTGGTCACCGGCGCGGCGTGATCGCCCGTCATTCGTGACGTCAAACGCGGGCCTCGGTGGCCGGCGACAGAATGGAAATGCAAGGGAGTTTGCCGTGGCGGTGATCCGTGTCGGGCTTGTGGGTCTTGGAGAGGTCGCGCAGTCGATCCATCTGCCGGTGCTGGCCGACCAGCGCGACCGCTGGGTGATCGCCGGCGTCCATGACGTCTCGCCGAGCCTGGTGTCGCTCGCCACATCGGAATATCCGACCGCCAAGGCGTTCGAGAGCGCCGAGGCGCTGATCGCCTCGCCCGACATCGACGCGGTGTTCGTGCTGTCGTCCGACGATACGCACAGCCGCTTCGTGCGCGCCGCGATCGCGGCCAACAAGCACATTTTGCTGGAAAAGCCCGCCTGCCTGACCGTGCGCGAGATCGACGAATTGCTGGCGCTGAGCAAGGATTACGGCAAGACCATCTTCGTCGGCTACATGCGCCGCTACGCGCCGGCCTATCTGGCGGCGCGGGAGGAATTGCCGGCCCACGCCGACATCACCCATGTGCGCATCTTCGACCTGATCTCGGAAGGCCGGCATTTTCTCAAGAAGAGCCAGAACGTCCTTTATCCCACCGACATCGACCCGGCGATTCTGGCGCGCGGCGGCGGGGAGCGGGACGCGCTGATCCGCGAAGTGGTGGGGCAGGATGCCTCCGCCGACCTGGTGCGCGCCTACCGCGGGCTGACGGCGCTCTCCTCGCATCACATCTCGGCGATGCGCGGGCTGCTCGGCGAGCCGAAGCGCGTGGTGGCGGCGCACCGCACCAATGGCGGCGCCAACACCAGCGTGACCTTCGACTACGGTCACTTCGCCTGCCTCTATGACGCGGTGGTCGACGACCTCGGCCTGTTCGATGCCATGATCGAAGTGCGCTCGAACACCAGGCGGGTTCGCATCATCTACGACACGCCCTATGTCCGCAGCCTCCCGACGCGGCTGGAGGTGACGGAAGCCGGTCCGCTCGGTCCGGTGACGAAGGCCTTCGGCCCGCTCTATGGCGACGCCTTCTCCAACGAGCTCGAAACCTTCCACCGCCATATCATGGAGGGCACGAAGCCGCTGACCGACCTCGCGGATTCACGCGCCGACCTGGCGCTGATGGCGGAGATCATCGGCAAGATGAGGGAGAGCGGCGGGCGCTGAGGCTGGCCGCCTACTTCCCGCAATGGTGATCGTTGATCTTGTTCAGCGCATTCGCGTCGGGACCAACCCGGTCGTAGGAGCAGGGCCCGGCCGCCGTCGTGAACAATTGCTGGTCATAGTAGTGCGGACCCGCGAACAGGATGTCGATGATATCGCGATGCGCGGGGACGTAGCGTTCGGATTCGGCCCGATGGTCCCGGCTTCCGGCGAAGGCCGAGGCGGCCATGCCGCAAGCCACAGCGAAAACGAGTGCGCGGATCGCAAGGCGTTTCGTCGTCATTCGCATACCCCTCCAAACCGGTTCGAAGTTCCACCATATCCAAAATCGCCAGCCGGACAAAGGTTCCCTGAACTGCTCCCCCTGCCCGGGCTGACCAGTCGAGACATCAGTCCGGTTTTGAGCCCCGGGCGCGCTTTCGTTCGGCCGCCGCCAGAAGCTCTACGAAGGCGCGCACCTTGGCCGGCCTGAAGCGCGCCGGCGGAAAGACGGCATGGATGCCGCCGGTGGGCAAAGTCCAGTCGGCGAACATCCGCACCAGGCGCCCCTTGGCGATGTCGTCATCGACGCTGTAGTCCGGAAAGATGCCGAGCCCGATGCCGGCCTGCACGCAGGCATGGACGCCGGGGCTCTTGTCGCAGTTGACGACCGGGTTGAGCTCGGCCAGCACCGTTTCGCCGTCTTTCGAGAACAGCCATTGGCCGATACCGCGGAGTTGGACATTGCCGACCCAGGGCAGCGACCTCGCCTGGCCGGGGACCAGATCCGGCGGCAGCCTGGCCGCAAGCTCCGGACTTGAGACGACGACCTGCCGGAAGGTTCCGAGGCGGCGCGCCAGATTGCTGGAATCGGCCAGCCAGCCGGCGCGGATGCCGAGATCGATCTGCTCGTCGACGAGATTGCTGACCGCGTCGTCGAAGATTGTTTCGACCCGCATCCTCGGATATTTCCTGAGATAGGCTGCGATGGTCGGCGCCACGACCTTCTCGCCATAGTCGAGCGGCGCCGTCAGCCGCAGCATCCCGGTCGGCTTGTCGGCGCTGCGCGCGATGTCGCCATAGGCGGCTTCCGCCTCGCGCAGGATGATGGCGGCGCGGTCGTAGAACAGCCGCCCCTCCTCCGTCATCGTGACGCGCCGCGTCGTGCGCCGCAGCAGCGTGGCGCCCAGTTCCCGCTCGAGCCTGCCGACCTGATGGCTGACCACCGCCTTGGCGACGTCGAGCCGGTCGGCGGACGCGGTGAAGGACCCGGTTTCGACAACCGTGGTGAAATAGACGAGCCGGTTAAGGTTCAGAAGTTCGGCCATCGGCAAACCATTGTCTGATCTGATCAGACAGTCTGTACGATTGATCGCTGTTTTTCGCAATTGGGCGAACTGCCATCTAGATCCGTGACAGACACCGGACGAGACGGCCATGAACGATGCGACGCTGACCTATCTTTTCGACCCGCTCTGCGGCTGGTGCTATGGCGCGACGCCGATGCTGGACAGGCTGGAGCAGAGCGGCATCGCGCTCGAGCTCCTGCCGACCGGTCTCTTCTCCGGCGCCGGCGCGCGGCCGCTGGATGCCGGCTTTGCCGCCCATGCCTGGGCGAACGACCAGCGCATCGAGCGGCTGAGCGGACAGCGCTTCAGCCAGGCCTATCTCGACAACGTGCTGAACGTTCGCGGCACCCTGCTCGATTCCGGCGCTGCCACCCTCGGCATCGTCGCCGCCGGACTCGAAGACCCGCGCCAGCGGCTTGCGGCGCTGAAGGCAATCCAGCATGCCCGCTATGTCGGCGGACGCGACATCGTGACGGTGGACGGTGTCGCCGCGGTGTTGACCGACGTCGGCATGGCGGACGCGGCGCAGATGCTGAAGGCGCCGACGCCGGCGTTGCTGGCCGCGCACCGCGACCTTGTCGGCCATGGCCGCACGCTGTTCCAGCGCCTGCATGCCAATGGCGTCCCCGCGCTCGCCGTGATCCGCAACGCGGCGCCGCGCCTGATCGGCGCCAACGCGCTGTTCGGCAGCTACGACAATCTCGTCGCCCATATCCAGGCGGCGTGATCCTTCCCAGCCCTCCCCCAAGCAGAAAGGAAATAACATGAAGATCGCCCTCATCGGCGCGTCCGGCCAGGCCGGCTCGCGCATCCTGAAAGAGCTCTCCGACCGCGGCCATACCATCACAGCTATCGCCCGCAATCCGGACAAGATCGCCAAGCTGCCGGGCGTGACCGCCGTCAAGGGCGACGTCTTCGACAAGGAGGGCCTCGCCGCGCTGATCCAGGGACATGACGCCGTCGTCAGTTCGGTGCATTTCACCGCCAGCGATCCCGACACGCTGATCGCCGCCGCGCGCGCCTCCGGCGTCAAGCGCTACCTTGTCGTCGGCGGTGCCGGCAGCCTCGAGGTCGCGCCGGGCAAGCGCCTGGTCGACACCCCGGAATTTCCGGCCATCTACAAGGCCGAGGCGCAGAAGGGCGGCGACTTCCTCGACACGCTGCGGACGGTCGGCGATCTCGACTGGACCTTCCTGTCGCCGTCGGCGCTGTTCGCCGCCGGCGAGCGCACCGGCACGTTCCGCCTCGGCAAGGATACGCTGCTTTCCTCCGACAAGGGCAGCAGCATCTCCTTCGAGGACTACGCCATCGTCATGGCCGACGAGATCGAGACGCCGAGGCACATCCGGCAGCGCTTCACCGTCGGCTACTGATTGTCAGGACCAGGCCCGCGGGCGTCGTCGCGGCGACGCCCCGCGGCAGCTTGCTTGGCCGTTCCCGGCGCCATCTTGCATGGCCTATAGTTGCGGTTATAGCCGCAACTATATTAGTGATTTCTTGACAATTGGCCAAAGCTCTGGTTTCCTTATTTTTGGGGTATTTAAACAAAGTTCGTTGCGTTTTTTACGGACGGTGTTCGCATGTCGACAGTGGTTGTCGCGGACCCGCGGGGGGTGTATCTCGCCGGTCTGGAGTGGGTGTTGCGGAAGGCCGGTCACGAGATTGTCGCCGAGTGCCACCGCGTTATTGACGTTCTTCCCCAAGTGGAACGCCATCGGCCCGATATTGTCATCGTCGGCCTCGACACGACGGACCCCCAGACTGCCGGTCTTGCCTCGCGGCTGAGAGCCCGCAACGTCGCCATCGGCATCATCTTCATCCTGCAGCCAAACAGCGCGCTCGACGTCAGGGACATACAAGGGCTCGACGCCGACGGCCTGCTGCTGGACGGCATCAGCCACCGCTACCTCGTCGAATGCGTGAACGCGGTGGCGAGCGGCAAGAAATGGATCGACAACAAGATCGTCCAGCATCTGCTGATGCCCAGGCCGCAGCAGCAGCCCCTGTCGAAGCTCACCGGACGCGAGACGGAAATCGCCGACCTGGTGTCACGCGGCCTGCGCAACAAGACCATCGCGCAGAGGCTAAACGTGTCCGAAGGCACGGTGAAGATGCATCTGCATCACGTCTACGCCAAGCTCAATCTCGGCAGCCGCGCCGAGCTCGCCTGGGCGGCGCACGGCCGAGGCTCCGACCGTCCCAACACCGACCTGATCTAATCCCCTTTTTGGCTGAAGCGCATCGCGCCGGCGCGCCAGCGTTCGTCGATGTGTTTGCGCATCGTGACTCGAAGACCCCGCGCGTTCAGGCCCGCGTCCGCCCGTATATCGAAGGATATATATCGTTCGATCAGGACGATCATTGACCGAAAAGCTATCGAAGCGCGAATGGACGCGCCCTCTGCCTCAGCCGGACAATGAGTTCGAGGGCAGCATTTCAGATCGATCCTCAGCAGCTAGGGGTTGCTAGCATTTCAAGTCATGGCGGACGGGCAATCGTGTTTTCGACGCTTCCGGAACTTGCATACGTTAAGGCATGTTCTGTTCTGGTTCTCGAAATCCACCATTTTCGGCGCGCCCTGACCTAATTCCAGCTGAACCTGGAACAACTCGATCACAATTGGGAGGCAGATTATGGCTACTATTACCGACAATCTCGTTCTCGACGAGCAGATCGGCGTACAGACCGTCACCGATGATAATGATATCGAACTCGACGCGACGCTGATCGCCAAGCTCGCAGGTCTCGGCGTGGCCGATATCAGTGGCGGTACCGACGCCACGACAGGCTTCCCGCAGGTGGCTGTCAACGACGCCCTCCTTGACACAACCGGAGTGACCGATCTGGCGCTGTCGATCCCCGATGACGGCACGCCGAGCGGCCTCTCTACCGTCGACGGTGTGGCAATCTTCCTCTACAACGAGGGCGGCATCATTTATGGGCGCGAGGCCGACGCGGATGGGAACGCTGACCCGAACGGCGACCTGGCGTTCGCGGTTGCGCTGGACGAGAGCGATCTGTCCTCGGCGCAAATTTACCTCATTCAATACGAACCGCTGCAACACAGCGATCCTCTCAAAGTTGACGATGACGACATCCTGTCGTTTGCCGATGGCAAGATCATACTCGATGTATCGACCACCGAAATCGTAACGACGTTTCAGACACTCGACTTCGCGGCGATCCCGTCAGGTAGCCCGCAGGAGACACTCACGGTTGCGACAACCGACCCCACTGACAACCACAGCGCCAAGTTTGATGGCATCATCTTCCCGACAGGTGCAGTCGCTGATCCGACGACCATCAACAAGAACCCCGGAACCAATGATGATCTGAACCCCGACGCCATCGGCTTCGGTGTGAAGGGCGGTCAAGCC
This sequence comes from Mesorhizobium abyssinicae, assembly GCF_049887195.1. NCBI lineage: Bacteria > Pseudomonadati > Pseudomonadota > Alphaproteobacteria > Hyphomicrobiales > Phyllobacteriaceae > Mesorhizobium > Mesorhizobium abyssinicae. The sequence continues at coordinate 32,529 of NZ_JARAKC010000011.1, forward strand.
TCTCAGATGAATCAAAATGAGGGTTTCTTGGTTCAAGACGCGGCTTGGACCTCGGGTTCTCCAGATGCGAACGAAATCGGCGGCATCAGGTTCGACATCCAGGCCGTAGGCGGCGTGAAGAGCGTTAACATTGAGTGGTGGACTGTCGACAATGGGTTAGTAATCGACCACGGGACCGACAAAGTAAGCTTACCCTCTGGCAGTGCCGTCTTTGAGAATTACACCATCGAGCCAACGGATAGTGTCGATCAAATTTACGTTCGATTTAGTTACGACACGAAGACGAGCACCTCTGGCGTCCGCATTGAGAACCTCGAAGTTGCGTTCCCATCATCGTCCGAGGTGACGGTCGTCAACCACGAGGATCTCGGGACGCACCTGGTGTTCGAGGACGCCGGGCCGACGTTCACCGGCATCACTGGTGATAATGACCCGTTCCAGGTCGGATTGGCCGCCGGTCAACAGGACACAGGGACGTTCGACCTTAATCCCGGAGCCGACGGCTCACACGTCACCATCACCGCCTACACCGATCTCGGTGGCACTGCCATCTCGGAGACCCTCACCAACGACGGAACCACGCTGACGTACACCGACGTGGCCACCAATACGGACCTTTACCAACTTAACGTGACCGACTCGGGCTACACCTTCGACGTGCTCTTCACACCCCAGGGTGAGCAGTCCGCCCTCGACTTCAATGCGGTCAAGTCGGGCGGTCCCCAGGAGACCTTGACGGTACCCACAGTGGACAACACCGGCAGCATCGTCTTTGACGGTCTGATCTTCAACACTACGCCCGCAGCGAACGCGGCCCAGATAGACTTTGCGCCGTTCAACACTGCTCCACTGGGAGGCCCGACTGTAGCGGCTGACGACCTTAACCCCGATGCAGTTGGATTCGGGGTGAAAGGCGGTCAGGCTTCGCAGATCAATAACAACGAGGGCTTCGCCTTCCATACTGCGGACGGTTCTGATGTCAACAATCTAACCTTTGCGGTGGCCGGGATCGGAAACATCAACACAATCACGGTAGAATCGTGGCTTTACAACGATGCCGGTGTTCTGATCGATCACAATATCGACACCGTTACCGGCTTGCGCACGGGTAATCAGACCGTGAGTATCAACGACGATGGTGGTCAAGCCTTCGACACGGCCTACGTTCAGTTCCACGTCCCCGGTGCCAACTCGGGTGTTCGCATCCTCGACTTCTCGACGAGCATCGAGGGTCCGGTTCCCGATCAGCAGTTCGACTTCACGCTGGCAAACACCGATCTCGATGGCGATGCTGCCACGCAAGACCTGAGCATCCTCGCAAGCCAGGACTTCATTGTTTGATGGCGTCCTCGTACCCTGCAAGAACTTCAACGCCTGGCGATCCGGTCCCCCTTGGGGGACCGGTCGTTCACGAGACATCAAGGCCCTGGACTAAAACTAGGCGACGCGCAAGGCGGCGGCTTGCAGTGTCCACTTACGATGCTGTGGACGACGTTCCGATGTCCTCCCGCACAGAGAAATGATGATGAGAGCCAGCCAACAGCCCCCTGCCCTGCAAGTGGTGATGAAAGAGGCCAGGCGCGCCATCCGGCCGCTTATCTGGTTCAGCGCCGGCATCAACGTGCTGATGCTGACCGGGGCGCTTTACATGCTCCAGGTCTACCATCGCGTGCTGTCCAGCCACAGCCTGGAGACCTTGGCGATGCTGTCGCTGATGGCGGCGGCGGCGCTCGCGGCGATGGCCGGGCTGGAGGTGGTGCGCGGGCGCCTGCTGGCCACCGTCGGATCGTGGATGAACGCGCGGTTGGCGCCGGTACTCTTGACCGCATCGGTGGAATATTCGGCCTCGGCGCCCGGTCATGCCAACGCCCGTCCGCTGCGCGACCTGGATCAGGTCCGCAACTTCTTCACCAGCCCAAGCATCTTCCCGATCCTCGACGCGCCCTGGGCGCCGCTGTTCTTCGCAGCCATATTCCTCATGCATCCCTGGCTGGGCTGGTTGGCGCTGGTCGGCGGCATCGTGCTGTTTGCGTTGGCTGTGCTCAACGAATACCTCACCCGCAAGCCGTTGAGCGAGGCCGCAAGCGCACAGGCGCGGGCCTACGTGCAGGCCGAGGCGGCGATCCGCAACGCCGAGGTCGTGCAGGCGATGGGCATGCTGAAGCCGCTGCTTGAGAGTTGGAAGGCGCAGCAGGACGAGGCAAACCAGGGACAGGTCCTGGCCGCCAACCGCGGCGGAGTCATCGCGGCCATCGCGCGTTGCCACCGGCTGACCCTGCAAATGGCGATACTCGGCCTTGGCGCCTATCTGGTGGTTCGTAACGAGGCCTCGCCCGGCATCATGATCGCCGCCTCGATCCTGATGGGTCGCGCGCTATCCCCGGTCGAGCAGGCGATCGGCACATGGAAGGCGACGGTCGGGGCGCGTGCCGCCTACCGGCGCCTCACCGCGGTCGCCGGACAGCATCCGGAGGCCACACAGGCCCTGCCGCTGCCACGACCGAAAGGCAGGTTCGAGGTCGACAATCTTGTGCTCGCCCGACAGGGTGGCGAGCCCATCCTGAAAGGCATCAGCTTCCGGCTCAAGCCGGGTGAGGCGATGGCGCTGATCGGCCCGAGCGCGGCCGGCAAGACGAGCCTGGCGCGCATACTGGCCGGCGCCTGGCGTCCATCCGGCGGGCGCGCGCTGCTCGACGGCATGGACGTCGCCCAATGGGCGGCAGAGGACCGCGGTCAGCATGTCGGCTATTTGCCGCAGGACATCGAGCTCTTCGCCGGTACGGTCGCCGAAAACATCGCCCGCTTCGCGCAGCTCAATCCGGCGGTGTTCAAGAAGGTGGTCAAGGCGGCGCAGCTGGCCGGCGTTCACGAACTGATCAAAGGACTGCCGAAGGGTTACGCCACCGAGATCGGCGAATCCGGCGCGGTGTTGTCAGGCGGGCAGCGCCAGCGCATCGGCCTGGCGCGGGCGCTCTACGGCGACCCGGCGCTGCTCATCCTGGACGAGCCCAACTCCAACCTCGACCGCGAGGGTGAGGAGGCATTGATCTCAGCCCTTGGCGCGGTCAAGGCGGCGGGCATGACGATCATCCTGGTCGCGCACCGACCGAACATCATGGACAAGGTCGACAAGATATTGGTCCTCAACCGCGGCCAACAGGACCTCTACGGTCCACGCGACTATGTCTTCGGCGAACTTGCCGCGCGCGTCCGCCAGGTGAGCCAGTTGCCAGCCATCGCAGCGAACCAGGCCATAGGGGCGAACCAGGCCATCGCTGCGAACCAGGACATAGCGTCGAACCAGGCCATCGCCGCAAACCAGGACAGCGCTCCTCAGCCGGCGCGCCGGTACGCGACACGAAAATTGCGGCCGGACCTCAACCTCGTTGCCGCCAGTCAGGATCCGCCGCCGCAGGGAAGCGGCCGAGAGGGTGACGCAGAAGCTGCGCAACCCGGAAAACGAGAACAGCTATGACCGTCGTGCCGTTGCCCGTGGCGCCACCCTCCGCACTGGAACCGGTGCCCTTGCGTCTCGCGGGCCTGAAATGGACCGGATTCGCGATCATGTTCCTTTTCTTCGGCGTCGCCGGAGGCTGGGCGGCGCTGGCACCGTTGGACAGCGCAGCAGTGGCACCGGGCGTCATCAAGGTCGCCGGCGACCGCAAGCTCATCCAGCACCTTGAGGGCGGCATCATCGCGGAGCTGAATGCCGCCAACGGCGATATCGTCAAGGCGGGCAAGGTCCTCCTCCGGCTCGAAGACACGCAGGCGAAGGCGCAGCTCGACCTGGTCCAGAACCGGATAGCGACGCGAGAGGCGCTGGCGGCGCGTCTGCGGGCCGAGCGCGACGGCAAGGCCGAGATCGAGTTCGATCCGACGCTGCTCGCCAATCCCACTACGGCCGCGAGGGACGCGGTGGCCGCGCAGCGCGACGTGTTCGCGGCCAAGCATCATAATCTCGAGGACGAGCGGGGAATTCTCGCCCAGCGCCGTCACCAGACCGAGGAAGAGATAACGGGACTGCAGGAGCTTGTCGCCACCGAGGGCAGGCAGATCGAGGCGCTCGAGGCCGAGACCAAGGACCTTGAGGGCCTGCTCAAGAAGGGGCTGACCACCCGCGAACGGAACCTGTCGCTCAGGCAGCAACAACGCGAGATCGAAGGCGAGCGCGCCACCAACGTCGCGGCGATCGCGCGCGCCAAAAGCGCCATGGCCGAGATCGACATGCAGACCCTGAACCTCAACACTGTGCGGCTGAACGAGGCTGTCGAGGAGTTGAGCAAGGTCGAGGCGGAGTTGTTCGACCTCAGACAGGGGGAGCGTTCCGCCAAGGACGTGCTTGCCCGCACCAACGTCGTCGCACCGGTCGACGGGATCGTCATGGATCTGAAGGTCCACACGGCCGGCGGTGTCGTGAAACCCGGCGAGACATTGATGACAGTCGTGCCGCTCGGGCAACAGCTCGTGGTCGAGGCGATGGTCAAACCGGAGGATGTCGAGACGATCGCCCCCGGACAGCCCGCGCGCGTCAGCTTCCCGGCCTTCGCCCGCTACAACCTGCCGCCGCTCGACGGAGTCGTCGAGGTCGTGTCGGCCGACCGCATGACGGAGGAGCGCAGCGGGGCACCGTATTTCGCCGCCACCGTGCTGATCGACAGAAACGAGCTCGCCAAGCTGGAGGGCCGCAAGCTCTTGCCCGGCATGTCGAGCGAGGCGATGATCCGGACAGGCGCCCGCACCGTGCTTTCCTACATCGCCGAGCCGATCACGCAGAACTTCCGCCGGGCGATGCGGGAAAAATAGCCGCCGGACACTGGCCTCGGTTCGTGACTCATTCAATCGCGGCTTCCGCCAACGAGGCCGGCATGGTCACCGCCTTTCGGGTCACCGGAGCGGTTCATCGTTTCGCGGAAACGCTGAGCCGCTCTATTTCTTGCCTTGCCGCAATCCCGGACGGAAAACCGTTTCACACTTTCTTTGGAATTGCTCTTTGCCTTGCCGCAATCCCGGACGGAAATCCGTTTCACACTTTTCCTGGAATTGCTCTAAACCCAGATGGCGCCAGAGGAGAATACTGATGAGTGATCTGAAGACGCAGACGGCACCGGCCGCGGCGGATACCGGGCTGCCGCTGTTCTATTCGAAGCCCGAGGCGCTCAACCCGATACGGCACGGCTCGCTAGGCCTGACGGCGCGCGCCGACTTCTCCTTCGCCCGGTCCGCCCATGCCATCCCCGTGGTGGCATCGGAAATGCCGGCGGCGATGCGCTCCTATCCGATCGTCTTCATCGGCGTCGCCAAGGCGCCGGTCATCATCACCGGCGTGCGCCAGAACGAGAACCTCTTCGTCGATGCCGACGGCCGCTGGAGCGAGCCGCACTACATTCCGGCCTATGTGCGGCGCTATCCCTTCATCCTCGCCGACGAGACCAAGACGGCCGGCCGGCTGACGCTGTGCATCGACCGCGCCAGCGAGCGCGTCATCGACCAGCTGCTGGCGCCGTTCCGCGAGGATGGCGGCAAGATCGCGCCCTTCTTCAGCGGCGCCGAGCCGACCGAGGCGACCAGGCAGGCGCTGGCCTTCTGCAACCAGTTCCAGGCCGACTTCAACGCGACGCGGGCCATGATCGAGAAGATCGACGCGCACGGCCTGTTTGCGCCGCGCCAGAGCAAGGTGACGTTGGAGGGCGGCGAGGTGCTGAACCTCACCGATTTCCAGGTGATCGACGAGGTCGCATTCAGCAAACTGAGCGACGAGGCCTTCCTCGACCTCAGGAAATCGGGCGCGCTGGGAATGCTCTATTGCCACCTCGCCTCGAGCAACAGCTGGACCTCGCTGGTCTATCAGGCATCGACCCGCAAGGACGGGCGCAAGTAAGCTCCGGCGCGGCCTGCGTGTCCCGGCGAAGTCCTGTACAAAGCGCTCGACCAGCGGCCTGCGTTGCCAGTCCGGAGCCGTTCATAGCGCCTGTGCGACCAACCGATGCCGAGTCCGTTCAAATGCGGCCATGGCGCGCCGGGCGCGGACCCTCGCGGTGGCAACGACGGCAAATGCGATGAAGAAGAGAATGCCTGGATCGGCGCTGCCGGCCGACACCGAGCTGGCCACCAGGCCGGCCAGGGCCGCGTTCCTGACGCTCGTAACGACGGCATCGGTTTCCGGATCGACCCATTCCCGCACGCGGCCAATGCCGCTGACCAGGACACCGAGCAGGAGTGCCATCATAAGCGATCCGAAGAAGCCAAGCTGGGACAGGACCGCGATCGGCCAGCTCGATGCCCTCGAACTGCCGAAACCTATGCCGAGGCCGCTGGTGTCCACGATGGACTGCAGGCTCTTGACGTTCCAGTAGGCGCGCTCCTCGCCGGAGGCGGAATTCGCCTTGTTGATAATGGTGGAGTTGATGAGCCTCACGAAGGGGTCGAGGACGCCGGCGTCGTAGAGGCTGATGCCGATTATCGCGACCATGCCTGTCGCCATCAGAGCGGTTATCAATATCTCCTCGCGCTCAATCCGTCCCTTGAGAACCGAAAGCAACATCATGAAGGCGACCGGGATGCAGAGGAGAGCCAGCCCGATGTACGCGGTCGATGATGTCGACAGAATGACCAGGAAGAGCAGAATACCCGCCAGCCATTGGGCAAGGTGCGATTTGGTCATTCGCCAGTACGTGTAGCAAAATGCCAGGCAGGCGAGCGATGCGCTCGCGAAAGCCGAGGCCTCCGAAAATGCTCCTGCGATCCGCACGAACCCCGCCTCGACCGCGTCGGTCAAAAGAGCGTAGCTGGCGGTCCTGATTGGAGCCAGCAGGTCTCCCGCCCCTGCACTCTTGCCTATGAAGTCGATCAGCCCCATGCCCGTGTGCAGACCGCACCACAAGAAGAAGCCGCGGCGAACCTGGTCAATCCTGTCGGAGTGCAGCAACAGAACACAAAGGGCGACGGCCGTGAGCCCACCAACAATGAAATAGCCCGTCTGCGAAATGTTGCCGGAGACCGGCGCCAGAGCGGCTTCAACGACGGCGCCGCGGGTTTTCGCTTGCACGAAGACGATGGTCTGTCCGGCGAAGAATCTTGGAAACAGCCAGGCTCCGATGACTGCGTAGGCCATGAGGCTTGCGAGTATCCAGATCGGGCGGATGCTCCCGAACACGCTGCCTAGCTCAAACCAGATGTGGCGCCTTGCTGTGACGGCCATGACGAGCAAGGCCGCAAACAGGGTATAGATCTGCGGAGATGACCCGCCGAGCGCCGTAAGGATCATGGCAGCCGTGGCGCCGAATGCCATGGATGCAATCAGCCCGATGATCAACATGCCGCGGGAATAGTAAGCGACAATCAAGATGGCAGCGCACACTGTCAGTCCCGGAATCGAGACCTGCATGGTCGCTCGGCCTTTCTCGCACAAGTCGCGGTTTGGATGTCGCCAGGCTGCCTGTGTTCCACACCCCATACTTCGGCAGACCAGGAGCCCGGACAAGGAAGCCAAAGGGCGTAGCTGGACATCCCACGGCAGTAGGATGGCAGCCGATACTCCTTCCGAATGAGCCTGCGCACGGCCGGGCTGACGATACGTACTAAAGCTTAAGCGGGGTCAATGTGCTGGAGACCTCGGCACGATGTAAGCTGCCTTGCTGGCTGGATGCTGGCTGGGAGGACGCAAGCCGCGGGCGGCCTGCTTGGCGTTCCGACAGGAGGAGGAGAAACGATATGACCGGCCAGGTCATGCAGGGTGCGCTGCGAGCCAAGCAACTCCGGCAGCTCAAGGAAGTCTACGACCGCGCCCGGGAGGTGAAGGCCAGATACCCGGAGTCACACATTGCAAGCAGAGCCGCCAAAAGATTGATCGACGCCTTCGAAGCCGTGATCCGGGCCGACGGAACGGCCTTGGAGACGCAGTGGCTGCGTGACGCCAATCCCAAAGGAAACGCCTGAGACTTGGACTTCACGGGCGGCGTCCGCGAAGCCGGCGGACGAGGTGACCCTGCTGTCCCGTCGATGCCATGGACGCCTGCCCTAAGGCGGAGCCCCGCTTACCTCTCAACTTATCCGGGAACTGGCCGGCGGTGTGTTCGCCGCACGGCGCCCGCGCGCCGGGTAATCACTGCCTACCTTCGGACGCGCCGCCCAATCGCCAAAGCGGAAAAAGTCATTTTCGACCCGCATCCATGCCGATGCGGAACTTTGAAGTTCGGCGCAGCGTTGATGCAATTGGCTGTTTTGCGCGGCGGGTGGGCACGATGCATTCGGCAAGGCCAGAACACACGAAGTTGTGTACATCTGGCTTTTTGAAAGCAACTATTGTAGGTTGTGCATAAATTGAAACAAACTCGCGGGTCTCCATGCAGACGCTGTCGCAGTTCATAGGGTCACATCATTCGGGGGAAACATCGTCCAAGAACGAGTGGGCGAACAATGATTTTCTCGGCACCCCCAAGATCTATAAACCCCACTCGATCCTGTGCCGCCAGGATGATGACGACGACACAATATTCATCGTGAAATCGGGTTGGGCTCTGCTTTACCGCGGGCTGTTGGACGGAGAGCGTCAGATCATCGACACTCCGTTGTGGGGAGACGTTGTCGGCTTGCGTTCCGTCGACGGTCCCCGTTTCGCATCGCTGGCGTCGATAACGGAACTGGCTGTTCATGAGGTGTCCAGGAAGGCGCTGGTCGAACGCATCCTGTCGGGGGGCACCTTCGGCAACAGGTTCGCTTGCTCGCTGGCCCGGGCGAACGCCATCCTTGCCGAACATCTGGTGAATGTCGGGCGGCGGAATGCGATGAGCCGCACTGCTCATTTCCTGCTCGAATTGGAAGAGAGGCTGTCCTCCGTTGGCCTGTCTGCCCATGGCAGATACGAGTGCCCCCTCACTCAGCACGAGCTGGCAGACATCCTCGGAATGACCACGGTTCATGTGAACCGGACATTGAGCGAACTTCGCAAGGCCGATCTCGTCTCTTTCAAGGCAGGCCATGTGGAGGTCCTCAACCGCAAGAATCTGGTCAAGGTTGCCGGGTTCGACAATGAGTACCTGCGGTAGGGTTTCGCTCCCGCTACGGCCTAGTCTTATTCTCGTGGCCTGCCTCCCCGTGGCGCCAGGCCACAGTGCATCGGGCTGACCGTGTCTCCCCTTTTCAGCTGATTGCGTGTATCGAGATGCCCATTTTCTACGCAGGCCTTTCGACCAGAAATTTACTAAAAATTAACCTATGTTAGAGACCCCTAATGATTTGGTTCTAAACTACCCAAGCCGTTTCTTCGGGGGCAAACCGGGAAACTGCCAAAGACGCCAGGGCTAGGGCAAAAGAGCGTCAAGTTTTGGCGTAGGGTTGGGGATCACCTTCCAAATCTAGAGGACAAGGAGTTTATGTCGGCCGCCGGAAGGCGGCTCGGTGTGGGAAAGGGTGGGTAGTATGAGTACCGCAGCAGGACTGTCTAATTATGCTTCGGCCAATCAGCCGCGAGTTCCAGCCAACGGAACCGAAAACGCCTCCAGCAGGGAATGCCTCCTCATCCTGGATGGCAGGGCCTTAGACCGCGAGTGTCTAGCATCGGCCCTTGTAGAGCACGAACTCGGCATGGCGGTCGCCGCCATGGGTTCAATCGAAGAATGGCGTTCGAAGAAGGGCTCGGCCCCTCCGCTTGTCGCCATACTCTTCAACCTCGGCGGCCGGAAGGTCACCGATCATGGCATAGCGGACGAGATCAGGCACATATCGTCCGAGTTCAAATCAATCCCCGTGGTCATCCTGGCCGACAACGAAGAGCTGACACAGATCCTGACGGCTCTCGAATGCGGCGCGCGAGGTTACATTCCGACCTCCGTGGGGATCGATGTCTGCGTCGAGGCGATCAACCTTGCGGCAGCCGGAGGCATCTTCGTTCCGGCGAGCAGCGTTCTTTCCATGCGGCATCTGATCGATTCAGGCAGCCGCGACACGCAGCCTTTGACTGGAATGTTCACGCTCAGGCAGGCCGAAGTGGCGCAGGCGCTCCGGCGTGGCAAGGCGAACAAGATCATCGCCTACGAACTGAACCTGCGCGAAAGCACCGTGAAAGTGCATATCCGCAATATCATGAAGAAACTGAAGGCGACCAACCGCACGGAAGTCGCCTACAAGGTCAACGATCTCTTCGCGGAAGGAACGCTGGCCGAGAAGTGATTGTTTTGGATAGAACCCACCGTTCCAGCGGAACCTGAGCCGACATTCAGGTTGCCGCCGGAACGGAGTGTTCGCACGTCCAGCTACGTCCAGTTTAAAAAAAACATTAGAGCCGGCAACGAGACGGAGACGACGTCCGTTGGCCATTTCTACGCGCAGCTCGGCCGCGGCTGACACTGCGCCGAAGGAACCTTGAGCGCTCCCGAGGCATAGAGGCTGGTGTTTTGGAATCCGCAGATCAATCTGCAGAGTTGGCGGCGCTAGGGAAGGTGTACTTGCCGACCCAGCTTACGGCTTCCTCGATCGTGTCGAAGTTCTTGTGCTGCCCGCTCAGCAATCCGAAGCCCGTCTCGAGGAACCATTTTCCCTTCGTGGAATAGGCTTCCTCGTCGATCCGGGTGAGGACAGCAACCAACTGGCCAAATTTCCAAACAAGAAGGCCGGATTCTCCCCCCTCGACCGTTCCGATTCGAGCTTCGTTGAGCGAAAATCCAGGAGCAAGTGCTGCTTGGCCCACCTTAGTCAATTCCTTTAGAACGCATCGGCAAAAATGCGTTGGCTTGGATCGCTGCTTGCGTGCCTGTCTATCCTGGAAATATCTGTTTCGCCGGACGACGACAGGCAAGTTTGGTAGCAGATCGCCGTATACGTTCAAAGCTCTTTCACCCCATGATCCACTGTTAGTTTCTGGCGCGAAACCCTCAGAGAATTCTGGCTTTCCGAAACGTGAAAGCCTCGGCGAAATGCTCGGCTGCCCGGCATTCCATTCCGCGCAATCTCGCAAGTCCGACGAAGGTTTCGCGGTCGAACCAGTCCTTGGAGCGCTGCGTCCCGAAGTGCTGGTGGAGAAGCTCGATCTTGCGTTCCAGCACGCTGGCCGTGAGCGGCACGTATGCATTCGGCTGGCAGAGGTCGCCGTCCCACTTCGGGATCTCGTATTCGAGCACCAGATGATCGCGGAAGACATTCCAGGTCAATTGGTTGACCTCCCGGTGGTCCTGATGAGCATCGAACCTGGCGTGCGTGAAGACCACGTCGGGATCGACCCGCGACCTGACATCGATCAGCCACTGCTTTATCGATCGGCTGTGGCTGGGGAAGTAGCTGTCCTCAAAATCCGCGACCTCGACCATGGATGAACTCGCTCCCTCTAGGAAAGCAGCTGCCGATGCCCTGGCCTCCTCCGACCGCTGGCCACGAGCGCTCAGCACGCACCAGCAAACGTCCAGTTTGACCCCCGATGCTATCAGGCTAAGTATCGTGCCGCCGGCGCCGATCTCGATGTCGTCGGAATGAGCACCAAGGCAGAGGATCGAGAGTGCCTCCCCGCGACGTGCGAGGCCAAGGCCTCTCATGATGCAGCCAACACGATGCTGCGTCTGTTCTTCTCCGCCGTGACCCTCATGTTCCAGGGCATGTCGCCTTTTTCGACCATGTCTTCGAGGGACTGCCAATCGCGCAGCGTATCCATCGACCGCCAGAACCCCTCATGCTTGTACGCCATCAGCATGTCGTCTTCGATCAGCCGCCTGAAGGGTTCGACGACGAGTTCCTCGCCGTCGCGCATGTAGTCGAAGATTTCAGGGCGGAATACGAAGTAGCCGCCATTGATCCAGATCTCCGACGTCTCCGCCGCGCGGAACTCGCGCACGCGGCCATCTTCGGCGATGTCGGCGAGGTGATATGTCAGCGGCGCATGCACGGCCAGGAAGCAGCCGATCTTACCGCTGGCCTCGAACTTCGCGATCATGTCATCGAGGTCGACGTCGGTCAGGCCGTCGGAATAGTTGGCCAGGAACATCTTCTCGTTGCGGACATGGTTTTGCGCGGCCCACAGCCGCTCTCCGATATTGCGCCAGATGCCGGTGTCGAGCAGGGTGATGCTCCAGTCCTTGATCGTGTCGCCGAGCAGCTTGACGTCTTCTCCCCCGTGCGTGACGACGCAATCGGAAAACGTCTCCGGCCGGGTGTGCAGGAAGAAGTCCTTGATGACGTTGGCCTTGTAGCCGAGGCACAGGATGAATTCGTCGTGGCCATGATCGCTGTACCACTGCATGACGTGGCGCAGGATCGGCTGATGGCCGAGTGGAATCATCGGCTTCGGAACGCTTTCGGAATAGTCGCGGATGCGCGTCCCGCGGCCGCCGCAGAAGAGGACAACTTTCATTTCCGTAACTCCGATGGATCGATCACTGTCACAAAGGGGATTGCCACCACAAATCTCGCGTTCCAGGCAACGACGTGATGCATCTGCCGCATGATCTCATCCTTCAGGTTCCACGGCAGGATGAGGATGTAGTCAGGCTTTGCCTGGTCGATCGCCTCGATGGGCTTGATCGGGATGTGCATGCCCGGCGTGAAGCGGCCGTGCTTGTAAGGATTGCGGTCCACAGTGAAGTCGAGGAAGTCGGTGCCGATGGCGCAGTAGTTGAGCAGCGTGTTGCCTTTGCCGGGCGCGCCGTAGCCGCAAATCCTCTTGCCCTCGTTCTTGGCCGAGATCAGGAACGCCAGGAGATCGCGCTTGGCGCGCCGCGCCTTGTAGCCGAAGGATGCGTAGGTCGACATTTCCGTCAGCCCGTGCCGCTTTTCGCGGTCGAGGAGTTCGGCGACACGATCGTCCACGGTCCATCTGCTGTCTTCGTGAGCGAGATAGACACGCAGCGACCCGCCATGGGTGGGCAGTTCCTCGACGTCGATCAGCCGCAACCCATGGCGAGCCGCCATCAGGTCGATCGTCAGCAGCGAGAAGTAGGAAAAGTGCTCGTGGTAGATGGTGTCGAACTGGTTCTCCGCCATCAGCCGTTCGATGTGCGGGAACTCCAGAGTGATCACGCCATCCGGCTTGAGCAGGATCTTCATTCCGGCGACGAAGTCGTTGAGGTCGGGCACCTGAGCCAGGACGTTGTTGCCGATGATGAGATCGGCGCGACGTCCTTCGGCCACCATCTGATTTGCCAGCCGCGCGCCGAAGAAATCGACCCGCGTGGGGACGCCTTTCTCAACCGCGGCATGCGCGACATTGGCCGCCGGCTCGACGCCGAGCACCGGAACGCCGAGCGGCAGGAAGTGCTGCAACAGGTAGCCGTCATTGCTTGCCAGCTCGACCACGAAGCTTTGGCCGCCAAGCCCAAGTCGCTTCGTGACCTGCTCGCAATAGGCTTTCGCGTGGGCCACCCAGCTCGTCGAGAAGGAGGAGAAGTAGGCGTATTCGCTGAAGATGGTCTCGGCGCTCACATACTCCTTGAGCTGCACCAGATAGCAGCTGTCGCAGACCAGGACGTTGAGCGGATAATACAGTTCCAGCTGGTCAAGCTGGTCGGCGCGCAGGAAGCTCTCGCAAGGCGGCGACATGCCAAGGTCGACCAGTGTGTGCTGCAGGCGCGATCCGCAGAGCCTGCAGCTGACGATCCGGTGTGCTGTACTGGGGGCACGAAGGATCTCGGCAGCCTGGACGTTCATTCCGTACTCTCCTCGCGCCGGCTTGAAAAAACGGAGACGCGGTGGCCTGAAACGATGAACCGGGAACCACCACGCCTTCCTAGGCAGCGCTTCGTTGCGGAGAGCGCTTCTTTTCCACGCAGGTTAGGACGGCTCGTCCCCGGGTTCGATTTGCCAATCCGTTGGGTAGCTTAATCCTTATGGGGAAACGGCCGTGGCCGTGACGTCGCCAAGACCACCGAACGGGTAGTGCGGCCGGTCCGGGATACTGCGATCGGAGAAGCATCTAACGCTTAGGTAGCTCTTCCAGCCCGCTCACACGGTGCCGACAATCGGACCGCCGGTCCTCACCCGGCCACCGTGGGGCCAAGGTCGACATGCGGTTCACCGAAACCAAGCTGCAGGGCATCTGGCTGATCGAACCGACGCCCGTGATCGACGACCGGGGTTCCTTCACCCGCCTGTTCTGCGAAAAGGAGATGGCCGATTGCGGGCTGGCAACGCGCTTTGTCCAGCACAGCCGGTCGCATTCGGTCAAAAGAGGAACGCTGCGGGGATTGCACTATCAGGAGGATCCGTACGGCGAGGTGAAGCTGGTCTCCTGCGTGCGTGGTGCGATCTTCGATGTCGTCGTCGACCTGCGCCCGAACTCACCGACACGCCACAGCTGGATGGGCTTCGAGCTGACGCCCGAAAACATGAAACAGGTCTATATCCCCGCCGGGTTCGCGCACGGGTTCCAGACCCTGACGAACGACGCCGAGGTCGCCTACCTCATATCGCAGTTCTACACGCCCCATGCATCGACCGGCGTCCACTACAACGACCCGGCGCTTTCGATTAACTGGCCCTTGCTGCCGACAGCAATGTCGGAGCGGGACATGAACTGGCCGCTGCTGAAGAAGCTGGTGTCTTGACCTCTGGGCTCCAACTCCTAAGGGTTTACAAGCAGTGTCGTCCTCATCTCCTCTCCGGGACCGGCCTGCGGATTTGCTACGGGTAGACTCAGCACCGTTGTTCCTTCCCGCCCGAATGGTGGCAGGTCGACGTACACCCCCGAATTGAACACAACGCGAGTGTCCGGGCCCGTCCACTTGTTGAGGTTTGGTTTTTTAAGTCTGGACGGCGCGGGCAAATGCTCCGTAATCAGAACGAACTTGTGTGCAGTCGTGCGCGCCAAAATATCAGCGATGGTGTTATTATCAAGGTGCTGCAAAACTTGCCTGATGATGCACAGATCTGATCTTGGGATATCTCGTTTGCTCGCATCGAAATGCTCGAAGGAAATCCCGTCACGACCGAATTTTTCTCGATTTTTCTCGATCACGAACGACGAAACATCAACTCCCAGATAACATCTGGCATAATCGGCATACTGATGTCCAATTTCAAAATCGCCGCATCCAATCTCAACGATACTTGCAACGCTATTGTCTGTAATAAACCTTTTCACGAATGCAACATAAGTTGCGACTGAGGGGTCGTAGGAGCCCGACCCTGAGCAAGCAGCCCCATCCTCCGTCTTCCCCCAGATCGCCGTTTTGTAAATCGAGTTGAAAATCTCGGAATTAGACTTAGCCAGCGTTCCATTCTTCAAAACCGACCGTAGACGTCGGTATGGATCTCTTAGTGGCTCCGGAACGTATTCTTCTATGCCCATTAGCTTCCCCCTGAATTCCTTTGAAGGCCGAACCATAACGGAAGTGATATTTGGGCCTCGACGCTAGTGCTGGATAGTTTTCATGGCTCCGCCTCGGCCAATAGACCATGATCCGAGAGCAGCCTCGCTGCGGCCGCCAGTTCCCTGAACGGCAGACCCGAGCGTTCCGCCATCGCGAGAAGCGAATGCCGACCGTCGGCGAGATTGAGCACCCAAAGCAGGGACATCGAGGTCGCGCCCGAAGACTTCTGTCCTCCGAGCGCGGCGTAGAGGCCGCGCCTGCCGAGCTGTGGTTCGCCCTTGGGAAAGAGATTCAAAGGGGTCCATTCCCCTTCGACGATGTCGATCACTTCCGTGAGGATGCGGAAGGAGTCCTCCAGGTGCTCTGGCCTGATGAAGTCGAGGTTGTCGGCGGACGTGTGGTATTCGGGAAAGGTGCCGTGAACAGCGCGCTGGAACATGCCGACCGGAAGATTGAAGCCCGGCGAGCAATATTGCCGCTCGTCATAGCCGTAAGGGGAGAAGTCGATAAGCCTGGCCCCGGCTTCACGGCCAAGCACATGGGCCATGGCGCGGTCGATGATGGCGTCGCCGCGGCGGCTGCGCTTGTATGCCGGGCGTGCGGCGTCACCCACGCATGACAGCACCAGACCGTGATCGATGAGATGGACCCGGTCTTCGTTGCGGGACAGCCACGCGATCGAGCCGATCGTGCCTGGAGCGAACAGGAAGCGATAGCTGTATCGTGTCTTTTTTGCCTTCAGGCTTTTCGCAAGCATCGCCAGCAGGGCCAGGCCTGAACAATTGTCGTTGGCCAGCGAGGGATGGCATATGTGCGCCGAAAGAAGGAACTCCCGCTCCGACTGCCCGCGGTGCAGGTATTCGCCGTAGGTGAGGCTGCCGTCCGTGAGCTCGGCATCGATCTCCACGTGATAGAGACCGTCAGGCATTTTTGCCAGGCGGTCGTGGGCCATGCAGAAGCCCCATGCCGGAGCATAGTAGCAGGTGCGGTAAGGGATCAGGTCCGGCTGCTCGGGCAATGTGTGGATGTGTTTGCGCAACTCGTCGAGCGGCAGCGTGCCCTTGAAGGGGACGCTGTAGTTGACGACGTGCAGGTTGGAGTCGGCGAAATCCACGACCGTTTGCCCGTCGGGGCCCGCGATGCGCGCCGAGCGGATGTTCCATTCCTTCGGAACAATCCAGTCGAAAACCTGCGTGCCGGTCGGCAACTCATGCCGTTGCAAGTCGACCTGTCCCGACAGGAGATCCAGCGTTTGCCGCACGCCGTCCCCGGTAATGCTCCTGCAAATTGGAAAGAGGCGTTCGGCCAAAGCATAGATTTCCTGGCCTAGGCTGGCTGGGGGCGGAGGCGAGCGCAAACCCTCGGGGTTTAGATGTTCCATTCCAGCTAGCCCGCCGCTGCCTCCAGCTTTCGTGAAGGTTCGGCGACCCGCATCCGGTTGTCCAGAAGCCGGTTGGCCAGAAGATACTTGATGTGGCCGATGCGCTGAAAGCGCGGCCCCTCGAATTCCTCGAGCGTGACATTGGCCTCGCGGTAGGCCTGGTAGAGCTGCTCGGCGCCCTTGCGGGCGTCCCATTGCGGCTTGAAGGCAGGAAGGGCACGCGCGATCTTGTCGAAGCTGACGCGGTACGACCGCTTGTCCGGTCCCGCGTCGGACGCGAATTCGAGCCTGCAGCCCGGCACGACCTCGGCCACGATCTCGGCTATGTCGCGGATCCTGTAGTTGTGCTCAGTGCTTCCGACATTAAAGGCCTCGTTGTGGACGGTCTCGCGCGGCGCTTCCAGTCCGGCGATGAACGCCCTGGAAATATCCTCGATGTGGACGATCGGCCGCCAGGGTGTTCCATCGGACTTGAGGAGGATCACCCCCTTCGTGACTGCCCAGGCGACGAGATTGTTCAGCACGATGTCGAAGCGGAGCCTGGGCGACACGCCGTAGGCCGTCGCCGGGCGGAAATAAATGGGAGAGAAGCTGCTGTCGGCCAGCTCCGAAATATCCCGTTCCGAAAGCACCTTGGACCAACCGTAGGACGTCACCGGGTTCAGCACAGAGGTCTCGTCGACCATGCCGTCGCCGGCCTGTCCGTAGTTGCTGCACGACGACGCAAGCAGGAAGCGCGACACGCCGGCCTCCTTGGCCGCCTTCGCGAAACGGACCGTGGCCCTGTGGTTGATCTCGTAGGTGACGCCGGGATCGAGATCGGACAGCGGGTCGTTGGAAAGTGCCGCCAGATGGATGACGGCGTCGAAGCCTTCGAGGTCGCGCGCATCCACATCCCTGACGTCCTTCAGGAGGGAGGGGACAAACGCCTGCTCTCCGCCGCAGGCAAAGGTGCAGCGCCGGTAGAGATCGCTGTCGTAACCGCAGACCGCATGCCCTGCGCGGAGCAGCATCGGCACCATTACCGAGCCGATATAGCCTAGATGGCCGGTCACCATGACTTTCATCGCACACCTTTCTTCGAGCAGACACAGTCGAGGAGAGGCTACTTGGCCTCAAAGGCGTGCGGGGAGAACTTCAATGGGAGATCAGCCTGCCCCGTTGGACGAAACCGTGCCGCCGGCTACCTCTTTCGGGGGGTGCGCGCCTAACCCTTTCGGCTCTTTCCCTGAGCGTGGAGAGGAGGAAATCCTGAATTCGTGTCTCTGCTCTCTGGCCGGTCAACTCGGCTTGCAGCCCTGCGCGAAAGCATCTTGCCGATGCAAGCCTAAGGGCAAACAAATGGCCGGCTGCCGCCGCCGGCGCCGCCGCTCCTGTCAAAGGTCGCGACCTTGTGCGCCTGACAAGCAATTTCCGAATGCCACCCGATGGTTCCGCTTCACCCAGGAGTCGCGACCGCGGAAGCGTCGCGGGTAGCGGCATGTCTGGATTGGAACTCCGCCGAGGTGACGATTCCGAAGGCCACGGCCTCGCGCGTCATCGAGCCTGCGCGCAATTGGACGACATAGGTTTCGAGCCCGTAGCCATCCGCGGGACGGTCCAGAAGCAGCAGATACAGGAAGCCGATATATTCGCGGTCGGTCAGGCCGATCGTGGTGTATCTGGTTTCGAATTCGTCCGAGCCTATCATTGCCGTGATCATGTCGGGGAGTTTGGCTTGTCCGCTCTCCAGCGCCGCCGCCCACTGTTTGACGCTGGCGCTGTCGCCTTCGTGGCCGAGGATGAGGCAGTAGACAAAACTTGCCTGCCGCACCGGCGTGGACTTGGCCGCGGCCGTGGTTTCCGGATCACATTCCCAGTGCGGCTTGATTGGCGGCCGTGGACCGCGAGTGAAGTCACGCACCGTCTTGTAGGCGGCCTTCGGCTCGCCGGCCCGCCATTTGCCATCGGATGCGGGGGTTAGTCTCACCAATCCCATTTTCGCTTCGAAGCTGGGAGCCCAATAGGTCTCATCGAACAGTTCGTAGATATGCGCGGCCTCGACCTTGTACTTCTCGCTGAGCGCGCGAAGCTGCGTCATGGCCTGCTTGATGCCTTCGGCCTGCAGCCGCTCGCTGCGCTCACTTCCGTTAGGATTGTTGAATTCAGTGACCCAGATCGGCTTGCCGTAGCCCGACATTTCGCGGAAGGCCCATTCCGGATCTTCGCCATACATGTGCCAGACCGAGATGTCCCAAGCGATCCCGTCCTGCTTCATCCGCGCGAACGCGCCGACGTGGCCCCAACCGGCAGTGCCCAACGCCTTCCTGATCCCCGGATCGACCTCGATCATGCCATCGGACAGGCCTTTGAGAACGGCGCTTACCTTTACCCAGCGCGGGCCATAGTAATCGAGCGCTCCCACTCCCCCCGCGGGGCCCCATCCGCACGGATATTGTGTGCCGTCGTCGCGCTTCTCGCACGGCTTGATGATGGCGTAGTTCTCCAACTCGTTGCCGAGTTCCCAAACACGGATGTCGTCCTTGAACCTGGTGCCGAGGGCGACCGCGAGTTTCCGGGTCTTGCCGTAGAGGTCCTCAGGGCTGTCCTTGTCCAGATCGATACCCTGCGGTGTCAGGACCGGCAGGATCTCAATTCCCCTCGCCTTGCCAGCGTCGACAAGGCTGGCAAGCATATCCGCGTTGTCCTCGCCCGTGACGTTGACCCTGTACGATTTCAGGCCGAGATCCTTGAGGAAATCGAGCTGCTTGTCGATCGGGACGCCCGGATAGGAATTTATCGGATGGCCGTTGACGCCCCAGAGGAAATCGGCGGAAGCAGGTGCGGCTGTCGCCAGCAGGCAGGCTGCGGCGATTGCAAAACGAAAGGACATGGCAACGGGCTCCCTGCCGGGTGTCGAAGGGCGGGATAGTCGGGACTGCAGACGCTGGGTGCAATTTGCCCATACGGTTGAGTGGAGCCTCTCGTTACCCCTTTCGACGGTGGTCATTCCACGCCTATTGGGCGGCATGACCCGCACCAACCATTTGGCACTTCGCTGACACCCTCTCGTATCAACCTCGCCCAAATGCCTCGGAGAAAACCATTCGGGTCCGAGAGAGGACATTCTTTGTCCTGAGGAGATGGGCAACTGGAGGAAGGATCGCCAAATGTGGCGACAGGCTGAAGGCGAATTTGAACAGTTCGAAGGCCTCACGATATCGACCGCGGATCAAGTGTGATACGGCCGACCAGTAGGCGTCGCAGGCCAAATTCACTCGCGCAAGCGTAAGCAACTTGGCTGATTGTTTCTTGGCCATGTTGCAGGACGACAAGAAAGCCTCGACAGCCCTATATACGGCATCCAATCTAAGCTTGAAGTCCTGCCAGTACGCACTCGAAATATTATTCTTGTGTTCCCGTCGAATTCCTTGAATCGTATTTGTCTCGGCAACATCACCTATACTGACAAGCCGCATCAACATCTCAAGATCGTTAGTGAAGGGCAGCTCCCTAGTGTAATAACCTGCCTGTTTCTGCGCAGCGGTTCGCACCAATATGAAGCCGACCGGGCGGTGTAGCGGGCGGCGGCAGATATTCTCTATATATTCTGATCCCGAAATAATTGTCCAAGCCGGCGGATCTGTAGTGGTTGGCCCGGTCGGCAGAGCAAGCTCGAAATCAAGGATTTGCGCCGCTCCTTGTGCAACTGTCACCGTGGGATGTTTCTCCATGATGGAGATGGCACGCGACAGGCTGCCGGGCGCAAGAATGTCGTCGGAGCAAAGTATCGTAAAGTAATCCGCCGCCGCCTGGTCGATGCCTTCGTTCATGGAGGCAGTAACACCGACATTGACCGGATGAGCGACAATTTGGATCCGCCGATCGGTGGCGGCCAAGGCACGGGCCACCTCGAGGCTGTCGTCAGTCGATGCGTTGTCTATGACGAGCACGCGCAAATTCTCTACGTCCTGCGAAAGCACACTGTTGATACAGCCCGGCAGGAATCGCCCGTACTGATAATTCGGAATGACCACGTCAACGCTGGGCATAAGCACGCTCCGATTGCGCATCGTCAGGAAACCGCCCGCTCCGCACCAGCGATTCTGCATCTTCGCTGTGAGCCGCTTTCCGTAGTAAGGCGGATACTGCAGAAGCCCACGTTCGCCCCATGGAGGTTGCAGCATGCCTGCACCCCCCGCGGTTGGCCAACGTAGCCCTATCCGCCCGATCCATGTCGTAAGAAACAAGGGCGGCGCTCGTCCACTCCGTCAAAAGTGGAGGGCAGCTACTGCTATTTGTGGTCGGCCAGCGGAATCCAAGAATGCTATGGTTTCGGCACAATGAAATGACATTGGTTCCGGGGCGCTGTCAGCGGGAGTGGTGCATGTCACTGAGGGCTGGCGACTGGGTGGAAGTGCGGTCCAAGGAAGAGATCCTTCGCACGCTCGACAGGGATGGTCGGCTTGAGAATCTTCCGCTCATGCCGCAGATGTTTCAATATTGCGGTCGTCGCTTTCGCGTTTACAAGCGGGCGCATAAGACTTGTGATACGATCAATTTCGCTGGCGGACGAAAGTTGCCCGGCGGCATCCATCTGGAAAACCTGAGGTGCGATGGCAGCGCGTTTGGAGGCTGTCAGGCGGCGTGCCTGATTTTCTGGAAGGAGGCATGGCTCAAGCCTGTGGACATGCCGTCGACGGATGAGACCATCAAGTTGCGGAGCAACGAAGAAGGCTGCACAGAGGCCGATGTGCTGGCCGGTACACGAGCCAAGAACCAACCATTTTCGGGCGGCCCGAGATATTCATGCCAAGCCACCGAACTTCTGGAGGCGACCACCCGGCTTCCATGGTGGGATGTTCGGCAATACTTGGAAGACTACGCCTCAGGAAATGCCAGCGCGTGGCGCCTAACCGTGGGTCTCATTTATGCGGCAGTGTTCAGTTGCTATTATTACCTGCGCCGTTTGGGTCTCACCAGACTATCAGTGGGTGTCAGCTGGGGTTATGACAAGGTGCAGCGCCTCTATGGTGGCGTTCCGTTTCCACGATATCGTGGATCAATCCCTGCCGGCCGGCCGGTGCCAACGATCAAGCTTGATCTCCAACCGGGCGAGTTGATCAGGGTCAAGTCCTATGAAGAGATCCTGGAGACCCTAGATACCGATAATAAAAGCGTCGGTCTCACCTTCGACGCGGAGATGGTACCTTATTGCGGTCATACCTTCAGAGTCAGGTCGCGGGTAACGACGTTTGTTAATGAAAAGACCGGGCTTATCAACAAGCTCAGGGGACCGGCCGTCATCCTGGAGAAAGTCTGGTGCAATTCGCGGTATAGCGATTGCCGGATGCAATGCCCAAGAGCCGTATATCCCTGGTGGCGAGAAGTATGGCTCGAGCGGGCATCTTGCGACACAACTGATCAGAGAAGGCATGCGCAGGCCGCTCAAACGGAGACACGCGCGCATGCAGCCAGCGACACATGACCGACGAGCTCCTGGCTGCGAAAAGCGAGCGCAGCCTTAAGAACGAAGCCGTTTACAGTGGCGTCGCCAGGATGGTGAGCCAGGGCGCGAACCTGATGCTCAGGGTCGGCTACATAGCCACACTGGCACGCCTGCTCAGCCCCCACGATTTCGGCCTGGTCGCGATGGTGGTGGCCCTCACAGGCATTTTCGACGCCTTCACCACCGCCGGGCTTTCCTCCGCGACTATCCAGAAGCATGAGATTTCGTTTGAGCAGATCTCGGCATTGTTCTGGGTCAACATACTGGTGGGGATCCTTCTCGCGCTGCTCTGCGCCGCGAGCGCCTATCCTATCTCCGCCTTCTACAACGAGCCACGCCTGCTCTGGATAGCCATCGCGATCGCCCCAGGTTTCCTGCTCAACGCGAGCGGGGTCCAGCATGCCGCCCTGCTGGAGCGCAATCTGCGTTATGTCACCCTGAGCGCAATCGATACGGGCGCCCTGTGCCTGGGCATGGTGGCAGGCGTGCTGCTGGCGCTCCATGGTTATGGATATTGGGCACTGATCGCCCCGACCCTCATTACACCGGCGACCAATAGTCTGGGCTTCTGGATTGCCACCGGGTGGGTTCCTGGACTTCCCCGACGCGGCGCCAACATTCGCTCGCTCTTGCATTTCGGTGGGATCGTCACGCTGAATAACCTCGTCGTCTATGTTGGCTACAACGCCGAGAAAGTCCTTCTTGGGCGGTTCTGGGGCGCCGGGCCGCTTGGAATGTATACCCGGGCCTTCCAGCTGATCGGCATCCCAACGGCGACCATCAACAGCGCCGTCGGCGCTGTACTGTTCTCGGCCCTATCGCGGATGCAGCAGGATTCCGCGCGGTTACGGAACTTCTACCTCAAGGGGTATTCGATCGTCATCGCGGTAACGGTGCCGATCACAATGTTCTCATTCGTATTCGCACATGAGATCATAACCGTGGTTCTGGGCTCGCAATGGACAGAGGCGGCGACCATCTTCCGGCTTCTTACCCCCACCATCCTGGTATTGGGGATCATTAACCCCACCTACTGGCTGCTCATCTCGACCGGCAAGCAGAAGCGCAGCCTGTATATGGCTTTTGCCATCGCCCCACTTGTCATCGTTTCCTATTGCATCGGGATTTCCTTCGGCCCCGAGGGCGTGGCCCTGAGCTACTCCACGGCGCTGGTGCTCTGGCTCTATCCACACCTGGCCTGGAGCCTGCGCGACACGCCAGTTTCAATCGGGGACCTGTTGCGCGTGATCGTGAGGCCGTGGATGTCAGGCATGGTGGCCTCAGCGGGTGCGCTGGCGGCACAGCACTATCTCGGCGCGTCGGTTTCTTCACTTGTGCGGCTCGTGGCAGGAGGGGTGGTCCTGAGCGCCATCTATGCGTTCGTTTTGTTGTTCGTCTTCGGGCAGCTGCACCTGTTTCAGGATGTGCTGCTGAGCTTCCGGCGGGAGGCGCGGGCCAGTGCTTGATGCACCCAAACATCGACCGGCGAACAGGCGGAGCATCCAGTGCGCCGGATCTTGTGGGCGATTTGCTTCCCGTGAAGCTCTTCGAGGTGGCAGATGGTCACTGTAGCAATTGTCCATAGCTATCCGTACGACGCCTTCTTCGGCGGAGACGGCGCCTATGTTCAGGCGTTCGGGCAATATCTTTGGAGGTCCGGCCACGAGGTACACGGTTATGTTTCCGACATAGCGCGCGGAAGAAGGAGCCCGATCTGCAGGAGCGCATACGAGATAGAGAACTTTTCTTCGTGGCAGGTTCGAAAAAGCCTCAGATTGGGTCAGAGAACTTTTCTATCCACGGAATTGCTTGGCCCTGGAAATTTGGCCGGGTGGCTCCTCGGACGGAGGGCCGCTCCTGTTCCTGCGATGTCGGAGCGAGACTTCCCAGAGGGGGAAGTCCAGTGGGTGCTGGAAAGTATCGGAGCGCTGAGACCGGACGCTGTCGTATTGTTCCATGATGCCGTGCATTTCGCTTCCCGGCTCTCTCGCGGCGGCCACAGGGTCTTCTCACTCGTTGGCCATTTCAAGCACCGCCGTGGCGCATCGCACATGGTGGCCGGCGAAAACCCCGGCGCAGACAAAATTTGGGCTGAGGAGCATGGACTGTCGCGCTCGCTGAAGGCGGCGGAATGCGTCGGTTTCAACAGCATGGATGACGCTTGCTACGCCCGCGATCGGCTCGGGGTGAAACGTGTGATCCCTCTTGGCATGGGCTTCAACAATCACGAAAAGCAACCCGGCAGCAATGAGCCCGTCATCCTCTTTGTCGGGAATGCCACAGACCCAAATCGCGCCGCGCTGTCCTGGTTCCTGTCGGATATCTGGCCAACGGTTCGAACCTCATGCGCCGCGGCTAGATTCCGGATCGTCGGAACAGCGGCCTTCACTTGTGAGGCCGCCCCTGCTGGTGGCGTCGAGTGTGTGGGACCGTTGCCGGACCTCGCTCCCGAGTATCGGCGCGCGCAAGTGGTCGTGGCCCCGCTGGTATCCGGCACAGCCGGCGTCAAGATCAAAGTGGCTGAAGCCATGTCTTACGGCCGCCCTCTCGTGACGACCTCAATAGGTGTGGACGCCGCCGACACCCATCAGCTCGATGAGGGAGCGATCGTGGCTGATGGCGCGGCAGACTTTGCACAGGCGGTCATCGCGCTGCTGAGCAATACGGACCTCCGGCGTCAGAAATCCGAGGGAACTGCGCGTGTGTTCGCCAAGCTCTTTTCCTACGATGCGTGCTATGGCCCCTTCCTATCCTGGCTCGGCGAGGCAGGTCAGGCTGCTGAAGGCAAGGCGCCATCAGAGATGGCGTAGGGAGCAGGCATTCTCCGCAAGCGACGCGTCGGTGTCGCGCCATTCTTGCTCGGCTGATAGGCTTAGGGAATGCCACTTTCGGGGTAGCCTATGCAGTCGCTAAGACAAAATGGCATGCCTCGCGTCGCTACCTACTCCGAATGAGGCGCTGTCGCCGCCGGCGGCCAACAGGCAAGCTTCTCGAGCCGGCGCATGCGTTGGCGGCAGCGTTTCCTTTCGGCGGGAGATTTCAATGTCAGCCTTGTTCATCGATTCGAACCACGACGACGAAGAGCGTCGCCGCAGGCTTTACTCGGGAGACATCTTCATCTTCTCGGCGACACCGACTACCGAGGCCTTGATCGGCCTCGCCAGGGAGATGCTGGAAAAGGCGTTCGCACCGCATGATCCGCGAGCGATCCACGAGCACCTGACGGCTGAGGACGTCGCCTCGATACTTGGCAAGACCAAACCCGCCTTCATCCATCACCCGGAATGCAAGAGGCTGATCTCCCTCATCATGCAGGAACGGGGAATGGATCTGGAGAAGCTCTATTTCGACGTCCCGAGGATGAGGTCGGCCTATCCGTCCCATTTCCTGTCGTCGGGGATCGCCTACGCTTTCCATCCGCACCGCGACACCTGGTACTCGGCTCCGATGTGCCAGATCAACTGGTGGATACCGATCTATCCGCTCGACCCGGAAAACGCGATGGGGTTCTATCCCGGCTACTTCGATGCCCCGGTGAAGAACAATTCCGAAATCTACAATTACTACGAATGGAACACCAAGAACCGCGCCGACGCCGCCAAGCACGTCAAGAGCGATGCACGGGAGCAGCCGAAGCCGCAGCAAGAGTTGAACGAACGATCGCTCCGCTATCTGCCACCGCCGGGCGGCATCATTGCCTTCTCCGGCGCGCAACTGCACGAAACCGTTCCGAACACGACCGGGGTCGCGAGATACAGCATCGACTTTAGGACGGTCCATCTCGATGACGTGGTCGCCCGCCGCGGTGCCGCCAACGTGGATACCCGCAGCACGGGCACCACGATGCGAGACTATATCTGTGCGGCTGACGTCAGCCGGCTGCTGCCAGAGGAAGTGGTCAAGCTTTACGATGACGGCACCGAAACGGCCGACAAGGTGCTCCGGTTCGGCGACCGGCTTGTCGCCGCCCAATAGACGCGTCAATGCGACGACGGGCAGGAGCGGTGCAGTTGCGCCGGGATGCAGCGACGCGACTTGGCCTTTGCGCTCGTAGGTTCGTCTAAGATGCACTTCCAACTGCGCCTGCGGTCAGCAAATCTCTCCATTGCCGCAGGAAACGATCCTTGGTTGCAGCTGAGGCTGTATCGCGCAGCGAGCGGCTTGTTTCAGCTTTCTCCGCAGGGGTCCGGGAAAGCGCCGTCCGCATCGCGTCTGCAATCGCCGCCGGATCGTCAGGCCGCACCTGCATGCATTTGCCTCCCACGGCCTCGACGAGGGCGCTGCCGGTGGACACGATCGGCAACAGTCCCATGTAGGCAGCCTCCAGCGCCGGCATGCCGAACCCTTCGAGAAGGCTTGGCAGCAGGAATGCCTCGG
Organism: Mesorhizobium abyssinicae; assembly: GCF_049887195.1. Lineage (NCBI taxonomy): Bacteria > Pseudomonadati > Pseudomonadota > Alphaproteobacteria > Hyphomicrobiales > Phyllobacteriaceae > Mesorhizobium > Mesorhizobium abyssinicae. Next base: position 59,062 of record NZ_JARAKC010000011.1, read on the forward strand.
CATTTGCATAGAGCCAGCGCAGCTGCGTGTCGGACACGTAACCCAGGAGTTTTACGCCGCCTATGGTCGCGGCAAGTTCCGAGATCTCCGCATGACCGTCGCCGCGCGATCCACACAGCACGTATCCGACACCCTGACGATGGAATCCGCCGTCTCGATATGCCTTCAGCGCGGCGATCTGGTTCTTGCGGGTTTCGAATGCGCCGACCGTAAGAAAATACGGCTTGCCTATGCCGGGAACTGGCTCCGCCGGGCCGTCGAACAGTTCGGTGCGGAGATATAGCGGAATTGTCTTCAGGAACCGGAAGTCGGAGCCGAAAAGGGACTCGAATTGGGTCGCGGAGAAATTGCTTACGAAAACGACCCCAGGTCTGGCGCGTCGGATTTTCTCGTAAGCCAGACGGTAGCTGGCGCAAGTCCGTTCGTCGTAGAGGTCGCGGTGCGTCAACGGGCCGACATCGTGGCACAGGACAACGTCGTTCTCGCTCAGGCGAGACCTCAGGACGAAGAGCGGATCCAGAAACAGCCGGATGCCATTCTTTTCGACCTCGTCGCGGATCAGGAACAACTCGCTGTCCTGCAGCCAGTTGATTTCCAGCATCATCAGCCGGGCGACAATCTTGCGGACCAGGTTCTCGGGAGCGAATGAACCCAACCGCCAGTACCGGACCCTAGCCCGGCTCGGGACGAATTCCCGGGTCAGGTCCTTGGCGATGTGATAGGCACCGGTCCTGTTCAGGATCGACAGCGAGTTGTCGAAAAGAACCGCCTTGGGGGACGGTCCTTTGCCCGCAGCTTGAAATCTGTCCAGGTCGATCCACTCGTTCATCATGCTCTCCTGGATTTCAGTCCGCCCATCAGACGAACTGGAAAAGCAAAGCAGAGATCGGAAATGCGGCGCTTCCTCATCGACGGTTGGCGGCTTCCGGGCGCCGACTTCAACATGTTTGCGGGAGCCTCAGGCTGCTTCGAAGAACAAGTCCCCCGGAAGGTTTCCCGTTTACAGGCGATCAACTATCGAACTCCCCGAAATCGGCGTCGACCTGGATCATGAGTTCCAGGTATTTCCAGGCGATCCAGCGCCAGGAATAACTGTTCGCCCTGGCGGATCCCTTGGCTACCAGCCACTCGCGCAAGGCCGGGTTGAGCATCAGCAGGCGCACGCGTTCTGCCCATGACTGGACGTTGTCGGGATCGGCGTAGAGAGCCGAATCCCCGCAGATTTCCGGGAGGCAGGGCGAGGTCGAGGCCACGACAGGGCAGCCCGACGCCATCGCTTCGACGGCGGGCAGGCCAAAGCCCTCGATGCGCGAGGGAAACAGGAAGCATAGGGCGCCCTCGAGCGCCTTCTTGAGGTCGTCATCGCCGATGCGGCCAAGCAGCACGAGGTTGCCGGGCATTGCCGGGACGTATCGCAGGACCGTGGTCTCGTCGACATCGCCCGGCATCCAGAGATCGAGACCCATCTCGTCGAGAAGCGGGGCCAGCCTGGCGAGAAGCCGCATGTTCTTGTATTCCTGATCCCGCCTTCCAAGGCAGAGCACATACGGCCTGCCGCGGTCGACGGTCAGCGACGACCGCGCCGCATCCCATCGCTTTGCATGGTCGCTGCCATTGTAGGTGACGACGATGTTCTCGTCCGGCGCGATGCCGAACTCCACCAGATGGCTGCGCGACAGTTGCGAGACGGTGGTGATGCGGGCGGCGCGTCGGCCGAGCGCCGGCAGGATCAGGCGATGCGCCCATCGGAACCCCCGCCCGTAGCTCGCCGGCATGAGCCTGGTGTGCAAATCGTGGATGCAGGCGATCTGACGCCGTAGCGCGACCGGCGCGAGGTTGCAGAAACTCAGCAATCCCCCGGGCACGTGCCAAGGCAGCTGCGCCTGCACCCAGAATTGCGGAAGGCGCGGCCTGCTGAATTCGGGAACGACCCGGACGGGGATTGCATCGAGACCAAGAGGCTCGGCAATCGGACGCGGCGCCACGAGGTCGATCTCCAGGTCGCGACAGAGCGGATGCCGTTCCGAAATGAGGGCATCGAGGGCCTGGGTAACCTCGCGGGCGTACCGGGCCACGCCGGTCGGCCGAAGCGTCGTGAAGTCCCCGTTTATCGTCCAGCGCCGTCTCGGCGCGTCGCGGTCCGCCCACGGCCGAGCGGAATGGCCGATCGGGGATTCGTTTGCTTCGGCAAGCGACCTTGCCAGCGGTGTCTCGGCGCGGTGGCCGTTCAATGGCGCGGCCGCTCTCGGTAGTGGCGGCTCCGCCGTGTCGAAGTCGAGCTTGCCCATGTCCGCCTTCCCCGGTCTTTCGCACCCCGGGCAAGACTAGCATTCCCGGGAAAACCAAGGTCCTCAGACGTTTGAGGTAGACCTAGCCTATCCGGATGATTCCGGACCGGCCGGATGACCCGATGGCCATGGTGACCCGGCGCCCGCGCGGTTCCACACTGAAGGCTTCAAAAGGGGCCGACATGGCAAGGCGCTGGACAATCAACGGGCGTTTTCTTTCGCAGCCGACAACGGGCGTCCAGCGCTACGCGCGCGAGGTCGTCCGTTCGCTCGACGCCCTGATAGCGGAACAGGGGCCGCTCGCCCGCGGCCTCAAGGTCGCATTGCACTGTCCGCCAGGGTCCGAGGAATTCCCCCTCGCAGCCATCGGGCGCAGGGAGATCGGCGGCAAGAGCGGCCATGTCTGGGAGCAGACGCAGCTCCCCTCGTCCCTCGGCGGCGGCGGACTGCTCAGCCTTTGCAACACAGGACCGCTGCTTTGCCGAAAGCATATCGTCTGCATCCATGACGCAAACGTCTGGAATGCCCCGCAAAGCTATTCGCTTGCCTTCCGAGGTCTCTACCGAGCGTTGCTGCCCTGCCTCGGCAGGACCGCGTGGCGCATTTCGACCGTGTCCGACTACTCGCTGCGCGAGCTGACCGGGCACGGCGTCGTTCCCGCGCAACGGGCTTTCGTTGCCCCGAACGGCCATGAGCATGCCTTGCGATGGAAGCCTGCACACTCGGCCGGGACACGGCTGGCGGCCTCGCGCGAAACCGTCGTCATGATCGGCAGCGCCGCGCCGCACAAGAATGTCGGGCTTGTCCTCGACATGGCCGAGCGCCTTGCCGCGGCCGGGCTCAGGATCGCCATCGTCGGCATGTCGGATTCGCGCGTCTTCAGGTCAGGATCGACCGGAGCCAAGGGCCAGAACGTCCATTGGCTCGGGCGCATTTCCGATGGCGAGCTGGCGGCCCTGCTTGGGGATTCGCTATGCTTGGCTTTCCCCTCGCTCACGGAGGGTTTCGGCCTCCCTGCCCTCGAGGCGATGGCGATCGGCTGCCCCGTCGTGGTCTCCGACCGAGCAAGCCTTCCCGAGGTCTGCGGGAACGCGGCGCTGTTTGCTCCGCCCGATGACCCGGAGGCGTGGTTCGACCGTTTCATGCGGCTTCGCGCTTCCGAGAGCCTGCGGCTGCAGATGACCGGCAAGGGAAGGGCGCGAGCCTCGGCATATAGCTGGAGAGCGACAGCCTTGCACTATCTCGAGGCGATGGCCATCGCCGACGGCATCGATACGGCGGCGAAGATCGTCAGGGTTCGCGAACTCACATGATCTCGTGAAGTGCCTGGACGGCCGCCAGCGACTCCAGGATGGCGCGGTCGAAATTCTCTTCGGAAAAGCGTGCCGCATTCATGCTGCAGGCGCGCGGCGCGATGGCATGACTGTTTTCCTCGAACCGTTCGACCGCCTCCTTGAGGTGCTCGACGGTCTGAGCCTTAAACAGAACCCCTGTCGGCTCGGCGGATGCTCCAAGGCGCTGCACGATGTCGACCGCGCCGCCGCGACCGAAGGCGATCAGTGGCGTCCCGCAGGCCTGCGCCTCGGCCAGCGCTATGCCGAAATCCTCGCAGCCGGCAAAGACCATCGCCTTGGCCCGCGCCAGCGTGTCCACGTAGTCCTGCCGGGGCAGGTAGCCCGAGAAGGTGACGTTCGGGCCGGCAAGCGCCCGCAGGCTGGCCGATTGCTGTCCCTCGCCGACGATGACCAGCCGGCGCGACGGCATCTGGTTGAAGGCCCGGATGACGAGGTCGGTGCGCTTGTAGGGCGCGAGGAAGGATGCGCAGACGTAGTAGTCGTCCTTATCCTCCACGCATGGCAGCTCCGCCAGAGCAACCGGCGGGAAAACGACGCGCGCATCGCGTCCGTAGATGTGCTGGATGCGGGAGCGGACATAGTTCGAGTTCGCCAGCATCAGGTCCGGACCGTGCGCGGTCCTTGTGTCCCATGTCCTCAGGCGGTGAAGCATATAGCGGTACAGCATCCCCTTGGGACCAAAGCCGAGATGCCCCTGCTGGAGATAGGAAAACTGCTCGTCCCAGGCGTAGCGGACGGGGCTGTGCACGTAGCACAGATGCGGCTGATCCGGCCTGGTGATCACGCCGCGCGAGAATGCGGCCGACGACGAGATCACCGCATCGTAGCCCGTCACGTCGAACTGCTCGATCAGGAAGGGGCAGAGAAAGAACAGCGAGCGATAGAATTTCTGCACCATCGGGAGCCGGTTGGCCGCCGAGGTATGGAATTCCACGTCGCGGAAATACTGTTCCTTCACCTCGGCCGGCAGGAAATCGAAGAGCGTGAAGACTTCGGCATTGGGGAACTGCTTGCAGATCTGCGCCAGAACCCGCTCCCCTCCCCGGAAATTCGGACACCAGTCGTGAACGACGGCAATCCTGGCGTACCTGTCGACGCGAAGCTCCGGCGCGACCGGCAGCTCCTCGATGGGGACATCGAGCTTGGCCGCGACCGCCAAATCGGAAGAGCGTTCGTGGAGCATGGATCCCCCTCGTACCGTCAGGTCCAGCAGTCTCGTTTCCACGTCATGGTCGCGGCAAGTTGTCCGATCGGTTACAGGCTGCTCCGGGCGCATGCCTGGCTAATACTTATGGCTGCGTGTCGTTCGACGGGATACTCCAAAAGCCGGTGGCCGGAGGTAGGCCAGGCTCGTTCCGTCTCCTTTTATGCAGGCTGTTTCGCCGCTCTCGTCGGTCTAGCGTTGGCGGAAACCGAAGGCTGGACGGGGCATGAAACTCGCAGTGATCATCGCGACCCTCGGCCGCAGGGAACAGCTCACGCGCCTGCTCGAATATCTGGGCGGCCAGACGAGACTCCCCGACGAGGTCATATTGTCGGCGCCCGATGCCGCGCATGTCGAGGTGCCGAAAAGCAGTCCCTTCCCCGTGTCGCTCGTTTTCGGGCCAATGGGATCGTCCGCCCAACGGAACACGGCTCTCGGGTCTTCCCTGGGGCGCTTCGACGTAATCACATTCTTCGACGACGATTTCGTTCCGTCCGCGGAATATCTGGAGCAGGTCGAGACGGCCTTCGCGGAAAATGAGGGATGGGCAGTGGTAATGGGCATGGTCGTCAGGGACGGGGCCAAGAATGCGGGCCTCACTTGGGAAGATGCCGAAGTCGCCCTGCGGGAAGCCAAGGGCAAAACGCATTATGGGCCGCCGGTTGTCGACCATGTCGGCGCTTACGGCTGCAACATGTCCTGCCGTTCCTCGATGGTGGGTGATGTGCGTTTTGACGAGCGCCTCGTCCTCTACGGCTGGCAGGAAGACATAGACTTCACCAGCCGGTTGAGGTCCAGAGGCCGTGTGGTCTGCGTGACCTCGATCACGGGGGTCCATCTCGGCATCAAGTCGGGGCGCACCAGCGGTGAACGGTTCGGATACTCGCAGGTCGCCAATCCGATCTACCTGATCAGGAAGGGCTCCGTTCCGGCCTCTTTCGCGCTCCCCCTGATGTTCAGGAATATTGCGGCCAATCTCGCAAAAAGCCTGCGGCCGGAGCCTTATGTCGACCGGAGAGGCAGGCTGAGGGGCAACATGCTCGCGATCCTCCACGTTGCCATGGGACGGATCGAGCCCGAATACGTCCTGAAAATCTGACGGCGGGGATGACAATGCGGAAATGGCTTGTGACGATGGCGACTTCCCTGGCGGTGGCAACCGCCTGCACCTTGCCGGCGGCGGCTGCCGAGTATCTGCTTGGACCGCAAGACAAGGTCAGGCTCAAGGTTTACGAATGGCGCGCATCACGCGACGTGATCTTCGAGTGGACCGCGCTCAACGACGAATTCGTTGTCGGTGCCGACGGTACGCTCTTCCTGCCATTTGTCGGCCAGATACGTGCGCAGGGCACCGCACCTGGCGACCTCGCCCGCGCGATCGGCGACCGCCTGATGCAGCAAATGGGCCTCGGCCGCCAGCCGGATGTCGCCGTCGAGATCGCCCAGTATAGACCATTCTATATCGTCGGTTACGTCACGCAGGCCGGCGAATTTCCCTACAGGCCCGGACTGACAGTGCTGCAGGCGCTGGGAATCGCCGGCGGCTTGCGGACACACGAGGATGACATCCCGCGGCTCGAGCGTGAAGTCATCGCGGGCCAGGGCGACGTGGGTCTGTTGGCGCTCAGCAGCGTCAGCCTGCTCGCACGCAAAGCGCGTCTGGAATCCGAGCTGGCCGGCAGCGACGACGTCGCCTTCCCCGCGGAACTGAAGGACAGGTCTTCGAACGCGACGGTCGCGGTGGCGATGGAACAGGAGCGCAGGATCTTCGCCGTTCGCAAGGACTCGTTGACAACGCAACTGCGTTCCCTGCGCGAGCTCAAGGAGTTCCTGGAGAAGGAACTGGACACGCTCACGCAGCAGCTGACCTTCCACGACAAACAGATTGAACTCATCGAGAAGGAACTGGCGAGCGTCTCGAGCCTTGTCCAGAAGGGGCTGGCGGCTGCACCGCGGGAACTCGCGCTGGAGGGCACTGTCGCCCAGATGCAGAGCGACAGATTGGCCGCCGAAACCTCGCTCTTGCGGGTCAAGCAGGAGATGAGCAAGACCGACATCGAAATCCTCAACCTCGGCAATCGCAACGCCAACGAGGCCGCCGAGGCCTTGCGGGAAACGCAGTCGCAGCTCAATGAAGTCACCAGCAAAGCCAACACCGCGGCGCAGTTGCTCCATGAAACCGCCGTCACGGCTCCTGCCCTGCTCGCCCTCAAGGAGCGCGCCGAAAGTGCCAAGCCGATTTTCAAGATCGTCAGGACCACGGATGGCGAATCCAAGGAACTTACCGTCGACGAAACGACGCCGATCGAGCCAGGCGATACCGTGAAGGTGGAAATCCCCCCGCCGCAGCCCGGCCTGGCTGCCCTGCCTGCGGACGACGGCGTCCAGGCAGGGGCGCTCCCGGCTCAAGGCACCAACTGATCAAACTCGTATCGGTTCCGGCGGGGGCGGCACCTCGTTGCCAGCATCGATCGCGCATGGGAAGGCGAGCCGCCAGCGCTATATCAGCGAACTGTTCATACAATGATCCGGGCTCTTGCCATGCATTTGTAGGCCGCCTATCAGTGGGGCGGTCGACCGGCTTCCGCACCAACCGCGCAGGGACTGGGCAACGCGACAAGGTTGCCTTCCTGCCGCAGCGAGCCAATCGGTCCGGTGGTGCCATTTGCTGGAGATGTCGGTGCTCACGAGTGTAGTCGCTGTATCGGCGGCAGGCGTTCTGATGGGACTGCGATTCAAGGCCCCCGCCCTGATCGCGGCCACTGCCCTGCTCATGATCGGCAGCTTGGCCTGGAATGGCCTTGGCTTGCCAGGCTATGTGACGGTCGCCAGGTTCCTTGTCCTGGCGTTCGCCTTGGCCTGCGCCTACATCGTCGGCCTGTCCCTTTCCGTACGCTGGAAGCGTTCCGAAGGCTGACCGGCTGCTGCTTCAGGAAGCCCTGTCGAAGCGCATCACTGCGAAGATGGTCCTGAACAGGATCACGAGATCGAGCCAGACCGACCAGTTCCGCACATACTCGCTGTCCATCGCCACGCGGCTGGCGTAGTCGACGCTGCTTCTGCCGCTCACCTGCCACAGACCGGTGAGTCCCGGCCGCGTCCGCAGATATTCCTGCAGGTGGTCGCCGTAGCGCCTGAGTTCGTCCTTGACGATCGGCCTTGGACCGACGCAGCTCATATCGCCGCGGATGACGTTGAAGAGCTGGGGGAGTTCGTCGAGGCTCGACTTGCGCAGCATCCAACCGAGGGTCGTGATGCGAGGATCGTCCTTGATCTTGTGGGTCTCCTCCCACTCCCTGCTCAGATGAGGATTGGCTTCCAGATATGCCTTGAACACCTCTTCCGAGTTCGCGACCATCGAGCGGAACTTATAGCAATTGAACGGCTTGCCGCCGAAGCCAACCCGGCTATGCGAGAACACTGCCGGACCTCCCGCAGTTATCCTGATCAGCAAGGCAACGACGATCATAACCGGCGCCGCCACTACCAGCGCCGTTATCGCGATGGCCAGATCCATGATGCGCTTCAGGAGACCTCCCAAGGGCGGGTTCGTCGTTCCTGCAGTTAGAGAAGACAGGTCTGTCAGCACAGCACCGGCGTTGCCGGGATCGGGCGCGGGAACAGCGTGCAGGACTGCCGCTCGGCTATCGGCCGGCTCGGGGAGAAATGGCTGAACCCAGATCGGCGTTCCCTGATGCGACGGCTTCTCGAAGGCGTTTGTTGTCATGGGACGGTCGCCGGTTCGAAATTGTTCTCGACACTCTTCCAACAGCGGGGCCCGTGAGCAAGAAAGGCAAAGGTGGTAGCGTGACGCTCCGACGCCATCCCCTCTAATCCCAAGGAATGATCCCCCTCCACGCTTTTGCGACTTCCGAGGGAGGAATATCGAGCTGCTCGTTTCATGCTTTGCGGTGGGTCGACGTGATGGCGCGAGCTCTCGTCAGCAGCACGCCAAGGATGGGCGCCCTGCCGGTCTGTAGCGTCCTGACAAGATTACGCAGCGTGTCGAGCGATGTGTTGCCCCACTCGGCGACCATGACGACGCCATCGAGGATGGATCCGATCTTCAGAATATCGGCTCCCGAGGCGAGCGTCGGCAGGTCGAAGATGACGATGTCATAGGCATAGGCGGCCAGATCGCAGGCAGCCAGGTCCGAGAGAAACGCCTCCATATTTTCTGGCACCAACAGGTTCTTGGTGTTCACCACAGGACCTGGAAGCAAATCGAACGGTCGCCCCGGAGCCCCGACGATGTTGAGCCGGACAGGTTCCTGGCATGATTTGAGCGAGCCGCGCGGGCCAAGCAGGCGCGTCGTCATGGTCGGTCGCCGGACGTCGGCATCGATCACCAGCGTCTTCAGGCCGGACATCGAATAGAGCGTGGCAAGATTGCTGGCGACGGAACTCTTCGAACTGTCGCTGGACACAGCGGTCAACCCAAGGAACTTGATCGGGTGGTCGGTCTCAGCAAGGCTGATTTCGGTCCGCGCTTTCCTGAGGCTGTCGCTGTATCGGGAGTGCGGATGTCTTCGCACTTCGTCGACGACGCCGTTTTCCCGCGCCCTGCCGATGGAAGGCAGTTCTCCGACGCATTCGATGCCGAGACCGTCCCGGATTTGGCGCGGCGACGTGATGGTCCAGTCGAACATATATCTTACGAACGACAGTCCGATGCCGAAGATCAATCCGGCGACCGCCCCGAAAACCAGTGTCAGCTTCGGTCTCGGAGCGCTCGGATCGAGCGGCGCCGTCGCGGCGGTGATCACCCTCGCGTCGGCAACCGGGTATGATTGCTGGCTTACCGAATTGGTGTAGGCCTGCAGGAAGCTCTCGTACATCTTCTGGTAGGTTTCGGCGGTCACCTCGAGCTCTTCAAGCGTCGGCTCGGCCTTTACCCCGTCCTGCGCTTCCGACTCATCGCTGACGCTGTAGTCGTGCCGCGACCGGAACTCCTGCGCCTTCGCCATGGCCTTGTTCATCTGGTCGCGCAACTGCTGAAGACGCATCTCGAGCCATGCGCCGCCTTCCTTCGCCGCCTCGGCCTTGGTCTCGATCTGCTCGCGCACGAAGGCATCGGCCGTGGCATTTGCAATCTTGGCTGCTCCCTCGGCATCAAGGGAGGTGAAGGATATGTTTATGGCGTAGGAAACGCCTACCCTGCGCACATCCAGGCCCTCGCGAAAAATCAGCATGGTGCGCCGGGACCTTTGGTACTCGGTAAGCTTTTTAGGAGTCTCGGGCACGCCCGAGGCAAACCACGAGATGTTCCGCAGTCCCAAAGTTTCAACAAGGATCGCTTCGATCTTCTTGACCCTCTCGGTCAGGATCGGTGCCTGCGATCGGTTGAATTTGGAGTCGTCGACGAGCTTCAGCTGGTCGAGGACCATCTGTGCAATCTTCTCCGACTGCATCACCGCAATCTGGCTTTCCACCTGGGCGGTGTCTAACGACAGGTTTACTTCGCCGCCGTCCTGCAGGTGTTGGGGCAATCTTGGCTCGATCAGGATCTGCGTGCTGGCGGTGAAAACCGGGTCGGTCGTCGAATTGTAAAACCAGGCCACCAGCAGTGCCGCGGCCAGGCAGGCAATGATTGTTGCGACATAGCGTTTCAGAAATCGGGCGATGTCGGAGACGCCGATGAACTCCTGGCTGCTGGAAGCCAGCTGCTCTGCCGTCGATGGCCATTGATGGGGGAATGCGCGGTCCATTCAGATTCTCCCGCGGGCGCGCGTGGAAGTCTCTCGCGCGCGCCGTCCCGATGCAGGCGGTCCATGACATTCGGCCGATGTCTTCATTGAAAGCTGAGGCCCCGCGATCCCAGACTGCCGCAAAAGAGTACGCCCGGCCCCCGGAAGGTAAACGCCGCCAATTGGCGTATGGGCCTACGCCCTATGGGAAGGGAGAATGCGCGACAGCCTCGCGCGCGTTCGGTCCAGAATTGACAGCTGCTGTTGCAGCGACACTTGCCGCATACGGTTCATCGCCAGGTTCCGCGTGAGGGTGTCGATCTTCGCGGCCATGCGTTCGGGGTTGTCGCCGTTTTCCATCGCCGCAAGCGAGAATGCGGCGCATTCCGTCATTCTTTCCGCGGACCGGCGGAGTTCAGCGGACTCCCTTTCCATGTCCGTTTGAATGCCCTGCAGAAGTCGAGCCAGGCGCCGGAAACGCCTTTCGTCGACATTCTCGCGGAACGCGATCAGCGGCATCAGCAAGCCACCCTTGTCGTGCGCGCTCGTACAGGACGCACTCCCAAGGATACAAAGCCTGAATGCCTGAACGAGATATCCTTTCGGCCGTTGGCGGGCATGCACCTATTGGATGAGGCAGCGCGAACCAGGCGTCGGAGCTAGCCGAATTCATGAAGCGGCCGGGTTCCGGCAGCGTGCTATGACTGCCCGGGCAATTGCGGAGCAAGCCCGTGATCCTGAAGATTGTCGGCCAGGCCAGGCCGAACACGTTCGCCTTCGAGACCAGTGCTCTCATCAAGGCCACTGGCTTCCGGGAATATGACGCGCGCTGGTGGTTCGGGCATCCAGGCTCCGGCAAAGAGCCCGAACTCAACCTGATGGGCGTGCAGGCGATCGGCATGGGGCTCGGCACACTGATCCGCCGAATGGGCGTCGGTCCGGACATCGTCACCGGCCACGACTTCCGCAGCTATTCCATGGGCATCAAAATGGCGTTGGTCTCGGGGCTGATGGCCGCCGGCGCGCGCGTCAAGGATATCGGTCTCGCCCTTTCCCCTACGGCCTACTTCGCCCAATTCGCACTCGACGCGCCGTCGGTGGCCATGGTGACGGCCTCGCATAACGAGAACGGCTGGACTGGTGTGAAGATGGGGGCGCAAAGGCCTCTGACCTTCGGCCCGGAGGAGATGACGGCCTTGAAAGTGCTCGTGCTGGACGGCGATTTCGATCTCCCGGGCGGGGGAAGCTATGAGTTCGTGGCAGGATTCCGCGAGGCCTACATCGAGGACCTCACCGCGGGAAAGAAGATCGGCAGGAAGCTGAAGGTGGTGGCAGCCTGCGGCAACGGCACCGCCGGCGCTTTTGCGCCGCAGGTGCTTGAGCGCATCGGCTGCGACGTCGTCCCGCTGGACGTGGAGCTCGATCATTCGTTTCCGCGCTACAATCCCAATCCCGAGGACATGCAGATGCTGCACGCGATCCGGGACAAGGTTCTGGAGACAGGCGCCGATCTCGGGCTCGGCTTCGACGGCGACGGGGACCGCTGCGGCGTGGTCGACAACGAAGGTAACGAGATCTTCGCCGACAAGGTCGGCGTCATGCTGGCGCGAGACATTTCGGGGCTGCATCGAAAGTCCGTCTTCGTCGTCGACGTGAAGTCGACGGGACTGTTCATGACCGATCCAGTCCTTGCGCAACATGGTGCGACCACCGACTACTGGAAGACCGGGCACTCCTACATCAAGCGGCGCGTTGCCGAACTCAATGCCATCGCCGGCTTCGAGAAGTCGGGGCATTTCTTCTTCAACCCACCGATCGGGCGCGGCTATGACGACGCACTCGTCACGGCGATCGCCGTCTGCGAGATGCTCGACCGCAGCGCGGGCAAGACGCTGGCGGACCTCTACCGCGATCTGCCGCTGACCTTTGGCACTCCGACGATGTCGCCGCACTGCCCTGATGAGCAGAAATACGGTGTGGTCGAGAAGGTTGTCGGCGAATTCACGCGGATGAAGGGAGACGGGATCGAGTTCGCCGGCCAGCCGCTGGCCGATCTGGTCACCGTGAATGGGGTGCGTGTCGTCGCCCGGGACGGCACCTGGGGTCTGGTCAGGGCCTCGTCGAACAAACCGGAAATCGTCGTTGTGGTGGAAAGTCCCGTCTCGCCGGAACGGCGCCGGGAGATGTTCGAGGCTCTCGATGCGGTGCTGCGCCGCAATCCGGAGGTCGGAGCCTACAACCAGACATTCTGAGAGGACTGGACCATGCCGGACCGGATCGTAAGTTTTGTCATGAGCGGCGGCGTCGGCTCACGGCTTTGGCCGCTGTCGCGCGAAGACAACCCCAAGCAGTTCCACGACCTTTCGGGCGACGGCTCCATGCTTGCGAAGACGGTCCGGCGCCTCAAGGCGCGGCCGGATGGCGAGACGCCTATCTACCTCATAGCGTCCGAGCGGCATGCCGACCGCCTTGTCTCGGACATCGGTCCGCTCGGCCTCAATGGCGGCAAACCGATTTTCGAACCGGTTGGCCGCAACACCGCCGCGGCGGTCGCGATCGCCACGCTGCAGACGATCTCCGAGCATGGCGGCGATGCGCTTGTGCTCGTGGTCCCCTCCGACCATGAGATATCCACCGAAAGGCAATTCTGGGAAACCGTCGAGACGGGCAGGCCGGCGGCCGCGTCGGGGCGGATCGTCGTATTCGGCATCAAGCCGACACATCCCGAAACCGGGTACGGTTACGTCGAGGTGTCGGCGAATGGCGACGGGGTGGCCGCCGTCTCGCGTTTCGTCGAGAAACCCGATGCAGAGACCGCCCGCCACTATGTGTCTTCGGGACACTTCTACTGGAACGCCGGCATCTTCCTGTTTCGCGCCGACACGATGCGGCAAGCGTTTCTCGACTTCCGGCCCGACATCTGGGACGGCGCAGAGCGGGCCTATAAGACCGCACGGGCCGATATTTCCGGCATCTATCTGCCGCAGGGCTTCTACTCGGCTGTCCCGTCGACATCGATCGACTACGCGGTCATGGAACATGCCCACGGCATCGCGATGGTCACGGCTTCCTTCCGCTGGAATGACCTTGGATCGTGGCAATCGCTGCTCGAGGCCAGCCCGACCGACGGCGACGGCAACGTCGTGATGGGCGACGTCGTCGCCATGGATTGCGACAGCTCCTACCTGCGCAGCCAGGGCAGGCTGCTGACCGTCATCGGAATGAAGGATGTGGCGGTGGTGGCCACGCCTGACGCCGTGTTCGTCGCGCCCGTAAGCCACAGCCAAAACGTCAAGAAGGTCGTCGAACAGCTGGAGAAGGGCGGACGCCTCGAGACGAAATTCACGGCGTCGGAGGACCGCGTCATCGTCAGCGGATCATGGCGCAAGCGCGTCGAGCACTGGCTCTTCGAGGAAACCCTGCCGTTGTGGTCGACGGCAGGTGTCGACGATGTGCATGGCGGCTTCCACGAGGCGCTCGGTTTCGATGCAAGGGCGCTCGGAAAACCCAAGCGCATGCGCACGATGGCGCGCCAGATCTATGCGTTCGCGGTGGCCAAGGAACGCGGCTGGGACGGACCGGCCGACAGGCTCATCGACCATGGCATCGGCTTCATCGTCAAACACGGTCGCAGCGACCGCGGCGGCTGGGTGCGCACCCTCAATTGCAACGGCAGCGTGGCCGATCCGGCGGAGGACGCCTACGACCATTCCTGCGTGCTGCTGGCGCTTGCCCACGCTCATCGATGCGGCCATGGCGACGCCTTGCGGCTTGCCCAGGAGACATTTGGCTTCATCGACAACCATCTCGAGGACGGCAGCCTGAATGGCTTCCTCGAGAGCCCCGGCTGGAACGGAGTGCGGTTCTCGAACCCGCATATGCACATGCTGGAATCCTTCCTTGCCTGGCATGACGTCACCGGCGACCGCGCCTATCTGCGCCGGGCGGCGCGCGTCATCGATCTCTTCCGGTGCCATTTCTTCGACCAGGAGAGCTGGACGCTCGGGGAGCGTTTCGACGTCGACTGGCTGCCTCTGCCGGGAGACGACGGACAGTGGACCGAACCAGGGCATCATTTCGAATGGGCCTCGCTGCTCGTCGAGTTCTCCCGGGCGAGCGGGCAGAAGGACCTGGTCGCCTATGCGAGGAAGCTCTATTCGTCGGCGGTCGCCAGCGGACTGAACCGGGCCACGGGTCTGGCCTATGCTGCCGTATCGCGGCACGGGATCCCCCTCGACCGGCTCTCCCGAAGCTGGCCGCAATGCGAGGCGGTCAAGGCGGCCGTCGCCCTGGACGGCATTGGCGGACCCGACCTGAAACCCGAGATCGAAGCGCGCGTCGCCCGCCTCTTCAGATGGCATATCGATCCGGCGCCGCTCGGGCTGTGGGTCGACAGGATCGACGAGCGCGGCAGGTCAGCGGCGACGGAGGTCCCGGCCAGCATCTTCTACCATCTGGTCACCGCGCTGATGCAGTATCTGGACAAGACCGGAGGACAGGTCGAGCCCTTCCCGATGCCAGTTTCGGATACGGGCAAGCCCTCGCTCAGGCAGGTCAACGCCTGACCCGAATAGCAAGGCATGGATTGCCCGAGCCGAGGCAATTGTCGGGGAGGCGCGGCCTTCATTTCGCGAGCCCAGTCGAATGCGGCGACAGCTCGGCTTCCAAACAGGCATCATCCAAAGGGACGAGCTCCGGCTGGCTGCCGGCACGCGTTCGCCAGGCACGAATTCCTGTCCAGATCGGACCGTTCCGATGGGTAGTACGACGAGCATCCGCCTTTTTGCTAAATTAGCAATTGCAGGAAAATGAATAAGATGCGGGCTTAGCCGGCGCCCCCCAAAAGACGCTGGTTAGGCCCAGCGGCCACCCAACTCGTACCCGCGTCTGCTGGGCCGCCTTGAACCCGCATCTGTCGCCGTTCTGCGACAACTCCGCCAGCCTATTCGACAATCGGAATCAGGACGAACAGTGTTCGGGTCGTCAGCCACACGCCGACGAGTTGATCTCGATTCTCCAAGACTACAAATATCTGGTATTTCGGGAGGCTTGGGTTGGCACGCGCCCAAAATGCAAAATCTTTGCGCAAACCCACCGGACACCAGGCCGATGCACCGACGACATCGCTAGGGCGAAAGCGAGCATTACCTCGTTCGCAAGCCTATTGGGCGACTTGGGACACGGCCGACATCAGTTCCTGCGGGCTTGGTGCTCCAAACATGTGCCGCCCACCCTCTGGAACCTCGGTGAAGCTCCAGCGGACAATGCCCTGCCGGTCCAGCAGGAACTGACCTATCAGTTGTCCGTGTCCGGTCGCCATCATCTGCTCGTCGGCTTCGGTCACTTCGTACTGGTCCTTGTTGTTGAGGATTTCGCTGGCCGAAAAAGGATCCATTGGACCGGGCAACTCGCCCGGTACGTTGACCCGCATATCCTTTGCCGCTGCGATCGAGACCTTGTAGGGCCAATTCGTCTCGTCTTCGGTGAATTCGAGATTGGGCAGGCCAAAAGCGCGATGTGAAGCACGTTCAGGGTCGGAGGCCGCAAGCAGGTTCGGCATCGGGTGGTAGCGGAAATAGAGACGCGCCCGTTCGATGGGCGTGTTGACCACCGTCAGGCTCCCCACGCCCTTTTCGCGCAGTTCCGGATCGAGCCGCGCCTGGGCGGCGATATGGCGCCGGCAAAACGCGCAGTGCAGACCTCGAAACAGGCCGACCAGCACCGGTTTTTGGCCGCGAAAGTCGTCAAGCGCAATCTTGCCCTCGTGGGTGATGGCGTCGAGTATCACGTTCGGCGCACGGTCGCCCGGTTGAAGCGGTATCAAGTCAATGCGCGCTGACATTCCAACCTCCCACCCCGGCTAGTCGAGAAAAGGCAGCACCACAAGCCCTTCCGGGTCGAGCCCGTGCTGGGCGCATATACCCTGCGCCAGGGAAAAGTAGCGTTCGGCCTCGGCCAGATTGTCGAGGTCGAGATTAAGCGTTGCGAGACCATCATAGCACGGAAACAGCAGTTGCGGTTCGCCCGTTTCGCGGGCTACGTCCAGTGCTTCGTGGAACAGGCCAACCGCCAGTTCCGGACGGCCGTTGCACTGGTGGATCTGCCCTAGCACGATCAACGGCACCGACAGGTGCTCGCGCTGGTCGAGCGCCCGGTCGATCTCGATGGCCTTCTCGGCGGCAGGCACGCCCTCCGTTGGACAGCGATCCGTGAAAGTACAGCAAGCGACCGCCAGATTGGCGAGGAGGCGCGCCTGGAAGCCCAAATCACCAATATGGCGCGCCACTTCGAGGCCACGCCGACAGACCTCCATCGCCTTTGTCGGATCGATGGTTGTGTAAAGCACGCCGAGATTGGTGTAGCCGCGGCAAGCCGTACCCAGCAGGCCGGCGGCTTCGGCCAATTCAATGCTACGCTCTACCTGGCTAACGGCTTCGCGGTCTCGCCCAAGACGAGCCAAGGCGACAGCCTTGGTGTTGAGTGCCTCGGCGGTCACAAGGGTGGCATCGCGCCCCACCTCGGAGACATGCTCCGTTGTCAGAGTGCCGACGCAATCCAGCGCCGCGTCTGCCCATTTCGCCGCGAGAGCGTGATCTCCGCTACGGAACGCCTGTCGGCCACGTTCTTGCCAGAGATGCGCCTGCTCGACCGGGGCATCCGCGCCATCGAGGAGCGCTGCCGCTTCGGCATAGCGGGATACTGCGTTGTCCCGCTTGCCGACGTCCCAGAGCAGCCGACCGATCTTACGCAAAACCCGCGCCGAAGCGACACGATCGGCGGACGCGCGATATGCCTGCAGCACCGTCTCGTAGTGCTGGTGCGCGACGTCGCGACGGCCTAACGGGCCGCTCAGATCGGCGATGCGCTCTGCGATTGCCAGTTTGAGCGGTGTTTGCCCTATTTCGCCCAATGCAGTCAGTGCTCGCTCGTAGAAACGAAGGGCGTCGTCGTTGGCGTATATCGTGCGAGCGCGATCCCCCGCCACCTGCAGGTAATGCGCGCCCCTCTCCCGCTCGGCGCTCTGTGCGAAATGATGACCGAGCGCGGTCAGATCCTCGAGCCGTTCCGGCTTGTCGCCGCACAGTTGCTCCAAGGCTGTACCGACCCGCCCGTGGATGTCGGTCCGGCGTTGCAGGAGCAGGTTCTGGTAGATCACGTCCTGCAGCAATGTTTGCGTAAAGCGATAGCTTTGCGACGAGACCGAACCAGATCCGACAACTTCCTCGATGATTTCGGCATCGCAAAGCAGTTCGCAGCCCGCTTCCAGGCGGCCGGGGTCGGCTGTCACGGCTTTCAGAAGTGTGGCATCGAAGCGCGGGCCGATTACCGCGGCTTCCTGGGCCAACCGGCGCACCTCCGGGGGCAGCCGGTCGACGCGGGCAAGCAGCATTGCCTGGATAGTGGCGGGAATGCCGGTTGCGACTTCGCCTGCCACAGTCCGCCATCGCTGGCCCTCGCGCACCAGGACACCGCGATCGATAAGGCCGCGAACGATCTCCTCTACAAACAGGGGGTTGCCGCCCGCACGCTCGAGGATCTGGTCGAGAAGTCCGCCTGCCGAGCTCACCCAGCTCTCGCCGAAAAGCGCCGCCAGCAATCCGCGTCCGTCATCGCTGTTGAGCGGCGAAAGCCGGAGCGCTGTGTGACTGACCCGACTTGAGTCGAGCTGGTCGTTGTCCGGCGCCGGACGATGCGTGACCAGCAACATCAACCGCGTGCGTTCCAACTTATCCATCACGAAACGCAGTGCCTCGAGCGAAGCGGCGTCGGCCCAGTGCAGGTCTTCGACGACAATCAGCAGCGGCGACAAGGCAAGCCGCCGTTCGATGATTGTGCGGACTGCGTAGAGAATTTGCCGCCGCAGCTGCTCGGGCTCGACATGCTGCAGGGTGGCATCGGGGTCGCCAAGGCCAAGCACATGGTAGAGCAAAGGCATCAGCCGCTTCGCCTCCTCGCCCTGCAGGCCGAGATCGGTAAGCAAGGCTGCGAGCTTCTCCCGCATTTCGTCGCCATTGTCGTTTTGCATCATCCCGGCAGCGCTGCGCACAACTGCGCCCAAGGCGCCGAATGATTGTTCGCCCAGCGGTGAGCACGTGGCCTGCCGCACGGCGACGTTGCGAAAACGATCCTCGTCGCCGACGCGGGCGACGAACTCCTTCACCAGCCGCGATTTCCCGATACCGGCTTCTCCGACGAGGCGGACAAGCTGGGCCGAGCCGCCGCACGCCTGGTCAAGGCTCGCCAGCATTCTATTGAGCTCGGCACCGCGACCTATTATCGGCGCGCCGAGGCCGAGCGCCTCGAGCCCACGCGCGGCGCGCGGCGCCGCAAGCGGTGCATCCAGTCGATGGACGAGCACACTGCCAGCCTTGCCGCGAAGCACGACATCGCCCAGCGACTCGTAAGAGAAGGCGTGCCGGGTCAGCCTGTGGGTGAGCTCGCCTACCAGCACCTCGCCCGGTGCGGCCAGCGATTGCAGCCGTTGCGCCGTATTCACTGTGTCGCCGGTCACCGAATAGGATTTGGCGGCGCCGATGCCCAATCCTCCGGTAACGACCGGACCAGTGTTTATGCCGATGTGGAGCAGCAGAGGCGAGCCGGAACGGGGGGCGCTTTCGCCGAGCCTCGCCGTCCTGGCGATCATGTCGAGAGCGGCGCGAAGCGCTCGTTCCGGATCGTCCTCGTGCGCGACCGGCGCACCGAACAAAGCGAGCAGTGCATCGCCGATGAATTTGTCGACGAAACCACCAAAGTTTCGCACGGCCGCCGTCAATTCCTTGAACAGTTCGTTCTGCAGCTTTTGCATGACCTCGGGGTCGAGCTGCTCGCTGAGTGTCGTGAAGCCGCAAAGGTCGGCGAACAGGACCGTTACCGTCCGGCGATCGGCGTCAGAGACGGGATGCGGCTGTTCTTCGCTCTCGACGTTCGCAAGCTGCGACGCAGGTCGAGAAGGCGGCTCAGGGGTCCGGCTTGGTGTCGGAGCAGGCCGTTCGACCGGCTTTGCCGGCGCGCCGAGGCTTATCCCGCATTTCGGACAGAACTCGAAATCAGGTGCGCAGAGGTAGCCGCAACTGCCGCATGGCACGGGCTGGCGCCTGCCACACTTCGGACAGAAAGCGAAACCGCTCTCAACCTCGAAACCGCAGCCTGAGCAGTCCATGGATCAAGACCTCACTCGCGGCCGTGGCGGCGTGATCTCGCCAAGCGCTTCACGGCCACGGTATTCACAAGCATGAACCGATAAAAGCCGACCAGCAAGCGGCAGCGCAAATGGGCATCGAACGACCCGTGCGTCCGGCGGCAGAGCGCTGCCGAGCCCTGCGGCTGCGTCGCCGTCTTTTACGAAAGTTCCCTCTTGCCCTGCGTCTTCCTGCTATCGTGGAGATGAGGAGACGGACCATGAGCGAGAATCGTAAGCTAGCGGCAATCCTGGCGGCAGATGTGGTCGGATATAGCCGGCTCGCGAGCGCCGACGAAGATCTTACCTTGGCCAGACTACGGACACTGCGCAGCGACCTGATCGATCCCACCATCGCGGTGCACAACGGGCGGGTGATCAAGCGCACCGGGGATGGGGCGCTAGTTGAGTTCCGCAGTGTGGTGGATGCCGTGCGCTGCGCCGTCGAGGTTCAGAATGGCATGGTTGAGCGCAATGCCGGCGTGCCGCAGGACCGCCGCATCGAGTTCAGGATCGGCATCCATCTGGGGGATGTGGTGGAAGAAAGCGACGGCGACCTGATGGGCGACGGCGTCAACATCGCCTCGCGTTTGGAAGGCGTCGCGTTGCCCGGCGCCATCTGCCTGTCCGAGGATGCCTATCGCCAGGTCAAGGCGAGGCTCGACCTCTCAGTCAGCGATCTCGGGAGCACGCAGCTCAAGAACATCGCCGAGCCGATCCGGGTCTATTCGCTGCAAGTCGGCAGCGCCGCGACCAAGGCGGCCGCGGCCCCGGAAACCGCGACGGGCCGGCCGGCGACGGCAGCGCCGCCGAAGCTGTCGATCGCCGTCCTGCCCTTCGCCAACATGAGCGGGGACACCGAACAGGACTACTTCGCCGACGGCATCTCCGAGGACATCATCACGGCGCTGTCCAAACTGTCGCAGCTCTTCGTCATCGCCCGCAATTCGTCGTTCACCTTCAAGGGCCAGAACGTCCATGTGCAGGACGTGGGTGCGAAGCTCGGCGTGCGGCATGTGCTTGAGGGCAGCGTACGCAAGTCGGGGAACAGGGTGCGCATCACCGCGCAGCTCATCGATGCAACCACGGGCGGCCATCTTTGGGCGGAGCGGTTCGACCGCGACCTGACCGACATATTCGCCGTGCAGGACGACGTGACGCAGCAGATCGTCGGAGCGCTGGCGCTCAATCTGACCGAGGGTGACCGTCAGCGGCTGGCGCCCGAGCACTCGCGCAACACTGAGGCGTATGACTATTTCATGCGGGGCCGGGAACTCTGGCACCAGTTGACGAAGGAGACGAACCTCGCAGCCCGCAACCTCTTGCAACGTGCCATCGAACTGGACCCGGCGTTTGCCTCTGCCCACGCTCTCCTCGCGCTCACGCACGCGCTCGATTACCTGAACAAATGGAGTGCGTCGCCGCCGGAATCGATGGCGCAAGCCGAAGAGACAGCAACGCAAGCGGTAACGCTGGATGACAGCGATCCCTGGGCGCACTGGGCGCTGGCTATAACCAAGCTGTACACACGACGGCACGATGGCGCCATCAACGAGGCCGAGCGCGCGTTAGTCCTCAATCCGAACTTCGCCGAAGGGCACGTCATCCTCGGCGAGGCGCTGCACTTTTCGGGCAGATCCGAGGAGGCCCTCGAGAGTTTCGCCCGAGGGAAGACCTTGAACCCATACTTTCCGGACGTGCTTCTGCACTTCCAGGCTTTGGCGCAGTTTCAACTTGGAAGGTACGAAGAGGCCATTGACCTTTTGATGCAACGGCTGGCTCGCAATGCCGTCACTGACGTCTCGCGCGCGCTTCTAGCCGCCTGCTACGGCCAACTGGGCCGTTTAGCCGAGGCCCGCGCGGCATGGCAGGAGGTGCTTCGCGTCAATCCAGATTATTCGCTGGAATACCGTCGCAAAGTCATGCCCTACAAGAACCCTGCCGATTTCGAACGCATGGTGGACGGGCTGCGCAAAGCCGGCATTGTGCAATGACAGGTGAGTGAGGTCAGGCCTTGAACTGCAGCCGATCCTTTTTGCCTGCCTCCAGTCCGCCCCCGATCTTGACAGGGCAGTGCTGCCATCCGATGCCATCATCCGTTTTCCACATTCGCCGACTCTTGCCGAAGAAAACCAAAGCTCGATGATCCAGGAAATCGCTGGCTATGTTTCGGGACCCTCGTTCTCCCTTCGAACCGGGCGCGGGTAAGACGGCGTGGCACATATTCCCCTGGTTTCAATCGTCGTGCCTGCGCACAACGCGGAGGCGACGCTGGCGCGCGCGCTCGATTGCCTACTCGATCAGGAAATAGCGGATTGGGAAGCGATCATCGTCGACGACGCCTCCACCGATCGCACCCCCGCTATCATCGCCGCTCATATGGAGCGCGATGCCCGATTTCGAACGTTGAACTCTTCCGCCAATAGCCCCGCCGGCGCGCGCAACGGCGGGATTTCGACAGCGCGCGGCCAGTGGCTGATGTTTCTGGATGCCGACGATTGGGTGGATGCCAGCTTCCTCGCCAAAATGCTGGCCGCACTAGAAACCGCTCCCGATGCGGTGGCCGCCTATTGTGGTTCCCGGCGCGTGATGCCCGACGGCGCGCTCACCCCGTCGAACATCTCGCCGGAGGTTGCGAACCAGCCCTTCGAAACATTCGCCCGCCAGTGCGCCGTCCGCACGCACGCGCTGCTGGTCGACCGGGAGACGATTGTCGGGCTGGGCGGTTTCGATGTCTCGCTGCGCACTTGCGAGGACTGGGATCTGTGGCAGCGTCTGGCACGCCTGGGCAAGAATTGGGTGATGGTCGACGAGCCGCTCGCCTTCCATCGGATCAGCCCCAGCGCGCTCTATCGCAATTCGACGCAGATGGTGGCAGATGCGGAAATCGTGATCGCCCGCGGCTTTTCTCCCGATCCCAGGGTCAAACACCCGGCATCGGCTCACGCCAATGGAGCGATCGAGGCCAATGGCGGCACCGCTGCCGAAGCCCTCGCGTGGTTCGCGTTGTGGAACGCCGCGTCGGATTGCGGCCGCGGCTCGCGCCCGATCAACCTACAGTCCCTGCGCGCGCTCCCAGTAGCGCGCAAGTGGGTGCGCAAGGCCGTTAGGGTGGTCTTCGATGGCCTGATGGTTGGAAGCCTGTCGACGCCAGCGCAATTGGCTGCCAGGTGGGACAGGTTCGGCGGCGCCGTCACCGAGTTGATCGTCGAACTCGGCAAGGTCTGGGGCGATCCTGCAGCGGCTCGCCGCGCCCAGTATCAGCTTGAGCAAATGCTTCTCGACGTCGACGACCTTGCCGCGCCGCGCCGACTGGCGCAGACACTTGGAATTCGCGTCGACGCGCGAAACCCGACCTCTGTCGAACTTCCGGAAGGAATCGATCAGATCTACGCCTGTCTGATGATGGACGGCCAGATCGAGGCGCGGGTGCAGTTCGGCGCACTCGGGACCGTGACAAGACGTCATTGGATTGAATTGGCGCCGAATTTCGTGCCCCCTGAGCGGCCTGTACGCCGGACTGGTCGGGACAGCCACTTCGGCAAACTCGCGCAATTGGCCGCGCAGGCGCGGGAGCTGGTTGCCTCGAGCGCCGACGCTACGGAGGCTCTTCCGGCGTCGCGCCCCGCACGGGCCGCCGATGGTCGCGACAAGGATCGCACGTCGTTCTGGAATCGCCATTTCGCGACCGAGGATCCCTGGAACTACAGTTCGTCCTATGAGCAGGAGAAATATGAGCGGCAGCTCGAAATTCTGCCTGCCGGTCGCATCGGACGAGCGCTTGAGCTGGCCTGCGCGGAGGGTCACTTCACGCGGCAGCTGGCGCCGCGAGTGGGCCATCTGACCGCAACTGATATCTCCGCCGTAGCCATCGAGCGGGCACGCGCGCGCGGCGGCGATCAGCCGAATGTCGAGTTCGGCGTATTGGATTTCATGGCGGATACGCTGCCGGATGAAATGGATCTGATCTTCTGTTCGGAAGTGCTCTACTACCTGGATGATCTCGCCGAGTTGCAACGCTTCGCCAACAAAGTCGTTGAGGCGTTGGCGCCGGGCGGCAGGCTCATCACCGCACACGCATTCGTGCTGCGCGACAATCCTGAGAGGACGGGCTTCGACTGGAACACATTCGGTGCACAAGCGATCTCGGAGACGCTGGCAGGGACCGACGGCCTCGTCCTCGAGCAATCGATCCACACGGAGCTCTATCGCATAGACCGCTTTCGCCGCTTGTCGCCGGACGATATGGTGACGGCACCGGTGATTGATCATGTGCCGATCCGCGCGCCCATCCAAATGGGGGTTGCGCGAAAAATCGTCTGGGGCGGAGCGCGGGCCTTGCGCCGCGACGTCGCACGCAGCGAGCGGCGGCAGCGTATGCCGGTCCTTATGTATCATTCCGTTGCCGAAGACGGTCCGGCCGCGCTCGCCCGTTTTCGGTGCACGCCCGCCCTATTCGGCAGCCAGATGGCATGGCTGCGCGCCAACGGTTTTCACGCGATTGCGTCCGAGCAGCTGGAATGGTCCATCGCCAACCGTCAGCCTTTCGTTGGCCGCCCGGTGCTCATCACCTTCGATGACGGTTTTCAGAACTTTGCCGACCATGCCTGGCCGATCCTGCGTGCGAGCGACCTGACCGCGGAAGTGTTCCTGGTGACGGACCTGGTGGGCAAGAGTGCAGAGTGGGACGCCCACAACGGTCCGCCGGCGCAGCTTATGGACGCCGGGACGGTGCGACGCCTCGCCGGCGAAGGTGCGTTCTTCGGCAGCCATATGGCGACGCATCGTGCAATCGATGGCCTGTCGACCGCTGACCTGGCCGCCGAGCTCTTGCGCTCGCGTATGTTCATCGAACGGTGGACCGGTCGGCCAACCACGGCGTTCGCGGCACCCTTCTCAGTCACCGACCGGCGGCTTGGCCGGCTGGCCAGGGAGTGCGGCTATCGGATCGGCTTCGGCGGCAGACATGGGCCGGCGGGCCTCGATGGCGATCCCATCGACCTTCCGCGCATCGAGATTCGCGGCGATCGTTCGCTCGATGACTTTGTTGCCATTCTTGAGGCGGTGCTCGAATGAAGCGGCCGGAGGTTCACCGATGGTCGCCATCGCTTGCGGTTACGCACTGGAAAATCAGCCTGAAATAGAGCCTGAGGGGCTCAGGTCGCCTTGATCGCTGCCTTGCCGATCTTGCGCCATCGGGCGTTTTCGCGAACCAGTTTCAGGTCGTCGGTCGTCTGGGCAAATGTCCGCAATCGATACTGCCGAAGCAGGTCCGGCAAAAGCGCCCCTTCCGGCAAGCCTGCGAGCTGCTCACGGACCGAGGTCTTTTCATCGATGACCCGCATCCCCCAGGCATTTTCCCGAACCTGCAGCTCCGCTGCCAGATCGCGCTCTTCCGGCACGTTTTCATCTAGCACAGCCAACAGGATCGAGTGGAAAAGCGCTACATAGCCAATCTGTCTCAGGCCGCCCACTACCCGCACCCGCGGCAATATTGCAAGGACGAGGAACATCAGGAACAGGTTCGGCAGCAGCACGCCGTCCAGCAGCGCCTGCCTCAGCTGCAGCCGCTCGAACGGGATGGAAAGACCTTGCGGCCTGTCAGGCTCGATCAGATGCCCGTCCTTCAGCTCGAGCTTGCGTACGCGCTGCTCGCGGATACCCCAGAAATAGTCCGTGGCATTGGGCAGGAATCTGCCGAATGGTCCCGATGCGGCCTCTTGCAGGGCATGTTCGAGACGGTGGCGTCTTGCGGGCTCGATGAGCAGCCTGGAAAGAAGGCTGCCGTCATGTTCCAGATGCCGCGCCATGGCAGAAGCGGCGAGCCGGTCATCGATGAAAACCGGCCGGGCCATGCCGGAACGATCCCAATCTGCGACCAGATCCTCGTTGAGCGCTGTCAGCGCATCGGCGGCGGTTCCGAACACCTTGTCCTGGCTGGCAAGCAGCGTACCAAGCCAGCGGCTGGCATCGGTTTCATCGCCCACTGCTTCGAGCGCGCGCTTGTTGAGGGAAACGGGACCCGCCGCGCAGGCGCTTTTGCGGCACAGTTTGTGGCGGCCCATGCTAAACAGGTTGACCTTGTCGTCGCCGACATCGAGCCATCCAGGCCCCTCCCGGCCAATTGTCTCCATGGTCATCGTCGTTCCCATGAAAGCAACGAAGGCCGACAGCCCGTTTTCGATCGCGCCGAACCAGGCAAGCAGGAGGGCGTCAAAGGTGATCCGGTCCATCAGCAGCAGGCAATGCAGGCCGGACTGGATCACCGGTCTGTGCTCGAACTCTTCGAGAGCCTTGCCGATCTCCTCAGGCTGCATGACGACGCTGAGGCGCTGCTGCAGGACTTCGCGCAGGATCGAGCGGGCAGTGATCGCCGGGCCCGATGCAGGCCTTGCCACCGGCCGCCACAGATGGCGGGCGTAATCGGAAACCGGTGCATTCCAGTTCTGCTCGATGTCACGCACGACTTCCGGGCAGAGCAGCGACAGCACCGCCAGAATTTCCGCCGGAGGCGCAGGGGTTGGATCAAAGGCGGCGGTCATTGGCCCCGTCTAGCCGCTTGCGGTGAAAACGCCAAGGGAGACCAGACAGCCAAGACCATGCAGCCGATCTTAGAATCGCAGCCGGGCCATGCTCAGGAGGTCATGGTACTGCCCGTCGGTGAAACCGGCCTTCACATGCCGACCTTCGACCTCGAAGCCGTGGCCAGAATAGAGACGGATGGCCGGTTCGTTGTCGGCATAGACGGTCAATTCGACCCGTTTCAGGGCCCGCCAGTTGTCGGCCACGTCGAGCAGCGCGCCAAGTATGGCAGAGCCGATGCCTTTGCCGACAAGGGCATCGTCGACGCCGATGTTGATCTCGCCGATATGCGAACGGCGCGGCGAACCCTGCACCACCAAGTTGCCATGGCCGACGACCTTGCCGTCCAACTCCGCAACGATCCAGGTGGTTTCCTGACCGGACTTGGCGATGCGCCGCTCCACCTGCTCCACCCGCTCGAAGGGCATCCTGAACGTGCCCCAGCGAAAGCCCGGCATGTTGAAGATCGCGCAAAGCGCCTCCGCATCGCCTGGCCGGACGGGTCGGAGCTGCGGCTGGATTTTCTCGGAGGATGGCGAAGTCGTGCTGCTCATGGCGTTCCTGGCTAGAGCAATTCCAGAAAAAGTGTAAAGCGGTTTCCGCCTGGAATTGCGTCAGAACAAAGAGATAGAGCAGTTCGCCGTTTCCGTTGAAACGGTGAAATCCTCTAAGGCAATCGGCACGCCACGATGCACCGGGCGCCACCTAAAAATCCAGCCGTCTTCGCAACCTATGATGCCGACTGTGAGCCAAAATATCGCGAGGCGGCGTAGAGTTTGAAGGCGCCGCTGATGCCGATCCAGGCGAAAACAGCGAGCCAGCACAATGTTCCGGTCGCCGTCCAGTCGATCCGGTGCACCGCAGCGTCGGTGATGACGAGGCCAAGGATGGCAAGCAGGCCAACGAGAAACTGCGCCAGGCCTAGCACCAGCAGTTCCTCGCGCGGCGCGCTCCTCCAGACGAGACATGTGCCGCCCGCGCCGGCGAGGAAGATGGCGCTGTAGACTTGAGCATGGAAGGCATCGACCGGCCATGGCCAGATGCTGCTGAATGTCATGGGAAACAGCAACAGGCCGAGGCCATAGAGCCCAAGGATCGCCGATTCCACAGGCAGGTAGCGGCGCCATGCGGGATTCAAGGTCACCCCTTTTGCAGGGGGACGGGTCCTGGCCTGCCACAGGAACAGCCCTGATACCGCGGCCGAGGCAAGATAGACCAAGAACCAGAGCCAGGGCGCTTTGCGCTCGAAGTTGAAATAGCCGAGATTGATGAACGAAGCCGCCGACACGATGACGGTGAAGATGAAGGCCATGACCAATACGAGCCTGCCGGGCGACCATCGATTCCACAACAGCAGCGCCGCCATCACGACCATTTCGGCGGTGTAGAAGCCGCCGAGGAAGCGGGCATTGAACGGCGTGACGGCCCAGGGCCAGCGCGGCTTGACCAGCACAGGCGCGAAAAACAGGCCGGCGCCGACGATCAGGACGATAATGACCATCGCGGAGAAGAGGCGCAGCGCCGCGGGAAACGGCGGGTTGTCGGATGTCGGCATGGGAGAGCCCCAAAGATGAATGCCCATGGACCATCATAGTGCCGCATGCGGCCGGTGAAAATCGGCCGAATGAAGATTGGACTGTCGCTTGTCTATTCGAATGGCCGTACTGTACGTTTCGACGTAAAAGGGAGCAGTCGGACCAAAGACGGTCCGGCCAACACGCCTCGGGTTGCATTTTCCGGAGCCTGCACGATGAACGAAGCTCAGGATCTGTTCTCGCTTCTGCGGCAATCTACCGATGTCGACCCACTGGCAATCGACGCGATCAAGCGAACCATCGCGGAGGGCAAGGACCGAGAACTTTGCCGCATCAACGCGCCAGCCTTCGCCAGCAAGCATGGCCTGGACGAGGAGCGCACCATCAGCGCCTTTCTGCATGCGGCGCGGGTGGGAATCTTCGATGTTTCCTGGAATGTCCTGTGCCCCGGCTGCGGCGGCGTGCTCGACACCAACGCCACGCTGAAAACCCTGCAGAAGGACGAATACACCTGCGCGCTGTGCTCTCAGGGCTATTCGCCGACCCTCGACGAGATGGTCGAGGTGACATTTACCGTCAGTCCCCGCATACGCAGGATTGCCGCCCATAATCCACACGACCTGCCGATGGTGGAATATTTCCGCCAGATCTACTGGGCGTCCGGCGTCGATGTACCGGATGAGGATTTCGCGAAAAAGCTGGAATCGTTCTCGCTGGAGGATATCGAGCTTGCGCCCGGTGAGAAGGCGGTTCTGCCCATACAGCTTCCCTCCGAATTCATCATCGTCTTCGAGCCGGTCACCCATTCAGCGCAATTCATCGACGTGAAGGGCGAACCAACAAAGGAGCGCCGAAGCCTCTCTCTGGTCTTCGACCGCGACCATGTCCAGAACCAGACACTGGAGATGCAGCCTGGCCCGTTGCGCATTTCGCTGGAAAACCGGACCGACACCCGCGTGCTGCCGGCGGTCTTCATCGCCGGCGAGGCATTGCATGATTTCCTGGGCAAGCGTCGGCCATTCCTCACCGCCAAGCGCCTGCTCACCAACCAGACGTTCCGCGATCTCTACCGCGCGGATACGCTCGACATCGACCAGCGCCTGAAGATCACCAGCCTGACCTTCCTGTTCACCGACCTGCGCGGATCGACCGCGCTTTACGAGCGGGTGGGCGACCTTGCGGCCTTCGATCTCGTGCGCGCGCATTTCCAGGTTCTGCACGAGATCGTCGCGGCGGAGGCCGGCGCGGTGGTGAAGACGATCGGTGATGCGGTGATGGCGACCTTCGCGACGCCTGACCGTGCGATTGCCGCGGCTCTCAGGATGCGCGATGCCATGCGTGCGCTCAACGACACGAGCGGGCGCGAGGATCTGCTGCTCAAGATCGGCGTCCATGCCGGCCCCTGCATCGCCGTGTCTTTGAACGAGCGACAGGACTATTTCGGCCAGACGGTCAACATTGCTTCACGGGTGCAGAACCTTGCAAACACACAGGCGATCTTCGCCACTCGCGCGGTGGTCGACGACAATCTCACCGCCGATCTGTTGCACAGGAACGCCCTCACACCCGTACCCCACGAGGTCTCGCTGCGCGGCATTGAGCGAGAGATAGCAGTGTACACGATCCCTTGAAGACGAGAGCAATTCCAGGAAGGCGTGAGCGGTAGGCTCGGCGACTTCGCCGTAGCCTTCCGTCCGGAATTTGCGTCAAAACAAAGAGATAGAGCGGTTCGCCGTTCCTTTGAAACGGTGAAACGCTCTTAGATCGTCCCGGCCCTCACACGCGCCTACAGATATAATAGCGATCGGCGGGCACCGAAGGTGGCGGCGCGAGGCGCTGCAATTGCGGGTGATCGAGCGGCGTGCCGCTGACCGCGATGCCGCCGACGCGGAGCAGGCGCGCGATCAGATCGGGAAGCCAGGTAGCGGTCACTGCATCGCGATCTTCATAGCCGGTGCCGATGTCGGCATGAACGAGAGCGGCGCCGATGCCGATGAACCTGCTCGCCGTCTCGCGTATTTCGCCGAGCACGAGGTTTTCAGCTTCGGGAATTGAGCTGGCGTGCGCGGCCAGTGCGCGATCGAACGCCACGATCCGGCGTCCGGGCAGGCGCTCGCGCAGATGGTGGAACGTCCGGCCATTGCCGAGGCCGAGCTCGAGCACGGGGCCCTCGATCTTCGCCACTTCCGCGCAGACTTGATCGAGAATGTCGCGCTGTGCGGTCAGCCTGCGGATGAAGCTCTCGAGGCGAGACATATGCGTTTTTGTGTCCTGAACCAGCTCAAGAGATCGGCAATTGCCAGCGAACAGATCGGTTCGCGGGTGGAACCCCCGATCGAGCCTCGCCGCATATAGAGGCCAACGATCAGCACCGCAACAACCGAACAGGCTGCCAACAAGGATCTTACCGGGCGGAGCCGGCGGCCCGGCGCGCCGCGGAACAGCAATGTCACTTGTAGGGGTCTGCGGCGTCGCGCAAGCCGTCGCCGAGGAAGTTGAAGGCCAGGATGACGAGAATGACGGGGAGCATCGGCAAAAGCAGCCATGGATAGAACGCGATCACGCTGACGCTGCGCGCCTCGGTGAGCAGGATGCCCCAACTGGTTATCGGCGCCCTGAGGCCGAGCCCGAGGAAGCTAAGCGCCGTCTCGCCCAGGATCATACCGGGTATGGAGATCGTCGCCGTCGCGATCAGGTGCGACATGAAGCCGGGAATGAGGTGCCGCCGGATGATGCGGCTGCTGCTGGCGCCCATCAATTGCGCGGCCAGAACATAATCCTCCTCGCGCAAGGCCAGAAGCTTCGAGCGCACCGCCCGCGCCAGCCCGGTCCAGTCGAGCAGCCCGAGGATGACCGTGATGCCGAAATAGATCAGGATCGGACTCCAGGTTATCGGCATGATCGCCGCCAGAGCCAGCCATAGCGGGATGCTGGGGATCGATTGCAGAACTTCGATTATCCGTTGAACGATCAGGTCGAAAATGCCGCCGTGATAGCCGGCCAGTCCTCCGATGACTATGCCGAGCAGGAAGCTGAAACTGATGCCGACGAGGCCGATCGTCATTGAAATGCGTGCGCCATAGATGATGCGCGAGAACACATCGCGCCCCAGCCTGTCAGTGCCGGCCAGGAAGAGCTGGCCGTTTTCGGCAGGGCAGACAAAATGCCTGTCACCTTCGAACAGGCCCCAGAACCGGTAACTGTCGCCCTTGCAGAAGAAGCGGATACGCTGAACATCGTCCTGCTTATCGACGTAGTTCCGCTTGAGCGTGTCCATATCCAGCGTCATCCGGCGGCCATAGACGAACGGCCCGACGAACTGGCCGTCGTGGAACAGGTGAACCCGCTGCGGCGGCGAATAGATGTAGTCCATGTTGCGCGTATGGAGATTGTAGGGCGCCAGGAACTCGCAGATCAGTATCCCGAAATAGAGCACCGCCAGGAACAGGCCGGATACAAGGGCAAGCCGGTGCCGTCGGAATTTCCACCACATCAGCCGCAACTGCGACGCCTGAAAGACCTTCGACTGCTCCGGCGTCATCGCCTCGACCGACTGCAGGTCGAAGGGCGCGATGGAAACGTAGTGTTGCAGTGGGGCACCCGGAGCGGGCAGCGGCGTTTGCGTGTTCATTTGGTGCTGCCGCCCTGCAAACGAATTCGTGGATCAAGCAGCGCAAGCGCCAGGTCGGAAATCAGGACGCCGATGACCGTGAGGAAGGCGAGGAACATCAGGAACGACCCTGCCAGATACATGTCCTGGCTTTGCAGCGCCTTGATCAGCATCGGCCCGGTCGTTTCCAGAGACAGCACGATCGCGGTGATTTCGGCGCCGGAGATGATGGCCGGCAGGATAGAGCCGATGTCTGAAATGAAGAAATTGAGCGCCATGCGCAGCGGATATTTGATCAGCGCCTTGAAGGGATGAAGGCCTTTGGCGCGCGCGGTCACGACATATTGCTTGTGAAGCTCATCGAGCAGATTGGCGCGCAGGCGCCGGATCATGCTTGCCGTGCCCCCGGTGCCGATGATCAAGACCGGGATCCAGAGATGGGCGAGGATCGACTTCGCCTTGGCCCAACTCATCGGCTCGCTGAGATATTGCTGGTCCATGAGATGGCCGATGGACGTGCCGAACCAGATGTTGGCGAAATACATCAGGATCAATGCCAGCATGAAATTCGGGATGGCAAGGCCGAGAAGGCCGAAGAAAGTCAGGCCGTAATCGCCCCAGCTATATTGATGCGTGGCGGAGTAAATGCCGATCGGAAAGGCGATGAGCCAGGTGAAGATGATCGTGACGAAGGACACCAACACGGTCAGCCACATTCGGTCCCCGACGACGTCGCGAACCGGCAGCTCATATTCGAAGGAATAGCCGAAATCGCCGTGCAGCATCCCGCCGACCCAGTAGAAGTAGCGAATGACCGGCGGCTTGTCGAAACCATAGTCCTTCCGCATCATCTCGATGCGATCGGAATCCACCGCTTCGCCCTGAGCCCGAAGCTCGGCGACATAGCTGTCGAAATAGTCGCCTGGGGGAAGTTCGATGATCGTGAACACCAGCGCCGATATGATCAGCAGCGTTGGAACCATCACGGCAATGCGCCAGACAATGTATCGAAGCACGCTCAGGACTCTCCAAGCCAGAATGTATCCGGCATGTAGACACCGAAGTAGGAGGTCGGGTCGTAGCCGTAGAGCGCCTTGTCAGGCAGATTGCGCAGCCGCGAGGACGCCAGAATTGGCTGATGCGTTCCGTTCACCGTGCCGATCGAAAACACCTGATCGGTGTAGATCGACAGCATCGAATTCCAGATTTCGGCTCGCTCCGTGGCTTCGGTCGATGCGTTCCAGCGCTTGAGCAAAGCCATCAGCTCGACCACAGGCGGAAGGTCGGGCGCCTCACCCAGCGTGCCATGAGACAAGTAGTGGGCACCCCAGAGCGGCCATTGCAGCTGGTCGTCGATGGTGGGGGCCAGCTGGTAGGGGTTCATGTCGGCGGTCGGCACGCCATTGTCGATGCCCGACCAGATCGACATCATGATCTGGCCGCCAAGCGCGCGGCTGCGGAAGATGTCGCGCTGTGAGGTCCGGATGAACAGGGCGATGCCGATCTGGCGCCAGTGATCGGTGATGAGTTCGAGCGCGTCGGTTTCCAGCGTGCTTTCGCCGGCCGTTTCCACGATGATCTGCGCCGGGCGTCCATCGGGAAGTATCCGCAGGCCGTCATCGTCACGAGTCTGAAGCCCGGCTTCGTCGAGCAGGGCATTGGCCCGGTCGGGATCATGGGCGATCCAGGCTTTCGCGAATTCCGGCCGGTAGAGCGGGCTCTCCGGCAGGATCGTATCGGCACTCTCCTGCGCCAATCCGTAGAACACGGCCATATTGATCTCGCGCCTGTCGACA
This sequence comes from Mesorhizobium abyssinicae, assembly GCF_049887195.1. Classification (NCBI taxonomy): domain Bacteria; kingdom Pseudomonadati; phylum Pseudomonadota; class Alphaproteobacteria; order Hyphomicrobiales; family Phyllobacteriaceae; genus Mesorhizobium; species Mesorhizobium abyssinicae. The sequence goes on from NZ_JARAKC010000011.1 coordinate 92,297, forward strand.
GCGAGCGAAAGCGCGCGGCGCACGCGCACGTCACGAAGAAGGCCGCGCCACACCTGGTCGGCACAGTTCAGATTGGGCAGCAACGCCAGCCGCGAGCCCTGTGTGCGTTTCCACAGACGCATCTTCACCGGGTAGCGCTTCTCCGCGTCCTTCAGGAACGCGTAGTCGGCGAAGTCAATTCCCATGCATTGCAGGTCGCTCTCGCCCGCGCCGGTCTTGGCGGAAATGATCGCCGACGAGCTGACATTCATGACAATCCGGTCGACATAGGGCAGTTGCCGGCCATTCTCATCTATTCGATGAAAGAACGGGTTCCGTTCGAAGACGAACTGCTCGGCCGGCGGCTTGGTTCGGTTCTGCCAGGGATCGAGGGTCGGCAGATCCGGGTTCTCCGGGCGATACTGCCGCGACATGCGGATATGCAGGAGCGTCCATTTCTGGGCCCGGTTCTCCTTCATCAGGCCGGCGAGCCGGAATGGATCCTGGTATTTCTTGTGGAACTGCTTGAGATAGGCAGCCGGCAGAACAAGCGACAGCGGCGAAGCAGCAGCGAGCTTGGGCAGGAAGTCGGGATTCGGCGCATCCCAACTGTAGCGGACCGTCAACGGGTCGACGATCTCGAAGCGTGGCGGCTTGCCGTCCGCCAGCAGCACCGGGGCGAGCCCGCCTTGCGAAAGCTCATCGTTGAGCCAGACATCCTCCCAGCAATAGCGAAAATCCTCCGGCGTCAGCAGGCTGCCGTCAGACCATTTGTGTCCTTCCCGTATCTTGAAAGTGAAGACGCGATCATCCGCCACGTCGAAACTTTCGAGAATATCGGCTTGCAAGTTAAGCTTCTCGTCATAGCCGACCAGGCGAGCGTATCCGTAGATGGTCATCATCCGGATATCTTTCTGGCTGCCGATGATCGTACGCAGCGTGCCGCCATACTGGCCGGGCTGCCGGCCCATCGCAGCGAGATTCAACGCGCGCGGGCGCTTGGGCAGGCGTTCGGCGAGTGCCGGCAGCGACCTGGCCTTCAGCCGCGGCTGAAGAAAATCCGGCTCCAGATCGCCGGCGCGCACCGTGCCCGGCAGAATTGCCGAAGCCATGAGCCCAAGGACTGTGCGCCGGCTGATCAATGGCGTAGCTCGCTGACATCGGCCGAACGTCGGGCCAGCACGAGGTGGCCGCCGCCAAGATCGAGCGGCGACAGCACATTCTCGTCGCCCTCGTCGCGGAATTGCGGTCCCCATGCGCTGGTGTCGGAAGCGCCGCTGAGCTTCAGGGTCCTGAAATCCATCGGCCTGTCGAGATCGGGAAAAGGCACCGCAGCGACCAGTGAGCGCGTGTAAGGGTGGATCGGCTTCCTGAGCAGGATTTCGCGCGGCGCAAGCTCGACAATACGCCCGCCGCACATCACTGCGATGCGGTCTGCCATGTAGTCCACCACCGCGAGGTTGTGGGATATGAACAGGTAGGTCAGGCCCAGTTCCTTCTGCAGGTCCTTCAGAAGATTCAGGATCTGCGCCTGGACAGAGACGTCGAGCGCCGAAACCGGCTCGTCGCAGATCAGGAGTTCAGGCCCCAGCGCCAAGGCCCGCGCGATGCCGATACGCTGACGCTGCCCGCCGGAGAAACTGTGCGGATAACGCTTGATGAAGCGCGGATCGAGCCCGATCGCCTGCATCAGGCTCTTGACCGTTGCGAGGCGGGACGCGGCATTGCCACGTTGATGGATCTCCAGCGGCTCGCTCAAGATGTTCTCCACCGTCATGCGAGGTGAGAGCGACGAAACCGGATCCTGGAAAACCATCTGGATTTTCGCGCGCAGCAGGCGCAGGGCCTCTCCCTCGCCTCCCAAGACGTCGATCGGTCCATCGCGGCCATTGAAGATCACAGAGCCGCCGCTGGGGGTGACGGCCCGCATGAGGATCTTGCTGACAGTGGTTTTGCCGGAGCCGCTTTCGCCGACCAGACCCAGGCACTCTCCCCGCCTGATATCGAAGCTCACGCCGTCGACGGCGCGAATTGAGGTTTGATGATCCCCGCCGAACCATCCGGATTTGCGGATGGTGAAGGTCTTTGTCAGATCCCTGACCGACAGCAGGATGTCGTCCGGCCCCGTGGACGCCGGCGCCGTCTGCTTGCCGAGCAGGTTCCCGACATTCACCGGCACCTCGCGCAGCGCCTTCAGCCTTTCGCCGGGCTTCAGGTCGAAATGCGGTACGGCAGCCATCAGGCCCTTCAGGTAGGGGTGGCCCGGCCGGCGGAATATCGCCTCGACAGGTCCCGCTTCCATGATCTCGCCATGGTACATGACCACCACCTCGTCGGCGACATTGGCGACCACGCCAAGGTCGTGCGTGATCAGCAGCATCGCCATGTTCAGCTTGCTCTGAAGCTCGCGCAGCAATTGCAGGATTTGCGCCTGGATGGTGACGTCCAACGCCGTCGTCGGCTCGTCGGCGATCAACAGAGCGGGCCGGCAGACAAGCGCCATGGCGATCATGGCGCGCTGACGCAGTCCTCCCGAAAGTTCGAACGGATACATGTCATAGGCGCGCTTGGGGTTGGGAAAGCCGACAAGGCTGAGCATTTCCTCGGTCCGCGCCTTGCGCTCCGCCCGAGCCATGGGCGTATGAATCTGCAGGGATTCGCTGACCTGGTTGCCGATCGTGTGCAACGGCGACAGCGATGTCATCGGCTCCTGAAATATCTTGCCGATGCGGCTGCCTCTCAACGCCCGGATTTCAGGTCCGTCGCGCGACATCTGCAGGATATCCTGCGTCGTGCCGGGCTTTTCAGGATCGGAAAACAGGATACGGCCACGAACATGGGCTGTGTTCGGCAAAATGCCCATCACCGCCTGGCTGAGAACCGATTTTCCGGAACCCGACTCGCCCACAAGCGCGGTAACCTTGCCGGGCAGGACGCGAAGGTTTGCGCGCCTGACGGCATGCAACGGCCCGCCGATAATGGCAAAAGAGATGCCAACATCCTCGATCCGCAGCAGGTCAACACCTGAATTCATTCTTAAACCAGCCCCACTCTGGCAACTTCCAGAAAGCGAGACTAGCGCATTGCCAGCTCAGAGCAACTTGGATTCGAAGCGGTCGCCAGCGGCGGCGCCGGCGACCGGACCGCCTGCCAAGGGCGTTCGGGTTGGTTCGTGGCGCCTACTGGAGCTTGCTCGGGTCGCCCGCCGACAGCCGGGCTGCATCGCGATGCAGCAGCATGACCTGCTCGGCCTCCGATTTTCGATCGTGAATCGTCTCCATCGCACCGTCTTCATCGAGCGCGAGCGCACCCGACAGATCGGGTGAAAGCACCGTCAGCTTCTGCTTGATGCCGGTCAGCTCCTCATGGCCCAGCGTCAGCCAGCTGTTTGCGCCGCAATAGCTGGCGAAGTCCTTGCTGGCGAGAACGCTGTGCGGATATTTCTTGGTCAGGATCTGGAGGCGCTGGACCTCGTTCACAGCCGAGCCGAAGACTGAGAATGTGAGCCGGTCGGTAAGCCCGACATTGCCGAACATCACATTGCCGACATGCAGGCCGATGCCAAATTTTATGTCGGACAACCCCTGCTGCTTTCGGCGCAGATTGAGATCCATGACCCGCGCGCTAGCCTGGTGCGCTGCCGCAAGAGCAGCCTGGCAGGCGATCTCGGACTGCGAGCGGTGCCTTTCGCAGGGGTACACGGCAATAAAGCCGTCCCCGATAAAACTCATGATCTGCCCGCCTTTGCGATTGAAAGGTGCGGCAACGGCGTCAAAAAACTGGTTCAGCGTATCGATATAGATTTCGCGGCCCGAGGTTGCGGCAAGCCTTGTCGACCCGCGCATGTCGCCCATGACCAGTGCGGCCCGGATCGTATCGCCCTCGCCGCGCCTGATCTGACCGTCAAGCACGCGCCTGCCGGCGTCGCCGCCGAGATAGGTGGTCATCATGTTGTCGGCGAGCTTGGTGAGCACCGCCATCTTGGTTGCGATCGCGAGATGGCTCTGGATGCGAAGTAACGCTGAAATCATGCTGTCGCTGAAGCCTGCAGTGCCGTCGGTGGACCACGACCCGATCATGCCCTGACTGGTGTCGTCGCTGAAGGGATGGACGAAAGCCATGTAGTCGGTGACGCCCATAAGCGCGAGTTCACCGAAAATCGGAAACTCCGGCGGCAATGACGGGTCGATCCGGCGACGCAGATGGTCGAGCTTGTTGCTGAGCAGATGGTAGTACGGGCTGGTCAGGAATCTGTCGGACGGCTCGCCGGGCTCAACGCGGAAGCCTTCCACTTCCATGCCCTGGCCGCGAACCCAGGTGAAGCCAAGCGCATCATAAAGCGGATGCAGCATCGAAAAGCTCAGATGCACCCGCTTCAGCGGCAGGCCGGCAGCAGCCAGCCGCTCGCAAAAGCCTTTTACCAATGTTTCCAGGTCGCTGCCCGCCAGCGCCGATTGGTTCAGCCAATCAGCAACCTTATCCATGAGAATGGTGGAAATTTCTGCCTGCGCTGTGCTCATGCTATCTCGCAACCCGTCGAAGACGGAGCCCTTGTCGTTTGATCCGCCATAAAACAGTCCGCCAACGACCCCAAGGATAATCCCCGGAAGTCAACGAGACCTGCTTCGGCGGCAAAAGCGGCGAAGAATTTCCCTGATGACTGTCCTTGCGGCAGCGGACGTAACTGCATCTATGTTCTGGGGCGTTATGTGGCGAAGCTGCCTTCGGAGTGCAACCACGATCCTGACATCGGGTAGAAAATTCGCCGGCTTGGACGCTGTCAGGCCTTCACCACTTTCTCGCGGGCCAGCCCGAGGCGGCCAAAAACATTGCGTGTGTCGACGACCAGAAGGGCGTGATCAGCGATCGTCCGATAGTCGATCGCGTCGTGGTCGGTTGCAACGACGACAGCATCGAAATCCTTCAAGGCCGCCTCGGTCAATTCGACCGAGCGGCGCCCCTTGATCGCCATATGCTCCCGCGTGGCCGGAATCTCGGTGACATGCGGATCGTGGAATTCCGCCTTGCCGCCCCATTCTTCAATAAGCTCAATGAGCCGCAGCGAGGGGCTTTCGCGGATGTCGGGCACATTCTTCTTGTAGGCTAGCCCGATGATGAGAATGCGCGAGCGGCTGAGCGCCTTGCCGCAGCGCCTGTCCAGCGCCTTCGCCAGTTCATCGACCACGCGATGCGGCATGGCCGTGTTGATCTCTGCCGCCAGCTCGATGAAGCGGGTCGGCAGTTCGTACTCACGCGCCTTCCACGTCAGGTAGAAGGGATCGATCGGAACGCAGTGCCCGCCAAGTCCGGGGCCAGGATAGAAGGGCATGTAGCCGAAGGGCTTGCTCTTTGCTGCCTCGATAACCTCCCAGATATCGATGCCCATCGCGTCGAACACGACCTTCAACTCGTTGACGAGCGCTATGTTGACCGATCGGAAGATATTTTCCGTCAGCTTGACCGCCTCGGCGGTCGCGGTGGTGGAGACCGGAACGACGGTCTTGACCACGCCCTGGTAGAAAGCCTGCACGAGCCTCGCCGCTTCCATGCCATCGCCTGCCACGACCTTGGGGATAGTCGCGACTTCAAAGCTGCGGTTGCCGGGATCCTCGCGCTCGGGCGAGAAGCCGAGGAAGAAGTCTATCTTCGACTGCAAGCCGGTTTCTTCCAGTATCGGCTTGATCACGTCGTCAGTGGTGCCGGGATAGGTGGTCGATTCCAGCACGATCAGCTGGCCGACACGCAGATGCTTCGCAATGGTGCTTGCGGTGTTCCTGACAAAGGAGAGATCCGGCTCACGGTGTTTCGTCAACGGTGTCGGAACGCAGATAATGATGACATCGCAGACGGCCAGTTCGGCAAAATCCGCAGTGGCGCGGAACCGTCCGCCCGCCACCTGGTCGGCAAGGGCAGTCGACGTCACTGCCTCGATGTAGGATTGGCCGTTGTTCAGGCTCTCGACCTTCTGGGCTTCGATATCGAAGCCCAAAACCGGAAAGCCGGCGCGTGCGATCGCAACCGCCAGCGGCAACCCGACATAGCCCAGTCCGATCACGCCGACTTGCGCGGCGCGGGTCGAAATCCGGTCCAGAAGACGGTCATATATCGATCGCGAGGCGTCCAAAAATCTGCTTTCCCGTCAATTCGGACAGGCGGTCCGTTCCCGTGGCGAGGCTCACTAGGAACCACGGCCGAGGCATATTGCCCAAGATCGATTTCCGCAACCCCGTCATCGAACCGGCACCTTCGCCTTTAGGCTGGCGGCAGCCATCGCATAGCCGCCAGCCGCGCCATCGATAAAATGAAGGTGATCGCGCTGCAGCGGCGAGGCGACGAGGCATGTCATCAAGGCCGACTTCTGGCGGTGCAGGCCATAGTTGCAGATGCCCGCCTCTTCCGCCTGCTTCAGACGGTTCTCGATCCGTTGCAACACATCCGCGTCGACGTCGATGGTCATCTTCAAGCCGTCGTCGAACTTCCGGAAATCCGAATTGCTGGCCACGTCACGTTTGTAGACCTTCGGATCGAAACTGCCGATCGTCCAGCCATATCTGTCGGTGACGGCCGTGAGCGTCATCAGGAACATGACCCACAGCTTCGTTAGCCACCGGCGTCCTGCCGGCGCCGTGGCGCGCGCCTCGATATCGAGGCCGGCAGGCAGCAGACTGTAGTCCGGCCCGTTCACCGGTACCGGGTGGCCATCGCGTTCCTGCCTGCCGGCAAGGGCGATGATGTCGGACGCCAGAAACTGAAAACCGCGCAAGTCGCGCGACGCCCCCGGTATGGCTATGATCGAGACGATTTCGCCATGCCGGGCTTCGATCGGGTTCCAGCGGCAGGAGAGGCCGGTCAGATCCGGCCGCGCGCCAGTCGGCGCAGGATCGATGCGGTAGCGCCCCGCTTTCATCTCGGCTTCCGCCCAACTGCCGCCACCGCCGGCGAACATCGCATAGAAGACCGCTTCGGAGGCTTGAAATCTCGCCACGCGAACGTCGCGGCCTTGCGCCCTTATGTCCTTTATCGGCACGATTGCGGCACGCAGGGTCAGGTTCAGTTCGTCCGCCACCCATCTCTGCACATCCGCCAGCGCGTTGCGGGTAATCTCCAGCGCCGAGCCGGGAAACGCCACCAGCGCGCCGTCGCCGCCGAAGACAAAGGGAAGGTCTTGCCGGCCAAGCGCGTTGAGCAGCGCCGAAATGACGCTGGCGCCGGCCATGTTGACGGTCTTGTAGCGCCCAGCCTCGATCGCCTTGGTCGAGCCGACGATGTCGGCCGTGGCCAACGCCCAGCCATCGGGGAGAGGCCGATAGTTGTCTATATCGGCGACGCTTTCGAACTTTGCGAAGACCGGCAGAGAAGCGACAAACGGGTCGGACGCGGCGGCTGTTTCCATGAGCATGAGATAGCACATTTCCACTGCTTGAAGGTGAAGTCGATCGTGCTGCGAAATTGACTTGCGCTGGCTTTGCGATGATAGGGTCCGGAAATGCGAATTGCCTTCTACGCGCCGCTGAAGTCACCCAATCATCCCGTTGCCTCCGGCGACCGCCAGATGGCAAGGGCGCTGGTCAAGGCGCTGGAGCGCGGCGGGCATAGCGTCGAACTGGCTTCCGAATTGCGCTTCTATCTACGCGAACCGGAGTCGAAAAGTTTCGATGCGCTCAAGATCGAGGCCCGAGAGGAAGCCGCGCGGCTGGCAAGGCTTTGGGATCGTGATGGCAAACCCGATCTCTGGTTCACCTATCATCCCTATTACAAGGCGCCCGACCCGATCGGGCCAGAGCTGGCATCGGCCTTTGCCGTCCCCTATGTGACAGCGGAAGCCTCCTATTCGACGCGGCGCAACACCGGTTTGTGGGCCGATGCGCAAGCGTTGGTGGTGCGAGCTGTCGAACAGGCGGCGCTGAACATCTGCTTCACGCAAAGGGATCGTCAGGGACTGGCAGAGGCGATACCCGATGCCGCTCTGGGCATGCTTTCGCCCTTCATCGACACATCGGCATTCCGGGAAACCCCGACACGGGGCTGTCCGACGCGCCTCATTACCGTCGCCATGATGCGCCCGGGCGACAAGCTCGAAAGCTATCGCATGCTGGCGCAAGCACTCGGCTCGATCGGCCACCTGCCCTGGACCATCTCGGTCGTCGGGGACGGGCCTGTCCGTGAAGAGGTCAAAGCGCAATTCGCGGGCCTGCCCGCCGACCGTATCGAATGGCTTGGCGCGATTGAGCCAACCGCCGTGCCGGATGTCCTCTACGGTGGGGGAATTTACGTCTGGCCGGGTTTCGGCGAAGCCTATGGCATTGCCTATCTTGAAGCACAGGCCGCCGGCCTTCCGGTGGTAGCCCAGGACATCGCCGGCGTGCCGGAGGTCGTGCGGGATGGCCAGACCGGGTTTCTCACCCCGCCGGGCGATGTGGCGGCATTCGCTTCCGCCATTGAAAGGCTCCTGACCCGGAACGACGAAAGAACCATCATGGCCGCGGAAGCCAGACGCTTCACCCTCGAAGAGCGTTCCCTCGGTGCAGCGGCTGCGTGTCTGACCGAACTTCTTGCGAAGATCCCGGTTTCATGACACCCGATCGGATCTGGCAACCCCTGGTGGAAGACCTAGCGCGCTGGCAACGGGCGGGCCGCAAGGCAGAGTTCTGGCTGCGCGACGATGACGCCGTGGATCCGACGCCCGCGCTTGACCGGCTGCTCCACCTCACCGGTGAATTCGCGGTTCCGGTCACCCTGGCCGTGATTCCGGCCCGGACTGATGAGAAGCTTGTCGTCCGGCTTGACGAGGCGCCGCATGCCACGGTCGCAATCCATGGCTGGGCGCACCGGAATCATGCGCCAGAGGACCAGAAAAAGCAGGAGCTCGGCCCGCATCGGCCGCGCGAGGCGGTGCTTGATGACCTGGCGCGCGGGCTGTCGCACGTAACTGGCCTGCACGGCGCACGTGCCGTTCCGATGCTGGTGCCACCCTGGAACAGGATCGACGCCGGCCTGGTTTCCGACCTTGGATCGATAGGATTTACGGCATTGTCGGTCTATGGGCCGCCGAAGCCGGCTTCGCTGGCGGTCATCAACAGCAATGTCGACATCATGGATTGGCATGGCACGCGCGGTTGCCGCGATCATGGCCTGTTGGTTCAGGCTATCGTCGCGCAACTGCAGCAGGCATTCGATGGCGGCGAACCGGTCGGCCTGCTCACCCACCATCTCGTGCATGATGAATCGGCCTGGCTTTTCCTTGAACGGCTGTTCGCAGTCACCGTACAGGCTGAAGGCTGCGCATGGCTTCCGATCAGAACATTGATCGGGCGCAGCGCCGGCAAAGGAAAATAGCTCAGCGCTTTTTATGCGATGAGACGGGAAATACGAGCGTCTGGCCATCCCGCGCGGCAAAAGCGCCGGCAAACCTGTCTTTGGCCAATTTCTCCATCTCGTCCAACTGATCGTCGGTGCGCGACGGATCGTGGTGAAACAGGGCAAGCCCCCGCGCGCCGGCAGCCTCACAGAGCTTGACGCCCTGTTGCCATGTCGAGTGCCCGTTGCCGCGGTAGCGCTCCATTTCCTCTTCGGTGTAGGTGCAATCGTAAATGACGAGGTCGGCATCCTCGATGAGATCGAGGATCGCCTGATCGAGCTGGCCCGGCTCGTGCTCGGTGTCCGTGATCACCGCCACGACGCGGCCACCCCATTCGACCCGGTAGCCTATGCAGCCACCGGGATGGGTAAGACTGCCGGTTCGGACCACCACCCCTTGGCCCGGCCGAAGCACGTCTCCGGATACGAAATCGCGATAGTCGAGGCTTGCCTTGCAGACATCCAGTCTCACCGGAAACCAGGGCGGCCGCATGAACTCATCGACCATCTGCCGGGTCGTCATGCGTCCTGCAAGATGCCCGGACCAAAGCCTGAGTTTGACGCTCCGGTCATACATCGGCTTAAAAGCCGGCAGCCCGATGACGTGATCGTAATGGCAATGGGTGAAAAACAGGTCGAAATCGGTCACGCCCGACGCCCGAAGCGCCCAGCCGGCAGGCCGCAGACCAGAGCCCGCGTCGAATAGAAGCGTATGCTTGCCGCATCGCATCTCGATGCAGATTGTGTTGCCGCCATAGCGAGAGAATTCTGGCCCCGATACCGAAATGCTGCCGCGCACGCCCCAAAACCTGACCAGGAAAACGTCGTCGTCCATGCAAGCCCTTCGTAGTCCCCCTCGGCCATCGTAGCCAAACAACTGCTGCTAGGCGAGAAAGGTTTTCCTCCTGATGACCTTGTCCGTGAGAGGCCCGTACCATCACGACGGCAAGGATCGAGCGCAATTCATTCGTTATTGGCGCTTCGCGCGTCGATCAGATCCGCGGTCGTATGGCTCAGGCGATCGGCAAGAACCCGAACCATCTCGATGGTCATTTCCGGGAACTCCTTCATAAGCCTCAGGAAATGATCCTTATGAATTCTCAAGGCTTCGACCGGACTTGCGGCTCTGACGGTGGCCGTGCGGGAGCTGTTGCACAATATGGCGATCTCGCCAACGATCGAATTTGGCAGCAGTTCGGCAACTTTTATCGGTCCGCTGTCGGAATCGACCAGAATATCCGCCCTGCCTGAAAGGATGACATAGGCCGCATCTCCCTCATCACCCTGCCGGAAAAGGATCTGGCCGGCGGCGTAGCTCACGCGATCGGATGTGAACGCAAGCAGCTTGAGCTTTGTCGGCTCTATGCCAGAGAACAAGGGAACGCGTTGCAGCATTCCAACCTCATCCTTGAGCAGCATTGTCGCGAACCTTCCCAAAACTCACGTCTGCGAGACTAGAACAACCGACCCCCAGATAGGATCAATTCTGTTTCCGGGTGGCGGGACGAACCACGCGAAAGGTGGCGGGCCCGATCAGCCGGAAACCCGAATCCCTTGACCTTGCCACAAGTTCCCACCGGCAGAATGATCCCATCTGAATGTCCAATGCTCTATGATAGCAGTTCCTTGAAGATACCGCTCTCCGCCAAAAGTGTCTCGTGTGTTCCGTCTTCAACCAATTGGCCCGAGTCGAAGACGACAACGCGATCGAACATCATCCCCATTGCCGGATTCGTCACCACCCACACAATTGCCGGCGAATGGCCGTCGCGTCTGGCCTCCTCGAGCACGTTTTGCAGCACCTTGTCCTGCATACGCTGGTCGAGCGCCGACAGCGGCCGGTTGAGAATGAGAAAATCGGGACGCTTGAGCAGGGCCCGGGCGACGTCGAGCTTCTGTCGCTGTCCACCGGTCAGCCGCCTGCCGCCGGAACCGACATTGAAGTCCAGACCGACATCCAGAACTTCGGCATAAAGCCCCAGCTCGTCAAGAATGTCATAGACGATGGAGCGTATGCGGTCCGGCGCGTCGGGATGGTTGTTGCCCACGCGGCCGAACAGGACATTGTCCATGACGGTAGCCGCGGCGATGTATTTGGCGGGATCATACCGTTCGACCGCATTCTGCAGCTCGGGCGGCAGGTTTTCATAGAATCCGTTGCGCGCAGCGACGATCTTGCTCATCAGCTCGTCGCTCAGCAGGCCGAAGCGATGCCGGGGCTCGATATAGGCAAAGCTCAAGGTGACGATCATGGCGCGATCGTTCTCTGAGACCGCCTCGTAGGGACGGTTCTTGAGCCGTTGCAGCAAGGTTTCGTAGGCGGGTATCTCCTCGGCGCTCATGAAGGCGAGCTGCTGGAAGAACTGGTGATCGGGCGGCAGGTCGGCAAACAGCTCGATCGCCTGGTCTGCGATCTCCATGCCCATTTCGTAGAGCGTGCGGTCGAGGCCGGCCTGGCTCAGCACAGAAGCAAAATACGGATTGGCCGCCAGAGCCCTGTCGGCCAGTTCGGGGCCGGCGGCAGCGCCGAAGAGCAGGTTCTGGCCGATCGTTGCTTCCTTGTTGTAGGCGCCCGGTTCGAAAGGAACCACCAGTCCGCTCAGCCCTTCGTGTTCCAGCCGCGTTCGCAGCGCCGCACGCAGTTCGACGATTCGCCTGGCAAGCTCCGTGTGACGCGTCAGGTCGGCCGAAGAGCGCAGGCCAAGATCCAGAATGTCGCGCGACAGAATAACCGCGTCGAGCACCCGGCGCACGGCTTCAAAGAGGTCGTGCGGGCCGGTAGCGCCGGCGGAAGCATAGTCGATCCAGTCGCTTTGGATATCATGATCGGGATTGCCCGACCGGCGCGCCTCGTGGATGTTCCAGCGGCGCTGGTCCGCCGCAGCGCCGTCGTAAGTCACCGATGTCAGCGGGGCATGCTTCAACCCGTAGAGCAGGTTGTCGCGGAGGCTTGCCTGGAACAAGAAAACATCCGACGAGGCATAGGACATGCGCCGGCCGGTCACTGCTTCGGGGAGTTCAAGCAGGTCGTGGGCGCCCGAAGCGACCTTGCCGCCTTTCGGCCGGTTCAGCCGCGCGAAGGCTTCCGCCAGCGCCTCCGCTCCACCTGTTGCGGTACTGACCAGCGCCACCGTCTCACCCGGCTTGACCTGGAGGGAGATACGGTCGAGGAGCAATGCACCGCCATCGTCCGCTACCGACAGACCGATCGCCGACAGCGTGTCGGTCATCGGCCCGGGGGCGTCGATCGTCAATGCCCCGATTGTCGGTGCAATGACACCGTCGACGGTGAACTGTTCGACGACCTGCTGATATTTGACCTGGACATCCTGCCGCGCCTGATCCCAGTCGATCAGTTCCTTCATCGGTCCGGGCAGGTCCTTGTAGGCGCCGATCACGGCCACGAGCTGGCCGACGTCCAGCCGCCCCTCGATGACCAGATACCCGCCGATCATGTAGAACAGGAAGGGCGTCAGCTGCGCGAGAAAATTGTTGAGGAACTTTACCATGAATTTCCATTGGTAAAGATCGAAGCGGATCTTGAAGATGAGCCCGAGCCGGGCAGCTATGTCGGCGCGCTCGTAGTTCGAGGTGTCGTGGACGTGAACCGCGCCGATGCCGTCGACGATTTCGCCAACCCGGCCCGAAAGCGCGCGCGCCGTCAGCTGCCGTTCGCGACCGAGCACGATCAGCCGCCGCCGCATTCGCGGGATCAGCACGATCTGGATCACCACGATCACGACCGCTATCGTTCCGAGCCAGAAATTCTGGACCATGATGAACAGCATGGCCGTCAGCGCCTGGCCGCCGAGCAGCACCGGCTGCAGGAAGGCGTCGCCGATGAAGCCGCCCAGCGGCTCCACCTCGTCCTTGACCATGGTCGCCACTTCGGCGGATTTCACCCGTTTGAAGTAAAACGGCGGAAACCGCAGCACTCGATCGACCAGATCGAAGCGGATACGCCGCAGCATGCGTTCGCCGAGGCGGCCCTTGTAGGTGTTGATGTAGAGTTTGAACAAGCCGTTGATGACGACCAGCAACAGGAACACGACGCTGAGGGCAAGCAGCGTCGCCGAGCGGTCGAGCTGAAAGCCGGAGAAGAACTGGACCTCGCCAATGAACGGCAGGTCATAGTGCAGTCTCATGAATGGCTGGGTGGCGCCCGGTTGCTCGAAGCCCTTGCCTTGGATCGGGCCGTTGACGATCAGCTTCGGCAGGTCGAAGGACATGAAATACGGGATCATCGAAAGCAGGACGATCATCAATATCCAGAGCTGCTGCTTCCTGGTGTGCCTCCAGATATAGCGGGCTAGGCTGGGTTCCATATGCGACTGTGGGTCCTTCAGCTGGAAGGATGCAGGATGTGAGAGCACCTGCCGTCGAAGGGCGCATCGGCAAGGTCTTCGTCGCCAAAGACAAGCTCGCAGCCGCAGTGCAGCACCCAGGACGCCTTCGGTCCGGACAGATGCAACCGGCCCTCTCCGGGCAATGGCGCAGCGGCTAACAGCATAATCACGTCCCGGATCAAACAGCCTTGCGGGGGGCAAGATTGCGTTGTGTCGCCCGAAATCCCACCATACAAGACGACTATGATGGATGTCACGCAACCACGCAATGCCGCCTTGGACGGGCACGAGCAGGCCCTGGACCTTACGCGGGGAATTGCTGCCTATGTCAACCACCCTCTCGTGAGCGGGCTGGCACGCGTCATCGCCAAGCATCCGCGGGCCGACATCGCCAACGCCTTCAACCACAAACAGGTCGCGTGCAAGATGTGGGCGCTCGACAGGCTGTTCGAAAGCTGCGGCGGCCGGTTCGAGCGCATATGGGTGCTGGGTGGATGGTACGGCGTATTGCCGGCAATGCTTTTCAACGACGCCCGTTTCGACATAGCGGCGGTCGATAGCATCGACATCGATCCCGAAGTCGGCGCGGTGGCCCTGACCCTCAACCGGGAAGCCGGCGACCGGTTCCGGGCGCTGACGGACGATATGTACGCACTCGACTATGCGGCCGGGCAACCCGACCTTGTGGTCAATACAAGCTGCGAACACATAGCCGATCTCGGCGCCTGGCTTGCTCTGCTTCCGCGCGGCACGACGGTCCTGCTGCAATCGAACGACTATTTCAGCGAGCCGACGCACGTCAACTGCGTGGCTTCACTGGCAGCCTTCGAAGTCATGGCGGCGCTGCGCGAGATCAGGTTCTCCGGCGAGCTGCCGACGAAGAATTATACGCGCTTCATGCTGATTGGAACTGTTTGAAGCGCTTTGCGCGTCTCTAACCCGGGCGCGACCCGCGTTAGGACTTCAAGGACCAGGTTCGATGCCGCTCGCGCAGGATTTGCGCCGCGTGATGCGCGCCTTCCAGGTCGAGGCGATGCGCGGATGGCGCCGGCGCCACCAGCGCCTGTTCGATCGCTTGCGCCAAACCTTCAGGCGTTAAGTCCTTTTCCGTCAGCACCGTTGCAAGACCGAGTTCTTCGAGCATCAGGGCGCGAACCGTTTGTTCGGTTTCCCCACCGGCTGCAAATGGAACCAGCAGGGAGCGGCAACCCGCGCGCAGGACATCGCAGACCGTGTTGTAACCCGCCTGCGAGACCGACAGACGGGCGCCGGTCAGCAGGCTGGCGAAATCCTCGCGGAACCGGAAGATGGACAGCCCCGGCGTGGCATCGCGCGCGATGGCGTCAAATTCGTCTTTCGGCAAGTTTGGGCCGGTGATCAAACACCATTTCCAAGCGTTGTTGGCATTCCTTGCGGCGGCGATGGCGGAGCTGACCAGGTGTTTTCCGGCAGCGCCGCCGCCAACCGACACCAGAACGTCGAAGCGCTCTGAGGCCGCGGGCGGTGGCGGCGCCGCAACGAGCCCCGTGTAGGTGACCTCGGCTGTGATCGCCCCAGCCAGTGGAAATGTCTTGTCGATGGTTGCGAAAGCCGGATCGCCGTGAACCATGACAAGGTCGAAATGCCTGTTGATAAGATCGACCGTTTCCTCGTTTCGGCCCGGCTTGACGCGCTCCTGAAGGATATCACGGACAGACGTCGCCAACAGCGGCCTGGGCGACGTCGCGTCGATGGCCTCGATCAGCGGCATGAGTTCGAAACGCATCTGCCGGCGTCCAAATGGAAACGCCTCGATCATGACGATATCAGGCCTGCAATCCCGAAATGCCTGCAGCAGCATCTCTGAACGCCGCTTCTTGAAATCATCGTCGATGGGTTTGCCTTGCAGGTCGACAAGGCCGGAAAATCCTTCATCACTTGAGGTGACAGGTGGCAGGATTACCGACTTTACCCCCGGTCCCGGAAACCCCGCGACCGGCGCTCCGCCGGTCACGACGGTGACGTCAAACCCATCATCGACCAGAGCCGCCGCGATGCGGCTGGTGCGCGCGAGATGACCGATGCCGAGCAGGTGCTGGACATACAAGAAGGCGCGCAGCCGCTTCATTCGGCAGCCTGCCACTCCTGTTGGAACAGCTGCTTGAGCTGCCCAATGCTTGCCATATGGTCGAAATTGCTTCGCACGCGCCGTTCGGCGGCGTCGCCGAGGCGAGCGCGCAGCGCGGGATCACGGATCAGGCGCTCCAGCGCCTGTGCCAAGGCAATCGGGTTTTCCGTCGGAACCAGCAGCCCGGTTTCATCCGGCGACAAAAGCTCCGGCACGCCGGAAACATCGGTCGACACGCAGGCAAGCCGCTGGCTGGCCGCCTCGACCAGAACATTCGGCAGGCCGTCCCGGTCACCATTTGCAGTGATCCTGCAGGCCAGGGCGAAAATGTCGGCGCTTCGGTAGTGCTCAAGCACCTCCTCCTGCGCAAGCGCACCTTTCCAGGCGACGCGACCATCCAGGCCGAGCTTTCGCGCCAGCGCCTTGAGCCGTTCCAGTTCCTCGCCGCCGCCGATGTGCTCGAAACGCCACGCCAAATCGGCTGGCAGGAGGGCAAGGGCCTCCAGCAAGATATCGTAACCCTTCTTTTCGACGGCGCGCCCGACACTGAGAACGACAACCGGTTCGCCCGGCGCCGAGCCGTCATGCTGCTTTCGCGCCTCGCCGAAGCTGCCGAAGCGATCAAGATCGAGCCCATGATAGCTCAGATGCACGGACGAGTTGCCGTTGGCGAGTTCCTTCAGACGGTCGAAGCCTGTTTTTGTGCAGGTGACCGTCCAACGCGCCGAGGACAGCTTGCCGGCCAGATCCCAGTCCTCCGAAGTCCAGATGTCCTTGGCATGGGCCGAGCAACTCCAGGGCAGACCAAGAAGCAGGCTGGCATAGCGCGTCACCGATGCCGGCGTGTGCACGAAGTGCGCATGCAACCATCCCGCGTCCTGCGGCCATTCGGCCGCCAGCACGAGTGCCTGCCCGAAGCGGCGCACGCGATTGCGCGTAAAGTCGCGGGGGATATCGGTCGCCAGCGATCCGAGCGCGCGCCAGAAGCCCGGACGCGGCAGACAGGCAAACAGCGAGCGAACCACGCGTAGCGGCTCTTGATGCAGATATTCCGGCAGATAATGGACCGGCGCCTTGATCTCGTCATGCACGGGGTGGCGTTTCGCGTCGGTCGGCCGCCTGAGCGCGACGAGTACCAAGTCGAACCCCGCACGCTCCAGACCGAGCAGTTCCTGCGCGATGAAGGTTTCCGACAGCCGCGGATAGCCCTTCAGAACCACGACGATCTTGCGACGTTGCAACTCAGTTCGATCCTTCGATGACCGAAAGGTGATGGCCGGCCCGCCGGTCGAGCAGTTCCGCGACGATTTCGGAAATATGAGGCAGCCCTTCCAGCGTCAGATGCGGATTGCTCTGTGACGGGCGGGGCCGGTCCGGCAGCGCCACCAGTGCATCGGCAAACCGCTGGGAATCCTTGGCCTCTTCCGGCAAAAGCATCTCGATGAGGCCGAGTTCTGCTGCACGCCGGGCGCGGATCAGCTGTTCCTCGCGGGGTTCGATGCGCGGCACGATCAGCGCCGGCTTGTCGAAAGACAGGATCTCGCAATAGGTGTTGTAACCGCCCATCGCCACAACCGCCTTGGCGCCGGCGATCAGGTCTTCCATGCGGTTGTCGAACTCGATGATCTTGATGTAGGGGATCTTGGACCCCTTCCTGAGCAGCTTGTTGCGCTTGCGCGCCGGCATGTAAGGCCCAAGCACGATCAGCGCCCTGTGCTGTAATTGCGGATCCTGCTGATAGGCATCGATAACGTCGTGGATCAGTTCGGCGCCGTCACCCCCGCCACCGGTGGTAACGAGGATATAGTCGCCCTCGGGCCGATGGCCGGGCAACTCGTTCCGCGGCAGGCTCCGTTGCAGGAAACCGACGAAGGTCATCTTTGCCCTGACAGCCGGCGGCACATCCAGGCCGGTCAACGGATCGTAGAAATCCGGCGGACCATAGGCCCAGACCTTGTCGTAGAACATGCCAATCTTTCGCATCACATCCCTGCGTGCCCACTCGGCTTCGAGCAGATGCGGCGCATCCATCACCTCGCGCAGGCCCAGCACGAGCGTGGTGCCTCGCGTCTTGAGGTAGGACAGCGTGTCCTCGATCTCGCCGCGCAGGCCGAGCGGTTCCTTGTCCACGATGAAGATATCCGGCCGAAAGCTCTCGGCCGTGTGGCGGATAATCGACTGGCGCATCCTTAGCGTCTCGTGCAGATCGATATCCTTTTCCAGCGAGGTATATTCGCCGTTGCGCAACTTGATGACGCTGGGGATCTTCACGAAGTCGACACGGGCGCGGTAATCAAAGGCGCCAGCGATGGTCGCACCCGAAATGATTAGCACCTGAAGTCCGCGGAAATCCTCGACCAGCGAATGCGCGATAGTCCGGCAGCGCTGCAGGTGGCCGAGCCCGAACGTGTCGTGGCTGTACATGAGAATTCGAGTGTTTTCTGCGTGCTGGGTCATTGTTGAACGTCTTTTCGAATTCTCGCCTTGAGGGCCGTCACCGACCCGCAGGCTCCGAAACCATCCTGGTCTACCGACCTGTTTTGAAACATGAAGGCGCAATTTTCAATTTGAATCACCCAAGAAGCCGCAGATCGCCTAGCAATCCGCGAACCCACCGACTTCTCTGCACACTGCGCCGACCGGCGCGAACGCGAAAGGCCCGATGGCGCTATTCACTCCAGAATCACACTTCGTTGTGGGCACGGACGCGCGGCGATATCGCGCAATTGTCTAGCTCGCAATGATGACGTCTTGCACCACAACATGGGCTTCTTCAAGGTAGGAGCAACGACGGGCATGGATGTCTTGCTTGCCGTTTTGAGGGAAGGCTACAGCGCGATGCCGCTCATGATTCGACGATTGGGAGCCAGGAATCCGGCGCGTCCGGCACGACGTCTCCGATATCTAACCGCGATGTTTGTCCTGATTGCCGGGTCGCTTGTCGTCGGGATAGCCCTCTTCCTGGCCGGTCCGGCACAGGCCCAGGCGCCGGCGACCGTCCCGCCCGAAAGGGTCAAACAGCTGTTCGAGCTTCTCGACGATCCGTCGGTGAAGGCCTGGGTGGCCGAACAACGAAATCAGGACGCCGGCTCAACGGCAGCCCCTGCCGCGGCAGGCGCTTCACCGGCTGACGCATCGTCCGACGCCGCGGCCGCACCGGGCCAGATGAACACGATGGCATCCTCGACGCTCGATCGGATCAAGCATCACATCGAACGGATCGTGCGAACTTTGCCCTCGCTGCCCGGCCAATTCGCGCGCGTTCGGGAAGCGACCATGGAGGATATGTCCAGCAGGGGACCTGCCGGCGTATTGATGCTGATCGCGATTTTCATCGCTGCCGGCCTTGCGCTCACCTGGGCAACGTACAAGCTGACGCGTCCATTTCGCCTTTGGATTATCGCGCAATCGAAGGATACGCCGACCGGGCGGGCCAAGAAGATTGGTGGCCGCCTGCTTTATTCCAGCCTGCTGATCGTCTCGTTCGCGCTGGGCAGCGCCGGCGCGTTCATGCTGTTCGACTGGCCAATGCTCATCCGTGAGATCGTGCTGACATTCCTGATGGCTGCAGTCGTTACATGGGGGGTGCGCACGTACCTCATAGCCCTGCTCGTCCCTTCCTTCATGCAGGTCGAGAACGCCGTCGAGGTTCGTGCCTTGCCGGTCAGCAACGAGACGGCCGACCATTGGTCCTATTGGCTGACGCGGATCGTCGGCGTCTTCGCCTTCTTCGCCGCCGCCTTTATCCTCCTGCCGGGTCTCGGCATCGACCGTGACGGCATGATGGTGCTGTCGGTGGGCGCCGATTTCGTGCTGCTGGTGCTCCTGCTGCTTGCCGTCTGGCGTCGGCCTAGGACACGGCGGGACGATGGGCACGGCCACACGGCAGCGACATGGCTGTTGACTGCCTATTTCGTCGCTCTGTTCCTGGAGCGCATCGTCGGCCTGTACACGTGGTTTTGGTTTACCTTGGCCGCATTCGTCCTGCCTTTTGCAATCCTGCTGACGCAGCGCGGGGTCAATTTCGTCCTGCGGCCGGGTTCGGAAGATGCCGGCCGGCCTACGATCCCGGCGGTGACGATCGCTGTGATCGATCGCGGAATCCGGATGATCCTGATCCTGGCGGCGGCTTACCTTCTTGCGCGTGTCTGGGGTCTGGACATGCAGGCCATGCGAGACGGCGATACGACGACCACGCTCATATTGCGCGGCTTGATCAATGTCATTGTCATTGCTCTTGCCGCCGATTTCGGCTGGTCGATCATCAAGGCCTTGATCGAACGAAAGCTGGGCATCGAAACGCCGCATGCGGTGATCGGCGAGGAGGACATCCCAACCCTCGATCCGCAGCAGGCGCGGCTGCGCACGCTGTTGCCCATCATCCAGAACATTCTGCTGGCAGTGATCGTCGTTATGGCGGTGCTGATGATGCTCGCCTCAATTGGTATCCAGATCGGCCCGCTGATTGCCGGCGCCGGCGTCGTCGGCGTCGCCGTGGGTTTTGGTGCACAAACCATCGTCAAGGACGTGATCTCAGGCGTGTTTTATCTGCTCGACGATGCGTTTCGCGTCGGCGAATACATTTCATCGGGCAGCTACAGGGGTACGGTGGAGAGCTTTTCGCTGCGCTCCGTGAAGCTGCGGCACCATCGGGGCCCGCTGTTCACAATACCTTTCGGTGAACTCGGAGCCGTCCAGAACCAGAGCCGCGACTGGGTTACCGACAAATTCAACATCACCGTCGGCTATGACACCGACATCGACTTCGCTCGCAAGCTGATCAAGCGGATAGGCCTGGAGTTGGCGGAAGATCCCGAATTCAAACACTGGGTGATCGAACCGATCAAGATGCAGGGCGTACAGGAGTTCGGTGAGTACGGCATCGTATTGAGGGTCAAGGTCACAACCAGGCCTGGAGGCGCCTTCGCTATGAAAGGCAGATTCTTTCTACGCCTCCGCCAGGCCTTCAAGGAGCAGGGCATCGAACTCCCATTCCCGACCGTCCACGTCGAGGGGCTGCAGAACCCACATGGGGCAGAGAATGCGCCTGTGGAGATCACACCGGAGCTAAAGATGGCCGTTGCGCAGTCGCATACCAATCGGCGCAGAAAAAAAGCGAGCACAACGGAGTAGGAAAGCTGTGACGCCCGCTGGTCGCCGCGGAATGTCGATTTGCATCAACGAGGCTGCAACCCTCGGTGATCCTTGCTCGTTTCCGATGGCGATGCGGCACCCGCATCCATGCTAGCTCAATTGGGTGTGGCGTTCCTCACATCGGAAGCTCGGGGCTATTTTCGGCAAAGTATTCATGACTATCGCCATTTTCTGTAGCTTGCGGGGGGTTTTCAACCGCGAGTTGCTTGGCGAAATTTTGACCGCCGGAGGAATAGTCGTCCGTGAAGGCGACGACCTCAAAGTGACTAATTTCGTGTACAATCGTTCCAGATCTTGAATCCGTTCCTTTCAGAGCGGCCGACCAGAACTTTTGACAAACAAAAATATTATAAGGTTGATCACGGAACACATACGCATAGACATCCGGTCCGCAGATGCTGCCGTGGCATCCAAACGTTATTGTCTTGTTTGCAAGAGCATCCGCAATCTTCGAGAAATTTCCAGTGGCCTTTGCGTACAGTCCTACGGTATGCGCCCCAAACCATGTCCGATATCGTTGGGAATTCGGCTGCTGGGCAGAGGGCGTGCCCTGCAAAACCTGCAGGGCAGCCGAGGCTATGTTGTTTGCCTCCGCCAGCGCAGCGCCAATATCAGCCTGTTGAGAGCTGTCACAATGGTCGAATCTGGGTGCCGAGAGCGGTATCCGTTCCGGAGGAATTCGACCGGATAGAAGCCTGAACGTGGCGGCGTTGCTCAGAACCTGGGCGCGTCTCAGGGCAGCTGGATGACCAACCAGCAGACCCACTCGCTCTGTATCATAGGTAACCGCATAGTTCCCTGCTTCATAGATGGCGTAGTACAATGACAGATCGACGGTCGCCGAAATCGATCGTCCGGGTTCGATATCGATAAAATCAGCCTCGGTCGGTTCTGCTCGCTTCACCAAAGGGCCAATATACTGAATTGGCTGCGACCCTCTCGTCACTGAAAAAATTTGGCCCGAGACGCCGTCGATCGGCGTGGTCCATCTGAGCACCCTGATCGGGCTGCCCGATCGGTTCGTGAGAGTAAAAACAATAGTTAGGGGGGTATCGTTTCCATAAGAAGTCAGGCGCGATTGCAGAACTATCTCAATTTCCTGATTCTGCTGCGCAAACGCCAAGGGCACAAGGCTAAAAAAATACAAAAGTACAAGCGTCACACTCCGAACAATACTTGGCATTTTACGCTCCCATATAACCACGATCAGACGGAATTGCTGCGTCTACGTGAGTTTTTAGTTTGCGATAACATACCTGAATCGCCCGCAGCCTACCTTACAAATTAGGAATGAAATTGCTGCGGGCTGGGCATTGCAACTTACCTCAGATTCAAAAAAACAGGAACGCGAAATCATGTCCGTTGCCGCGAATGTCAGCGATTTCGACTGACACCTCTTTCGGGGTGGTATAAGATGAATGGGTACTTTCCCATCAAGCTCCATAGAGGGGGCCATCATGAGCGAGCGTTGGAAAGGCATAATCACTAACTGCGCGAGTTTGAGAAATCTTGCCCTGGTTTGTGGGTTCTTTTTTGCTTTAAGCGGCACTGCTTCAGCTGATTCCTGCGGAACAGATGCTACTGCCGGTTGGGATGTCGAGAATCCTCCGGCCGAGGATCGTCAAGCAATTCAAGATCTCTTGTCCCGCTATGCCTGGACGATCGACGAAAGAAATGCACCCGCGTTCACTGGTCTCTTTGCGGAACCGAGATCGTCTTACTATAAGATTTGCAGTTCAGGCAACAGTATCCTCAAGTTGACACTCGGCATGGGTCCGGAGTCGGCAACCGATCTCCTCGGACAGATGACAATAATACTTAAGAAGATGGAGACCGATAGCCTCCAGACTCGGCACCTCGTGACCAATACCTTGTTCGACGTGGTTGACGATAAGACGGTGAACACCAAATCGATAGTCCTGGTGACTCTGCAGGACTCCCACTCTCCGGCACCGGTTCTTGACTATTCGGCGGATGCCCGGGCCTCTTTTGTAAAGGGGGACGACGGCAGGTGGCGATTTCAATCGCTTACAGTCTACGCCGACTATGTTGCTGGCTCTATCGCAGCGAAGAAGCGATGACGCCTAAAGATCGGCCATGGGTTCACTGGCACGCTCCAGTGGGCTGAAATGCGTGCCGTTGCGCTGATCGCTGCGGTCCTCGGCATTGTGTTTGTCCTAATATCCGGGACGATCGGGCTTCGACATGCAGCTTTCGTATCGACGCCGCAAGCCGGTGAGAGGCACGGCTCCGATCAGGACGACCTGGATTCGAAGTCGTTCGCCAACGCCGTTACGCGATGGAATCCCGACATCTTTTGGGCGCCGGCCTCAAAGAGCACCGACGTCATAACCAGGTCTGGCGATGAAGCGCGAGCGATCTTCGGTCCTATTCCCGACGGCGATTGCGACAGCCCACAGATGAAGGTCATCCCACTGGAAGTCGACGGCAATGTCGTCGACCTCAAGCCCAATCCAACAAAACCGGGCACTCCGCTGGAGTTCGAGCACAGGAACGAGAACGGAGAGGTGGTGAAATGGACGGCGACATTGCCCAAATGCGACAAGCCTTCGCTGACCGGCAGCACGACCTACTGTGGGCTGAACTCACGTGTCGTAAGGGTCGTGCGCGGCAACGTGGAATGGCTGTTCCTCTGCAGGAAATCCAATATCAGCCAGGAGGTCAGCACCGATCCCTACTGGACGCGGTCGGATCCGAGGTTTTCCGTCTTCGGCACCATCGGGTTCAACCGGAAATCCGGAGAAATTGTCTTCTTCGACGGCCGCAAGGACCAGAGCCAGTTCGATTGGTCAAAGCCCTTCGTTCCGCCGGGCGGGCGCAGCTATTCCGATGAAGCGGGAAGGGACACGGCGGAGAAAAACTATGATCCGACGTTCCAGATCTCGTGCCATGCATGCCATGACAACAAAAGCCCCTATGTGATCGATCCGCACATTGCGCAGAGCAGGGTCGGTTTTCGTTCGGCCGGCGATGCCAGATCGACGGCCTTCAGCCTGGGCGATTTTCTACCGCACCGGCCGCGGTTGCCGGACGCGCCGTTCCGCGTGGTCGGCTCCGGCTACACCGGCACCTACCGCAATGAACTCAGCCAAGCCAGGACGGTCGAAGATCCGACGGGCAACTGCACAAGCTGCCACACGCTTACCACACAAGTCACGGGCCGCCGTTTTGCCGCCGACGCGGCGGGGCACGAGCCGACAGTCACGTTGCCGACCTGGGTCCAGTTGCTCGAGCTGCACGAGGAACAGGTCGTCTACGCCGAGATAGAAGCACACCGCACGAACTGGGCGGCCGGCAGCGGTGGCATCCATCCCTGGATGTTGCCGGGGTCGGGCAATGACCTGTCCTCCAGCGCGCCGCGACTGAGCTCGGAAGACTGGCGCAAGCTGAGCGACTGTCTGTGGGGAGCCGGCGGCTCCGAGTGCGGCTACCGCCCGCTCTACACCGGCTGCCCGGCGCCGGAGGCGGAGGATGAAGGCTCTTCGCTCGCCGATGCCGGGATTCAGGTTTTGCCTCCCCTGCCCGGAGCGGCGGTGAAGACGCCTGTCCTTCGCGTAAGCTGGACCTTTCGCAACAGCTACGGTGGCGTTCCTGAGCGCGACGATGTCAGGATCAATGTGGCAGTCGGCGCCGGCGCGATTCCGGCAAACGGGGATCCACCGCAAAGCGGCGAATATCCGAGCATCGAGCAGGCAAAAGGAACCGACGCCGTGGCCATCTCCGGTCCCGTCAGTTCAGCCGGCTCCAGCTTGCTGGTCCAGGACGTTTCGTTTGCCGGCCACACGAAATGGAGCGACCCGACGCCGTCGATGACGCCGCGCACCTTCCAGATCGATCTGCCTGGCGAATGCAACCGACGCACCTTGATCCGGCTGGTGCCCAAACGGTTCTGCTTCGACCAAAGCCAAGCGGCATTCAGCGAGGCAGACCATTTGGTCTATGCCGACGTTCGGTGTGACGAGCATCGATGATCCATCTGACGCGATCGAAAGCGGCTGGTGAGCGCCGCGATTTGCGATAACATGACCGAGTGCTAAATGGTCGCCGCACCAAGGAGGGTCCCGGAGCGTGACCACGCCGGTTCCATTGGCTAGCCCGATTTTGCCCGGCCCGGCGAAGTCTGTTGCGGAGCGGCGTTATCTCACCATCCTGTTTTGCGACATGGTGGGGTCGACCGAATATGCCGACCGCCTGGATCCCGAGGATTTCCAACGCCTGATTGAGAGCTTTCTGCAGACCTGCAGCAGCGTCGTGCGGCGCCACAAGGGTGTGACGGCCAGCTACATCGGCGACGCCATACAGGCCTATTTCGGTTATCCGATAGCTGGCGAGGACGACAGCGAGGTCGCGGTGCTGGCGGCGCTCGAGATCGTCGATGCGGTGGCCACCATCTCGGCAAATCAGGGATATCCGTTGCAAGTGCGGGTGGGCATCGCGAGCGGCCAGGTCGTGGTGGGGGAGTTCGTCGGCGCGCCGAGTGGCGTATCCACCGTCGCCTTCGGCCACGTCGCGCATCTGGCGGCGCGGCTGCAGGTACTGGCCAAGCCGAATATGGTCCTTGTCGACGCGGCGACCTTCGAGGCGGCGAGCGGCGCAATCGATTTCACCAGGTTCGGCAAACATGAGCTGAAGGGATTCGCCGAACCGGTCCAGGTTTGGCAGGTGCAGCGGCAGCGTATGGTGCCAACCCGTTTTGCAAAGCGCGCGCATATGACCAGGCTTTGCGGCCGCAATGCCGAACTGCGACTGCTGATGGAGCGCTGGGAGACCGTCGTGCGCGACAGGCGCGGCAGTGCGGTGTGGGTCTCGGGAGAGTCGGGAATCGGCAAATCCCGGTTGCTCAACGAGATCCAGCAGCGCCTGCGCAGCTTTCCGCAGCTGACCATGCAATGTTCTCCGACCTTCGAGAACAGCACCCTTTATCCATTCCTCGCCGAATTGCAGAGGATCGCAACGATCGAGGACGGTGATCCAACGGAAGAAAAGCTCCGAAAGCTCAGCAACGGATTGTCGATGGGTTCGGTGTCCAGCGACGTCGCGCTGGCGATCTTCTCAAGCCTGCTCGGCATACCAACGGCCAGGCCGGACAGGCTCGAGGGAATTAGCGCCGAACGGCAGCGCAACATCGCCGAACAGGCGTTGATGGATCTGGTCGGTTATCTGGCGCGCACCACCCCGATCCTGATCTTGTTCGAAGATGAACAATGGGCCGATGCGACCTCGCGCGAGCTTCTCGACAAGATCGTCGCCAGCCTGGCTGCGACCCCCGCGCTGCTGCTCGTATCGAGCAGGAACACCGCAAGCCTTCCATGGTTCAACAGGCCGGATGTGCATCACATCAGGCTTGAAGCGCTCGGGCGCGAGGATGCCGAAGCGATTGTCCATGACATTAGTCCGAACGCGGTCGCCGCCGATGTTTCAGTGGTGCTTGATCGCAGTGAAGGCGTCCCGCTCTATATCGAAGAGCTTACCCGGAGCGTGGTCGAAACAGGGTTGCGGCTGGACGCAGCGCAGCCCAAGCGTTTGTCACTCGCGAACAACATTCCAAACTCCCTGCAGTTCTTGCTGCTTGCCCGCCTCGACAGGCTGGGGCCAGCAAAGGAAGTCGCGCAGATCGCAGCGGCGATCGGCCGGAAATTTGACTTCGACATACTGCGCGAGATTTGCGATTGGCCCGAAGCGGAGCTGCGCAACGCAGTTGGCGACCTGATGCGAACGGGGCTGGTCGTCGCCGAGCGAGGGACAGCCGGCGCGGGCTTTTCGTTCAGCCACGTGCTCCTGCAGCAGGCCGCCAGGGGCACGATGCTACACGAACGTGCGCAGCAGATTCATCGGTTGATTGCCGAATGTATCGAACTGCGCGACCGCAACGCGGCTTTTGCCCGTCCCGAAGTGCTCGCCGAGCATTTCGCCGACGCGGGTCTGTTCGATCGCGCCGCCGATTACTGGCTGCTCGCAGGGGTGAAGGCAGCCAAGACTTGGGCAAAAGCTGACGCGGTGCGTATCTTCAGGAAGGGGCTTGAAGCCGCGAAACTCTTGCCCGATTCCGACGATCGCAGCCGCAAGCTGCTTCGCTTCGAACTGGAGCTGGGCGACGTGCTCTACGCCGCGCAAGGCTACGTGACCGGCGAAGGCAGTGCCGCATATCAGCGGGCTATAGCACTGAGCGGGAAGCTCGGCGAACCGGAAGCGACGATCAGGGCGCTCGACGGGCTTTTCGGAACCCATTTCAACTCGGGCCAGTTTGGCAAGGCCCTTGCAGCCAGCGATGAGTTGATCCGGGTTGGCGAGGACGGCGGCTATCTGAACGCGCTCGTCATAGGTTTGCAGTTCAAGGGGATGACCCTGTTCAGTCAGGGCGAGTTGGTGGCGGCCCGGCAATATCTCGAGCGCGCTCTCAGCCACAAGGAAAGCGCGGACAAGGTCGGCAGCGACTTTCCGAGCATGGCCATGATCTACCTTTCCTGGACCTTGCATATTTTGGGATATCGCCGTCAGGCGCTCAAACTCTACCTCGAGGCCGAGACGACCGTTCGGCAGCAGCCCGCCTATCGCCTGGCCGCTTGCCTGGGAAACGGCTGCGTGTTGTTCGCCTTCCGCGAAGAAAGCAGTTTGATCGCTCGGCTTGCCGACGAACTCCTGCCGCTGGCGCAGGAAAACGGCTTCAATCTCTGGGCAAGGGTGGCGCGCTTTTTTGGCGGCCTGGCTGCATCGGACCTCGATGACAATCTGGCGGGAAGCCACATGATGGCATTGACCGAAAATGACCTTGAAGATCAGGAGGTCGACAAGTCGTGTTATTTAGGTTTACTCGCCAAGGCTTTCATGAACTCTGGACAATTCGATATAGCGGCAGAGACCGTTGAGAAAGGTCTGCACGAGGCCGAAAAGATCGGCGAGCATTACTTTACGGCCGCCTTGCTTCGCATTCGCGGTGAGATCGAACTTGCGAACGGAGCGGGAGACAGGGCGGCAGAGGCTTCTTTCCGCGAGGCGATTGCCTTTGCGCGGCGGCAGAACGCCAGGAGTTGGGAGCTGCAGGCGACCACCAGTCTGGCGAAGCTATTGCGGTCACAGGGCAGGTTCGAAGAGGCCCGTGCGGAATTGCGGGAGATCAACGATTGGTTCATCGCAGCAGACGTGGCGTGATCGACGCCTTGTGCCAGCTACGATCGGCCGGCGGGGCGCCGGATAGCTCCGCTGTTGATTTCGCTGGAAAGTTTCCAGCAGCCTCCGCAGCCCATCAAGATTGAGGATCCGGCGTGACGGTAGTCAACGATCGTCTTCTCGAAAGCAAGATGACCAAGGTGGAGCAGTCGCGAGCCTGGAGCCCACGCGTCATCTCGAAATTCGAGACGCTGATCAGGAGCGCCGACGACCACTCACTCCATCGCGTCAATCCGTTGGCCTTTGCTCGCGACCGCGCGATCGCCGAGCCTGAAGCAATCGACCTCTTCCTTCATGCCGCCCGCTGCGGCTTGTTCGACATGAGCTGGGATGTGCTCTGTCCACAGTCCGGGATGGTGCTCGATAGTTTCGGCGCCCTGCGCACGCTGAAGACCCACTACGTCTGTGGCCTGTGCGACGTATCCGGCGACACCGACCTTGACGACTTCATCGAGGTCACCTTCTCGATATCGCCGAAGCTGCGGCGCCTGCCGTACCACGATCCCGAGACGCTCTCTGTCGAGGATTTTCACTGGAAGCTCCACTTCGGACATGACGGGCGGCTACCGGGGCAAGACGTTCGCTTTCTAGACCTACTGCGCGGCTTCGTTCGGGGCATGACGTTTCTGCCGCCCGGCACCACCACAGTGCTCCGCGCCGACCTGGGACCGGGCGCGCTTGCGGGCGTCAACGTGCAGACGCAGGCCGCATTCGCGGTGCCGATATCAGGCGACCAGGTATCGGCGCCGACACTCCTGAAGATCGACTACGACGGCAAACGCTTCTTGCCGGCATTGCCCGCCGTGCCACCCGGTCCGATTGTCATTGAGGTCGCGAACAGAGGGCCGGTGCGAGGTTCGTTGCTTGCCATCAACTGGCCGCCCGAGCTTGTCGCACTGACGACCAAGCCGGCGCTCGATTTCGACCCCTATGTTTCCGGTGGAGCGCTGCTTGCGCGGCAGACCTTCCGCCAGCTCTTCCGGTCCGAACGTGTCGACGAGAAGGAGGGGCTCGGCATCCGGCAGATCACCTTCCTGTTCACGGACCTCAAGGGTTCGACCGCCATGTACGAGCACCTTGGTGACCTCAACGCCTATGCTTTGGTCCGCGAGCATTTCGCCCTGGTCAACGCGGCGGTGCAGCAACATGCCGGAGCGGTGGTCAAGACGATCGGGGATGCGGTGATGGCAGTATTCTCGCAGCCTTCGGATGCGATTTCGGCTGCACTGCACATCTTTGAAGACATCGATCGCTTCAACGGCGAGCACGACGGGCCAGGGATCATCCTCAAGATCGGTGCCCACTGTGGGCCGTCGATCGCCGTGACGCTCAACGACAACCTCGACTATTTCGGCCAGACGGTGAATGTCGCCGCGCGCGTGCAATCGCTGGCGGAAGCCGGCCAGATCTGCATTTCCGAGGCGCTCCATTCCGCGCCCGGGGTCAGCGAAATGCTTGCCGGCCATCGTGTCGTTGCTTTTGACGCGCCTCTTCGGGGCGTAGAGGGCGATGCAACCGTCTACCGCATCATGCGGGGATAGATACGATTGCGTGCCGGCTCCAAGCCGGCCGACCGGTTCAGCCTGCAGGCTGGAAACATCACATGGTGATGCCAGCGCCTTCCCAATCTCGTCGAGATGCACGATCTGCCGATGAAGGCGGGATCTGGCGCCGCCACTTCGGTGATCTCAATGATGCTGGCTGGCGCGACGGGCATGCTCACGGATGTGTTCGCGAGAAATGCCGGCATCCGCCAGGGTTCTGTCCGGAACCCGCCGCAAGCTCGCAAGCGTCTGACGATAGACAAGCCAGCGGGTGAAACGGTCTCGAAGTTCATACAACATGATTGTCTCCTTTGACGCGCGGAATGCCCCGCACGCCGGGTTTCTCGAAAACGCAAAGAGCCTGTGCAAGCGGGTGCATGACCGAAGGGACTGCACTGGCTTTCTGATCAGCCTGGGCACCTGCCGCTGTCCCGCCAGGCACGATTGTCCAAGGCCGCCAATGGCTGCATACTTGCGATGATGCCCGCTTCGCGCTACAGCCAAGGTCGCAAGGCATTTTTCATTTCTGCAAAATGGATATTGGCTGGGACGATCTGAGGCTGTTTCTCGACGTTGCGCGACTGGGTGGCCTGAGCGCGGCGACGGCGACCACGCGCCTCAGCGCAGCTACCCTTGGACGACGCGTCACCGCGCTTGAAAAGCAGATCGGCGAGCCGCTGTTCGTGCGTCAGCAGACCGGCTACCGGCTGACCCCGGTCGGCGAAGAATTGCTGCGGCGCGCCGAGGACGTCGAGGCGGCAATGCAGTCGCTGACCCGCTGGCGCGAAGGAAGCCTGCCCGACCGCATTGTCCGCGTCTCGGCCGGGCCATGGACCTCGGCTTTCATTTCCGCCCATATCGGCGAGGTCTGGACGGTCGATGACGGCATAAGGATGGAGTTCGTCACCACCACCGACCGGGTCGACATCGGACGTCGTGCCGCCGACGTCGGCATCCGCAGCGAGCGCCCGACCGAGCAGTGGCTGGCTGGCCGTCAGAGCGGCAAGGTCGCCCACGCGCTTTATTCCGGACGCCACCTGATCAACGGCATCGCCGCCGGCTTGTTCGTCGGCGTCACCGGCGAAGGGGCAAACGTTGCCTCGGCGCGCTGGCTGCAAGCCCATCACGGCGACCGCATCGCGGTGCGCGGCAACAACACCCATTCGGTGCGAGAACTGGTGGCCGCCGGCGCCGGCCTTTCGATCTTTCCGTGCTTCGTCGGCGACAGCGATCCACGACTGGTGCGCGTCGCCCGACCCATCCCCGAACTGGAAACCGACCAGTGGATCGTCACCCATCACGAGGAACGCCACTCGCCGCCGGTGCGAAAAGTCGCCGACCGGATTGCCGCCTTGATGCAAGCGCACCAGCCGCTGTTTCGCGGCGAGACGCCGATGCAATGAGCCCCCAAGGGCCGATCTCAAGACCCTTCTTCCGTGCAAAGCGTTGACGGGTGGCAGGCGGCAGTTCACCTTTCTCTTGGCTTTGCCTGCCATCCACCTGATTTCAGGAATCCATCGAAGTCCATGCAATACGATACAACCCAGGCGACAAGGCAGGCTCAGAGGAACGATCAGAGTCATCCCGTCAGTGCGGACCTGATCGCTGTCGTCATTGCCGTGACGAATGGCGAGCCGCGCGTCCTGACCATCGAGCAGGCGCAAGCTTTGCCGTCCGGCCCTTTCGAGCTCGACCATCGCTCCTTGCAATCGGGCTTGCGGGCATGGGTGGAGCGGCAGACCGGTCACCTGCTAGGCTATATCGAACAGCTCTACACGTTTGCCGATCGCGACAGGACAGGCGATGCGCGCGTGCAGATATCGATCAGCTACCTCGGCCTGACGCGGGAAGAGCAGGCCGAAAGGTTTCCCACGCATGGTTGGCGGGTCTGGTACGAGTATTTTCCGTGGGAGGATCACCGCGCGGGCGCGCCGCCCATTCTGGCCGATATCCTCATGCCCCGGCTTTTGGCCTGGGCCGACGTTGCCGAGGATCTCGGCGTGCGCCGCGATCGCCGGCAACGCGTGGCATATGCCTTCGGCCTGGATGATCGCGGCTGGAACGAGGAGCTTGCTCTGCAGCGCTACGAACTGCTCTATGAGGCCGCGCTGGTGCCGGAGGCTACACGCGGCCGGGACAATGGCGTTCCGCCGGCCATTCCGGGCCGACCAATGACTGCCGACCACCGCCGCATTCTGGCGACCGGAATCGCCAGGCTTCGAACCAAGATCAAATACCGCCCCGTCGTGTTCGAGCTGATGCCGCCGGCTTTCACGCTCTTGCAATTGCAGCGCACCGTCGAAGCGCTCGCCGGGCGACTCGTGCACAAACAGAATTTCCGGCGCCTTATCGAACAGCAGGACCTGGTCGAGGAGACCGGGGAGACGATGTCGGACACCGGCGGGAGACCGGCCAAGCGCTTCCGCTTCCGCCAGACGGTTCTGGCGGAACGAACTGTCACAGGGACAAAATTGCCACTTTCACGCGCTTGACATTCCTTATGCTCAAGTTAAGCATATGCCTTAGTTATACTCAAAACGAGCATAATGAGGGCAAGGCATGTTCAACGCCTCCACGCGCACCGCCGCGCTGTACGACCGCGTGCGGCGGGTTATCCCGCCGATCGAATGGCCCGCCTTCGCCGGCGACATCGACGCCATTCTCGACCTGAAGCGGCAACGAAACGCTGTCATCCTGGCGCACAACTATCAGACGCCGGAGATCTTCCATTGCGTCGCCGATATCGTCGGCGACAGCCTGGCGCTTGCCCGCAAGGCGATATCGGCCGAAGCGGACGTGATTGTGCTGGCCGGCGTGCATTTCATGGCCGAGACGGCGAAGCTGCTCAACCCTGAGAAGACCGTGCTCATTCCCGACCTGCGCGCCGGCTGTTCGCTGGCGGACTCCATTACCGCCGAGGATATCCGCCTGCTCAGGCAACGCTTTCCGGGCGTGCCGGTCGTCACCTATGTCAACACGTCGGCCGAGGTGAAGGCCGAGTCCGACATCTGCTGCACGTCAGGCAATGCGAAGGCGGTCGTCGAGTCGCTTGGTGTCCCTCGGGTGATCATGCTGCCGGACGAGTATCTGGCCCAGAACATCGCCGCGCAGACCGACGTTGAGATCATCGCCTGGAAAGGGCATTGCGAGGTGCATGAGCGCTTCACGCCGGCCGATATTCGCGAGTTGCGCCAAAACCATCCCGGCGTGACGGTGCTGGCGCATCCCGAATGCCCGCCCGACGTGGTGGCCGAGGCCGATTTTTCCGGCTCGACCGCCGCCATGTCAGACTATGTCGAAAGGCAAAAGCCGCCGCGCGTCGTGCTGATGACGGAATGCTCGATGAGCGACAATGTCGCGCTTCAGCATCCCGAGGTCGAATTCATCCGGCCCTGCAATCTCTGCCCGCACATGAAGCGGATAACACTGGCCAACATTCGCACCGCGCTTGAAGAGAACCGCCATGTCGTGAGCATCGAGCCCGGCATCGCCGGCCGCGCGCGCCTGGCCGTCGAGCGGATGCTGGCCGTATGAGCGTGCAAAATCTCGACGGCCGCCCCGTCATCA
Organism: Mesorhizobium abyssinicae; assembly: GCF_049887195.1. Taxonomy (NCBI): domain Bacteria; kingdom Pseudomonadati; phylum Pseudomonadota; class Alphaproteobacteria; order Hyphomicrobiales; family Phyllobacteriaceae; genus Mesorhizobium; species Mesorhizobium abyssinicae. The sequence goes on from NZ_JARAKC010000011.1 coordinate 125,539, forward strand.
TCGGCGGCGGCATTGCCGGACTGATGACCGCGCTGCATCTGGCGCCGCAGCCGGTGCTTCTTCTGTCCAGGGCACCGCTGGGGGCTGACGCTTCGAGCGCCTGGGCCCAAGGTGGGCTGGCCGCCAGCCTCGGCGACGACGACGATCCGGCACTGCATCTGGCCGACACGCTCGCCGCCGGCGATGGGCTCTGCGACAGGGAGATGGCCGGCCGTATCCTCAATGCCGCGCCCGGCGCCATCGATCGACTTGCGGGCTTCGGGGTCCGCTTCGACCGGGCACCAGACGGAACATTCCGCCTCGGACTGGAGGCAGCGCACGGCCGGCGGCGAATCGTCCATGCCGGTGGTGACGGCAGCGGACGAGAGGTCATGCGTGCCCTGGTCGCGGCCGTCCGCTCGACACCGACAATAGAGGTCGTCGAGGGGTTCGAAGCGCGCCGGCTGGCCGTGGAGGACGGCAGCATCGCCGGCGTGCTGGCGACCTGCTCGACTGGTCCGGTGTTCTTCGCCACGGGACGGGTCGTCCTCGCCACGGGCGGCATCGGTGGCCTGTTTCTCGACAGCACCAATCCATTGGGCAGTTGCGGACAAGGCCTGGCGCTCGCAGCGCGTGCCGGCGCTACCCTTGCCGACCTTGAATTCGTCCAGTTCCACCCGACCGCACTTGACGGGTCCGGCCGCCCCATGACGCTGATCAGCGAAGCTGTTCGCGGCGAAGGCGCAACCATCGTCGATGGAAGCGGCCGGCGTCTCCTTCAAGGCGTGCAAGGGGCGGAACTTGCGCCGCGCGACGTACTGGCGCGTGCCGTCTGGAACCATCTTGCGAACGGCCACCGCGTCTTTCTCGATGTGCGGGAAAGGCCCGGCCCGGCGTTCGCGCGGCAGTTCCCGACCATCGCGTCAGCCTGCGACAAGGCCGGCATCGATCCGGCGCGCGATCTCATTCCCATCCGCCCAGCCCAGCACTACCACATGGGTGGTGTCGCCGTGGATGGCTCCGGTCGCACGTCCGTTTTGGGACTTTGGGCCTGCGGCGAAGTCGCCGCGACCGGGTTGCACGGCGCCAACAGGCTTGCCAGCAATTCGCTGACCGAGGCGGTGGTCTGCGCGCGCTGGGTCGCCGAAAGCATCGCGGGAACCGCTGCCCTCCGGACAAGGCAAGCGAATGCAAGTGACTGCCCGCCGTCCGATCCCGAGGCGGTGCGTCCCCTCTTGTCGCGTGCGCTCGGCGTCGTGCGGGACGGTGAAGGCTTGAAAGCAGCCGCACGGTCCTTGTTGCCGCTCGCCGAGCGCGAGGGCGCGGACCCGGCGGCCGTCGGGCTGATGATCGCGATTGCCGCGTTGCTGCGCCGGGAAAGCCGCGGCGCTCACTACCGGACAGACTTTCCCCATCACGCGACTGTTGGCCGGCGCTCCGAAATTACGCTCGAAGCAGCACTTGCGGCAGCGCGGGAACTTGCACTCGCCCCAGCGCTGGAAACCGCAACCTGATGACCCTCTCGCCACTTCCCGCAATCATGCTCGAGCCGATGGTGCGGGCGGCTCTTCTCGAAGACCTCGGCAGAGCCGGCGACGTGACCACGGATGCCATCGTACCACGAGAACGCCATACGACGACCGTGCTTGCGGCTCGCCAGCAAGGCATCATCGCCGGCCTCGATCTGGCGATGCTCGCCTTCAAGGTGATCGATCCGAATGTCGAGATGACGGTGGAGCGCGCGGACGGCAGCGACGTAGCGCAGGGGGAGACCATCGCGTCGGTGAGCGGCCCGGCCCGCGCCATTCTCACGGCGGAACGCACGGCGCTCAATTTCCTGTGCCATCTCAGCGGCATAGCCACGGCGACCGCAGCGATCGTCAGTGCGATCCGCGGGCACAAGGCGAAGATCGTCTGCACCCGCAAGACGACACCGGGCTTGCGGGCAATCGAAAAATACGCCGTGCGCGCCGGCGGCGGCGCCAATCACCGCTTCGGCCTCGACGACGCCATCCTGATCAAGGACAACCACATCGCCATCGCCGGCGGAATTCGCCCGGCAATGGAGCGGGCGCGAATGAGCGTCGGCCATCTCGTCAAGGTCGAAGTCGAGGTCGATACGCTGGCCCAGTTGGAAGAAGCCTTGGCGCTTGCCCCCGACGCAGTCCTGTTGGACAACATGTCAGTCGATGACTTGCGCAAGGCGGTGGCCATGGTTGGTGGCCGGGCGGTCACCGAGGCGTCTGGCAGGATCACCGCCGCGATTGCGCCAGCAATTGCCGCAACCGGTATCGACCTGATTTCCATCGGCTGGTTGACTCACAGCGCCCCGATCCTCGATATCGGCCTCGATTATCGTGAGCTTTGATCGTCGGACCTGGCCATCTAAAGTCTAGCCGGCTCGCCACAACGCAAGGAACAGGATCGAAATGCACGCAGCGATTTCGGAAAAGACCGCGCCTGAAGTTCAATCCCTCGGCGACCGCCGGGTATGGAGCCTGGAAGAAGCCCAGGCTCTCCACGATGCGCCTTTCAACGACCTCTTGTTTCAGGCGCAGACCGTTCACCGCCAGAACTTCGATCCCAACAAGGTCCAGCTCAGCCGGCTTCTCAGCATCAAGACGGGCGGCTGTCCGGAGGATTGCGGCTATTGCAGTCAGTCGGCGCACCATGAAAGCGGGCTGAAGGCGTCGAAGCTGATGGAGGTCAGGCGCGTCATCGCCGAGGCGACCAAGGCGCGCGACGCCGGCGCCACCCGCTATTGCATGGGCGCCGCCTGGCGAAATCCCAAGGGGCGCGACATGGATGCGGTCGTGGCGATGGTCGAAGGCGTCAAGGCGCTGGGCATGGAGACCTGCATGACGCTCGGCATGCTCGACCTCGGCCAGGCGCAGCGGCTGAAAGAGGCTGGCCTCGACTACTACAATCACAACATCGACACCTCCGAGCGCTACTACTCAGAGATCATCTCGACCCGGACATTTGCCGACCGGCTGGATACGCTGGCCAATGTCCGCGACAGCGGCATCAAGGTCTGCTGCGGCGGCATTGTCGGCATGGGCGAAGAGCCGGTGGACCGGATCGACATGCTGGTGACGCTGGCCAACCTGCCGGAACATCCGGAAAGCGTTCCGATCAACATGCTCATCCCGATCGCCGGCACCCCGCTTGCCGATGCCAGGCCGATCGAGCCGATCGAGTTCGTGCGCGTGATCGCGCTGGCGCGCATCATGATGCCGAAATCGCATGTCCGACTTTCCGCCGGGCGCACCGCCATGACCGACGAGATGCAGGCGCTGTGCTTCTTTGCCGGCGCCAATTCGATCTTCGTCGGCGACACGCTGCTGACGGCGGACAATCCCGGCGAGGACAAGGATACGCTGCTGTTCCGCCGTCTCGGCATCGAGCCGATGGACCTCGAGGCGCAATGAACGAAGCGCCGCTTGCCCGGTATGACGCGACCTTGCGCGGACTGGCGCGCAAGGACCGTCTGCGGACGCTTTCGCCGCGCGCCGGGCTCGATTTCTCGTCCAACGACTATCTCGGGCTCGCCGCCTCCAAAAGACTAGGCGACGCGGTGGCGGCGGCGATCGCGCAGGGCACGCCGGTCGGCGCGACCGGATCTCGGCTGCTGCGCGGCAACGCGCCGGAACACGAGGCACTGGAGGCGGACGCGGCGGCGTTCTTCAGAGCCGACCGCGCGCTGTTCTTCGGCACCGGCTACATCGCCAACTTCGCCCTGCTGACCGCCCTGCCGCAGAAGGGTGACCTTTTGGTCCTCGACAAATTGGCTCATGCCAGCATGCATGAGGGGGCCCGCGCCGGCCGCGGCGAGTTCAAGCTCGCCGTGCACAACGACGTCGATGCCTTCGAGGATGCAATCACGCGCTGGCGCGCCGAAGGCGGCACCGGGCGCGTCTGGATCGTGGTCGAAAGCCTCTACAGCATGGACGGCGACCGCGCGCCGATGGAGGAGCTGGTCGCGCTTGCCGACCGCCACGAGGCCTTCATCGTCGTCGACGAGGCGCATGCCACCGGCGTCTGGGGGCCAGACGGCCGCGGCCTTGCCGCCGCTTTCGAGGGCCGCGACAACATCGTCGCGCTCCACACATGCGGCAAGGCGCTCGGCGCGGCCGGTGCGCTCGTCACCGGGCCGGGACTGTTGTGTGACTATCTCGTCAACCGCTGCCGGCCCTTCATCTACTCCACCGCGCCATCGCCGCTGATGGCCGTGGCAGCGCGCGAGGCGATTGCCGTGCTGTCCGACGAGCCCCAACGCCGGGCCCAGCTGCAGGAGCGCGTTGCTTTCGCGGGCCGCCAATTGGCCGAGCGCTGCGGCGTGGCCCCTAGCGGCTCGCAGATCCAGCCCTTCGTCATCGGCGACAACGGGCGCACCATGGCGTTGGCGGCGGCGCTGCAGGCGCGCGGTTTCGACATTCGCGGCATTCGTCCGCCGACCGTCCCCGAGGGCACATCGCGGCTGCGCATTTCGCTGACGCTCAATGTCGACGAGGCCGACATTTCGGCCATGGTCGAGGCGCTCGTCGAGGTGTTGGCCGCGGCATGACCAAGCGCATCGTCATCACCGGAACAGATACCGGTATCGGCAAAACGGTGTTTTCGGCGGCATTGGCCGGCCTGCTCGACGGCTTCTACTGGAAGCCGGTGCAATCGGGGCTCGACGAAGAGACCGACAGCGAGGTCGTTGAACGGCTCGCCGGCCTGCCGCCGGGGCGCGTGCTGCCCGAAGTGTATCGCCTGAAGGAGCCACTGTCGCCGCATCGTTCAGCCGAACTCGACGGCGTCGCGATAGACGCCGCAGAGCTCTCGCTTCCGGACTTACCGGGCCCGCTCGTCATCGAAGGCGCCGGGGGACTTATGGTGCCGCTCAACCGGCGTACCAAATTCATCGACATCTTCGCGCAGTGGCGGGTGCCGGTCATCCTGTGCGCCCGTACCAAGCTCGGCACGATCAACCACACCCTGCTTTCGATCGAGGCGCTCAGGGCCCGTTCCATCCCGCTCATCGGCATTGCCTTCGTCGGCGATGAGGTGGCCGACACGCAGAGGACAATCGTCGAATTCAGCGGCGTGCGCCAGCTTGGCAGGCTGCCGCTGCTCGATCCGCTGACGAGCGGGACGCTGAGGGAAGCGATGGTTGCCGGCTTCGACCTCTCAGCAATCGCGGGGGGCGAATGATGTCGCAGTCTCAAGTCTGGCATCCCTTCACCCAGCACGCGCTCGAGCCGGCTATCCCCGAAATCGTCCGGACGGAAGGCGCCTACCTCTACAAGGCCGACGGCACGCGCATCCTGGATGCCATTTCCTCCTGGTGGGTCGTCACCCACGGCCACCGCCATCCCCGCATCGTCAAGGCCATCGAGACGACCGCGGCGAGCCTCGACCAGATCATCTTCGCCGGCTTCACCCACGAGCCGGCCGAACGCCTGGCCAAGGCGCTTGTCGGCCTCGCTCCGGCCGACCTCGACTGGGTGTTTTATTCCGACAGCGGCTCGACCGCCGTCGAGGTCGCGCTGAAGATGGCGCTCGGCTACTTCCGCAACATCGACGCGCCGCGCTCGCGCATCGTCGTCATGGAGCACAGCTATCATGGCGACACGATTGGCACGATGAGCGTCGGCGCCCGCGGCGTGTTCAACGCCGCCTACGAGCCCTTGCTGTTCGAGGTCGACACCATCCCGTTCCCCGCCGCCGGGCGCGAGCAGGAAACGTTGGACCGGTTCGAGGCCGTCTCCCGCGACCGGCGCGCGGCCGCGCTGATCGTCGAACCGCTGGTGCTCGGCGCCGGCGGCATGCTGATGTACCCGGCATGGGTTGTGGCCGAGTTGAAGAAGATCGCCGAAGCCTCCGGCACATTGCTGATCGCCGACGAGGTGATGACCGGCTGGGGCCGCACCGGGACCATGTTCGCCTGTGAGCAGGCATCGATCTCACCGGACATTCTGTGCACCTCGAAAGGGCTGACGGGCGGCGTTATCCCGCTGGCGGCGACGCTTGCGACCGATGCCATCTTCCAGGCCCATTATTCGCAGGACCGCAGGAAGACATTCTTCCACTCGAGTTCCTACACCGCCAATCCGATCGCCTGCGCGGCGGCACTCGCCAATGTCGAGATCTGGCGTGACGAACCGGTGGCCGAGCGGGTCGCGGCCCTAAGCGCAAAACAGGCTGCCGGGCTTCGACGTTTTCGCAACAATCCGTTTTTTAGCGACAGCCGCGCAACGGGGACAATCGCCGCCCTCGATCTGCGCACCGGCTCCGCCGGCTATCTGGCCGAGATCGGGCCGAAGCTGCGCGCGTTCTTCCTCGAACGCGGACTTTTGGTGCGTCCGCTCGGCAATGTCCTCTATCTCCTGCCGCCCTATTGCATCACCGGCGACGAGCTCGACGGCCTCTATGACGCCATCGAGGAGGCCGGCGAACGCTTTGGCGCAAAGCCATGAACAGGTCGTCGCGCCTTCTCGGCTTCGGCCATCATGCACCGGCGCGCAGGGTCGAGAACCCGGAGATCGAAAACCGTCTCGGACTCGAGCCCGGCTGGATCGAGCGGCGCACCGGCATTCGCTCGCGCTTCTGGGCCACCGAAGAAGACACGCTGTCGGGCCTTGCCGCGCAAGCCGGCGACATGGCGCTGACGAACGCCGGCATCGAGCGCGGCGACATCGGCCTGCTGCTGCTTGCCACCTCGACGCCCGATCACCTCCTGCCGCCCAGCGCGCCGCTGGTCGCGCATCGACTGGGGCTCGGCCGCGCCGGCGCGATCGACCTGACCGGCGCCTGCGCCGGCTTCATCTATGCGCTGATGTTCGCGGACGGATTTACACGCCTGCACGGCAAAGCGAGCCTCGTCATCGCCGCCAACATCCTCAGCCGCCGCATCAATCCGGCCGAGCGGGCCAGCGCCGTGCTGTTTGCCGACGCCGCCGGCGCTGTGGTGCTCGGTCCCGGCGATGAACCGGATCGAGGCATTCTCAGCGCATCGGTTGATTCCGACGGCTCGCGCTACGGGCTGATCCAGATTCCCGCGGGCGGAAGCAACAGGCCCTTCCAGGCCGATCTCGACCTCGCTGAGACCCGGATGACCATCATCGACGGCCGCGAGGTGTTCGCCAAGGCGGTCGAGATGATGACAACCTGCTCGCGGGAAGCGCTCGCTGCTGCCCGCATGCGACCGCAGGACATCGATCGGTTCGTGCCGCATCAGGCCAACGCCCGCATTTTCGACGCGGTGGGGCGAAACCTCGGCATCGCCGATCAAGCGATTGTCAAGACGATCGTCGAATACGGCAACTCTTCCGCAGCAACGATCCCGCTGTCGCTGTCGTTGGCCCATCATACGGAGCCGTTTCGGTCGGGCGAGAAAATCCTTCTGGCTGCGGCGGGTGCCGGCCTCAGCGGCGGCGCTCTCGTCGTCAGGATCTAGCCGGCGACCGCATGTGCTTGGCCGTGGCGGATCGGACTCCAGGGTCTGCGGAGGCGCCAGCATCGTTCTTTCTAGAAGGCGATGACGGCCTTTATGAGCCCCGACTTCTGATGCGTCCAACGAGCGATATCGTGCAGGCTGTTCTGAAGGGTCGTGTCGTGCGTTATCAGCTTGGCCGCAGGAATGGCGCCATCGCGCATTGCCGCCATGACGTGGTCGAAGTCGACGCGAAGCGCATTGCGGCTGCCGATCAACATCATCTCGCGTTTGTGGAATTCGGGATCCGAGAAGGTGATCTCGTCCTTAATGACGCTTACCATTACCAGGGCGCCGCCATGGGCCACGTAGCCGAACGCGGCTTGTATCGAGACCTTGCTGCCGGTCGCATCGAAGACGAGGTCGAAACAATCGCCGTCGGTTCGCTCTCTCACCTGCTCGACAGGTGAACCCGATGCACTGTCGATGACGGGAAACCCGAGTTGGCTTTCGGCGAAGTTAAGCCGTTCCCGGCTGGTGTCCATGAGCGTCACCGCTTGGCCGGCAATACGCGCAAACAATGCCGTACCCAGTCCGATAGGCCCGGCGCCGATGACCAGCGTCTTTGCGCCGGCAGCAAGCCTGGAGCGTCTCACCGCGTGAGCGCCGATCGCCAGGAACTCGACAGCTGCCGCGTCAACGAGCGGCAGTCCTGCAACCGGGTAGAGGTTGTCGGCAGGCACCAGCAATTCCTCGCACATGCCGCCGTCGCGATGAACGCCCAACACTTCGATCGATACGCAGCAATTCGGCTTGCCGTTGCGGCATGCAATGCATTTGCCGCAGGCAAGATAGGGATTTACGACGACCCGTTCGCCGACTTCGATGGCGACGCCTTCGCCTACTGCGGTCACGGTGCCAGAGAGTTCATGTCCCATGACACGTGGATAGACTAGGTAGGGATGCTTGCCCTCAAAGATGTGGTAGTCGGTGCCACAGATGCCGACATGGCTGATGCTGACCAGCGCCCATCCGGTGCCCGGCGGGCCGGGCGCCGGGCGATCCTCGAAGACCAATTCGCCGGGCTTGCGGCATACGAGCGCTTTCATGCGAATTTTCTTCCTGAAATGTTTCAAAAAGAACCCGGCGGCTGAGATCGCCGCCGGGCCAAGGTGTGGAGCCTATTCGAAGTCTTTGACGTTCTGCAGCGTCACCAGTCCTGCACCGGTATCCACATTGGCTTCGACGGGTTCCCCGCGGATCGCCTTGACGACGGTATCGATGCCAAGCTCGCCCATTTTTGCCGGAAATTGCGCCACGCTGGCATCTTCCGCGCCGGACTTGATCGCTTCGATCTCACCACAGCAGGCGTCGAAACCGACCAGGATGATCTTGTCGTTGCCGATCCCCGCATTGCTGATCGACTTGACGGCTCCCGGGATTGGCGGTCCGCATGCCGCGTAGATCGCCTTGAGATCGGGATTGGCGGTCAGGATGTCTTCGGTCACCGACGTGCCAAGTTCGAGCGTGCAATTGGTTGCGCCCTTGCCGACCACCTCGACCTTGACGTCGCCGAGGCCCTCCATCATGCCGGTGACCCGGTCGTCCAGCGCCGGCACTCCGGGAACGCCTTGCAGGATGCCGATCTTGTCGCCGCTCTTGAGCACGGTCTTCAGGTACTCACCGGCAATCTTGCCGCCGTTCAGGTTGTTGGTCGAAACCAACGCGGTCTGGCCCTTCCAGTCCGGGATGCCGTTGTCGACGAGAACCACCTTGATGCCGGCAGCGACCGCCTTGTCGAGCGTCGGCGCGACGGTCGGATCGACCGGAGTGATCGCCAGCCCCTTGACCCCTTGCGTGATCATGGATTCGATCAGGGCAATCTGGCCCTCGATGTCGGTTGCCGCCTGGCCCTGGCCGGTGACCAACTCGACTTCAGGATGAGCGGCGGCGTATTTCTTGGCCGCGTCCTCCATGGTCGAGTAGAACGGCACCGGGAATTTCGTAATCAGGCCGACCTTGATCTTGTCGGCGGCCGAAGCCGGCATCGCGCACGCAACGGCGATCGCCAGCCCAGCGAACAGTTTTCGGTTCATTGGCATTCCATTCCTCCCTTGGATTGAGGCGTCTTCCGGCGGAAGTCGCTTCAGGCATTTGCGGACCGCAACAGTCCCCAAATCTCGGACGGATCAGGCTCCCACGATCATGGAGACCAGTTCCTGCTTGTTGTCCTTGGTCGGCACCAGTTCGCCAACCTTGCGGCCCTGGCGAAGCACCACGGCGCGATCGGCAAGCTCGACGACATGCTCCATATTGTGGGTGATCAGGATGACGGCGTTGCCCTGGTCGCGCAGCGTCGCGACCAGGTTGAGCACTTGTCGCGATTCACGCAGGCCAAGTGCAGCGGTCGGTTCGTCCAGGATCACGACCTTGCGGGCAAACACGGTCGACCGGGCCACCGCAATAGCTTGCCTTTGTCCACCCGACATCATGGCAACGACGGCGTCCAGCCTTGGCAACGTGACTTTCAAATTGGCGAGCAGAACGCGCGTTTCGGCATCCATCCGGCGCTGTTGAAGGAATCGCATGCCGCGAGGAAGCCATTGCGGCCCCGCCAGTTCGCGACCGGCAAAGAAGTTCTGTCCTGGCGTCAGATTGTCGAACAGCGCCAGATCCTGGTAGACAGTCTCGATGCCGGCGAAGCGCGCATCCGCAGGGGAGCGTATCTGCGTTGGCGCACCGTCCAGGAGGATCGCGCCGGCATCGAGTTGGTGCACCCCGCTGATGCATTTGGTCAACGTCGACTTGCCAGCGCCGTTGTCGCCCAGAAGCCCCAAGATCTCGCCGCGCCGGACCTCGATGCTGACGTCGTCCAGCGCCACAACCGAGCCGAAACGCTTGGTCGCGCCGCGTACCGCAAGCACGGGATATTCAGCGGCGGTGGCTGCATGATCGACGCTTGCTGGAACGGCACTCACGACTGCCTCCCGGCCCGCATGACCCGCACGCGCCCTTCGAGATAGTTGCGCAAGACGTCGGATTCGACCGCTATGACGATGACCACGCCAATGACGATGAGTTGGAAGAAGACATTGACGTTGAGCAGGTTGAGCGCGTTGCGGATGACGCCGATCATGATGGCGCCGATCAAGGCATGGCCAAGATGGCCGCGACCGCCGAGAAAACTGGCACCGCCGATGATCACCGCCGCGATCGTATCCAGTTCCAGCAGATTGCCGAACAAGGGCGAACCGGCGTCGGTGCGGCCGGCAAGGATGACCGCCCCGATGCCGGCGCACAGCCCCGAGATCACATAGACCGAAACCAGCACCCAGGACACGGGAATGCCCATGCGCAGGGCAGCGTCGGGCCGGCCGCCGACGGCATAGATCCAGCGTCCCCAGACCATCGTCTTGGCCATTGCGAAAAGAACCGCGGCAACGCCGGCGACCACAAAAACCGATCCAGGCAGACCCCAGACCGCCTCTCGGCCAAGCGCATCGATGGCATCCGGCATGCCAGGGATGGCGCGCCCGTCAGCCAGTTGCAGCGCCAGCCCCTTGGCGATGCTCAATGTTGCCAGCGTGATGATGAACGGATGCGGCAACCGGCCGAACACGTAGAAGAGCCCGTTGATGGCGCCGACCGCCGCACCGCAGGCGACCATCACCGCGATCACCAGGAAGGCGGGGGCGCCGGCATGGAAACTGAGCGCGCCGACGACCGAAGCCAGTGCAACGTTCGAGCCGACCGAGAGATCGATCCCACGCGTCAGGATGACCAGATGCTGGCCCATCGCCACAACCGAGATGACGGCGGTCTGGGCGAGGATGTTGCTGAGGTTGCGCCCCGTCAAAAAATAGGGCGACAGAAAACTGAGAACGACAATCAGCAACGCCAGGATGACGACCGGACCGGCGCTCAGCAAGGCCAAGCCCAGAGCAAGGCCAGGAACGGCTTCTTGCTTCTTGGGTGCTCGCACTGCGGCCTCGCCGACAGAGGTGCCGGTGTTTCCCGCTTCAGGCAAAGTTCCCTCCCCGCCGCGGCTTGTGTGAGCCTCGTCGTCAAAAGCTTATGTTGTATTTTTAGCTTCCTCTTATCGATAAAAAACAACCAATATCACTTGGTCAAGTTGTTTTTTATGGATAAAGTTCATGCTAGAAAGGACAAGGTGTTGCTCTGAGGTAGATCCGATGCGAACCGACACTGTTTACAAGAAGGCTTTCAACCGCGCCGCCAGTATGCTGCGCGACGGACAATTGACCGGCGAGCTCCCTTCCGAGAATGAACTCAGACGGCAAATGGGAGTGAGCCGCACGACTGTCCGAAAGGTCCTGGGAGAACTTGCCCACCGCGAACTTATTGCCGAGCGCAGCGGCGTCAGGACGGCAGGCCGACCGGTCGAGGATAGCGACTACTATCCCGACGCCGAAACCACATCACGGGCCAAGCACGTGGAGCAGCAATTCATGGAGTGGATGCTGCGCGGTGACACCAGACCTGGCACCAGCATCAACGAGCTCGAGCTGGCGCGGCAGTTCGGTGTCGCAACCAACGGAATTCGCGAGTTCCTGATCCGCTTCAGCCGGTTTGGGCTGCTCGAAAAAAGGCCGAACACGGGTTGGCTTTTCAAGGGCTTTACTGAAGATTTCGCACTTGAGCTGTTCGAGATCCGCGTCATGTTCGAGCTGCGCTCGGCGCATCTGTTTTCCCGACAGGCCGACACTTCCCCGTTGTGGGAGAAGCTGGCCGTGCTCAAGATTGCGCATACCGAACTGCTGAAGCGGATTGAAAGCCGATTCCACGACTTTTCCGGCCTCGACAACCGGTTTCACCGGCTCATAAACGAGGCTTCGCCGAACCGCTTCATCGACGATTTCTACGATATCATCAGCTTCATTTTCCACTACCACTATCAGTGGAACAAGCATGACGAAAAACAGCGCAACCAGGCGGCGATCCTGGAGCATCTCGCCTATATCGAGGCGCTCGAAAGCCGCGATCCAGAACGCATCGAGCGAGCCTGCCGAGCGCATCTGGGCTCGGCAAGAGAAACGCTGATGCGTTCGCTGATCGTATTTGACGAATGATAGGAACGAGCCGCTTTGAGGGACCCGGCGCATCCATTGCGGGATGCGTCGGAACCAACGCTTACGCGTGGCGTATTTCCGTTCCCAGCACCTTCAGGCATTCACGGATGAACGCCGCAAGCGCGGTCCAGCCCTTGGCCGAAACCATCGTCCCATCCACATAGGCATCGGTGGGAGACAGATCGATATAGGTGCCGCCTGCCAGCGTCACCTCCGGCTCGCAAGCCGCGAGCGCGCCGACCTTCTTGCCGCGGACGACGCCATCGACCGCTATCAGGATCTGCACGCCATGGCAGATCGTAAATATCGGTTTGTTCGCCTCGTGGAAGTGGCGCACCATCGCCTGCACGCGCTTGTCGGTGCGGATATATTCCGGTCCGCGCCCGCCGGCGCAGTAGACGGCGTCGTATTGGCTCAGTTGCTTCTCGGCGTCGGAAAAGGTCTTGTTGATCAGCGCATTGTGACCGGGCTTTTCGGTGTAGGTCTGATCGCCCTCAAAATCGTGCAGCGATGTCTTGATCACGTCGCCGGCTTTCTTGTCGGGGCAGACGACATGAACAGTATGGCCGACGGCCTCCATCGCCTGCTGGTAGACGAAGATTTCATATTCCTCGGTGAATTCGCCCGTCAGCATCAGTATCTTTTTTCCTGGCATGGTCTTCCTCTCGGTTGTGGCAAGGCGAGGTGCACTTGGCGCCTCGCCAGACAGGGATCGAAATCGGAGCAGAGCGGTTAAGTCGGGGAATAGTTTTCCTTGGCGTTGACCTGGGTGATCGGCGGCGCGTCGAGCTTGACGCTCCTACTCGAACGCAGGCAGGAGCCGGTCCCGCGAATTCTCGATGTGCACGCGCATGGCTTTTGCGGCGGCGTCCGGGTCGCCCGCGGAGAAGGCGGCGAGAATGGCCTCATGCTCGTCGAGGGCCTCTTCGGTCACGCGTGAGTGATACATCAAGCGGAAGATGTGGAAGTGGGTATGCTGGTGATTGAGCGTCTCGCGAATGAGCTCGTTCTGGGCGAACTCGACGATCTTGTCGTGAAAGATCGCATCCTGACGGGCGAAGTTCGAATAACGCAGGCGTTCGTCTTTCCCCTCCCGCCGGGCCATGACGCCAGCCGCTTCCTGCAGCACGGTCAGGCGCTCGTCGTCCAGTGTTGCAGTGGCTTTGGCCGCGGCGGCGGGCTCAAGCAGAAGGCGCAGCTCGTAAAGCTCGTCAAAGCGGCGGCGGGTGATTTGCGGGGCGGCCCGATAGCCGATCAGGTGGGTCTTCAGCACCAGGCCCTCGCCCTCCAACCTGCCAAGCGCTTCGCGAATGGGGGTATGCGAGACGTTGAATTCCTTCACGAGATTGTCGACTGTGATGCGCGATCCTGGAGCAATCCTGAGCGACATCAACTGCGCGAAGATTGCCTCGTAAACGTCGCCGGCCAGGCTGTTGGCGCGCTGGATACGGGCTGTCGAAGGCGCTTCCGTCAGGTCCGCGTTCTGCATTGTTTACCCTCTTGACAGGAGCACTCACTAGCACGATGGTTCGGGCAATTCAATCCTATATCCTATACGATTTAATAGAGGATAATTTGGGAAATGACCCAGACGTCGAGGCCGGCCCCTGGAACTGAAGGATGCCGTCCATGACCTTGTTCGCAGCCGCGCGCCTGCCGCGCGAGATCCTGTTCGGCAAAGGCCAGCGTCAGGTGCTGCCTGCTGTTGCCGCCAAATTTGGGCGGCGCGCGTTCGTCTGCACCGACGAGCGTTTCGCGGCGACTTCGCAGTTCGCCGAAATTCTTGCCGGCCTGCACAATGCGGCGATAGAGACGCTGGTCTACGACCGAACGCTGCCGGATGTGCCCCGCGACAGCGTCGCCGCCTGCATTGCGCAGGCGAAGGATTTCAAGCCGGACATGGTGATCGGGATCGGCGGCGGCAGCTGCCTCGACATGGCCAAATGCGCAGCACTTCTGCTCAGACATGGTGGCAGGCCCCAGGACTACTACGGCGAATTCAAGGTACCAGGCCCTACCCTTCCCGTGATCGCTGTGCCAACTACGGCCGGGACAGGCTCCGAGGTGACCCCCGTCGCCGTGATTTCCGATCCGGATCGGACGCTGAAAGTGGGTATCTCGAGTCCCCACCTCATCGCCGCGGTGGCGCTTTGCGATCCGGAGCTGACGGCGACATGCCCCCCTTCCCTGACGGCGATCGCCGGCGCCGACGCGTTGACGCACGCAATCGAGGCCTTCACCGCGGCCAGACGCGGCGATGATCCCCGTCTGCCGCAGCAGCATGTCTTTGTCGGCAAAAGCGCTCTGACCGATCATTTCGCGCTTCTGGCCATCAGGCTGCTCGGTCGCAGCCTCGAAACGGCATATCGTGACGGATCGGACGGGAATGCGCGCGCCGACGTCATGATGGGAGCGCTGGCCGCCGGTTGCGCCTTCGGTACCGCCGGAACGGCCGCCGCTCACGCGGTGCAGTATCCGGTCGGCGCAGTCACACATACCGCGCATGGTCTGGGCGTCGCCACCATGCTGCCATATGTGATGAGCTACAACCTTCCCGCCGCGGCCGCAGAGATTGCCGAAGTTGGCGCAGCTCTCGGCCTTTCCCGTCAGAGCGGCGACGGCGCAGATGCATCGGCGCACGCAACCATCCGCGAGGTGAGCCGGCTGTTTTGCGCCATCGGCATCCCACCGAACTTGGCCAAGCTTGGCCTTCCCGAGGACAGGATCGACTGGACGGCCGAGCAGGCGCTCGGCATCGACCGGCTGATCAAGAACAATCCGCGTCCGTTCGACCTCGCCGCAATGCGACGGCTGGTCAGGGCTGCTTATGATGGCGACATGTCCGCCGCCATGATGTGATCGACCAGGAGTTCACCCCATGAATATCGCCGCAGGCATATCCGACGAGGATCAAGATATGTTCGACTACGCCACGGTCTCGCACGGTCTCTACATTGGCGGACGCTGGCAGCCCTCGTCGGAGGGCCGGGTGATCGAAGTGGTCGATCCATCAACCGAAGCCGTGATCGCGGCGGTTCCCGATGCCACGCTTGCCGACGCGGCCGCAGCCGTCGACGCGGCCGCGAAGGCAGCGGCCGGCTGGCGCGAGACCTCGCCACGCAGGCGTTCGGAAATCCTGCGGCGCTGCTTCGAACTGATGACCGAACGGGCGGAGATACTGGCTGCGCTGATCTCGCTGGAGAACGGCAAGGCGCTGCGTGACGCGCGCAGCGAGGTCGCCTACGCCGCCGAGTTCTTTCGCTGGAATGCCGAGGAGGCGGTCCGCATCAGCGGCGAGTTCGGTCTTGCGCCCTCGGGCGCCAACCGCATCATTGTCGACTACCAGCCCATCGGCATTTGCGTGCTCATCACGCCATGGAATTTTCCCGCCGCCATGGCGACGCGCAAGATCGCGCCGGCGCTCGCGGCCGGCTGCACAGTGATTTTGAAGCCGGCCAGCGAGACGCCGCTGACGGCCTATGCGCTTGCAGCGCTCTACGAGGAGGCCGGCCTGCCGCCCGGCGTCGTAAACGTGCTCACGACCTCGACGCCCGGACCGGTAACGGCGGCCATGCTGGCCGATCCGCGCGTGCGGAAATTGTCATTCACCGGCTCGACCGGTGTCGGCCGGGTGCTCCTGGCCGAGGCCGCCAAGCACGTCATCTCCTGTTCGATGGAACTTGGCGGCAATGCACCGTTCATTGTCTTCGACGACGCCGACCTGGAAGCAGCGCTCGACGGTGCGATGGTTGCCAAGATGCGCAATGCCGGCGAGGCCTGCACCGCCGCCAATCGGCTTTACGTGCAGGCCGGCATTCATGACGCCTTCGCCGATGGGCTGCGCAAACGCATGGCTGCCCTCAATGTAGGTCCTGGCACACACCCGGAAACCGAGTGCGGCCCGATGATCACCAGCAAGGCCGCGGACAAGATCGATCGTCTCGTCCAGGACGCGGTCGCCCGCGGCGCCAAGGTTCTGTGCGGCGGAGCGATTGCCGAAGGCAAAGGCTACTTCTACCCGCCGACGGTGCTTCGCGACGTCTCCACTGACTCCGCCATGATGCATGAGGAAATATTCGGCCCCGTGGCTCCGATCATGCGCTTCGACAGCGAGGCGGACGCCATCGCGAGGGCCAACGATACCGAATACGGTCTCGCTGCCTATGTCTACACGCGCGACCTGGCCAAGGGGATGCGCGTGGCATCGAAGATCGAGTCGGGCATGATCGCCCTGAACCGCGGCCTGATGTCGGATCCGGCGGCGCCCTTTGGCGGCGTCAAGCAGAGCGGACTGGGCCGCGAAGGCGGTCAAAAGCACGGCGTTGCCGAGTTCATGGAGGCGAAGTACATCGCCGTGACCCTGTGAGCGGACACTCCAAAGATCCGTTTCGCATTCGCGATCATGTGGTCGAGTTCGACGACATCGTCGCCGAGATCGTGCGCAGAAGCGAAGATTGCAGGGCGAACGTGCCAATGGTCGGCGATGTCGCCTACGGAGATGACGCCACCGAGACCATCGACCTGTTCTTTCCCGAGGGCAAACGGCACCGCCTGCCGGTGCATATGTTCATTCACGGCGGCTATTGGCGCATGTTCTCCAAGCGTGATTATTCTTATGTCGCCGAGACCGTCACGAGCGCCGGTGCGATCGCAGTCATCGTCGACTATGCGCTGATGCCGGCTGTCAGGATGGCAAAAATCGTCGACCAGGTGCGCCGCGCCAAGCGATGGGTGCTTGACCATATCGCGGACCATGGCGGCGATCCCGACCTGCTGACGGTCAGCGGTCATTCCGCCGGCGCGCATCTGGCGACGATGCTTTTCGACGGCGACAGCCGGCCGTCCGGCATCAAAGCTGCGCTGCTGCTCGGCGGCCTTTACGACCTGAAGCCGTTGCAGATGTCATTCCTTGCCGCCGAGATCGCGATCACCGACGAAGAAGCCCGCCGGTTCTCGCCGATCAACCACAGCTTCGATCCATCCGTGGCCGTAGGGATCTCGGTCGGCGCCGATGAGACGCCGCCCTTCCACAGCCAGGCCGCGATGTTCACGAGCCACCTGGAAGAGCAAGGGCTTGCTGTCTCGCGCACGACCCTTGCGGCGGCCAATCACATGAGCAGCGTCCGCGACCTTGGCGTGGCGGGCACCGAAGCCGCGTCACTATTGGCCCGCCTCGTGGGATCTCATTCAGCCTAGTAGCCGTAGTAGAGGCCCAGACCGCGCTGCAGGGCCGAGGCCAGATGCGCCTGCATTGCCGCCGCAGCTGCCTCCGGGTCGCGTGCCTTGCATGCCAGGATGACCTGCATGTGCTCGCGCAGGGATTGCAGCACGAGAGGCACGGTGACCTTTCTGTCCAGCCGGATCAGCCGGACGTAGTTGTGAAGCCGCTTGTAGGAACTGTCGATCAATGGATTGTTCAGGCTGGCAATGATGGAGTGATGCAGCAAGGTCTCGAGTTGCTCGAGGTCCGCCCTGACCAGGTCGGTGAGCCCACCGCGCTCGATCTCCTCGATGACCGCCAAATGACGTCTTTCCAGTTCCGCCAGATCCGCCTCGTCCGCGGTTTGCGCGTATACCCCTGTCGCCGCACGCTCCAGAATGCTGCGAAACTGGTAGGTCGACCTGGTCAGTTCGAACCCGGGCTTGACGAACTGGATGCCCGAGCGCGAATGGATGATGACGATCCCCTCCGCCTCGAGCAGCTTGAGCGCATCGCGCAGCGGCGCCACCGGGATTTGCAGCATTTCGACAAGATCGCCTTGCGACAGAAAGGCCCCCGCGGGGATCTTCCGCTCAAACAGTGTCTCAAGAATGCGCGTGTAGGCACGATCGCCAAGGCGTTGGCCGGCTGCCGCCCCGGCGGCCCCATCGGACTGATCGTCGTGCTGCGCCACTTTTGACCCTCGCATCTGAAATATCTAAACATGGTTCTGAAACATTACTGGCCGTGCCATCGTAAAGTATCCCATTGCCGGTTATCAATGCACCTTTGAAGGATACGGCTGACCGGGGTCTTGCACTGAGCGCAACCGGTATCCCGGGCTTGCCTGAAGGTCGTCGGGCGCCACCGAGCCTGGGCCGCCAACCCGTTGACGAAGCGTCGCCTGCTGCATTTGCGTGCTTGCCTGCCCGACAGTTTTGCGCCTGGCCGCTTGCCTCTTGTCCAAAACTGAAATATCTAAAGCGCATTCTGAGATATCAGAGAGCCAGATGCGCATCGCCGAGTATCGCATTACCCGCTATCAATTCGCTCGTGACCGGACCATCGGTGACAGTCAGGTCCGCATCGATACGGCGCACGTGGCCGCGCTTGAGCTCGTTGCCGAGAATGGCCTGGTCGGGCTGGGCTTTATCCAGAGCTTGTTTCACCCGCTACCAGACCAGGCGGAGATCGTGCGGGTTTTTGAAGAGGAGGCCTGGCCCGATCTCGCAGGGCAATCGCCTTTGGCGCTTGTGCATCGGGTCCAGCGGCCGCGCGGCGGAAACAGGCGCGCCTTCGGCTTGCCTTTCGAGGAAGCTCTCCAGGTTGCGTTGTGGGATCTGAGTGCGAAGCTGGTCGGCCTGCCGTTGCACGAGCTGCTGGGGAGCCGGCGCAAACGCGTGAAAGCCTACGCATCCGGTCTCGATTTCCACCTCAGCGACGATGAATTCCAGGCGTTCTTTGCCCATGCCGAGGCGCTTGGTTACCGCGCGTTCAAGATCAAGGTTGGGCATCCCGATTTCGACCGGGATTTGTCCCGGCTGGAGCTGTTGAGAAAGACGGTGCGGCCCGGCTCGTCGATCATGATCGACGCAAACGAGGCTTGGGGGGCCAAGGAGGCATCGGTAAAACTGCAGAAAATTCATAGCCTTGGCTTTGATCTGCTTTGGGTCGAGGACCCTATCCTGCGCCATGACTTCGACGGCCTTCGCAACCTCAAGGCGGCGACGCCGTGGACCATGATCAATTCAGGCGAATACCTCGATGCGGCCGGCAAGCGCCTGTTGATGCAGGCCGGCGCTACCGACATGCTGAATGTCCATGGGCAGGTGACGGACGTGATGCGCATCGGCTGGCTGGCAGCCGAACTCGGCGTCCCGGTGACGCTTGGCAATACGTTTCTCGAAATCGGCGTACACATGGCCTGTGCGCTGCCCGAAGTCGAGTGGCTCGAATACTCGTTCCAGAACTTCGATCACCTGGTCGAGCAAACAATCGAAATTCATGATGGCTGGATTCATGCGCCCGATCGAACGGGCCATGGGCTGGTCTTGTCGGAGACCGGGCGTCTGGATTGGACGCGCCCCGAAATCCTGTCGCGCGAAGACCTTGGTGATGCACCCGTCAACCCCGCGGGTTGACGGGGTCCCAAACTCGCAGCGAGCGCTGGATGAAGCGAAGGCCTGGTAGATAAAAAGGGAGGAATGACGTGCAGAAGCTGAAGATATTGACCGCAATTGCGACCATGGCGGTGGCGTCGCCGGCGCTGGCCCAGGAGATCACCGTCTGGGACGTCAACGTGGACGATGCCGCCCACGCGACATACTACGATCACGCGAAGGCTGCATTCGAGGCCGCGCACCCGGGAGCAACTCTCAACCTCCTGTCTCAACCGGACGCCGAGTACTACACGCTGCTGGGCACGGCGCTCGCTTCGAAGGCCGGCCCTGACGTCATCTGGGCCAATGGCGGCGCCCAGGCCAAGGCCCTGGTCGGCGGGCTGATCCCGCTCGACGACAAGCTGCCCGACCTGATCCCAAAGCTCGTTGGAAAGTCCGCGTTCACCGGACCTGATGGCAAGCTGTACTTCATCCCGACGACGCTGCAGGGTCACGTCGTCTACTACAACAAGGCGCTTTACAAGGCCGCAGGGCTCGATCCGGAGAAGCCGCCGACGAGTTGGGCCGAACTGACCAAGGTCTGCGACGCCTTCAAGGCGCAGGGTAAACCCGCCTGCTTCATGATGGCCAACAAGGAAGGCTACAACGCCGAGTTCTTCCTTTCGGAAGCCGCGAACCAGTCGCTGACCGCGCAGCAACAGGCCGATTGGCTGGCAGGCAAGCTCCACTGGTCGGATCCGCCGATCAAGGCGATCCTGCAGGCCTGGGTCGATACCGCCAAGAATGGCTGGTACCAGGAGGGCGGCAACTCGCAGACCATGTTCATGGATGAGTTCGCCCTCTTCGAGCAGGGTGCCGGAGCCAACGTGATGGGTCTGCTCTCCAACGTCGCGCATTGGAAGCAGTTCGAAACCAACATGGGCGTCGACAAGGTCGGGGTCTATCCCATGCCCTCGCCGACCGTTGCCGCCGATCAGCATGAAGGTGCCCCCGGCGTTCCGCTCGACGGCGGCGTTGGCTACGGCGTGAACAAGGACTCCGCCAACATCGATCTCGCCGTCGACGCGGTGCGAATCCTCGCTTCGCCGGAAGTCCTGTCATACCTGGTCAACGACACCGGCTCGGTGCCAGCAAACACCGAAGTCAATACATCCGACATTGACAGCCCTGGCCTCAAGCAGATCATGGGCTGGCTTGCGACCAGAGCCGTTCCGACCACGCATGCCAATTCTTCAGCGGCCGAGCTCGATGAATGGCACCACCAGAGCCAGTTCCTGTTCAACGGTGAAGCCACCGTGGACCAGGCCGCGGCTGCGCTGGACAAGGTCCAGGCTGAAGCCAAGCCGCAATAGCAATCTTCTCCACGCAGACAGTGGGGGGCGCGACGACGCGCCCCCGTCCCCGCATCAGTGACGTGCCCATGACCGCCAATTCGTTACACCAGACAGGCCAAGCCGCGCGGACCCGTACCCGCCCAGGCCGGAGCCGCCGGGCAGAGGCGCGCGTCGCGGTGCTGTTCCTGCTTCCGGCCATCCTGCTTGTCCTGGTGTTTCGCATCTTTCCGCTGTTCTGGGGGTTTGGCATCTCCCTGACCAGCGCGACGTCGACCGACCCGGGCCAGTTCATCGGCGCCGGCAACTATCTGCGCGCACTGGACGACCCGAATTTCCGCTCCGCCATGGCCAACGCCGTCGTGGTGCTGCTTTCGGTGCCGATCTTTGTGACCATCCCGATGCTGCTGGCCATCCTGATCCACCAGGGCGTGCCGGGGCGCACGTTTTTCCGTTCCGTCTATTTCTTTCCCGCCATTCTCTCGAGCGTCATCATCGGGTCTATTTTCAGCGTGGTGCTGAGCTTCAACGGCAATCTGAACGCGTTGCTGGGCCTAGCGGGGATCAGCGGTGTGGACTGGCTGGGGCACTCGGCGACCGCACTTCCGGTGACGCTGGCGATCCAATGCTGGTCGACCTTCGGCATGGGTGTGCTGATCTTCCTTGCCGGGCTGTCGACCGTGTCCAAGGAAATGGTCGAGGCGGCACGTCTCGACGGCGCCAAGATGTGGCAGATCTGGTGGCATGTCATCATCCCGGAGCTTCGCCCGATCATCGAGTTCTCGACGGTGATCACGACCATCGGCCTGCTGACTTCGATGTTCGGCCTGATCTACGTGCTGACCGGCGGCGGACCCGGCACGGCGACGACGGTGCCCGAATATCTGATCTGGGCCGCACAGGGAAAGCTCAACCGGCCCGCCTACGCCGCCGCTGTCTCGATGGTCCTGTTTTTCATGACGAGCATTCTCGCATGGCTGCAGATTCGCATCTTGTCGCGCAACGCGAACATCTGAAGGAGAGGTCGTGTCAGGAGCCGGAAAACGACAGCGTCTGACCCTCAGGATCGCGGCGATCCCGATGGGATTGCTGGCCTTGAGCTGCCTCTACCCGATCTTTTTCGCCGTCAACAACGCACTCAAGACACGTCACGATTACATGCTCGACCGCTTCGGGCTCGCCATGCAGCCCACGCTCGACAACTTCGTGCAGGCCTGGACCCGGGCGCACCTCGATGAGTACTTCCTCAATTCCGTGATTGCGACGCTCGGGGCGGTCATCTTGTTGATGGTCGTGTCTTCCATGGCCGGCTTCGCCCTCGCGTCGATGCGCTTTCCCTATCGGCGCTTCCTGTTCGCGGTCATCCTGTCGTCGCTGATGATCCCCGTGCAGGTCGTGCTGGTGCCCTTCATGCGCACGATGCTTGCCCTCAACCTGGTCAACACGCACATCGGGCTCATCCTGTCCTACACCGCATTTTTCCTGCCTTTCTCGGTCTACATGATGACGGCGTTCTACTCCGGCCTTCCGCGCGAGCTGATCGAAGCGGCGCGGATCGACGGGGCCTCGCTGCTGCAGGTCTGGTGGCACGTGATGCTGCCCCTGGGAACGCCGGCATTGGTGACGCTTGCCATCCTCAACACGCTGAGCTGCTGGAACGACATTCTGATCTCCCTGCTGGTCATGCAGAAGCACCGCACCCTCATGGTGGGGATTTCCGCGCTCAAGGGTCAGTACTCGGACCAGATACCCCTGTTTACCGCTGGCATCGTCATCGCGGCGGCGCCGATCGTTGTTCTTTACATCCTGTTCCAGCGACGAATTGTTTCGGGCATCGCGGTGGGCGCAGTGAAAGGTTAGCCGATGGCGCGTGTCGAACTGAAACAGGTCAGCAAGAGCTTTGGATCGACGGACGTTATCCGCGATGTCTCGCTTTCGATCGAGGAGGGCGAGTTCGCCGTATTCGTTGGCCCGTCGGGCTGCGGAAAATCCACGCTGCTGCGCATGATTGCCGGGCTCGAAGAGACGAGCGGGGGCGAGATCTTCATCGGCGGTGACGACGTGACAGACGCCGAGCCTGCCGACCGGGGAGTGGCGATGGTGTTCCAGTCCTATGCGCTCTATCCGCACATGACGGTGGCGGACAACATGAGCTTCGGTCTGCGGATGGCGCACCGCCCCAAGGAGGAAATCGCCAGCAAGGTCGGGCGCGCGGCCAAGATCCTGCAGCTCGAAGAGTATTTGCAGCGCAAGCCGGCCCAGCTCTCGGGAGGACAGCGCCAACGGGTGGCAATAGGGCGCGCGATCGTGCGCGACCCGAAGGTGTTTCTCTTCGATGAGCCGCTCAGCAATCTGGATGCCGAGCTGCGGGTGCAGATGCGCGTGGAACTCGCCAAGCTCCACCGGGTCCTTGGCAACACCATGATCTATGTGACGCACGACCAGACTGAAGCGCTGACCATGGCCGATCGGATCATTGTGTTGCGCAGTGGGCGCATCGAGCAGATCGGCACACCGCAAAACCTCTATCAGGATCCCGACAACGCGTTCGTCGCGGGTTTCATCGGCTCTCCCCGGATGAACTTTCTGACCGCCATTGTGCAGGCGGGGGGACGTCTCGCGTTTGGAGGCCAGGAGACGGACAGCCCGGCACAGGCCCCGCTTGAGCCCGGTCGGAAACTGCAGCTGGGCTTGAGGCCCGAACATCTCGACCAGGACAAGGGTGTCGACCTCGAGGCAAAGGTGGAATTCGTCGAAGCGATGGGCTCCACGTCCTATGTCCACGCAACGCTGGCGACCGGCGAGACCATCATCGCGGAGCGGCGGTCGTCGCAACCAAGGACCGGCGACAAGATCATCCTGCATTTTGCGCCCGCATCGGCGCGGCTCTTCGGGGAAGACGGACAACGCATCCGGTGAGCGTTCACGCGCCTCCTCGACCGCATGAAAGCGAGAGCCGACCATCCGCCGCGTGGGACGTGATCAAAACCAGCGATGACTGAAGCGATAATCTTGGGTCCGCCGGCCCGGCGCCGGCACCGGCTGCTCGCTCTGGCTGGCTGACGCCCAATCAGTCGAAGAACCCGGCGTCCTCTGCCAGCAGATACTGCTTGGCACCCTGGGCGTCGATGTCGAGGCCGAGCCCGGGAGCTTCGAGCAGGTCGATCATCGAATCCTTTACCACCTGCTTGGGCAGGCCGATGACGATATCGTTCCACCACGGGTCCGAGGCGCTGGGATATTCGAATGCCACGTAGTTGGCGGGCAAGGTGGCGCAGACATTGATCAGCGCGCCCAGGCCGAGCAGGCCGTTGGCGGTGCCGTGCGGCGCCATCAGGATCGAGTGCATATAGGCGTGCTCGGCTACCCATTTGAGCTCGGCAATGCCGCCAATATCGGCCGGATCGGGGCCGATGACGCGCACCGCCTGGGTCTCGATCAGTTCCTTGAAATTGTGGCGCAGGTAGATCTGCTCGCCGGTATGGACCGGCGTCGAGGTGGAGGTCGTCAGCTCGCGATAGGCCTGAGGATTGACCCAGGGCACATAGTCGCCGGTCAGCATGTCCTCGAGCCACATCAGATTGTACTTCTCGACCGCGCGAGCGAACCTGATCGCATCGGGCAGCATCCAGCCCGGACCACAATCGAGCGCCAGGCTGACCTTGTCGCCCAGCACTTCCTTCATCGCGATCACGCAGTCGAGCATGTGATTGAACCCGCGCTCGCTGATCATGCCCTGATCCATGGCGCCGTGATAGCCGGCCTTCTTCTGCGTCACGCCGTAATGGAAGCCCTCGATGGTGTCCTTCATGTTGGAATGGAACGAGATTCCCTGCTTGATCATGAAGAAGTTCTGCGGCTGCTCCATCATCCATTTGACGTCGGCGGCGTAATCCTCCGGCCGATCGCCCTCGCGTTTGCGGCGGATCGAGCCGTTGTAGACTCGCACCTTGTCGCGCACCTTGCCGCCGAGCAGCTTGTAGGCCGGCACGCCTGCCGCCTTGCCGGCGATGTCCCACAAGGCATGCTCGATGGCGGAAACGGCGGCACCATAGGGCTTGAACGAGCCGCGTTGGCGGATCTTCAGCATCACCCGCTCGACGTCGGTCGGATCCTCGCCGATCAGCGCGTCGCGGAAATGCAGCACAAAGGGCTTGAGATACGTCTTGGTGAACTCGACCTCGCCAAGGCCATAGAGGCCCTCATCGGTAACGATGCGCACTATGGGGTGCTTGCCGATGACGGCACAGCGCAGGTCGGTGATCTTCATGGCGCAGTCCTATTTCACAGACGAGAAAGCTGTCGGCGTGAGCAGCTGGCTGCTGATATTGGCAATGATCTGCCCGTCGCGCTCAGACTCGTCCCGGGCCCTGTGCCATGCCGGATCGGTGACGAGAGCCGCCCATTTCGCCTCACGCTCGGCCAGCGAATCCCAAGCGAGGAAATAGGTGAGGCGATTGCTGTTTTCGCCGATCGCCGTGGTGAAAAACCCGGCCTGGCGGATGCCATGCCTCTCCCAGATGGCGAGCGTCTGGTCGGAAAAGCGCCTGAGCAAAGCCGGCAGCCTGCCCGGCAGGCAGTCATAGATGCGCAGTTCGTAGAACATGGTTTGGTCCGTTTCTTTCTTCGCCTCTCCTTTGGGAGAGGTCGACACGAATGGTCGGTCGTTGGCCTTGTGAGCCTGGAGGGAAGGTGGTCTGGGCTAACTCCAGGTCCGGTCCCAGCTATATTCATTGTCCCAATGGTCGGTGGATTGCCATATCCCCGTGACACCCGGTTGCAGGTGATGCGAGATGACCTCGTCGACGACGTCGTCGATCCCGAGGCCCGGCTTGTCCGGCACGGTGATGAAGCCGTCCCTGACGAGCGGCCTGGGGAGACCTGTGACGATGTCGTCCCACCAGTCGACATCGGCGGAGTGGTATTCGAGCGTCATGAAGTTTTCGGTCGCGGTCGCGACATGCGCCGCAGCCATCGCGGCGATCGGGCTTTCTGCCATATGGATCGCCATGGCGACGCCGTGGTCCTGCGCCATATCGCCGATCTTTTTGGTCTCGAGGATGCCGCCGCTGGTGAGCAGGTCCGGATGGATGATCGAGACGCCGCCGCTCTTGAGCAGGGGCTCGAAGGCCTGCTTGAGGTAGATGTCCTCGCCGGTGCAGATCGGCACCGTGGTGGCTTGCTGCAGTTGCCGGTATTGCTCGGTGTATTGCCAGGGGATCACGTCCTCGAGCCAGGCAGGTGCGTATTTCTCGATGCGGCGCGACAGGCGTATGCCGTCCTGCAGCGAGATGTGGCCGACATGATCGATGGCTAAAGGGATCTCGTAGCCGATGACCTCGCGGACCTCGTGGATATACTGCTCGAGCAGGTCGATCCCCTTTTCGGTGAAATGCAGGCCCGTGAACGGGTGCTGCACGTTCTGCGCATCGTAGGCGAGGTTGCGGGCCTTACGCTCCTCGGGTGTATCGCCACGGCCGCGCGGATTGGCGTGAAACCCTTCGAGCGCGCCGGTGGGCGCGACGACGGCGCCCGGAACATGGGCGATCTGCATCAAGCCCAGGTCCATCTTCAAGAACGTGAATCCGCGGTCCATGCGCTCCTTGAGGCGCTTGCCGGTTTCGGTCCCGCTCGGTTTCTCGGCGTCGGTATCGCAATAGACGCGCACGTGATCGCGAAACTTGCCGCCCAGCATCTGATAGATCGGGACGCCATAGGCCTTGCCTGCGAGATCCCACAGCGCGATCTCGACTGCGGAGACGCCGCCGCCTTGGCGGCCGTGCCCGCCAAACTGCTTGATGCGGCGGAACAGGCGATCGATGTCGCAAGGGTTCTCGCCCAGCAGCCGGCTCTTCAGCATCAGCGCGTAGGTCGCGCTGGCGCCGTCACGCACCTCGCCAAGTCCGACGATGCCCTGGTTGGTGTAAATCTTGAGCAGTGCCGAGGTGAACGGCGCGCCGACGATTTCGGCAACCCGCATGTCGGTGATGCGGAGCTCCGACGGCCTGGAATTCGTGTTCACCCGATTGAGCGCCCCGTCGGCTCCACCCGTCTCTGGCATGACTTATCCTCGTTCTGGTCGATGGGGCTTGTGACCCGCACATGGGCCGGCGAGCACGGCTAACTCAGCTCGATCTCGTGAGCCTGCAGATAGTCGCGGTTCATCTCGACACCGAGACCGGGCCTCGACGTCAGCTTGAGGCTGCCGTTCGAAACGTCGAGCGGCGTGTCGATGAGATGATCGTATTTGGAGAGATTCCACTCCGACGTTTCGAGCTTGTAGAAGTTCGGAACGGTCATCATCACCTGCGCTCCCGCAACCACGTTTATCGGTCCCGCGGCATCATGGGGCGAGACCGGGATGTAGTAGGCCTCGCACAGGGCGGAGATCTTCTTGAGTTCGGTAATGCCGCCGGTCCAGGTCACGTCGGGCATGATGTAGTCGGCGAGCTTGTTCTCCAGCACCGGCACGAAATCCCATTTCGTGTGGCCGCGCTCGCCCCACGAGATGGCGGCGCTGACCTTCTCACGCACCTGCTTGAGCGCGTTGAGGCTTTCGGGCGGGCAAGGTTCCTCGAACCAGTCGATCTGGCCAGCCTCCTCGAGGCTGCGACAGAGGCGAATGGCGGTGGGAACGTCGAAGCGACCATGCGCATCGATGAGGATGTCGACATCGGGGCCTGCCGTTTCGCGGATGAGAGCTGTTAGTTCGGCCGCCTCTCGCTCGTCCTTGCGGGTCATGCTGCCGTCGAGGTAGCCGTCCCGCTGCTCGCGCGACAGTCCATCGGTGGTGCGGCCCTGGTGCGGGAACGGATCGAACTTCAGCCCGGTGTGGCCGGACTCGACGATGTCTCGAATTTCACGGACCACAGCCTCCTTGCTGGTAAACTTGGCCTGGTTGGGATGGGTGTAGAGGGCAATTTCATCGCGCACCGGTCCGCCCAGCAACTCATAGATCGGCTTGCCGAGGACTTTGCCGCGGATGTCCCAAAGCGCTATGTCGATGGCGCTTACGCATTCGACGGCGGCGCCGCGGCTGCCCATATAGGTGAAGCTGCGGAAAACCTTGTGCCAGAGATGCTCGATGCGCGCCGGATCCTCGCCGGTCACGGCGGCACCGATCTGCCGCAGGATCGTGCAGAGCGCGCGGTTGGCGAGCTTAGTGGTGGTGGTGATCTCTCCCCAGCCGCTCACGCCCTCGTCGGTCGTCACTTCGACGAACAGGTACTCTCCCCAATAAGAAGCATCGGACTTGATCAGCCATGGCCGAATGCTCGTGATTTTCATCTCACCTGCCTTTGTCCGATGCGGTCGGGATAACGACGTTCCAGACCGGATAGCCTACCCTGCCCGAGCGGCGTTGCGCGCGCGCATGTGTTCGAGAACATGCCGCCCGGAGCCCTCGACATGGCGTGCAATGAGTTCGGCTGCCTCGTCCGCATTTCCAGCTTTGACATGCGCGATGAGCTCTCGGTGCTCGCGAATGATCGCGGCGCGCCGGGCGAGCGTGAAATTGAAGCGCCGGCTCACCGCCCGTAGCACTTCGCGATGCTTCCACCAAAGCTCGGCGGCATGGCGGTTGTAGTGCCTCTGGTACATCACGGTGTGGAAGGCGGTATCCAGCTCACTGTGCCTGAACGTGTCGGCGAAGTTGTTCTCTTCGATCAGGCCCTGGATGCGTTCGAGCTCAGCAATGTCCTCGACGGTAGCCATATTCACAAACCATCGCGTCAGAGCCGGCTCGATCAGGACTCCGATCTCGTAGATATCCCGGACAAAATCCTGGTCTATAGGCCGCACGCGCGCCCCGCGGTTGGGAACGAAGGTGACAAAGCCCTCGCCCCGCAACAGTTGCAGGGCTTCGCGCACCGGGTTGGTCGAGGTGCCGTGACGCCGCGCGAGATCGGTGACCACCAGCCGTTCGTTGGCGGCGAGCCGACCTTCGATGATGTCTTCCCTGATCAGTTGATAAAGCGAGGCGCCCTCGCTTGAGGCCCCGAGAGCGTCAATCCCCTCGGGTGGTTCCGCTTTGAAATCGCTTGTTTCTGCCAAGGCCCGCTCCCCAATCATACACACTTTGACCGATATCACGCACGGTCCCCATAAACAATGTACGATTTATCGCGTTGACAGACAATCTGCGATCTGAAAACGTACAAAATGCTCGAAGGGATACATTTGAACGAGATATCCCCATGGCCGACGAGCAAAGACCGCTCGCCTCGATGCTGAGCGGCATGGGAGAGAAACCTGGAGGATACCTATGACGAGGATTACACTCGGCAGTGCCGTCCTGCGCGGCACTGTCTCCACTGCCTTAATGGCATCGTTGATGTCCGCACCAGCGCTGGGCGCGGCGCCGGTCGATCTGAGCAAGTGGTCGCCGGAATATGTGCGCTCCATTGCCGGCACACAGGATTTTGATACGGCGGCCGATTGCGGCAAGGTCACCCCGCTCGACTACAAGGGGCGGCTGACCTTCTGGTATCAGGGCGTGTTCGAGGGCGACCCCGACCTCCTGCGCCAGTACTACAAGGACTTCTTCGAGACCTTCCGAAAGACCTATCCGAACATCCAGCTCGAGGAACAAGCCCTCACCTATAACGATCTCCTCGACAAGTTCCGCACGGCGCTCCTCGGCAATGCAGCGCCGATGGCGGTCCGCCTGCAAATCCTGGGTGGCACCGAGTTCGCCTCAAAGGGCTATCTGGAGCCGCTCAAGCCGGAGGATGTCGGGTATTCGACCGAGGATTTCTGGCGCGGCGCCATGAAGGCCGTGACCTGGGACGGGGTGACCTACGGCATTCCAACCAACAATGAAACAATGGCTTTCATCTGGAATGCCGACATCTTCAAGCGCGCGGGCCTTGATCCGGACAAGGCTCCGGCGACCTGGGACGATGTCGTCAAGTACTCCAAGCAGATCCACGACAAGCTCGGCATCGCCGGTTACGGCCTCGTGGCGCGCAAGAATGCCGGCAATACGCCGTACCGCTTCATGCCTCAGTTGTGGGCCTATGGCGGCGGCGTCTTCGACGAAGCCACGGCGAACCCGACGTATAAGGAGATCGAGCTCAACAGCCCGCAGAGCAAGGCGGCGCTGCAAGCTTCTTACGACATGTATGTTCGCGACAAGTCGGTTCCAGTTTCGGCACTCACCAATCAGCAGGCCGACAACCAGCCGCTGTTTCTCGCCGGCCAGCTCGGCATGATGATCTCGCACCCGTCCGACTACAATGTCATGCTCGACCTGCAGAAGAAGGCGACCGGCACCGACAAGGACAAGGCCCAGACCGTCATCGACAACATGCGCTACGGCCTGATTCCGACCGGTCCAGACGGCAAGCGCGCTGTCGTGTTCGGCGGCTCGAACATTCACATCCTGAAGCCAGAATATGTCGAAGGCGGCAAGGTGGACGAGCCGGCGGCCAAGGCCATCATCTGCATGTGGACGAGCCCCGAGTGGTCGCTGAAGATGGCCTACGCCGGCTCGAACCCGGGCAACCTTAACGGCTTCAAGACCAAATGGATGAAGGAGCGGCTGGACAGCATCAAGTTCCTCGATGTCACCACCTCGATGCTGCCATACGGCATCCCGTTCCCGGCGCTACCGCAATCTCCCGAGATTATGAACATCATCGTCCCGGACATGCTGCAGAATGCCCTGACCGGTGCGATGACCGTCGACCAGGCAGCGGACGACGCGGCCAAGAAGGTGAAAGACCTGATGGGCGGCGGCCTCTAGCCGAAGCCTGACCCGATCTTGCCGGCTGCGCGAGAGCGCGGCCGGTCCGCTCCGAAAAACAAGGGCACGCCAAAGTGACGATCGTGGCCGGAAAGACCGGGGCTCGGCGAAGATTGCGACCTCTGCTGGGCAAGATTTGGGAGCATCGCGCTGACTACGCGTACGTGCTTCCTGCGATTGCCGTGATGCTGATCGTCATCGCTTATCCGATCTACTACACGATCGAGCTGTCGTTCTTCAACACGCCACCCGGCCTGCAGCTCCGCGACAAGATCTTCGTCGGCTTCGGCAACTACACCGCCATCCTCACCAGTCCGGTGTTCTGGAAGGTCACCTCCAACACCCTTATCTGGACACTGGCATCCACCTTCATCTCCTTTGTCCTGGGATTTGCCTGCGCGCTGGCGCTCCATCGCGAGTTTGTCGGCCGGGGCGTGCTGCGCGCCATCCTGATCATTCCCTGGGTCATCAGCGCGGTCGCCGCATCCTATATCTGGAAGTGGATCTACCATTCGGACTTCGGGATCATCGGAGCGGTACTGGTCGGCCTCGGATTGGCCGATCGGCCGCCGAATTTCATCGACAGCGTCAGCACGGTGCTGCCCTCCCTGATCGTCGTCAATATCTGGCGGGAGTTTCCGTTCGCCATGATCATGATGATGGCCGGTCTTCAGACAGTCCCCGAGCAGTTGTTGCGCGCCGCAAAAGTCGACGGAGCCAATGCATGGCAGCGCTTCTGGCACGTCACCTTCCCGCATTTGAGAAACGTCTCCACGGTGACGATCCTGCTGCTGGCGGTGGCCAACTTCAATTCCTTCATCATCCCCTGGATCATGACCGGCGGCGGGCCGTCCAACGCATCGCACATCTGGATCACCCACATCTATGAGCTCGCCTTCGGCCGGCAGCGCTGGGGGGTGGCATCGGCCTATTCGGTGCTTCTTTTCCTCATCTTGATGACGCTCGGCTACTTCTACGTCCGCGCGCTAAGCGGAAACGAACGCAAGGATGCAGGCGCATGAGCACGATCGCCGAGACAGCCCGCCTGGGTCAGGCCCATCGACGTGCGAGCATCGACGGATGGCGATGGGGCGGGCGTATCTTCCTCACGTTCATGTTGCTCTACACCGCATTGCCGATGATCTGGATGCTGCTCACCTCGATCAAGTCCGGCTTCGCCGCGATGCAGTTCCCGCCGCAATGGTGGCCTGACCAACCAACCCTTGCCAGCTACCAGAAGCTGCTCGATCCGCAGAACAGCGTCGGCCAGGACTTCCTCCGCTTCTTCTGGAACAGCCTTTTCGTCTCCACAGCCACGACCATCCTTTCGGTCATCGTGGCGGTTCCCGCGGCCTACGCGTTTTCTCGCTTCACGTTTCCTGGCCGGAACTTCCTGTTCTTCGCCGTATTGCTGCGCAACATGTTCCCGGCGGTGATCTTTCTCGTGCCGCTCTTCATCCTGATGCGCGCCATCGGGCTCGTGAACACGCATGGGTCGCTCATTCTCACCTATCTCACCTTCGGCCTGCCGCTGGCAATCTGGCTCCTCAAGGGCTTCTACGACAACATCCCGGTGCAGCTCGAGCAGGCGGCGCGCATCGACGGGGCGACGCGGTTCCAGGCCTTTGTCCTGATCGTGATGCCGCTCTCGGCGCCAGGCATCATCGCCACGGCGATCTATTCCTTCATCGGCGCATGGAACGAATACATCTACGCGTACACGTTCCTCTCCAAGAACGAGCAGCTGACATTGCCGGTCGGTATCCAGCGCTTCTTCTCGGAAAACACGACCGACTTCCCGGGTCTGATGGCTGCCAGCTTCATGATGAGCGTGCCCGTCGTGGTCCTCTTCCTTGTCCTGCAACGATACTTCGTACGCGCCCTTACCGAAGGCGCGGTCAAGCACTAGGGAGTTGCCGATGGCCCACGTGGTCCTCAAAGATCTCGTCAAGACCTATGGCGGCTTCAAAGCCGTCAACGAGGTTTCGCTGACGGTCGATGACGGCGAGTTCGTTGCGCTCGTCGGCCCTTCAGGCTGCGGCAAGACAACGACACTCAACCTCATCGCGGGGCTGATCCCGATCACATCGGGCGACATCCTCATCGGCGACCGGGTGGTCAACGACCTCGACCCCAAGGACCGGGACATCGCTATGGTGTTCCAGAACTATGCGCTCTATCCGCAAAAGTCGGTCTATATGAACCTCGCCTTCCCGCTGCAGATGCGCAAGCTGCCCAAGGACGAGATCGACAGGAAGGTCAGGGAAGCGGCGCGGGTGCTCGACATGACGCAACTGCTCGAGCGCAAGCCGCGCGAACTTTCGGGCGGGCAACAGCAGCGCGTGGCGCTCGGCCGCGCGCTGGTTCGAGATCCGGCGGTATTCCTGATGGACGAACCGCTCTCCAATCTCGACGCAAAGCTGCGCGTGCAGATGCGGTCCGAAATCAAGCGCTTCCATCAGGACCTCGAGGCGACGATCGTCTACGTCACGCACGACCAGCTGGAGGCCGTCACCATGGCAGACAGGATGGCCGTGATGAACGGCGGCTATCTGCAGCAATACGATTCGCCGGCACAAGTTTTCGCCCATCCCGCCAACATGTTCGTCGCGAGCTTCGTGGGCAGCCCGGCCATGAGCCTCATTCCGCTGGAGGCATCGACGGCCAACGGCGCCACCGCTCTGACGAGCGCTGAAGGCTGGAGCCTTGCACTGTCGGAACTCAACGCGCGCAAGGTCCAGGGAGCGACCACCAGGAAGGTCGTGCTCGGTGCGCGACATTCGACGATCAAGCTGCACAAGAGCGCCGTTCCCGGCGCCATTCCGGCCAAAGCCTACACGGTGGAGCCGACCGGAGACATCACCTTCGTGCAAGCGTTCCTCTCCGGCGCGATCGTCAATATCAGCGTGTCCCCCACCATCGCCGTCGCACCCGACGAGCAGATCTGGCTCGAGTTCGACCAGGAGCGCATCCACCTGTTCGACGGCGAAACGGAGATGGCCCTCGAGGCCAACTGAGACAGGGCGGATGCGTGTGGAACGAGTGTGAATGACCACGAAGCTGAAGATCACGGCGATCAAGCCCTATCCGGTGTGGGTGGGGACCCGCAACCAGATGCTGGTCAAGATCGAGACCGATCAGGGCATCTTCGGCTGGGGCGAGAGCGGCTTGAGCGGTCGCGAGAAAGCCGTGGCCGGCGCGATCGAGCACTATCGCGAGTTCCTCATCGGCCGTGACCCGATGCAGATCGGCCGGATCTGGCAAGAGATCTATCGCAGCCAGTACTTCGAAGGCGGGCGCGTCCTGCAGGCGGCCATCTCGGCCATCGACATCGCCCTGCACGACATCAAGGGCAAGGCGCTGGGGGTGCCGGTTTATGAGCTGCTCGGCGGCAAGCAGCGCGACCGCATCCCGACCTTCGCCTCGACCGGAGACGAGGCCGAGGGCGAAGCCGCCATCGAACGAGCCGGGGAACTGCGCGCGCAGGGGTGGCAGGCGATACGCTTCTTTCCCGTCGGGCAAAGCAGCAGGGACATCTTCGAGCCGCGCGAGTCGATCGGCGCT
This sequence comes from Mesorhizobium abyssinicae, assembly GCF_049887195.1. Taxonomy (NCBI): domain Bacteria; kingdom Pseudomonadati; phylum Pseudomonadota; class Alphaproteobacteria; order Hyphomicrobiales; family Phyllobacteriaceae; genus Mesorhizobium; species Mesorhizobium abyssinicae. The sequence continues at coordinate 159,988 of NZ_JARAKC010000011.1, forward strand.
ACCGCAAGCATGCTGAACAGGGCGCGCGAGGCGCTGGGCAACGACCTCGTGCTCGGCATCGACTACCATCATCGGCTGTCGGTGGCCGAGGCGGCAAGCTTCTGCAACAAGCTCGGCCGCGGCGTGCTTGATTTCCTCGAGGAGCCGATACGGGACGAGACGCCGGAGGCCTACGAATCCCTGCGTACGATGACCGACATCCCATTCGCCATCGGCGAGGAATTTGCCAGCAAGTGGCAATTCCTGCCCTACATCGAGCGCGGCATCCATCAGTTCAATCGGCTCGATGTCTGCAATGTCGGCGGGCTCACCGAAGCGATGAAGGTCGCGGGCTGGAGCGAAGCGCACTATGTGGACCTGATGCCGCACAATCCCCTTGGTCCGGTGTGCACCGCCGCGACCATACATCTCGCCGCCGCAGTGCCGAATTTCGCCTGGCTCGAGACCAGGGCGCCAGAAAGAAAGCTGGGCTTCGACAGTTCCGAGTTCTTCCCGGTGCAACCACAGCTCGACGGCCCCGACTATCCGGTCAGCGATCTGCCGGGGCTCGGCGTCGAGATCAACGAGGCGGCGATCCAGGCGCAGAGTTTCCGTTTCTGGGAAGCACCCCACCTCAAGCGCCGCGATGGTTCTGTCACGAACTGGTAGCGCAACGTCAACCGGAGTCCACCATGACGCATAGCCCCGACATCACCCGGCCGTCCAAGGACCTGATCGACGCGCTGAGGGAGATCGGCGCCGCGACCGTTGCCGGCACGCTTGGTCACATGGGCTTCCGCAATCCGCATATGGTCGGTCCGGTGGCGCAGAACCACGGCAAGTCGATCGTCGGCCCGGCGCTGACGCTGCAGTTCCTGCCGCAGCGGCCCGACCTCTTCAACGAGGGAGAATATGCCGATCCGGAGACGCAATTGCACCGGCACGTGCTCTACCACGCTCAGGAGGGCGATGTGGTCGTGGTCGACGCGCGCGGCGACATGAGTTCGGGTGTCTTCGGCGATATGATGTCGACGTATTTCAAGGGCAGAGGCGGCGCTGGCATCGTCATCGACGGGTGCATGCGCGATCGGCCCAATGTCGAGAAGCTCGATCTGCCCCTATGGCTGCGCGGCTGGACGCCCAATTACCATGTGCAGACCAGCATCTATCCCAATGCCGTCAACGTTCCGATCGCATGCGGCAATGTCTCGGTGATCCCCGGCGACATCATCGTTGCCGACGATGACGGGGTGGTGGTGGTTCCCGTCGCAATGGCTGCGAAGGTGATCGAAGAGGCGCAGAAGCATCACGATTGGGAGGAATTCTCGCGCGAAAAGCTCATGCAGGGCGGGTCGTTGCAACGCTATTATCCGCTGCATGACGATGCCCGCGGAGAGTACGAGGAGTGGCGAAAAGCCAGATCCTGATAGACGTTTTGCCACCCCTTAGTGTCAAATCGGAAAATCATGGCGGACCAAAAACGGTAGCGAAGGCGATGTCCTTGAACCGTCGGAGCGGTTCGCCGGAACGCTCCACTTTCATGCGCAGGATCGCGCCTTCCCAGGAGGCAAGAAGAAACTCCGCCAGATCCCGTGGAGTGAACGTGCTGTCGATTTCCCCGGCAGCCTGGGCCTCCGCGATGCAGTCGCTAAAGGGCTGAAGCCACTCCCGGTACATCGCGACGAGATGTTGGCGCAGCGGCTCGCTCTCCTGGACCACCTCCAGGCTGAAGTCGCCGATCAGGCAGCCCCGCACATAGCCATCGGCAGCGAGCCGATCCGAGATGATGTCCAGGTACCGCAGCAGTCGTTGCCGGGGCGCAAGACCAGCGTCAAGGAGCGACTCGGAGATCCGCTTTCGGATCGAGGAAAAATACAGGTCCAAGACCTCGGCGGCGAAATCCTCTTTCGATCGAAAGTGGTTCGTAAACGAGCCCTGGGCGACCCCGGCCTCCGCAACGACATCTCTGACGCCGGCGCCGTGATAGCCTTGGCGGAACATCACGGCCAGGCCAGCTTCGAGAATCTTGCTTCTAGCGGACGGTTTGGGCATGCGTGCAAACTACGTACGACCGTATTTTTGTCAAGTCCCGTTGACAATAATACGTACGTACGTATTGTGGCGACCGTATCAGCTTTAACGGGAGGAATGAATGTCATCCGACCAGACACTACCCGCAGTTCGCGTGCTCGATTCGACCATGGCCTATCGGGAGGCTGGTGAGCCCGGATTGCCGGTGGCCCTGTTTCTCCACGGCAACCCAACCTCCTCCTTCATTTGGCGTCACATCCTTCCGATCGTGGCGGGATCGGCACGCTGTATCGCGCCCGACCTGATCGGCTTCGGCCGATCAGGCAAGCCCGAAATCGGCTATCGGTTCTTCGATCACGTGGCCTATCTCGATGCATTCCTCGAGGTTATGGGGATCGAGGCCGCTTACATCGTCGCGCAGGATTGGGGCACCGCCCTGGCCTTCGAATTGGCAGCCCGGCGGCCCGACATCGTGAAGGGATTGGCTTTCATGGAGTTTATCCGGCCAATCCCGACATGGAACGATTTCCATCAGAGCGAGGTCGCGCGGGAGACGTTCAGAAAATTCCGCACGCCGGGAATCGGCGAGGACATGATCCTCGGACAGAACGCGTTCGTCGAGCGCGTGCTTCCCGGGTCCGTCCAGCGGGGGCTTGATGTGCAGGAGATGGAGATCTACCGCGCCCCCTTTGCGACGCCCAAATCGCGTACCCCGACGTGGCGCCTTCCGAACGAGTTGCCGATTGCGGGCGAGCCGGCGGACGTCTGGCAGACGCTGGACGAGGCACACGCCGCATTGCGGGTATCGGATTATCCGAAGGTGCTGTTTGCCGGCAACCCGGGCGCTCTCGTGTCGCCTGCCTATGCCGAAGCGTTTGCGGCTGGGCTCAGGAACTGCCGTTTGTTCAAGCTGAACTCGGGCCTGCACTACCTCCAGGAAGATGAACCCGAAGCAATCGCTGCCGGCGTCGTAGACCTGATATCGGGTGCCGAGCATCCTTCCGGTCATGGATCGGCAGAAGTCGAGCCCCACCAGCCTATCACCATCACCTATTGCGGGCCGTGCGGATATGAGAGCCGCGCCACCCAGGCTGCCAGGAGCCTGACTGATGAACTCGGCCTTCCCGTGGAGTTGAAAGCCGGCAAAGGGGGCGTATTCCAGGTCGCGGTGGCCGGTCAGGTCGTGACATCGAGGCGCAAGGGATACTTTCCCGACAACGCTGATGTCGTGCGCGCGGTAAGGGAAGCTCTGCAACGGCGTCGCGAAAACGATCAGGGTGGGATGCCTGTCTAGCTCGGCATTTGGCCCAGACTGACCACGACCTTGCCGAACGGCCCGCGCCGCTGGTGCTCGAAAGCCTCGTGGACCGCCTCGAAGGGATAGACGGCATCGATCACCGGTCTGACGCCCAGCGCCTCGATTGCCACATTCATGCGCTCGAACTGCCGTCGCGAGCCCGTGGCGATGCCCTGCAGCGTAATGCGGTTGCGCGTCAGCACCGGTGTCGGCACGGCCAGTTCGGTACCCGCCAGCTGGCCGATGAGGGATACAAGCCCGCCGGCTGCCACTGTCTCGATCGATTGCCGCAGATTGGCGCCGCCGATCAGCTCCAGGACATGGTCGACCCCGCGCCCGCCCGTAAGCGTCCGCACTTGTGCGCTCCAGTCGGGGTTGGCGCCGGTGTCGACGCAGAGCCTTGCCCCTAGCATCCGGGCGCGTTCGAGCTTGTCGGCGTGGCGCGACAGCAGGATAGGGACTTGCCCGAAGGCCAGCGCGAATTGCAGTGCAAATAGCGCCACGCCGCCGGTTCCTTCGATAAGCACAGTCGTGCCCGGCCGCGACCGTCTGGACTCGACCAACGCCGACCAGGCGGTGAGCGCCGCGATTGGCAAAGTCGCTGCTTCCTCGTCGCCAAGCGAAGCCGGCGCCGGCACGGCGGCGTCCTCGCCGAACACGACGTGGCGCGCCAGCACGCCCGGCAGCGACAACCCCAGCGTCTGTCTGTGCGACACCGGCGGCCCTTCGCCGTCGGCCCAATCGGCAATCACCTGCCCCAACACGCGGTCGCCGACGCGGAAACGCGTCACTTCGGACCCGATGGCGACCACCTCGCCCACCGCGTCCGACGCCGGCACGAAGGGCAGCGACATCGCCGGCAACTTGCCATCGATCAACAGCAGGTCCTTGAAGTTGAGCGCCACCGCGCGCACCGCGACCAACAGCGCGCGCCGGCCGACCGACGGCAACGGCACCGCCTCGCGTACCAGCTTGTCGAGCCCAAACCCGGTCATGCGCCAGGCTTCTGTCATGTCATCCATTGCGCATCTCCAACCCTGTCCGGCCTGTATTACCATCGCGCATCCAGCTACAATGGTGCGAATTTGTCGGCAGATCGTTGCGATTGGATACACAATGAGCCTCATAGCTGGCAGCCTTGAGGGCGCCCTCGCCTTCGTCCAAGCCGTCGATGCGGGCAGCTATACCGCAGCGGCGGCGCGGCTACGCCTGACCAAATCGGCCGTCGGTCGCAAGGTGCTGCAGCTCGAGCAGCGGCTGGGCGTGCGCCTGCTCAACCGGACAACCCGCCGCTTGAGCCTGACGGCCGACGGCGAAATCTACTACGAGGCCTGCCGGCGCGCGCTTGCGGGGCTCAGCGAGGCACAGGACGTCATCGCCGCCGGACGACAGGCGCCGGCGGGCGTGGTGCGGCTAGCTCTGCCGTTGGCGTTTGGCCGCCGCTGGGTGGCGCCGGTGCTGTTCGGGCTGGCCAAGGACCATCCGGCGCTCCGGCTCGAGATCGGCTTCGATGACCACCGCTCCGACCTTGTCGACGACGGCATCGACCTCGCCGTGCGCCTCGGCCCTCTCGCGGACAATGCCTCACTGACCGCCCGACGGCTGGGCACGCAGCGTTCGCTGTTGTGCGCCAGTCCCGCCTACCTGGCCACGGCCGGGACACCCGCCGATATCCAAGGGCTGGCCCAGCATGCGCTGCTGGTCTACGGCCGGCGCGATTTCATCAACCCATGGCCACTGCCCGATGGCAACGGAACCATGCTCTACCAGCCGCAAGCCAGGCTGATGATCGGCGACGGCGATGCGCTGTTGCAGGCGGCGGTCGCCGGCTGCGGCATTGCCTTCCTGCCCGACTGGCTCGCCGGCAACAGCTTGCGTCGCGGCGAGCTGGTGCCAGTGCTGATGAGCTCGGCCGTGGACACTGCCCCCATCCACCTGCTGTGGAGCGCCGGCCGCGTCGTACCGCCGCGCATGCGCGTGATCATCGATGCATTGGTCGCTCACGCCGCCTTGCTGCACGAGCGGTCATGAGCTGTCGCTACGGAGGGTCCCTGCGCTTGTGAAGGAACTTAGGCCCGAACGACGCCCAGGTTCGGATCAGATTTCCAGATCGTCGATGATGCGGGAGAGCGTCGAGCGGCCAAGGGCACTCATGGCGGGGTTGGTGCTCCGATAGTACCAGACCAGGCCCATCGCCTGCTGGAAGGCCCATGCCGCTCCGCGCTGCCACTCGAGCTGGCTTGATCCAAGATGGGCACGCACGGTTTCGCGCCGACTGCGATCAAAAAGATGCCATGCGGCGACAAGATCCAAGGCCGGGTCGGCCGGTCCGAAGCTGCCGCAGTCGAGCACACCAACAAGGCGGTCCCCACGCACGAGCAGGTTGGCCGGAATAAGATCGCGATGGCCCATAACGTCGGGACCGGACGGCGGCAGTTCACGCAGCCGAGCCCAGATGCGACGGAGCCGAGACACGTCCAGGAGACCCTCGCTGTTGTTGAAACAGATCGACATCCACTCGTCGTGGTCCGGAAGACTGCCGCCCCTCCCTTGCCCATCAAAACGACGTCCATCCGTGGTCGCTGCCCGCAGCGACGCAATCAGCCTGGCAATGTCGCGTGCGAAGGTCGCGGAAGCAGCAAGCCCATCGTGCGTGGCAACGTCACCTTCTATCCAACTCTGCATTGCCCAAGGCAGCGGATAGAGCGGGCCCGGTTGACCAAGCCCGAGCGGTCGAGGACAGGCAACCGAAGAATGCGCGGCAAACTCGGTCATGGCCGCGGCTTCGTTGCGCAGCATATTGGCGCACTCGACAGGCGCCATCGCACGCAGCGGGAATCTTGCCGCTACACTCGATCCGATCCTGAAGATTGCATTGACCGTACCGATCGCGCCAAGCTGCTCGATCTTCTCGTGGCGGTGCTCCGGGAACTGCTCGAAGACGATCGCGCGAACGATATCCGCATCGATATGGATCTGGTCCGAGTGCATCATGGTGCCGGCGTCTCCCTGCCAATTCCTCGCCGAATGGTCGGGACAAGCGTCGATGGCATGTCCGCATCCGCCACGTCACACAGCGCCAGATGTCCCGGCAGATGACACCAGCAGAAACGTCAATTTTGCGAAGCCTAGACAGCCAGACCCGGTCGCGTCTGCAACTCCTCGGTCCGGGATAGATACAGGTCGCGCAGATCGCGCTGCCTGAGCATGAGGTCCAGGATGCCATCCCTCGATTGCCGGATATGACGGCGGGATTCGCGGCAGGCCGTGTCGGCGTCCCCGGCAGCGATCGCTTCAACGATCATGTGATGGTCGTCACGCGCCGCCTTCCAGTCGTTCAACTGGGTCAACTCCATCCAGACATAGACCTGGCACTTGTCCAAAAGTCCGTTCAGCATTTCCGCGAGCATGGCGTTGGCGCTAAATCGCGCGATTGCGCGATGGATTTCCATGCCCGTCTGCATCTCTTCCAGCCGGGCGCGAGGAGCCGAATCGGTTTGCGCCAGGCGCTCGCAGTCCGCGACCAAGCCGCGCAGCAGTTCCACTTCATCGCGGGTGATGCGGGCGATCGCCAAGGTCGTCGCATAGGCGTCCAGCTCAGCCCGGATGTCGAACACATTCCGAAGCATCGTCTCGTCAAATTGAACCACCGCAAATCCGGTGCGGGGACGTTCGACCACAAGCCCGTCACGCTCCAATCGATTGAGCGCCTCGCGCACCGGCGTCCGGCTGACCTGAAGCTGTTCGACGAGCTCGAGTTCCGTAATTCGCCTGCCCGGTGACAGCTGCCCGGTCACGATCATCGCCTTAATCGATTCATAGGTCGACTGACGCAAATGGCCGCGGGCAACGTCGTTCATCGGGGCTCCTAACACCGGCTGGCGTCAACGCGGCAAATAGGTACCGGTTGACTCGCGCATTCGCAAGCGCATAGTGTATACAACAAAGTATGCAAAAAGTGTAGTCAATTGCTGCCCTACCCGGAAGGGGAATTGGGCAGGCTGGGGGAACGTCATTGATGCAAGCTGACATGGTGGTCACGAACGCAAGAATTCTGACCATGGACCCGGCCCGGCCGGCGGCTTCTGCGATGGCAATCGCCAACGGACGAGTTCTCGCTGTTGGCGACGCAACCGATGTGCTGCCGCTTGCCGGCAATTCGACGCGGATAATCGACGCTGCCGGCCGAAGCGTGCTGCCGGGCTTCATCGAAGCGCACATGCATGTGTTTGGCGGCGGCGCCATCCTCAATGACCTGTTGCTCACGGGCACGAAGGGTGAAGCCGCGATCCGCGACAAAGTGCGGGCTCACGCGGCGGCAAATCCGGAGGCGAAGGTCCTTTTCTGCCAAGGTGCCGATTACGACATGCTCGACGGCAGGCCGATCGACCGGCATTTCCTCGACAGCATTCTCGATGACCGGCCGCTGGCCTTCGTGGCCTTCGACCATCACACGATGTGGGCGAATACCATACTGCTCAAGGAAGTCGGGCTTCTCCATGGAAAGGCACTGGGGCCCGGCAACGAGGTGGTCATGGGCGGGGACGCCCTCGCCACCGGCGAACTGCGCGAAGTCGAGGCCTTCGGACCGGTCAATGTCTATGCCGGCACCTTTCGTTCGTCGCTGGGGCTTTCCACGGGAGGCGAGCCGCCCGAACCGCCAACGCCAGAGGAAAGGGCGCTGGACCGGGCATCCATAAAAGCCGCCCTGGCCTGGTGCGCCAGGCACGGGATCACGTCGATCCACAACATGGACGGAAATCTTTACACGCTGGAACTGCTCACCGAGATCCAGGAACAGGGCGCCCTGCTCTGCCGCGTCAAGGTTCCCTTCCATTTCAAGAACTTCATGACGGTGGCCATGCTGGAAAAGGCGTCCCGCATGAATGACGACTATCGCGGAGACTGGCTGAATTCCGGTCTCGTGAAGGCGTTTTATGACGGCGTGATCGAAGGCTACACCGCTTATCTCGTCGACGGCTATGCTGACAGGCCCGACTTCACCGGGGAACCGCTCTTCACCCAGGCCCAATTCACGGAAATGGCGATCGAGGCGGACCGGCGCGGTTTGCAGATCGCCGTGCACGCGATCGGCGACGGCGCGGTGCGCTCGGTCCTGAACGGCTATGAAGCCGCCATGAAGGCCAATGGCCCGCGGGACGCGCGCCACCGGGTCGAGCATATCGAGGTCATCCAGCCCAGCGACATTCCGCGCTTTGCTGCCCTTGGCGCGATCGCATCCATGCAGCCGCCGCATCCCCCAGGCGTGATGGATTTCCCGCTTGAACCGGCCAAGACCCGCATCGGGCCCGATCGCTGGCCGCTTGCGTATGCCTGGCGGACCTTAAAGCAGGCGGGAGCCCATGTTGTCTTCGCGTCGGATTGGCCAGTGGCGCGGATTGATGTCCTGGCTGGCATCCACGCGGCCGTCAACCGCAAGCCCTGGGCGCCGCATCTGCCAGACCAGAGCTACACCGTCCACGAGGCGATTGCGGCCTATACGATCGAAGGCGCCTATGCCGAACACGCTGAGGACCGGAAGGGACAACTCAAACCCGGTCATTTCGCCGATTTTGTCCTCCTATCCGGCGATATCGAGGCCGTTTCACCCGAGGAGATCAACACCCTCTCACCCGCACTCACCGTCTGCGGCGGTCGCGTGACCTTCGAGGCCTGATATGCTGGCATTGTCCCAACCCATCCAGCCGCAAACCGCGGATCGTCGCCTGGCGGTCCAGGCGATCGGCCTGCATAAGAGTTATGGGACCGGCGCTTCGGCCTTTCTGGCGCTTGACGACGTGTCGATCGACATTGCCGAAAACGAGTTCTTTACGTTGCTGGGGCCGTCCGGCTGCGGAAAAACGACCCTTCTGAGGCTGATCGCCGGGTTCAACTTTCCGACCAATGGACAAATCCTGCTCCGCGGCAAGGACATTGCGGCGCTTCCGCCGTTTCGGCGGCCCATCAACACGGTTTTCCAGAACTACGCACTCTTTCCCCACATGTCTGTCGCCGAGAACATCGGTTTCGGACTGAAAATGCTGGGCTGGACGAAGTCCAGGAGCGTGGATCGCGTGGCCGCGATGCTGAAACTCGTGCGGATGGAAACGCTTGCCGACCGTCGGACCAGTGAGATTTCCGGCGGGCAACAGCAGCGTGTCGCCCTGGCCCGCGCTCTGGCTCCGCAACCGGAAGTGCTTTTGCTCGATGAACCGTTGTCGGCCCTCGACTACAAGCTGAGAAAGGAAATGCAGGTCGAACTGAAGCGGCTCCAAACCGAAACCGGCATCACTTTTATCTTCGTGACGCACGACCAGGAGGAGGCCTTGGCAATGTCCGATCGCATTGCCGTCATGAACCGTGGACGGGTGCTCCAGGTTGGCCGTCCTCGGGAGATCTACAACGCTCCGGTGGACAGGTTCGTCGCCGACTTCATCGGCGAATCGAACATTCTGAGCGGCCGGCTTGTCGGGCAGGCGGCTGCGGATGCTCACCAGGTCAGAATTGCTGGCGCTGTCGCTACCGCCTACGGCAAAGCCGGAACTTCCGGCGACGGGACGGTTCAGGTCCTGATCCGCCCGGAACATGTCGACGTCCTCGACTCCCCGTCATCGGACTGCATTCCTGCAGTCGTCGAGGACGAGGTTTTCGTTGGGACGGACACCCGCCTTCAATTGCGCCTGAACGACGGTTCGACTTTCACGGCCCGCCTGACCAACAGCCCGGAACAAGAGAAAATCAGGACGTCCGGCACACAGGTATGGCTGCGAATCCATAGCCATAGCGCCCGACTGCTCGGAGGCGAACATGTCCAGCATCGCTGAGATGGCGGCCACACGCCGGACCGCCGAAAGCCGGCGCCGCTGGTTGCTCAAGGCGCCGGCGCTAGCGACCATCGTGATCGCCTCTGTCGGGCCGCTTGCAGTGATGCTTGTCTATTCGGTGATGGCAAAGGGCGCCTTCGGCGGGGTCGCACTCGGTCACTTCAGCCTCGACGGCTGGACGAATGTCTTTGTGGAGCGGGATCCCTTTGACGACACGCTCGTACTGGCCGATGCCAATCTCATCATCTTCTGGCGTTCCATCAAACTGGCACTGGTAGCGACGCTGGCCACGCTGCTCATCGGCTTCCCGACCGCCTATTACATCGCGACCCGGCCCGAGCAGGTCCGGTCGCAATGGATGCTGCTGATCACGATCCCCTTTTGGACCAATCTTCTGATCCGCACCTTCGCGATCATGGGCCTCCTGTCCAATCAGGGGCCGGTCAACAACATCCTCATCTGGGCCGGGTTGATCGACAAGCCCATGCAGATGCTGTTCACGGACGGGGCGGTTCTCCTGGGGCTCGTCTACGTCTACCTGCCCCTCATGGTGCTGCCGATCTATGCGAGCCTCGAGCGGATGGATTTCAACCTTGTTGAGGCAGGGTACGATCTTTATGCGACGCGCTCAAAGGTGCTTTGGCATATCGTCATCCCCTCCTGCAAGCCGGGCCTGATCGCCGGATCGATCCTCGTCTTCATCCCCGCAATCGGCGCCTATGTGACGCCGCGCGTCCTGGGCGGGGGAAAGAACATGATGATGGGCAACCTGATCGAACTGCAGTTCGGTCAGGGTCGAAACTGGCCCCTCGGCGCAGCACTGTCCATCTGCCTGCTGGTGATCGTGACAGTGGCGCTCATCATCTACATCCGCGGAAGTTCGGGTAAGGAGAATGCGCATGGCCGCTAGTCAGCACGCATTCGATTTGAAGGCGCAGCCAGGCTTCAGCATCATTGCGCGATCGGCGATCGTCGCTCTCTATTTGCCGATCCTCATCCTCGTCGTGTTCGCCTTCAACGCGACCTCCTCGCTCGGCGTCTGGGGCGGCTTCTCGTTCGATTGGTTCGTCAAGGCCTGGCACAACGACCTGATCATCAACGCAGCCCTCTTCTCTTTGTTTCTTGCCACCGTGGCCGGCGTCCTGGCGACCGTCATGGCCACGATGGCTGCCATTGCCATGACCCGAACCGACGCCTATCGCGGGCAGTTGGTCTCCTACGCCCTGATCAACCAGCCTCTGATCGTTCCTGAAATCGTAACGGCCATCTCGCTTCTGATCGTGTTCGCCGCAGTCAAGTCGGCAACCGGCTACTCGGGCACCGGCTATCTGGTCCTGGCGCACACGGCCTTCTGCATCCCGTTTGCGTATCTGCCGATCCGCGCTCGGCTGGAAGGCATGGATCTGACCCTCGAAACCGCGGCAGCCGATCTCTATGCGGATCCGTGGAAGACGTTCCTGCATGTGACGCTTCCGAGGCTGGCGCCCGGCATCATAGCGGGTTTCATGCTGGCCTTCGTCATTTCGCTCGATGACGTCGTCATCACCGATCTGGTGAAGTCCGGCGGACAGGAAACCCTGCCGACCTACATGCTGGGTCAGATCCGTCGCGACATGACCCCCGAAGTCAATGCTGCCGCCACCATGCTCCTGGTGCCCTCGATCCTTCTGGTGACGGCCGTGCATCTGATCAACCGCAAAAAATAAGCAACCTTACAGAGGAGTGACAAGCATGCGATCCATATTGACGGCGCTGACATCGGCGATGCTGCTCGCGGCAGCAAGTTCAGCGGCCCTCGCAGAGGAAGAACTGAGCCTCTACAACTGGGGCAACTACACCAGCCCGGAACTCCTGGAAAAATTCAAGAAGGAAACCGGCATCAAGGTCACGGTGACGGACTACGACTCCAACGATACCGCGCTGTCCAAGGTCAGGGCGGGCGGCTCGGGTTTCGACATGGTGGTTCCGTCGGCCAATTTCGTGCCGATCTGGATCAAAGAGGGGCTCCTCCTTGAATCGCGGCCCGACCAGATGCCGAATTTCAAGAATGTCGACGAACGCTGGGTGAATGTCAGCTGGGATCCGGGCCGTCATTACTCTGTGCCGTGGCAGTGGGGTATGACTGGGCCGGTCGTTGCCACTTCCGTCTACAAGGGTGACATCAACACCAGCGCAATCTGGCTCGATCCGCCGCAGGAACTGAAGGGCAAGATCAATGTCGTGCCCGAGAAGAACGATGTTCTCTATGCCGCCATCCGGTACATGGGCGGCACTTGGTGCACCGGAGACAAGGCGCTGCTGAAGAAGGTTCGAGACAAGCTGCTCGAAGCCAAGAAGTCCTGGGTCTCGATGGATTACGGCATCGAAAAGATGGACAGCCGCGATACGTTGGCCCAGCTCTACTACAATGGCGCCGCATTCCGGGCGCGGCAGGTCAATGCCGACATAAAGCTCGGCTTCCCCAAGGAAGGCTATTCGCTGTTCATGGACAGCGTAGCAATTCTCGCCGACGCGCCGCATCCGGACAATGCCAAGAAGTTCCTGAACTTCATCATGGCGCCTGAAAACGCGGCCCTGATTTCGAACTTCGCGACCTATGCCAACGGCATCAAGGGCTCGACCCAATTCATGCGCGACGACATCAAGGCCGCGCCCGAGTTGAACATTCCGGCGGAGTACATTGCCGCCGGCGGCTGGCAGGAAGTCTGCCCCGCCGAGGTCGACGAACTCTATACCCGTATCTGGACCGACCTGATGAAGTGATGTTGCGTGCTCCGGCGGAGACCAATTCTCCGCCGGAGCCCCCGAACCTCAAATTATCCGGCGAACCCTGGCAAGCACACGTGACTTCCAGTTAGTGAGCGATCGCCTGCGCCGCTTGGGCTAATCAAAACCCCAACCCCATTGGTCGCGAGGGCCGCCGACATGACGGATCTGGTTGCTATCTGGCGGTGACATCGTGCCACCAGGCTGCCCACGCGATCGATGCGCCAGCCCGGCAGCGCTATTCCGGCAGCCCCGCCTTTCGCAAACCTTCTGCAAGCAGAGCCATATCGGCCGGACGGCTAGTTGAAACGACGTCGGCGAGATTGGAAATTCGTTGGCCGGGATCGAGGGCGAGCATTCGGCTCACCACTTTTTGCGCATCCTCGGTTCGGCCCGCGTGAGCATAGCTTGCAGCCGCAAAGCGCAACGACCCCAAAAAGTCCGGCTTTTCCCGCAACGACCTTTCAGCCCAAGATGATGCCTCCTCAAATCGACCAGCGAAGAGATGAGCCACTGCAACCGCATTCTGCATGTCGAACATGAGCGGGTCGACGGGGCTCATGCGTATCGCGGTCGCCAGGTGCCGGAGCGAGGTTTCCGTATCGCCGAGGTCGGCTCTGACCCAGCCGCTGAATAGCCACGCGGTAGCCAGGTTCGGATTGAGCGCAAGCGCGCGATCAATGAACGCTGCCGCTATTATTGTCGCCCACGACGTAGGCGAGCGCGGTCCCGCCGCGGGAAAGAGCGATCGCGTCATCCCTGCCCAAATCCACGGCCTTCAGAGCCAGGCGCTCGGTTTCGGCGGTTTCCTGCTTGCGATCCGTCATCCAGCCGTTGGCCTTGCGCATGACGGCACACCAGGCGGCCATGCCGTATGCCGAGGCAAATTCAGGGTCGAGTTCGATGGCTTTGTAAAACAACTGAAGGGCGTCTGCGGTGGATTCCCTGGTCAACTGGTGGAGGCTTGCTATCCCGCGCAGATAGTAGTCGTAAGCGTCAAGGTGCTCGGTCGGCTTGCGCTTGGCCCGCTCGATCTCTGCCTGTTCCA
>NZ_JARAKC010000012.1:0-153290 GCF_049887195.1 Mesorhizobium abyssinicae
TAGCTTTCAAGGCTCGAAATGGCAGTCTCTCCCTCGTTAAGACTGCCTGCTCACAGAATCCCTTCTCAGCCCAACTTCAAGTCCCAAAAAGCCATATGCGATTCCCCTGCCGTTCACGGGGAGAAGGACGTAGTCACGCGGATCTTCGCCAATCGCCAGCGTTGCAGGAAAAGCGCTGGGGCCGCGGCCAGCCCCTTCTCCCCGTCACTATACGGGGAGAAGTGCCCGGCAGGGCGATGAGGGGCGGCGCCGACTTCCGACGATTGGCTGCGCCGCACGGCTTGCCTCCATTGTCCACAGGCGGCATAGATCGCGGATGCAAACCTACCGCCCGCGCCGTTCGGTGCTCTACATCCCGGCCTCCAATGACAGGGCGCTGGCCAAGATCGCGACGCTTGCCTGCGATGCCGTGATCATCGACCTGGAAGACGCCGTGCCGCCCGCCGACAAGGTCGCGGTGCGCGAAAAACTGGCGGGCATCCTGACCGAACGTCCGAACCGGCGCTGCGAGATGATCGTGCGCGTCAACGCGCTGGGAACCGAATGGGGCATCGACGACGTGCTGGCGGCGGCGAAAGGCGAGGCCGACGGCATCCTTTTGTCCAAGGTCGTCACGCCGCGCGAGGTGCTGGAGGCCGGCGACCTGCTCGACGACAATTTCGCGCCGGACACGGTGAAACTATGGGCGATGGTGGAGACGCCGAAGGCCCTGCTCAACATCGGCGCGCTTGCCGAACTCGGCCGCGACCCGGCCTCGCGGTTTACTTGTTTCGTTGCCGGAACGAACGATCTGGTCAAAGAGACCGGCGTCCTGGCGACGCCGGACCGGCGCTATCTCATGCCCTGGCTGATGCAGTTGGTGCTGGCCGCGCGTGCCGGCGGTCTCGATGTGCTGGACGGTGTCTTCAATGATTTTCGCGATGCCGATGGCTTTGCCCGCGAATGCGTGGAAGCCGCCGCCATGGGCTTCGACGGCAAGTCGCTGATCCATCCGGCGCAGATCGAGGCGGCGAACCGCGCCTTCGTGCCGGCGCCCGAGGCTCTTGCCCAGGCGCGCGCGGTGAAGGCGGCCTTCGCGCTTCCCGAAAATGCCGGCAAGGGCGTCATCGCGCTCGATGGCAAGATGGTCGAGCGGCTGCATCTCGCCCAGGCCGAGAAACTGCTGGCGAAGGCCGCCGCCATCGGCGCATGATGGTCCTAAACGAAATCACCCACCACAGAGACGAACCATGAAACTCTACCGCTTCCTGTCCGCTCCCGACGATTCCAGCTTCTGCCACAAGGTGACGGCGGCGCTGAACAAGGGCTGGCACCTGTTCGGCTCGCCGACCTACGCCTATGACAAGAAGACCAAGTCGATGCGCTGCGGTCAGGCCGTGGTGAAGGATGTCGAGGGCCACGACTACACGCCCGACACCAAGCTGAGCGATTGGTAGACGCGGGATTCCAGCCGGCACCCTTCCTCTCCCTCCGGAGGGGGGAGAGGTGGCGCTGCGAAGCAGCGACGGAGTGGGGGAAGCCGGTCCTCAAAATGCGGCGTCGCCGTCAATTCACCACAGCGCCTCAGTCAAGGCGCGACACCGCCCAGGCTTGAATAGCAACGCTCGGCAGAGTCGACCCCCACTCCGTCGAGCTTCGCTCGACACCTCCTCCCCCGATCGACGGGGGAGAGGAAAGGCGCGATGCGATTTCGCGAAAAGGCTCTAGGCCGTCTGCTCCGCCGCTTCCTCGATCCGCTCCATGTCGTCGTCCGACAGGCCGAAATGGTGGCCGATCTCGTGGATCAGCACATGGGTGACGATGTCTCCCAGCGTCTCCTCGTTCTCGGCCCAGTAGTCGAGGATGGCGCGGCGGTAGAGCGTGATGCGGTTCGGGCCCTCGCCGGTCTGCGGGTTCCAGCGCTCGGCGATGCCGCGCCCCTCGAACAGGCCGAGCAGGTCGAACGGCGTTTCCAGCGACAGATCGTCCATGATCTCGTCGGTCGGGAAGTCGGCGATCTGGATGACGATCTCGCCGGTCAGCTTGCGGAAATCCTCCGGCAAATGAGCGTAAGTCTCCAGCGCCAGGAACTCCATTTCCTCCATCGACGGCGAAAGCTGGTCGTGCCAGGTGCGGGTCTTGTAGATGCGGGCCATTCTTTGTCCTTTGATCCCGGCATATAGGCTTTCGCGCCGGTCGAGGCAAATGATGCGGCAATTCCGTTGCATATCCTTTGCCGCTGCCGGGGAATCGGCTATCCGTCGGTTCCGGCCATGTATCAGGAGCTCCTCATGCCGGACCTTTCCACCCTTGGACTTTTCGCCATTGCCTGCCTCGCTTTGACCGCGACGCCGGGGCCGGACATGCTGTTGATCGCTTCCCGCAGCGCCAGCCAGGGGCGCGCGGCTGGCCTGGCGACCTATGTCGGCATCGCCGCCGGCACCTATTGCCATGCGCTGGCCGCTGCCTTCGGCCTGTCGCAACTGTTTCTTGCCGCGCCCATCGCTTACGACATCGTGCGTTACGCCGGCGCTGCCTATCTGGCCTATCTCGCCTGGAAAGCGTTCCGCTCCGACGGGGCAGCGCTTGCGCCGGTCGCCGGCCTTGCACGCCACTCGCAAGGACGCATCGTCCGGCAGGGGCTGTTGACCAATCTCCTCAACCCGAAGATGGCGCTGTTCGTGCTGGCGCTGTTCCCGCAGTTCGTGCAGCCGCAGGCCGGGTCCGTGGCGGGGCAGATACTGGTGCTGGCAACCGTGCTCAACCTGATCGGGCTGGTCGTCAACGGTCTGGTCATCCTGACCGCCAGCCGGATCGGCGCGGCACTCTCGAGACGGACGCGGTTTCAGCGGGCCCCGCAGCTGTTGCTGGGAACCGTCTTTGCCGGGCTTGCGGCCCGGCTGGCCTTCGGTGGCCAGCGCTAAAGCAATTCCAGGAAAACTGTGAAGCGGTTTTCCATCCGGATTGCGTCAAACGAAAGCGTACAATGACAGAGGAATAAATTCACAATGACTCTGCTTGACTCTTCCGGACCGCTCTGGAATCTATAGGAACATAACAGGAACAATGCTGCTGAGAGTTGACCGTCATGGCGATGACCGCCGTGGCGCGGGAGACTGTTTTTGCCCTGCGCCGCCAGATCGCGAAGATCGAGGGAACGCTGCCCGAGCGCCTGGCGGCGCCGGCCGGCGCGTCGCCTGATGACCGCGACATCGCCGATGTCACGGTGGTCCGGCGCGGCCTTGCCGTTGCCGCGCCGGATGCCTTCCTGCGCACCGGCATCGCGCCGCTCGACGCCGCCCTCGGCGGCGGCCTGCCGAAGGCGGCGCTGAGCGAGATCCATGGCACTGAAACCCGCGACGCCGGAGCCGTCGCCGGCTTTGCCCTGTCGCTTGCCGGCCTGATCCTGACGCGGCAGCCGGGACTGCCGGTGCTGTGGGTCGGCACCTCGGAAATCTTCCGCGAGGCCGGCTTCCCCTATGCCGGCGGACTTCGGAGCCTGTTCGGCATCGCGCCCGAGCAATTGCTGTTTTCCGAGACGCCGAGGCTGCTCGACGCGCTGTGGATCGCCGAGGAAGCCGCCCGCATGACGACGCTCGCCGCCGTCATCCTCGAAATCCGCGGCAGCCCGCGGCCTCTCGACCTCACCGCGACGCGGCGTTTGCACGCCCGCGCCCAGGACGCCGGCCGGCCGGTGTTGCTGCTGCGCCAGGCTGGCGAGGCCGAGCCGACCGCCGCGCCCGTGCGCCTCATCGTGTCGGCCGCGCCCTCGGCAAGCCGCGCGACGATCGCCGGGCCGCTGGCCGGCTCGATCGGCCGTCCCGCCTTCACCGTCAACATCGGCAAGAGCCGCACCGCGCTCCCCGGACAATTCACACTGGAGTGGAACCCCGATGAACATGTTTTCGAGGAAAGAAGGACCCAGGAAGAACGGGCAACGAATCCTGTCGCTGTGGTTTCCGCATCTCGCCGCCGACCGCATCCTGCGCCAGCGACTGGGGCGGTCCTGGCGTTCCCGGCCGTCGCAGCACCTGCCTCTGGTGATAAGCCACCGAGACATGAACGCCCAGCGCATCGCCGCCCTCGACGAGCGGGCTGAGGCGCTCAGGCTGAAGCGCGGCATGGGCATCGCCGACGCGCGCGCCATGCACCCGACGATCGACATCGTCGAGGCCGATCCAGAGGCCGACCGCCGCCTGCTCGAAGGCCTCGCCGACTGGTGCGACCGCTACACGCCTTTGGTGGCGATCGACGGCGCCGACGGCCTGTTCCTCGACGTCACCGGCTGCACCCATCTGTTCGGCGGCGAACGCGCCATGCAGGACGAGATCCTGTCGCGCTTCCTTGAGCAGGGTTTCGATGTCCGCGCCGGGCTCGCCTCGACCCCGGGCGCCGCCTGGGCGGCGGCGCATTTTCACGGCGACCGGATCGTCGCCGGCGGCGAGGAGGAGACGCTGCTGGCGCCCTTGCCGCTCTCGGCGCTGCGCATCGAGCCGGAAACGCGCGCCAGCCTGGAAAGCGTCGGCCTGCGCACGGCGGGCGCGGTGATGGCGGCGCCCCGCGCCCCGCTTGCCCGCCGCTTCGGCGCCTCTTTGCTGCTGCGCCTCGACCAGGCGCTCGGCCGCCTCGACGAGGCGGTGTCGCCGCGCCTGCCAGTGGCGCCGCTTTCGGTCGAGCGCCACCTGGCCGAGTCGGTCGTGCTGACCGACGACATCGAGCGGCTGGTGAGCCGGCTGGCCACGGCGCTGAAGGGCGACCTCGAGCGGCGCGGCGAGGGCGCGAGGGCGCTCGCTCTGCTGCTCTTCCGCGTCGACGGCGCCGTCAGCCGCATCGCCGTCGGCACCTCGCGCCCGCTGCGCGAGCCATCGCTGATCCGCAGGCTGTTCCACGAGCGGCTTGCCGCACTCGAGCAGGACATCGACGCCGGCTACGGCTTCGACCTCGTACGCCTCTCGGTACTGTCGGCGGCGGCCTTCGACATGCAGCAGGCCGATCTCACCGGCGAGGCCAACGACGATGACGCCGATATCGCTTTATTCGCCGACCGCGTCCGCGCGCGGCTCGGCGAGGCCGCGGTGCTGCGGCCGGTTGCCGTCGAGAGCCATTTGCCGGAGCGCGCCGTCGCCATCGTCCCCTTCTCCGAGGCGCCGCAAAGGCGCGCGCCGCTCAAGCGGCCGGAGCGCGCCGTTCCGCCGGTGACCATCTATCCACCGGAACGGCCGATCCGCCTGTTCCGTTCGCCCGAGCCGATCGAGGTGCCGGCCACCGAGATGCCCGAGGGCCCGCCGATGAATTTCCGCTGGCGGCGCGCGCTCTACCGCGTCGCCCGCGCCGAAGGACCGGAACGCATCGCCGCGGAATGGTGGCGAAGGCTTCCCGGCGAGGAGGAAGCGCCGACCCGCGACTATTTCCGTATCGAGGACAGCGATGGCCGCCGCTACTGGCTCTACCGCCAGGGCCTCTACGGCGCGTCGGAGGCGCCGCCGCGCTGGTTCATGCACGGGGTCTTCGCATGAACGCGCTCGCCGCCACCGCCTATGCCGAATTCGGCATCCAGTCGAATTTCTCCTTCCTGCGCGGCGCCTCCAAGCCCGAGGAACTGGTGGTCGCGGCGAAATACCTCGGCTTCGCCGCGATCGGGCTTGCCGACCGCAACACGGTGGCCGGCGTCGTGCGCGCCTGGCAGCAGGCCAGGGTGGAGACGCTTGCCTATCATCCCGGCTGCCGCCTGGTGTTCGGCGACGGCACGCCCGACATCCTCGCCTATCCGCGCGACCGCGCCGGCTGGGGGCATCTGTGCCGCATGCTGACGCAGGCCAATCTGCGCGACGAGAACGAGAAGGGGGCGACGCTGCTGAAACTGAGCGACCTCCTCGAATGGGGGGATCTGATGTCGCTGGCGGTGCTGCCCGAATTGTCGTCGGACCCGGATGGCAATCTCGCAATGATTAGCCGGCTTAAGGATCGCTTTGGCGCGGCGCTGCGGCTTGCCGTGGCGCCCGACTATCGCGGCAATGACCGTTTCCGCGTCGAGCAGTCGGCGGCGATGGCAGACCGGCTGGGCGTGCCGCTGATGGCGACCAACGACGTCCTCTATCACAGCCCCGGCCGCCGCTCGCTGCAGGACGTGCTGACGGCGATCCGCCTCAACACGCCCGTTTCCCAGGTCGGGCTGGAGCTGGCGGCCAATGCCGAGCGCCATCTGAAGCCGCCGCAGGAAATGGCCAGGCTTTTCCGGCGCCACTCGCAAGCGCTGGCGGAGACGCTGCGCTTCGCCGGCGAGCTGACCTTCTCGCTCAGCGACCTCGAATACAACTATCCGGACGAGCCGACCGAATCCGGCCTGGGGCCGCAGGCCGAGCTCGAGCGCCTGGCCAGGGAAGGGGCGGCGACGCGCTATCCAGCCGGCGTCCCCGCCGCCGTGATGAAACGCATCGGGGAAGAACTCGCCCTGATCGAGCGGCTGAACTATGCGCGCTACTTCCTCACCGTTTACGACATCGTCAAATATGCCCGCAGCCAGCATATCCTGTGCCAGGGCCGCGGCTCCGCCGCCAATTCCATCGTCTGCTTCTGCATCGGCATCACCGAGGTCGGCCCCGACCGGATCGACACGCTGTTCGAGCGCTTCATCTCCGAGGAGCGCAACGAGCCGCCCGACATCGACGTCGACTTCGAGCATGAAAGGCGTGACGAAGTCATCGCCTATATCTACCAGAAATACAGCGCCAAGCGCACCGCGCTCGCCGCCGCCGTCATCAGCTATCGCGGCCGCTCGGCATTGCGCGAGGTGGCCAAGGCCATGGGCCTGTCCGAGGATGTCCGCACCGCCTTGACCAGCTCGATCTGGGGTTGGTCGACCTCCGAGCTCGGCGAGAAGGAGGCAGCCGCCGGCGGCATCGACCGCAGCGATCCGCTGGCCAGGCAGGTGATCGAACACGCCAACGAGATCATGGGCTTTCCCCGGCATCTGTCCCAGCATGTCGGCGGCTTCGTCATCACCAGGGACCGCCTCGACGAGGTCGTCCCCATCGTCAAGACGGCGATGGACGAGCGCAAGATGGTCGAATGGGACAAGGACGACCTCGACGCGGTGAAGATCCTCAAGGTCGACGTGCTGGCGCTCGGCATGCTGACCTGCCTGAAGCGCGCCTTCACACTTCTCACGCAGCATTATCCGGACGCCCGGGACGCCTATGGCCGGCCCTATGTGCTGGCTTCCCTTCCGGAGGAGGATCACCGTGTCTATGACATGATCTGCCGCGCCGACACGCTCGGCGTCTTCCAGATCGAGTCGCGCGCCCAGATGTCGATGCTGCCGCGCCTCAGGCCGCGCGCGTTCTATGACCTGGTCATCGAGGTGGCGATCGTGCGGCCGGGTCCGATCCAGGGCGACATGGTGCACCCCTATCTGCGCCGCCGGCAGGGCAAGGAGCAGGCCGAATATCCCAAGCCGGAGCTGGAGGAGATCCTCGGCAAGACGCTGGGCGTGCCGCTGTTCCAGGAACAGGCGATGAAGATCGCCATCGTCGCCGGCGGCTTCCGGCCGGGCGAGGCCGACGAATTGCGCCGCGCCATGGCCACCTTCAAGCGCACCGGCACGATCGGCAACTACCGCCAGCGCATGATCGACGGCATGGTCGGCAAGGGCTACGAGCAGGCCTTCGCCGAGCGCTGCTTCAAGCAGATCGAAGGCTTTGGCGAATACGGCTTTCCCGAAAGCCATGCCGCCTCCTTCGCGCTGCTGGTCTACGCCTCCTGCTGGTTCAAGACCTTCTACCCGGATGTCTTCTGCGCCGCGATCCTGAATTCGCAGCCGATGGGTTTTTATCAGCCGGCACAGCTCGTGCGCGACGCCCGCGACCACGGCGTCGAGGTGCGCGAGGTCGACATCAACTTCTCCGTCTGGGACTGCACGCTGGAGCAGACCGCCTTCGATCCGGCTCGCGTGCTTGCCCGCCATGCCGAAATGCGCGGCGTGATCGAAACCGGCCATGCCGTCCGCCTCGGCTTTCGCCAGATCAAGGGCCTGTCGGAGGAGCGCATGACGCTGTTCGTCGAGCGGCGCGGCGCCGGCTACGAGACCGTGCGCGACGTCTGGCTGCGCTCCGGCCTCGATGTCGGCGAGATCGAACGATTGGCCGAGGCCGACGCCTTCCGCTCGATCGGCCTCGACCGCCGCGCCGCGCTCTGGGCGGTGCGCGCGCTCGACGGCAAGAGCGCCGCCGAGAGATTGCCGCTGTTCGACCAGCCGAGGGTCCGCCTGCGCGAGCTGGAGCCGGAGACCAGGCTGCCGACAATGCCGCTCGGCGAGCATGTCATCCACGACTACCGCTCGCTCGGCCTGTCCTTGAAGGCGCATCCGGTGGCCTTCCTGCGCGAGCGGCTCGACCGCGCCGGCGTCATACCCAATGCGCGCCTCCCGTCCGTCAAGGACGGCCGGCGCGTCTCCGTCGCCGGCCTCGTGCTGGTGCGCCAGCGCCCCGGCAAGGGCAACGCGATCTTCCTGACGCTGGAGGACGAGAATTCCGTCGCCAATGTCATTTTCTGGGAGAGGACCTTCACCCGCTTCCGCCCCATCGTCATGGGCGCCCGCTTCGTGCGCGTCACCGGCAAGCTGCAGCAGGAATCAGGCGTCATCCACATCGTCGCCGAGAAGATCGAGGACCTGACGCCGTGGCTGACCATGCTTTTGGAGGAGGTGACCCCGGCTCTGCCCCCCCCGCCGGACATCGCCGTGCTATCGGACAAGGCGGAAAGCGTCATGCCCAGGGGGCGGAATTTTCAGTAGGCGGCCTACGCCTTCGCTCGTTGCCACGGTGCAGGCCTTCAATGCCGGCGGGACAGCGCCCCCCTCTGTCCTGCCGGACATCTCCCCCACTTGGGGGGAGATCAGACGTCACCCTGGCTTTCGCCAATCGCCAGCGTTGCAGAATGAGCGGAGCGCCGATGCTGCCAATCTCCCCCCTCGAGGGGGAGATGGCCGGCAGGCCAGAGGGGGTCGGTTCGACCGGATGCGACCCCTCTATTCGCCGTACCCACTCACGCCGACCCGCCGAGCCGCGGCGGCGACAGCAGGTCCTCGGCCGAAATCGTCCGCGCCTCCGAGGGCAGCATGATCGGGATGCCGTCGCGCACCGGATAGGCAAGTTTGGCCACGCGCGAGATCAGCTCGCCGCGCTCCGCATCCCAGGTCAGCGGACCCTTGGTCAGCGGGCACGCCAGCAGCTCCAGCAGCTTCGGATCGACACTGGCCTTCTGTCCGTCACGTCCTTCCGCAGCCATTGCACTTTTCCCTGTCCGACTGGTGCCTAAGGTGTGTTGAGATACAGGTCAGGCCCAGTCGAGAATGGTGGCTTCCGAGAACCGGGGCGGAGCGTACTTGAAGTACGTGAGCACCGGAAGCGCAGGAAGCCGCCGTTTGCAGGCCGGCCTCACCTGAATATCGATACACCTACTGCAGGCTCGAGCCAAAATCCTCACCCTCGCGCGCCAGCGCCATCTCGGTGATGGCGATCAGCGTTTCGGCGCGCGTTTTCAGGTCCGCCGCCTCGAGCAGCGCCTGTTTCTCGGCCGGCCCATAGGGCGCCATCATCGACAGCGCGTTGACCAGCATGGCGTTCTCGGCGCGGCTGACGCTCTCCCAGTCGGCTTCGAGATCGTTGGCCTGCAGATAGGCCCGAAACGCCTTCAGCAGCGACGGCCGGTCGACCTCGGCGCCGGCGCGGTCTTCGTCGAGATCGGCGAGGAAGGGCGCGATCCGGCATTGCCGGAACGGCGTCTTGGTGGCGGCCTCATGCGTGATGCGGAAGCGGCAGACGCCTTGCAGCGAGATCAGGTAGCGGCCGTCGCCGCTCTCGGCCAGCGAGATGATGCGCCCGGCGCAGCCGACGCTGCACAGTTCCGGCTCGCCGTCGTCGCGCAGGGCGCCGTCGAGGCTGGGCTGGATGATGCCGATCAGCCGCGCGCCGCCGACCGCCTCGTCGACCATCTGCAGATAGCGCGGCTCGAAAATGTTGAGCGGCATGCGCCCGCCCGGCAACAGCAGCGCGCCGGCAAGCGGAAACACCGGGATCGTCGCCGGCAGATCGGCGCCACGCCGGTAATGCGCGTTTCCCGCCTGCAATCAGCCCTCCGATCGCCTGAAGCGTGTCAAAGCCGCGATCTCCTCCTCGCCGCCAAAAGGCTACTCGTGCCTCCAAGCTGTGTCGAGATTCAGGTCAGGCCGGCCTCACCTGCAAAATCAACGCAGCTTAATCTGGCGCATTCGCGACAGGCCGCAAGCCCATGCGGCAAAAACAGCCGGCGAACCGCCTCAGGAAAACAGCAGCGACGACAGTTTGCGCCGTGCGCCAAGCGTCGCCTCGTCGGTCATGCCCCAGGCTTCGAAGAATTTTAACAGCTGCGCCTTGGCGCCGTCGTCGTTCCAGCTCCGGTCGGCCTTGATGATCGCCAGCAGATTGTCGGCGGCTTGCGTCCGCTCGCCGCGGGCATTCTGGATCATCGCCAGGTCGAAGCGCGCCTGGTGGTCGCCGGGATTGGCGGCAAGGCGGCGCTCGAACTCGGCCGGATTGCCGAGCGAGGCGGCCTGCGCGGCGAGCGCGATCCTGGCGCGCAGCGCGGCAAGTGGCGGCGCGTCCTTCTTGTCTTCCGGCGCCCGCGCCAGAATGGCCTCGGCGCCTTCCGTGTCGCCGGCCTCGAACAGCAGTTCGCCGAGCCCGGCGATCGCCTCGATCGTTTCCGGCGCCTGCTCGAGAATGGCGTCGTAGATGTCGGCCGCGGTCTGCGCGTCACCGGCGCCGCGCGCTTCCGCCGCCGCCGCCAGCGCCTCCGCCACCTGGTTGCCGGCGCCGTTCTTGCCGCCGACCTTCTTGATGAACTCTGCGATCTGGCTTTCGGGAATGGCGCCCATGAAGCCGTCCACCGGCTGGCCGTTCTTGAAGGCGATGACCGCCGGGATCGACTGGATGCCTAGCTGGCCGGCGATCGAGGGGTGGTCGTCGATGTTCATCTTAACCAGCTTGACCGAGCCGCCGGCGGCCTTGACCGCCTTTTCGAGCTGCGGCGTCAATTGCTTGCAGGGGCCGCACCACGGCGCCCAGAAGTCGACCAGCACCGGCTGGCGGCGCGATTCCTGGACGACGTCGGCGGCGAAGCCGGCCGTCGTCGTGTCCTTGATCAGGTCGGCCGGCGCCTCGCCGAGCGAGAGCTTGGGCTCGCCGCCGCCATATTGCACGGTCGTGGCATACTGGCCGCCACTGTTGCCGAATGGATTGTTGTCGCTCATGTCATTGCCCTTCCGGTCGCGCCGCCGGCCAGCGGGAGGCGCGACAATTCTTGCTGGAGGTCAGTTTTCGCCATCCATGTGGCGATCATGACGTGACTTTCAAGATAACAGCATCGTGTCCGGTTGCCTCGACGAATCTGACGAGATCGGCCGATGCGATCGAAGTTGTCGCCTCGTTGGTCAGCGGATGCGCGTTGATGACGGCATGGCTCATCAACTCCTGGTCGAGAAAGACCTTGACCCGCCGCTCGCTGTCGTTGATCAGCCCGAAGACGGTGACTGCGCCCGGAATGACGCCGAGCAGTTCCATCAGCATTTCCGGCTTGCCGAACGAGACGCGGCCGGCGGCGCCGATCAGATGATGGATCTGCTTGAGATCGACCTCCGCCTCCTCATCCACTGTGACGAGAAAGAAATTGTCCTTCTTGTCCTTGAGGAACAGGTTCTTGGTGTGGCCGCCGGCGATCTCGCCGCGCAGCGCCTGCGAATCGGCGACCGTGTAGAGCGGCGGATGGCGGATCGTCGACACGCCGATGCCGAGGTCGGCAAGAAAGGCATTGAGCTCGGCTTCGGTCTTCGGCATCGGTCCTCACTTCTGTCGCGCTTGGTCTCGGCTCCGGCTACGCCGTTTACGGCCAATCACCGCACCGAGACAAGACCGTCGCCTGGGCAAGCCGACGAATCCCCGCATCTGCCGTAACGGAGCTTCTAGCCCTGTCGAGCTAGGTGAAAAAAGCCCGTCATTTCCCTGTTGCAATCGCCGCGCTCTTCAGCCATATAGGCCCGGCTTGCGGCCCAAAGCCGCGTGAGCGGGTGTAGCTCAGGGGTAGAGCACAACCTTGCCAAGGTTGGGGTCGAGCGTTCGAATCGCTTCACCCGCTCCAGTTTCCCTCCGGGGATCAAGCAAACGAAAAGCCGCGGTTCGCCGCGGCTTTTTCGCGTTTTGGGCCCTTCAGAACAAGATACCGTTGCGCGCCATTCCCCATACCGCGGCGACGCAATGAAGGATCCCGATGGGCAGCGCAAGCAGCGGCCTGAAGCGGATCAGCGCAACATAGATCGTGAATTGGACGCAGGCGCTGAGCAACCCGGGCAAGGCGCCAGCGCCTGCCATCATCAGCAGCATCACCCAGGGGACCACGATGAACCCCGGGACATTCGTTCCGTGCCCGGCCCCCATGGTGAAAATCGCGACGAGGAACCCGACAAGGCCGAGGCCGACCCCGGCCGCGATTATCTTCAGCATCGCGCTGGTTCCCACGATTTATGGCTCGGCTCATACCCCGGAGAATAGGGGAAAGTCGCGACGCAAAGGAAGCGCGTCGCCGTCCACTCCTGACGTCTGCCGCCTTTATTACGCCAGCCTCGCCCGCGTCGTCCTCGGCGTCGCCAGCAGCAAACTCGTCTCGCTCCCCGTTATCCCCGGGATCAGCCGGATCCGCCGCAGCACCGCGTCGAAATCGGTCAGCGACGCGGTGCCGAGCTCGACCACCAGGTCCCATCGGCCGTTGGTGGTGTGGATGGTCGACACCTCGGGAAAGCCTCCGAGCGCCCGGATGACGCGGTCGGCGGCATGGCCCTCGATCTCGATCATCATCACGCCGCGCATGCGCTGGTCGACCGCGTCGGCGCGCAGCACCACCGTGTAGCCGATGATATCGCCCGACTTTTCCAGCCGCGCCATGCGCGATCGAACCGTGGCGCGCGACACGCCGAGGTCGACCGCGAGATCGGAGACGCTGCGCCGCGCATCGTGCCTCAGGAGTGTCACCAGCCTTTCGTCAAGCGCATCCATGATTGCCCATTTCGATCAAGCCATTTGTCCAATATGATAGATCAGCCTTCTCGAAATGCCAATTTCGCCTGTTCAAACCGCCACCGGATGATGGTTCATTCCTGCGATCAATCGCAAGGACGGAAAGAATCATGCGCTGCAGGATCGTTGGCGCGCCGGTGCAGGACGGTGCGGGCAGGATGGGATGCGAGATGGGGCCGAGCGCGCTGCGCACGGCCGGGCTGGTCTCGGTGCTGTCGGAACTCGGCCATCAGGTCGAGGACTGGGGCGCGGTCGAGAAGGCCGAGGCGCGCGCGGTTGTCCACGGCAATCTTGCGCTGAAAGCGCTGCCGGAGATTTCCGCCTGGACGGCGGCGATCGCCGACACCGCCTACGCGGCGTCCCGCGAAGCGATGCCGATCTTCCTCGGCGGCGACCATTCGATCTCCGCCGGCACGGTATCCGGGGTCGCGCGCCGGGCGGCGGAACTCGGCCGGCCGCTCTTCGTGCTGTGGCTCGACGCGCATCCGGATTTCCATACGCTCGACACCACCACCAGCGGCAATCTGCACGGTGTGCCGCTCGCCTATGCGAGCGGGCAGGCCGGCTTCAAGGGCTATTTCCCGGATCTACCTGTGACCGTCGACCCAGCCCGCATCTGCGCCATGGGCCTGCGCAGCGTCGATCCGGCCGAGCGCCGCGCGCTGAACGAGGCGGGCGTCACCGTGCATGACATGCGCACCATCGACGAGCATGGCATTGCGCCCTTGCTGCGCGCCTTCCTGGCCAAGGTCGAGCAGGAAAACGGCCTGCTGCATGTCAGCCTCGATGTCGATTTCCTCGACCCGTCGATCGCCCCGGCCGTCGGCACCACCGTGCCCGGCGGCGCCACCTTCCGCGAGGCGCATCTGGTGATGGAGATGCTGTCCGACAGCGGCCTGGTCACCAGCCTCGACCTCGTCGAGCTCAACCCGTTCCTCGACGAGCGCGGCCGCACCGCCACCCTGATGGTCGACCTCACCGCCAGCCTGATGGGCCGCCGCATCATGGACCGCCCGACCCGCAGCCATTCCGGAAGCCTCTGATCATGACCCAGCCGTCCCGCCTTGCCATCGTCCCTTTCGTCAGCGTCGACCGCATGATGAAGCTGGTGCTCGCCATCGGCGTCGAGCGCTTCCTCACCGAGCTTGCCGCCTATGTCGAGGAGGATTTCCGCCGCTGGGAGCTGTTCGACAAGACGCCGCGCATCGCCTCGCACAGCCATGACGGCGTCATCGAGCTGATGCCGACCAGCGACGGCAAGATGTACGGCTTCAAATATGTCAACGGCCATCCGAAGAACATGCGCGAGGGCCGCCAGACGGTCACCGCCTTCGGCGTGCTGGCCGATGTCGGCTCCGGCTATCCGATGCTGCTGACCGAAATGACCATCCTGACGGCGCTGCGCACCGCCGCCACTTCCGCCGTCGCGGCCAAATATCTGGCGCCGAAGGGTTCGCGCGCCATGGCCATCATCGGCAACGGCGCCCAGTCCGAGTTCCAGGCCATCGCCTTCAAGGCGCTGCTCGGCATCGACAGGCTGCGGCTCTACGACATCGACCGTTCGGCTTCTGAAAAGTGCGCCCGCAACCTCGCCGGCAAGGGTTTCGACATCACCATCTGCGCGACCGGCCAGGACGCGGTCGAAGGCGTCGACATCATCACCACGGTAACCGCCGACAAGCAGTACGCCACCATCCTCACCGACAACATGGTCGGCTCCGGCGTTCACATCAACGCCGTCGGCGGCGACTGCCCCGGCAAGACGGAGCTGCATCGCGACATCCTGCTGCGCTCCGACATCTTCGTCGAATTCCCGCCGCAGACGCGCATCGAAGGCGAGATCCAGCAGCTCGACGCCGACCATCCGGTGACCGAGCTGTGGCAGGTGATGACCGGCAAGGCCATAGGGCGCAAGGCCCCGGAGCAGATCACGCTGTTCGATTCCGTCGGCTTCGCCACCGAAGACTTTTCCGCGCTGCGCTATGTCCGCGACCAGCTCCAGGCCACCGGCCTCTATGAGGAGCTCGACCTGCTCGCCGACCCCGACGAGCCGCGCGACCTGTTCGGCATGCTGCTGAGAGCAGGTTTGCAGCCGGCGGCTTGAGGGAATGAGCACGTATCTCCCCCCTTGAGGGGGAGATGGCCGGCAGGCCAGAGGGGGTCGGTTCGACTGGGCTCGGCCTGCTTGTGCAGATGGAGGTTGGCGCTTCATACGCAGCGACCCCCTCTGTCGCCTTCGGCGACATCTCCCCCTCAAAGGGGGAGATTACGCTTTACCCGCGCAATGGCGCGCAGCTTTCCCTCTCGACCAGGACCGGCATCAGGATCTCGCGGCGCGAATGCGCGGCCGGCTCGGCGACGCGCTCCAGCAGCAGGCTGACCGCGCGCGTTCCGATCTTCTCCACCGGCTGCGCGATCGTCGTCAGCGGCGGCCAGGTGGTGACGGCATAGGGGATGTCGTCGAAGCCGATCATCGACATGTCGTCGGGAACCCGCAATCCGCGTGAGCGCAGCGCCGTGACCGCGCCCATCGCCATCAGATCGTTGCAGGCGAACACCGCCGTGATGTCGGGCGCCTGCGTCAGCAGCCGCTCCATCGCCAGGCGGCCGCCGGCGAAATGGTAGTCGGAATCGACCACTGCAGAGGCCGGCAGGTCGACGCCTGCTTCCTGCAGCGCCCGGGTAAAGCCGCGCAGGCGCGCCGGGCTGGAGCTCGAATCGCGCGGGCCGCCGATGACGCCGATCCGCTTGTGCCCGAGCCCGACCAGATACCGGCCGGCGAGATAGCCGCCGTGATCGTGGTCGACCAGCACGGAATCGACATGGACGGAATGGATCTCGCGGTCGAGCAGCACCGCCGGCACGTCGGGCGCGAGGCGCGAAAACACCCCCGCATGGTCGGACGAGCCGGCGAAGATCAGCCCGTCGATCTGCTTGGCCATCAGCACCGACAGATAGCGCTCCTCCTTCTCGGCGCTGCCGTCGGAGTTGCACAGGATCACCGTATAGCCGGCGACGAACCCGGCATCCTCGATCTGGCGCGCGACGCTGGCGAAGAACGGGTTGGAATTGTCGGGGAGCAGCAGGCCGATGGTTTTGGTCTCGCCGCGCCTGAGACTCCGCGCCAGCGAATTCGGGCTGTAGCGCAGGGCGGCGATCGCCGCGCGCACGCGCTCGGCCGTCTCCGGCTCGACATGGCGCGTGCGGTTCATCACATGCGAGACCGTTGCGACGGACACCCCCGCGTAACGCGCGACATCGGCGATCGTTGTCATGGCCCCTGGTCCCAGCGCTCCTACATGTCCCACGCAAGTCCGGACGGAAAACCTAGCGTATCTTGCGCAACAGCCTCTCCCTATATGCGTCTAGGATGACGGCGAGCACGATGACAAGCCCAATCACGATCGGCTTGAAATTGTCGCCGACGCCCAGAAGCTGCAGGCCGGTGCTCAGCACCTGCAAAATGCAGGCGCCGACCAGCGTACCGATGATCGAGCCCTTGCCGCCGCTGAGGCTGGTGCCGCCGATGATGACCGCGGCGATCGCGTTGAGCTCGTAGCCGACGCCGGCGATCGGGCTGCCGATGTTGAGACGCAACAGATAGACCATCGCCGCGATGCCGGCGGTCAGGCCGCTGATGGTGAAGGCCGCGACCTTGTAGAAATCCGGATTGTGGCCGGAGAGCCGCACCGCCTCGTCATTGGTGCCGACGGCGAAGATCATGCGGCCGAAGACGGTGAAGCGCAGCACGAACCAGCCGAGCGCGATCACCAGCACCGCGACCAGGAAGATCGAGGGCAGGAAACCCCCGATGATCAGATTGCCGAAATCGACGAAGCTCTGCGGCAGGCCGGTGATGGTCGAATTGTCGCTGACCACGCGCGCCGCGCCCGCGGCCATGTTGAGCATGCCGAGCGTGACGATGAAGGAGGGTATCTTCCAGCGCGTCGAGATCCAGCCGTTGAGCAGTCCGCAGGCGGCACCCGTCG
This sequence comes from Mesorhizobium abyssinicae, assembly GCF_049887195.1. Lineage (NCBI taxonomy): Bacteria > Pseudomonadati > Pseudomonadota > Alphaproteobacteria > Hyphomicrobiales > Phyllobacteriaceae > Mesorhizobium > Mesorhizobium abyssinicae. The sequence goes on from NZ_JARAKC010000012.1 coordinate 17,072, forward strand.
CCATGCAGGCCAGCAGGGCCAGCGTGATCGCCACCGCCGGCGACAGGCTCTCGTTGATCATGATGGTGGCGCCCACCACCGTGCACAGCGCCAGCACCGAGCCGACCGACAGGTCGATGCCGCCGGTGAGGATGACGAAGGTCATGCCGGCCGCCAGCACCGTGTTGATGGCGATCTGCACGAAGATCTTCAGCGCGTTGCCGGGCGTCGCGAAATGGGGCGCGCTGGCCGAGAAGAACACGGTGATCAGCACCAGCGCCAGGAGCACGCCGGCATCGCGGATGAGGAAGCGCAGGAATTTCGCCCGGCCGGGGGAAACAGGCGCCGACACGGTTGCTTCGGACGTCTCGCTCATGGTCGCACATACTCCTGATAGGCGAGCGACAGGATGCGCTCCTGGTCGAATTCGGCGCGCGGCACCTCGCCGACAATTCTGTTTTTGGAAAAGACGACGATGCGGTGGCACATGCCCATCAGCTCGGGCAGGTCGGACGACACCATGATGATGCCCTTCTTAGCCGCCGCCAGCATCCACAAGAGCTGGTAGATCTCGCGCCGCGCGCCGATGTCGACGCCGCGTGTCGGCTCGTCGAGGATCAGCGTCGAGGTGCCGCGGAACAGCCATTTGGCCAACACCACCTTCTGCTGGTTGCCGCCGGACAGGTTGCGCACCGCCTGCTCGATCGAGCTTGCCTTGACGCGCAGCTGGCCGACCAGGTCGGTCGCCGCCGCCGCCTCCGCCTTGCGGTTGACCAGCCCGTGGCGCGACACCTTGCCGAGGTCGGTGATGGTGATGTTCTTGTCCACCGGCAGGTCGAGCAGCAGGCCCTGCCCCTTGCGGTCCTCGGTCAGCAGGCTCAAGCCATGCCGGACCGCGTCCTTGGGCGCCGTGATCGCCACCGGCTTGCCGTCGATGGCGACGACGCCATCGAGTTTCGGATCGGCCCCGAACAGGGCGCGCATGGCTTCCGTCCGGCCGCTGCCGACCAGCCCGGCGACGCCGAGGATCTCGCCATGCCGCACATCGAAGGAAATCGCCGGTGTCGTGGCGTCGCGCTTCAGGTTCGCCACGCTGAGCGCGACCTCGCCCGGCACGATCGAAGTGTCGAAACCGTATTCGTCGGCGATGTCGCGGCCGATCATCATCCGCACCAGGTCGGGCACGGTGAGGCCGTGCAGGTCGCGGGTGGCGACCAGCCTGCCGTTGCGCAGGACCGTCACCCGGTCGCCGATCTCGAACACCTCGTGCAGGCGGTGCGAGATGTAGATGATGGTGACGCCTTTGGCCTTCAGCCGCTTGATGATGGCGAACAGGCGCTCGATCTCGGGCGGCGTCAGCGTCGCCGTCGGCTCGTCGAGCACCAGAAGCTTGCTGTCGTAGCTCAGCGCCTTGGCGATCTCGACCAGCTGCATCTGGGCAACGCCGAGCGCCTCGACGCGCGTCCGCGGATCGATGTCGAGCCCGACCTCCTTCAGCAGCGCCAGGGCGCGCCGGTTGAGCGCCTTGCCGTCGACGATGCCGAAACTGCGGCGCGGCAGGCTTTCCAGCATCAGATTCTCGGCGATGCTGAGATAGGGGAGCAGGTTTAGCTCCTGATGCACGATGCGGATGCCGGTCTGATGCGCGTCATGCGGCGTCTTGGGCTGGTAGGGCTGGCCGTTGAAGGCGATCGCGCCGCTGTCCGGCTGGTGGATCCCGGCGAGCAGCTTGATCAGCGTCGACTTGCCGGCGCCGTTCTCGCCGAGCACGATATGGGTTTCGCCGCGCGCGATCGACAGCGAGACGTCGCTCAGCGCGACGGCGCCGGGAAAGATCTTCCCGACCCCTTGAAGGGAAAGAATCGCGTCATCCATGCAGCAAAATCCTGGATTGCGCCGTTCGGCCGCCAAGGCGGCGTCGGCGCGCCGTCACCGCCGCCGGAATTGCCGGCGGCGATGATGAGGTAAGCGCAGCGATGGCACCAGCCATTAAATGCCCGGTGCCTCTTCGCCCGCCTCAGCCGGTGACCAGCTTGATGTCGGTCTTGACCCAGCCGGTGAACTTCTCGCCGGCGAGCTCGCGCAGGCCGTAGTCGATGCCGAGCGCGGCCATCTGCGCGCCATACTGCTCGACGGTGGCCAGCATCTTGCCTTCCTTCAGCAGCGGCCGGACCGCCGGGATGTTGTCGAAGCCGACCACCTTGATCTGGCCGGACTTGCCGGCCGCGTCGATCGCCTTGACGACGCCGAGCGCCATCGAATCATTGGCCGCCATCACGCCCTGGATGTCGGGGTGCTGGGTCATGAAGTTGGTCATCAGCGTGTTGGCTTCCTCGGTCTCCCAATGCGCGGTCTTCGAATCGAGCAGGTCGAGGCCGTGTTCCTTCACCGCATCGTCGAAGCCGAGCTTGCGTTCCTTGGCGTTGTCGGCCTCGGGATTGCCCTCGAGGATGACGACCTTGCCGCCTTTGCCCAGCGCCTTGCCGAGCGCATCGCCGGCGAGCTTGGCGCCGGCGCGGTTGTCCGGACCGAAGAAGGCGAGGTCGATGCCGGCCTTCTTCTTGGCCTCGGTATCGAGCGAGACGTCGATGTTGATGACCTTGATGCCAGCCTTCAGCGCCTTGGCGATCGGCGTCACCATGGCCTTCGAATCGGCCGGCGCGACCACGATGACGTTGAAGTTCTGGGTGATGAAGTTCTCGATGGCGTCGACCTGCGCGGCAAAGTCGCGCTCGTCCTTCATGCCGACGGCGGCGAAATCGAACTTGTCCTTGTTCTTGGCCGCGTACTCTTCGGCGCCGGCCTGCATCTGCTTGAAGAACTCGTTGGCGAGCGACTTCATGACCAGGCCGACCTTCGGCTTGTCGGCGGCGAGCGCCCGCCCGAACGGCAGCGCCAGGGCGCCGGCCGCCAATGCGCTGGTCTTGAGGAACTGACGGCGCGAGAACTGGCCTAGATCGAGACCGGACGCGTTTGGATCCTTGCTCATGCTTTCCTCCACTTGATTGATCCGTAATCGGTTACGTAACCGATTACGCAGCAAGGTTTAGTGTGCAACTTTGACCGATGTCAATATCAGCATGGAGGCTTGAGGCATCTCTTGCCGGCCGCCCCCGTAGCTAGGGGCGGCATCTAGGGCGCGCCTATGCGCCGGCAAGCGGTCGGGCGACGGGCGGCTCGCGCTCAGCGAGCCCACATCGCGTCCGGCACCACCACCAGCTTGCCGACGAAATCCTTGGCGATGAAATCGGCTTGGGCGCGGTGGAAGTCCGACAGCCTGTAGACACCGCCGACCAGCGGCTTGATCTTCCTGTCCTCGATGTAGCGCACGATGCGGCGGAAGTCCGCCCGCGTGCCCTGGCTGGAGCCGTTGAGCTGCAACTGCTTGAGGTACATCGTCCGGAGGTCGAGCTGCACCACCGGCCCGGCGATGGCGCCCGCCGTCGTGTAGCGCCCTTCCGGCCGAAGAATGCGCAGCAAATCGTTGAAGATCGCGCCGCCGACCAGGTCGGCGACGACATCGATGGGTTGCCCGCCGGTCGCCTCGGTGACGGCGGCCGGCAGATCCGCGACGCCGCGCGTAATCACCCTCTCGGCGCCGATATCGAGCACCGCTTGCTCCTTGCCCTTGCCGACAATGGCATAGGGGATGGCGCCGCGCGCCCGCGCCAGCTGCACGATGCCCGAGCCGACGCCGCCCGAAGCGCCGGTGACCAGCACCCGCTCCCCGGCCTTCAAAGCCGCGCGCTCCAGCATCTGCTCGCCGGTGAGATAGGCGCAGCAGAAGGTGGCGAGCTCGACGTCGCTCATATCGGTGTCGACGACATGCGCGTTCTCGGCCGGCAGGGTCTGATACTCGGCGTACCCGCCATCGCGGCCGTGGCCCATATAGTCGATGTCGGCCAGCGAATCGTCGTCGCGGTTGTAGATCGAAAAGTCGACCATCACCCGCTCGCCGATACGGTCGGCAGACACGCCGTCGCCGACGGCGGCGATCGTCCCCACCGTGTCGGTGCCCTGGATGCGCGGGAAGACAAGCGTGTTGCCTTGCCGGCGCCAGGTCGACACCGCCGCCGCATCCTCTTCCGTGCCATAGGCGCCCTGGCGCACCCAGACATCGGTGTTGTTCATGCCGCAGGCGCTGACCTTGACCAGCACTTCGCCGGCGGCCGGCGCGGGCACCTTCACATCGGTGCGGTAGACGAGCTTTTCCGGACCGCCATGGCCGGTGAGCTGCACGGCGGCCATGGTGGCTGGAATGGGGGGATGGGATGTCATGAATGTTGGCTCCAACTCAATATAGGTTGGCGCTGCCCCTCACCCTACCCTCTCCCCGTGAAGGACGGGGAGAGGGGCTCCAGCGTCGAAGCTTCTCCCTTCTCCCCGTCACTATACGGGGAGAAGGTGCCGGCAGGCGGATGAGGGGCGGCGCCGACGGTCAAATTAGAGTCCGGCGAACACGCTGTTCACCGCGTCCGCCGTCTTCGCCACCACCGTGTCGGCTTCCTCGCGCGTCAGGCAGAGCGGCGGCGCGAAGCCGAGAATGTCGCCCTGCGGCATGGCGCGGCCGAGGACGCCGCTGGCCGCGAGCGCCGTGGCGATCTGCGGCCCCACCTTCAGCGCCGGATCGAAGAACACGCGGTCGTCGCGATCCTTGACGAACTCGACCGCCGCCAGCATGCCGTCACCGCGCACCTCGCCGACATGTCTGTGGCCGCCGACGGCCTTGGCCAGCTCGGCGCGGAAATAGGCGCCGGTCTCGCCGGCGTTCGTGACCAGGTCCATCTCGTCGATCAGCTCAAGGTTGGCCACACCCGCGGCAACGCAGATCGGATGCGCCGAATAGGTCCAGCCATGGCCGAGCGAGCCGAGCTTGTCGGAGCCGTTGACCAGCACCTGCCAGACCTTGTCGGAGACGATGACGCCGGAAAGCGGCGCATAGGCCGAGGTCAGCCCCTTGGCGATGGTGATCAGGTCCGGCTTGATGCCGTAATGGTCGGAGCCGAACATGGTGCCGAGACGGCCGAAGCCGGTCACCACCTCGTCGGCGACCAGCAGCACATCGTATTTCCTCAGCACGCCTTGAATCTTTTCCCAATAGCCGGCCGGCGGCGGCACGATGCCGCCGGTGCCCAGGATCGGCTCGCCGATGAAGGCGGCGACCGTGTCCGGCCCTTCGGCGAGGATCATCTCTTCCAGCCTGTCGGCGCAATGTTGCGAGAACTGCTCCTCGCTCTGCGAGCGGTCGGCGCGGCGGAAATAGAAGGGCGCCTCGGTGTGAAGGATCGGCGCGCGCGGCAGGTCGAAGGCGTTGTGGAACAGGTCGAGCCCGGTCAGTGAGCCCGTCATCACGCCGGACCCGTGATAGCCGCGCCAGCGCGAGATGATCTTCTTCTTCTCCGGCCGGCCGAGCACGTTGTTGTAGTACCAGATCAGCTTGATGTTGGTCTCGTTGGCGTCCGAGCCGGAGAGTCCGAAATAGACCCTCGACATGCCCTCGGGCGCACGGTCGACGATCATCTTGGCGAGCGTGATCGAGGCCTCGGTGCCATGCCCGACATAGGCGTGGTAGTAGGCGAGGTTCTTCGCCTGCTCGGCGATCGCATCCGATATCTTCTGGCGGCCGTAACCGACATTGACGCAATAGAGGCCGGCGAAGGCATCGATGCTCTTCCTGCCGGTATTGTCCCAGACGGTGACGCCCTCACCGCCGGCCATGACGCGCGCCGGCGACTCGCCCCGCGCATGGGTGCCCATATGCGTCGAGGGATGGAAGAAGTGGTCGCGATCCCAGGCGGCAAGTTCGTTGGACTGTTCAAGCATTTTTTGACTCCTTGAGAAAGATCGCCTTGCGCGGCCCAAGGTGCGTCGAGATTCAGGTCAGGCCGAGTCGAAAATGGTGGATTCCGAGAACCGGAGCGGAGCGTACTTTTGGTACGTGAGCACCGGAAGCGCAGGAAGCCGCCATTTGCAGGCCGGCATCACCTGAATATCGACGCGCCTTACGCCACGTCCAGGCAAAGATATTTGAGGTCCGTAAAGGCTTCGAGCCCGTGGCGCGAACCTTCGCGGCCGATCCCGGATTGCTTGACGCCGCCGAACGGGATCGGCGCGCCGGTGATCTTCACCCGGTTGATGGCGACCATGCCGTAGTCCAGTGCGCGGCCCATGCGCGCCTGCCGGGCGCCATTTTCGGTCACGACATAGGCGACCAGGCCGTATTCGGTGGCGTTGGCGCGGGCGACAACCTCCGCCTCGTCGTCGAAGGGCGTCACCGCCGCGACCGGGCCAAACGTCTCCTCGCGCATGATCAGCGCTTCGTCGGGCACATCGACGAGCAGCGTCGGCTGATAGAACAGCGGCCCGGCGGCATGGCGCCCGCCGCCGCCCAGGCAGCGCGCGCCGCGGGCGAGCGCGTCGGCGACCTGCTCCTCCACCTTCTGGACGGCGCGCTCGTGCATCAGCGGCCCGATGTCGGCATCGCCGGAAAGCCCATTGCCGGTTTTCAGCGCCTCGATGCGGCGGGCAAAGGCGGCGCAGAACCGCTCGTAGATCGGCCGCTGCACATAGATGCGGTTGGCGGCGAGGCAATCCTGGCCTGAGGTGGCGAATTTGGCGTCGAGCGCAATCGTCACAGCCCTGTCGATGTCGGCATCGTCGAACACGATCAGCGGCGCATGGCCGCCGAGCTCCATCACCAGCCGCTTCATCGTCGGCGCGCTCTGCGCCGCGATCAGCCGGCCGACTTCGGTCGAGCCGGTGAAGCTCATGGCGCGGACGCGGGCATCCGCGCACATCGCGCCGACGATTTTGCGCGCCTCGCCGGTGACGACGTTGAACACGCCGGTGGGAAGCCCGGCGCGCTCGCCGAGCTCGGCCAGCGCCAGCGCCGAGAGCGGCGTTTCCGAGGATGGATGCGCGACGATGGTGCAGCCGGCGGCAAGCGCCGCCGCCGCCTTGCGGGTCAGCATCGCCGAGGGAAAATTCCACGGCGTGACGACGCCGACGACCCCGAGCGGCTCGCGCCGCACGGTCATCTCGGCATTCGGCAGATGGCTGCTGACGCTCTCGGCGTTGAGGCGTTTGGCTTCTTCGGCATACCATTCGACGAAGGATGCGGCGTAGTCGATCTCACCCAGCGATTCCTTCAGCGGCTTGCCCTGCTCCAGCGTCATCAGCAGCGCCAGATCGTCCTTGGCGGCGATGATCAGCTCGAACCATTTTCGCAAGATCTTCGAGCGCTCCTGCGGCAGCAGCGCCCGCCACGCCGGAAAGGCGCGGGACGCGGCATCGATCGCCTTCGTGGTCTGCCCTGCATCGAGCGCGGCAACGAAGGCGATCGCTGAGCCGGTCGCCGGATCGGTGACCGCGAAACTTTCCGCCGCCTCGCTCGCCGTCCAGTGGCTGTCGACATAGGCGAGCGCCCGCAGCAGCCGGCGGTCGGAAAGGCCGTCGAGGGCTTCATGGCGGTTCGTGCGGGCAAGATGCGCGGACATCGATCAGGTCTCCCGGTGCCGAGGCGATACGGAGAGACTAGCCGCGCGGTCGAGACAGAGAGGCTGTTTCGGCAGCCGCAGGTAGAGAGATTGTCTCTAATGACCCTTGGGCGCAGATGATCTCTCTAGCGCGACGGCCGGCGGTGAGTACCGAACCGTGAAAACTGGCCGAGCCTCCTCCGCTTCGTCACCCTGGGGCGAAGCAGCGGACGTTCGGCCAATCTCCAAGCTGATCGCGAGACCGACTCAACCTTGCCCCGGCAGCAGATCCGCCACCGGTAGCACCGTCTCCTCCTTCACCGTCTTGGTGACGATGTAGGTGAAGTAGCGGTCGATGCCGATCTCGCGCTCGAGCAGGCTGTCGACCAGCCGCTGATAGGCGTCGATGTCACGCGCCATCACCTTCAGCACATAGTCGACGCCGCCACCCACCGACCAGCAGGCGACGATCTCGCGGATGTCGCGGACGACGCGCTCGAAACGGTCGAAATCGGCCTGGCGGTGGCTGGCCAGCGTCACCTCCACCAGCACGGTCGCCACCGGCGCCACCGCTCGCATGGCGACCGAGGCATGATAGCCCGAGACGATGCCCGCCTTCTCCAGCTTGCGCAGCCGCATCCAGCACGGCGTCGGCGACAGGCCGACCTTGTCGGCCAGCGCCAGCTTGGTGATGCGCCCGTCGCGCTGGATCGCGTCGAGGATCTTGAGGTCGATCGGGTCGAGTTTCACCGCGGTCATGGGCGTCCACTTTTTGCTGCCGCCACCATGGGGGCGCATGATTTCGATTGTCAATTGCACTGATTTCGATCTCTAATAAGTCATGACATTGTGGCAGCCAGATCCCACCCTCATTCGCCGCCCGGCCTACCAGTCGCTGGCCGACCAGTTCGCCCGCGCCATCCATGACGGGCGGCTCGCCAATGGCGCCCGGCTGCCGACGCACCGCAGGCTCGCCGAGGACCTGAATTTGTCGGTGCAGACGGTGAGCCGCGCCTATGAGGAGCTGATCCGCCGCGGCCTGATTTCCGGCGAGATCGGCCGCGGCAGCTTCGTCCAGACGCAGCGCCGCGAGGAGGATCCGCCTTACATTCCCGAGCGCCTGGGCGAGGTCATCGACCTCTCGATCCTGAAGCCGGTCTGCGAGCCGATGCATCTGGAGAAACTGAAGCAGGCGCTGGGCTGGCTGGCCGAGAACCTCCCGTCGAGCTCGGCGCTGTCCTTCCGCCCGAACATGGTGTTTCCGCGCCACCGCGCCGTTGCGGTCGAATGGCTGCGGCTTTGCGGCCTCGACGCCTCGCCGCAGAACATCAGCCTGACCAACGGCGCCACCGCCGGCATGACGGTGGCGCTGATGAGCGTGGCGCCGCCCGGCTCGACGGTCGCCACCGAGGCCATCGGCCACCACACGCTGGTGCCGCTCGCCCGCTATCTCGGCTTCAACCTCGAAGGCCTGCCGATCGACGAGAACGGCCTGATCCCGGAAGCGCTCGACGAGGCCTGCCGGCACTCCGACATCCGCGCCGTCTTCGTGCAGCCCTCGGTGATCAACCCGACGGCGACGCTGATGGACGCGCGGCGGCGCGAGGAGATCGCGGCCGTGGCGCGCAAGCACGACATCGCCATCATCGAGAACGACGTGCTCGGCCCGCTGGTCGAGGATCGGCCGCCGCCAGTCGCCGCCTTCGCGCCAGAGCGCACGCTCTACGTCACCTCCTTCACCAAGATCACCGTGCCCGGCCTGCGCATCGGCTACCTCGCCGCGCCCGACCGCTATGTCGCGGCGGTGGCCAACCGCCACCTCGTCTCGAACTGGATGGCGACGCCGATGGTGGCCGAGATCGCCACGCGCTGGGTCACCGACGGCACGGCGATGGAGCTGGTCCACTGGCAGCGCGCCGCGCTGAGGCGGCGCCAGGACATCGCCGCGGAAGTGCTGGCCGGCATCGACTACCGCGTCCACCGCGACGGGCTGCACCTGTGGCTCGAGCTTCCCGGCGACCGCGCCGAGGAGAGTTTTGTGTCGCAGGCCCGCCTGCGCGGCGTGGCGATCGCGCCCGGCAGCTCCTTCCGCATCGCCGAGGCTCCCTGGCATCCCGCCGTGCGCATTTCGCTGGGTTCGACCGCCGAGGCGGAACTGCGCGCCGGCTTGAGCGTTGTCGCCAAGCTGCTGCTTGGCGATCCGGAGCATCTCCTGCTCGCCATCTGATGCACAAGCGGAGTTCAGATTGCCCTGAAATTGTGCCGCGTCGGAAATATTGTCATGATATTATTTTCCTAATTGACATGATTTAGCGCGTTCCGCATCGTTAAGGGCATAGGCTTCTCCAGAACGGGGAAATTGATTGCCCACGCCCATCATCAAGGTCGACGCCATTTCGAAAAGCTTCGGCGCCTTCAAGGTGCTGGACGGCCTGTCGATGCAGGTCATGCCCGGCGAGAAGCTGGCGCTGATCGGCCCGTCCGGCTCCGGCAAGACGACGATCCTGCGCATCCTGATGACGCTGGAGAAGATCGACGGCGGCCACATCCAGGTTGATGGCGAGCATCTCTACCACATGGAGCGCAATGGCCAGCTCCTGCCCGCCGACGAGCGCCACCTCGCAAAAATGCGCCAGAAGATCGGCATGGTCTTCCAGCTGTTCAATCTGTTTCCGCACAAATGCGTCATGGACAACGTCACCCTGGCGCCGATGCTGACCAAGGGCGTGGCGCGCGCCGCGGCGGAAAAGCGGGCGATGGAACTGCTCGACATGGTCGGCATGGCCGACAAGGCCAAGGCGATGCCGGCGCAGCTTTCCGGCGGCCAGAAGCAGCGTGTCGCGATCGCCCGGGCACTCGCTTTGTCGCCGAAGATCATGCTGTTCGACGAGGTCACCTCGGCGCTCGACCCGGAGCTGGTCGAGGAGGTGCTCAACGTCATGCGCAAGCTCGCCGCCGAGACCGACATGACGATGCTGCTCGTCACCCACGAGATGGGCTTCGCCCACGATTTCGCCGATCGCGTGCTGTTCTTCGACCGCGGCCGCATCGTCGAGGAAGGCAAGCCCGACGAGATTTTCCGCCACCCCAAGCAGGAGCGCACGCAAGGCTTCCTGAAGAAGATCATCGCGGCCGGACACCGCGTCTAACGGGCGACGAAGTCGTCCCGCGAGCGACGAAGTCGTCCCGCGGGCGACGAAGCCCGAAGCGGCGAGACCATCCTAGACGGGCGACGCAGTCGTCCTGAAACAACGCAAACCAGGACAACAACAAGGAGTTGGGAACAATGAAGAAACTTGCCATTCTGGCCGGCGTCGCCGGCCTCGCGGTGACCACGATGCTGCTTGCCTCCGGCGCGCGCTCGGCCGACGACGCCAAGCTCGAGCAATTGAAGGGGCAGGGCTTCGCCCGCGTCGCCATCGCCAACGAGCCGCCCTACACGGCGGTTGCCGCCGACGGCAAGGTCTCGGGCGCCGCGCCCGACGTGGCGCGCGAGATCTTCAAGCGCCTGGGTGTCAATGACATCGTCGCCTCGATCTCCGAATATGGCGCCATGATCCCCGGCCTGCAGGCCGGCCGCTTCGACGTCGTCACCGCCGGCCTGTTCATGAAGCCGGAGCGCTGCGCCGCGGTCGCCTATTCCGAGCCGGTGCTCTGCGACGCCGAGGCGATGCTGGTCAAGAAGGGCAATCCGAAGGGTTTCAAGAGCTATGAGGACGTCGCCAAGGATAGCTCCGCCACCATCGGCGCGCCGGGCGGCGGCACCGAGGAGAAGCTGGCGCTCAATGCCGGCGTGCCGCGCGAACGCGTCATCGTCGTGCCGGACGGCCAGAGCGGCCTGAAGATGCTGCAGGATGGCCGCATCGACGCCTATTCGCTGCCCGTGCTGTCGATCAACGACCTGGTCAAGAAGGCCAACGACCCAAATCTCGAAGTCATCGCCCCGGTGATGGGCGCGCCGGTCTATTGCGACGGCGCCGCCTTCAAGAAGGGCGACGAGGCGCTGCGCGACGCCTACGATGTCGAGCTCGCCAAGCTGAAGAAGTCGGGCGAGTTCGCCAAGATCATCGAGCCCTACGGCTTCTCGGCCGCCGCCGCGATGTCGACGACGCGCGACAAGCTCTGCGCGGCGAAGTAGGGCGCTTCTTCCTTCTCCCCGTTCACGGGGAGAAGGTGTCACGAAGTGACGGATGAGGGGCAGCGCCAAGGTATCAGAAGGCGGCTCTGCCCCTCATCTGCCTGCCGGCATCTTCTCCCCGTAGAACGGGGAGAAGGGGCTGTCGCGACTGCCCCGCATAACCGCAAACGATTGGAAATCTTGGAACCCAGATGACCCAGTGGTCCGGCTATCTCGGCCTGATATTGCAGGGAGCGCTTGTCACCATCGAGCTGACGCTGATGGGGTCGGTGCTGGCGCTGATCATGGCCTTCCTGGCCGGCATGGGGCGGCTGTCCCGCTTCTTCGTCGTGCGCGCGCTGGCCACCGCCTATATCGAGTTCTTCCGCGGCACCTCGATCTTCGTGCAGCTGTTCTGGGCCTACTTCGTGCTGCCCCTTGCCGGCATTTCGCTGACGCCGCTGCAGGCCGGCGTGCTGGCGCTGGGCCTGAATGTCGGCGCCTATGCGGCGGAAGTTGTGCGCGGCGCCATCCAGTCGATCGGCCGCGAGCAGTACGAGGCCTGCATCGCGCTCAATCTCGGCCGCTGGCAAGGCATGCGCCATGTCATCCTGCCGCAGGCGCTGCTGGTCATGCTGCCGACCTTCGGCAACAACGCCATCGAGCTGCTCAAGGCGACCTCGGTGGTCTCGCTGATCTCGCTCGCCGATCTCACCTTCCAGGCGCAGGTGGTGCGCTCGCAGACCGGCAACACGCTGATGCCATTCACCACCATCCTGGTCATCTATTTCGTGCTTGCGCTGGTCATCTCCTGGGGCGTGCGCTCGCTGGAACGCCGCATGGCTCGCGGCATCGACGGAGTGCGCGTCTGATGGACTGGGATTGGAATTTCGTCAGGGAGATCCTGCCGACGCTGATCCAGGGGGTGAAGATCACCATCCTGGCGACGCTGCTCGGCTCGGTGCTGGCGGCGATCGTCGGCCTGGCCATCGCGCTGGCGCGGCGCTCGGAGAACCGGGCCGTGTCGCGCACCGTCGGCTTCCTCGCCGAATTCATCCGCGGCACGCCGCTGCTGGTGCAGCTCTATTTCATCTTCTACGTGCTGCCCGACTTCGGCATCCTGTTGCCGCCGCTGGTGGCCGGCGTCATCGGGCTCGGCCTGCACTACGGCACCTACACGGCAGAGGTCTACCGCGCCGGCATCGACAACGTGCCGCGCGGCCAGTGGGAAGCCGCCAAGGCCTGCAATCTCGGCGCCGGCCAGACCTGGACGCACATCATCCTGCCGCAGGCGATCCCGCCGATGATCCCGGCCTTGGCCAATTACTTCATCGCCATGTTCAAGGAGACGCCGCTGCTCTCGGCGATCACCGTGCTGGAGCTGATGAACCAGGCCAAGAGCGTCGCCAACACCTATTACCGTTACGTCGAGCCGATGACACTGGTCGGCGCCTTCTTCCTGATCATCAGCCTTTTCTCGGTCGTGCTGCTGCGCTGGCTGGAACACCGCTACGGCAAGATCGAAAGGTAGTTTTGATGCAACCGCTGCCCGAAATCAGGCTGTTGCCGACAAGGCCGGCCCTCGATGCGCGCCCGCTGGAAAAGCGCGTTGGGCTGATCATCCTTGCCACCGACCACACCAGCGAGCCGGATTTCCGCCGCATGGTGGCGAGCGAGCGGATCGGCGTCTATGTCGCCCGCATCCCCTACAAGAACCCGACCACGCCGGAGAATCTGCGCAGGATGCAGCCTGAGCTTGAGGCCGCCGCCGCGCTCATCCTGCCGGACGAGCCGCTCGACGCCATCTGCTATTCCTGCACCTCGGCCTCGGTGGTGATCGGCGACGCCGAGATCGAGGCGGCGATCCAGGCCGCCAGGCCCGACGTTGCCGTGGTGACGCCGCCGATGGCCGGTGTGCGCGGGCTGAAGGCGCTGGGCGCGAGACGGATCAGCATCCTCACCCCCTACACGGTCGAGACCAGCCGGCCGATGGCGGCCTATTTCGCCGAGCGCGGCTTCGAGATCGTGAGCTTCACTTGCCTCGGCTTCGAGGACGACCGCGAGATGGCGCGCATCCCGCCGGCCGCACTCCTCGAACTGGCCGGCAAGGCAACCGATGCCGAGGCTGATGCGCTGTTCGTGTCCTGCACCGCGCTGCGCTCGGCGCTCGCGGTCGCCGGCATGGAACAGGCGATCGGCCGCCCGGTCGTCACCAGCAACCAGGCCACCGCCTGGAATTGCCTGCGGCTGTGCGGCGACGACACGGCGCGGCCTCAGTTCGGCCGGCTGATGACGAAGTCGCTGAGCCAATCATGACGAGCGCCACCACCCTCGCCGACATCCGCGCCGCCCGCGAGCGAATTGCCGGCAAGGTCGAGCGCACGCCAACCGTGCAGTCGCAAAGCCTTACGGATCGCATCGGCCACCCCGTCCACCTCAAGCTCGAACACCGCCAGACCACCGGCGCCTTCAAATTACGTGGCGCCTCGAACGCGATCGCTTCACTAAGCCCTGAGGATAAGACGCGCGGCGTGGTCGCCGCCTCGACCGGCAATCACGGCCGCGCGCTGGCGCATGCGGCGCGGCTCGACGGCATCCGCGCCGTGATCTGCATGTCGCGGCTGGTGCCCGAGAACAAGCTCGACGCGATCCGTCGGCTCGGCGCCGAGATCCGCATCGTCGGCAACAGCCAGGACGATGCGCAGAAGGAGGTCGAGAAACTGGTCGCCGAACAGGGCCTGGTCATGCTGCCGCCCTTCGACCACCCCGACATCATTGCCGGCCAGGGCACGCTCGGTCTGGAGATCATCGAGCAGGTGCCGGAGGCGGCGAGCGTGGTGGTGCCGCTGTCCGGCGGCGGGCTGGCTGCCGGCGTCGCCGCCGCCGTCAAGGGCGTCAGCCCGAACACCAAGGTCATCGGCATCTCCATGGCGCGGGGCGCGGCGATGAAGGCGAGCCTCGATGCCGGCCGGCCAGTCGAGGTGGAGGAACTGCCGACGCTGGCGGATTCGCTCGGCGGCGGCATCGGCCTCGACAACCGGCTGACCTTTGGCATGTGCCGCGACCTGCTCGACGATGTTATCCTGCTTTCCGAGGGCGAGATCGCCGCCGGCATCCGTCATGCCTATGAAGAGGAGCGCGAGATCGTCGAGGGCGCCGGCGCGGTCGGCATCGCCGCGCTGCTTGCCGGCAAGGTCAAGACGGCCGGGCCTGCCGTGCTCATCCTGTCCGGCCGCAACATCGACATGGCGCTGCACAGGCAGATCGTCTGCGGCGAGGCGCCATCAACCGTGGAGCGTGCCGCATGAGCCGGATGATGATCCTCACCGAGGCTGAACTGCGCCAGATCGTTGCGCTGAACCTCGATGCCGTCGCCTGCGTCGAGAACGCTTTTCGCGCGCTGGCCACGCTGCCGGTGGCGATGCCGCCGATCCTGCGCCTCGACATTCCCGAGCATCACGGCGAGGTCGACGTCAAATCCGCCTATGTGCCTGGCATCGACGGCTTCGCCGTCAAGATCAGCTCCGGCTTCTTCGACAATCCGAAGCTCGGCCTGCCCAGCGGCGGCGGCATGATGGTGCTGCTCTCGGCCAAAACCGGACAGGTCGAGGCGCTGTTGCTCGACAATGGCTATCTGACCGACATCCGCACCGCCGCTGCCGGCGCGGTCGCCGCCAGACACCTGTCGCGGCCGGACTCCGCCGTCGCCGCGATCTTCGGCGCCGGCCTCCAGGCCGGACTGCAGCTCGAGGCGCTGCGCCTGGTGCGGCCGATCGGGGAAGCCCGCATCTGGGCGCGCGATGCCGCCAAGGCAGACGCCACCGCCGCCCGTTTGCGCGAGAAGCTCGGCATCATGGTGCGCGCCGAGCCGGACGCGGCGAAGGCGGCCGCCGGCGCCGACGTCATCGTCACCACGACGCCGTCGACCGAACCGCTGATCAAGGCCGGCTTCGTCGTGGCCGGCCAGCACATCACCGCCATGGGCTCGGATGCCGAGCACAAGAACGAGATCGCGCCGGCGATCCTGCGCATGGCCGATCTCTATGTCGCCGACAGCGCCAGGCAAACCAGGCGGCTCGGCGAACTGCATCATGCCATCGCGACCGGGGTGATGACGGCCGACGCCGACGTTACCGAACTCGGCCAGATCATCGCCGGCGAGAAACACGGACGGCGCTCGGACAGCGACATCACCATCGCCGATCTCACCGGCACCGGCGTGCAGGACACGGCGATCGCCACCTTGGCCCGTGACCGCGCCCAAGCGGCCAATGCCGGGACCATTTTCGAAAGCTGATGCCTGGCCAAGGCGTGATCCGGAAAGGTGGAAACCTGCTTCCCGAAAAGGCCGCAAGGCCCAACAAACGAGGACCAAGAACAATGCAGCCCAACTTGAAATTCTCGCGCGGCGAATATGCGGAGCGCCTCGCCAAGACGCGGAAGGCCATGGCGGCCAAGGGGGTCGATCTGCTGATCGTCAGCGATCCCTCCAACATGGCTTGGCT
This sequence comes from Mesorhizobium abyssinicae, assembly GCF_049887195.1. Lineage (NCBI taxonomy): Bacteria > Pseudomonadati > Pseudomonadota > Alphaproteobacteria > Hyphomicrobiales > Phyllobacteriaceae > Mesorhizobium > Mesorhizobium abyssinicae. Next base: position 33,148 of record NZ_JARAKC010000012.1, read on the forward strand.
GACCGGCTATGACGGCTGGTCGTTCTATGTCCACCAGGCGGTCATCGTGCCGCCTTCAGGCGAGCCGGTCTGGTACGGCCGCGGCCAGGACGCCAACGGCGCCAAACGCACTGCCTATCTCGCGCATGAAAACATCATCGGCTACGCCGACCACTACGTGCAGTCGACCGAGCGCCACCCGATGGACTTCTTGTCCAGCGTACTTTCCGATCGCGGCTGGGGCAAGCTCGCCATCGGCGTCGAGATGGACAATTACTGGTTCTCCGCCGCCGCCTTCGCCGCCCTGCAGAAGCATCTGCCCAATGCCCGGTTCGTCGACGCCACCGCGCTGGTCAACTGGCAGCGGGCGGTGAAGAGCCCGACCGAGATCGACTATATGCGCAAGGCCGCCCGCATCGTCGAGGCCATGCACCAGCGCATCGTCGACAAAATAGAGGTCGGCATGCGCAAATGCGATCTGGTCGCCGAGATCTACGATGCCGGCACGCGCGGCGTCGACGGCATCGGCGGCGACTATCCGGCGATCGTGCCGCTGCTGCCGTCGGGCGCCGACGCCTCGGCGCCGCATCTGACCTGGGACGACCGGCCGATGAAGGCGGGCGAGGGCACCTTCTTCGAGATCGCCGGCTGCTACAACCGTTACCACTGCCCGCTCTCGCGCACCGTCTTCCTCGGCAAGCCGACGCAGGCCTTCCTCGATGCCGAGAAGGCGACGCTGGAAGGCATGGAGGCAGGCCTTGCCGCCGCCAGGCCCGGCAACACATGCGAGGACATCGCCAACGCCTTCTTCGCCGTCTTGAAGAAATACGGCATCGTCAAGGACAACCGCACCGGCTATCCGATCGGCATCTCCTATCCGCCGGACTGGGGCGAGCGCACCATGAGCCTGCGCCCCGGCGACCGCACCGAGCTGAAACCCGGCATGACCTTCCATTTCATGACCGGCCTCTGGCTGGAGACGATGGGGCTGGAGATCACCGAATCCATTTTGATCACCGAGACCGGCGTCGAGTGCCTGGCCAATGTGCCGCGCAAGCTGGTCGCGAAGGATTGATCGCGATGCCGGCCTTGCGTCCCTCACCGATCGCCCCGACCGTCGATTTCGATAAGGACGGCGTCCAGCATGGCTTCCTGCGCCTGCCCTACAGCCGCGACGATTCGGCCTGGGGTTCGGTGATGATCCCGGTCTGCGTCATCCGCAACGGCAACGGCCCGACGGCGCTTCTCACCGGCGGCAACCATGGCGACGAGTACGAGGGGCCGCTGGCGCTCTACGACCTTGCCCGCACGCTCGATCCCAGGGACGTCTCTGGCACGGTCATCATCGTGCCGGCGATGAACTACCCGGCCTTCCGCGCCGGCACCCGCACCTCGCCGATCGACAAGGGCAATCTCAACCGCAGCTTCCCCGGCCGCCCCGACGGCACGGTGACGGAAAAGATAGCCGACTATTTCCAGCGTGAGCTCCTGCCGCGCACCGACATCGCGCTCGACTTCCACTCCGGCGGCAGGACGCTCGACTTCGTGCCGTTCTGCGCCGCCCACATAAGGCCGGACAAGGACCTGGAAGCGAAGGGCTTCGACGCGGTCGAGGCGTTCTCGGCGCCGTGGTCGATGAAAATGCTGGAGATCGACGCCGTCGGCATGTTCGACACCGCTGCAGAGGAGATGGGCAAGCTGTTCATCACCACCGAGCTCGGCGGCGGCGGCACTTCCCGCGCCGAGACGGTGCGCATCGCGCGCCGCGGCGTGCGCAACGTGCTCAAGCATGCCGGCATCGTTGCCGGTGCGGTCGAGAAGACTCGAACGCGCTGGCTCGACATGCCTTCCGGCGACTGCTTCGCCTTCGCCGAGGACGACGGCATGATCGAGACGATGGTCGATCTCGGCGAGCCCATCGAGGAGGGACAGGTCGTCGCCCGTATACATGGCATCGGCCGCACCGGCGTCGCGCCGCAGGAGATCGGGGCGAAAATGTCGGGCCTGCTCGCGGCGCGGCATTTTCCAGGCCTGGTCAAGGCCGGCGACTGCGTTTCGGTGGTGGCGGTCGAGGTGGGGTGACCCGACGCGCGCACCCATGAAGTGATCCTCGGCTATTTGACGCCGGCCCGGCGGAAGTCGGAGGGCGACATGCCGGCAAGCTTGCGGAACGACTTGTTGAAGGCGCTGAGCGAGCCGAAGCCCGAATCCATGGCGACGCGCAGCACGTTGGCGTCTTCATGCATCAAGAGCGCCTGCGCATAGCTCAGCCGCAGCAGGTTGACATACTCGTTGAGCGTCATCCCGGTCGACTTCTTGAAGATGCTCATGGCGTATTTCGGGTGGATGTCGACGACAGCCGCTATGTCGACGCAGTCGATCTCATAGAGGAAATTCTCGGCGATGAAGTCGCACATGCGCCCGACATTGCGCGAGGACTGCTGGTCGAAGGGGCTGCCCGCCGAATGTGCGGCGGGAACCCTCGAAACAAGCCGGTAGGGTTCGAACCGCACCCGCTCCAGCCGAAGCAGCAGCTCGTTCACCGCATGCTCGGCTTTGGCCGCGTCGCCCGAGCGGGCGTAGCTGTTCCAGCGCTCGAAATTGTGGTTGTCGGCCTGGTCGGTGGCCGACGTCACCAGCGTGGCGCCCGTCATCAGCCGGTGCCGGACATCGGTGGGTAGATGCAACCGGAAGAAATGCACCAGCGGCAAATGCGCCCCGGCATAGACCGCATCGTCACTGAGATCGTCCATCTGGTGCGGCAGGCCGCCCCAGAACAGGCACATCTCGCCGGCCGACAGCGAGATCTCGTGATCATTCATCAAATAGTGCACGCTGCCGCGCACGATGAAATTGACTTCCACCTGCGCGTGCCAATGCGGCTTGAGCATAACCAGCGGCTGTGTGTGGAACATCTGCAGCATCAGCGGCATGCCTTCCACGCTGCTGGCGCCAGGCTGGTAGAACGGCCGTTCCGGCATCTTACTTTCCGCCAATTTTCTTTTCCCTTTGTCCGGGACAAGCCTTCCGCGCTGCATAATCTAGCCACGCTCACTGTGAGAGAGCAAATGAAATGGGAGGAGTTCAATGCGCACCACACTGACCTGCGCCGCGCTCGCGCTTGCCCTGGGCTCCGGCCCGGCCATGGCGCAATCCGGCGAAATCACGATCTGGAGCTGGAACATCGCGGCTTCGTCGCTGAAGGCCACCGTCGCCGGCTTCAACAAGAAATACCCCGACATCAAGGTGACCGTCGAGGATCTCGGCAACCAGCCAACCTATGACAAGTCGATTGCCGGCTGCGCCGCCGGGGGCGTCGGTCTGCCGGACATCGTTTCGATCGAGAATGGCGAGGCCGAGAACTACTGGAGCCAGTTCCCCGACTGCTTCGTCGACCTGCATACGCTGGGCTACACCGCCGAGGACCAGAAGAAATTCCCCGATTTCAAGCGCACCGAGCTCGAGGTCGGCGAGAAGGCCTATGCGATGCCTTGGGATTCCGGCCCGGTCGCCTCCTTCTACCGCCGCGACTTCTACGAGAAGGCCGGTGTCGACCCCGCCTCGATCAAGACCTGGGACGATTTCATCGCCGCCGGCAAGAAGATCCAGGCCGCCAATCCCGGCGTCACCATGACCAACGCCGATTTCAACGGCGACACCGAATTCTTCCGCATGATCGCCAACGAGCAGGGCTGCGGGTATTTCGCCGAGGACGGCCAGTCGATCACGGTCAACCAGCCGAAATGCGTCGACACGCTGACCAAGATCAAGGAGATGAAGGACGCCGGCATCATGGCCTCGGCCGACTGGGGCACCAAGATCACCAACAACACCGCCGGCGCTGTCGCCACCCAGGTCTATGGCGGCTGGTATGAGGGCACCATCCGCACCGAATCGGCCGGCGAAAACGGCAAGTGGGGCGTCTATCCGATGCCGAGCCTGACCGCCGACGGCCCGCGCGCCGCCAATCTCGGCGGCTCGTCGCTGGCCATCACCTCGGCCTCGAAAAACAAGGAAGCGGCCTACGCCTATCTGAAATACACGCTGGAGACCAATGAAGGCCAGATCACCATGCTGAAGGATTTCGGCCTGGTGCCGTCGCTGATCTCGGCGCTCGACGACCCCTATGTCTCGCAAGGCCTGCCCTACTGGGGCGGCCAGGCGGTGTGGAAGGATATCCTGGCCACCCTGCCCAAGGTCGTGCCGAGCCGCGGCACGCAGTTCCAGAGCGATGCCGAGCTCATCATGCGCGCCGTGCAGACCAAATATCTGGGCGGCGGCTATCCGGACGCCAAGGCGGCGCTCGACGACGCCGCCAACCAGATCGCCTCGGCGACCGGGTTGCCGGTGAAGTGAAGGCAGAGATGCTGGTGGGCCAAATATAGGGCACCTTGCCGGACTGTTGGCGCTGCCCCTCGCCTGCCTGCCGGCATCCTCTCCCCGTATAGTGACGGGAGAGGGACGCTGCCGCCAGCGATTTCGCCAATCGCCTGCGTTGCGAGGCAGGATGCCAAGGCCGCGGCCAGCCCCTTCTCCCCGTCACTATACGGGGAGAAGGTCCCGGCAGGGGGATGAGGGGCGGCGCTGACCTGGCCAAATCGTGCTGCCCCACCGGCCGCATCCATATCAACACTGCCCGCCACAACAGGCGGCAACCGATCGAAGGAGGAAACGATGCGCCATCAGAACGCCACGGCCTATCGTTTCCTCACGCCCTATCTGCTGATCTTTTCCATCTTCTGGGTCTGGCCGATCATCAGCTCGTTCCTGATCTCCTTCCAGGCGACGCGCACCGTGCCCTGGCGCTTCGCGCCGACCTTCAACTGGGGCCGGCTGATCGGCGACCCGGCCTTCTACAACGCGCTGAAGAACACGCTGCTCATCCTCGTCATCCAGGTGCCGGTGATGATCTCGCTGGCCATCGTCATGGCGGTGCTGTTGAACTCGCCGCTGCTGAAAGTCCGCGGCCTCTACCGCTTTGCCTTCTTCGCCCCGGTGGTGGTCGGCGAGGTTGCCTATTCGGCGGTGTTCCGGCTGATGTTCAATCTGAACTTCGGCATCATCAACAAGCTCTTGAACAGCGTCGGCCTGCCCAGCGTCGACTGGTTCTCCAACGTCACGCCGGCCATGGCGCTGATCATGATCGCGGTGACCTGGCGCTGGGCCGGCTACAACGCCATCATCCTGCTCGCCGGCCTGCAATCCATCCCGGACGACGTCTATGAGGCGGCCACGCTCGACCGCGTCAGCAAGGTCAAGCAGTTCTTCTACATCACCCTGCCGCTGTTGAAGCCGATCATCGTCTTCTGCGCCGTGCTGTCGATCATCGGCACCATGCAGCTGTTCACCGAGCCGTTCCTGATCACCGAACGCGGCGGCCCCGGCGGCGGCACCGAGACGCTCGGCCTGCTGCTCTACCGCCAGGGCTTCCGCTCGCTCAATTTCGGCTATGCCTCGGCCGTCGCCTACACCATGGCGGGGCTGGCGATCGCCATCACCCTGGTGCAGCTCTGGCTGACGAGGGACCCGAAATGACCTCGCGCTCGCAAAGCCGGCTCGGCCGCGCAATCGCGCTGCATCTCTTCCTGACTCCGCTGGCGGTGATCTGGCTGTTTCCGCTGTGGATGATGGTGGTGTTCTCGACCATGCCCGACAACGGCATCTTCAGCCCCGGCATCGAGCTTCTGCCGCACGACAATTTCGTCGACAATTTCAACAATCTGCAGCGCGACACCAATTTCGTCGGCGCCATCGGCATCTCGGTTTCGGTGGCGGTGACCTACACCTTCCTGTCGGTGCTGCTCACCTCGATGGCCGGCTGGGCGCTGGCGCGCTATCAGTTCGTCGGCAAGGGCGCGGTGGTGGCGATCATCCTCGGCACCATCACGCTGCCCTATTCGGTGGTGCTGATCCCGCAGTTCATCATGGTGGCGCGCGACTTCCAGCTCGCCAACACCTGGATCGCGCTGATCGTGCCGCCGCTGTTCAATTCGCTCGGCGTGCTTTTCATGCGGCAGGCCTTCTCGATGATGCCGGCCGACCTGTTCGACGCCGCCCGCGTCGAGGGCGTCAAGGAGTGGCGCATCTTCCTGTTCGTCGCGCTGCCTTTGGCACGGCCGATGCTGGCCGCGCTCGCCATCATCCTCTTCCTCGCCTCGTGGAACAATTATCTCTGGCCGCTGCTGATCAACAGCCAGCCCGGTTCGATGACCGCGCCGGTGGCGCTCGGCACGCTGATCGGCCTGACCAAGGTCTCCTGGGGCGGCATCATGGCCGGCGCCGTCATGCTGACCGTGCCGATGCTCGTCGTCTTCGTGCTCCTGCAGCGTCATTTCATTGCCGGCATCGCCGCCGGCGCGGTCAAGTAGGAAAGGCGATATGGCAGCGGTCACACTCACCAATGTCGTCAAGCGCTTCGGCGGCTTCGGCGTCGTCCATGGCGCCAACATCGACATCGCCGATGGCGAGTTCGTCGTCTTCGTCGGCCCGTCCGGCTGCGGCAAGTCCACGCTGCTGCGCATGATCGCCGGGCTGGAGGACATCAGCGCCGGCGAGATCGCCATCGGCGGCAAGGTGGTGAACGATGTCGAGGCGGCCGAGCGCGGCATCGCCATGGTGTTCCAGTCCTACGCGCTCTACCCGCACATGACGGTGGAGCAGAATCTGAGCTTCGGCCTGCGCATGAACGGCAATCCGAAGCCCGACACCGAGCGGCGGGTGAGGCGCGCCGCCGAGATTCTCCGCATCGACGAGCTGATGCACCGGCGGCCGAAGCAATTGTCGGGCGGCCAGCGCCAGCGCGTCGCCATCGGCCGCGCCATCGTGCGCGAGCCGCAAGTGTTCCTGTTCGACGAGCCGCTCAGCAATCTCGATGCGGAGCTGCGCGTCCAGATGCGGGTCGAGATATCCAGGCTGCACAAGGAGCTCGGCGTCACCATGATCTATGTGACGCACGACCAGACCGAAGCGATGACGCTGGCCGACCGGATCGTCGTGCTCAAGGCCGGCAATGTCGAGCAGATCGGCGCGCCGCTCGATCTCTATGACGACCCGGCCAACCGCTTCGTTGCCGGCTTCATCGGCTCGCCGAAGATGAATTTCATGCCGGCGAGGGTGGTCGAGACCGGGCCGGGCGCGGCGACGGTCGAGCTTGTCAACCACGCCGGCGCGCGGCTGAGCAAGCCGCTCCATAGCACGCCTCCGGCTGTCGGCGCCGAGGTCGTGCTCGGGGTCAGGCCGGAACACTTCTTCGATGCCGGCAAAGGCGATTGCGACATCGCCGTCAAGGCCGATGTCGCCGAGCATCTCGGATCGGTGAGCTACGTCTACGCCGGTGCCGGAGACGACGAACTGATTATCGAGCGCGAGGCATCCAGGCAGCGGGCGAGCGGCGACCATCTGACGGTGGCGATCAAAGCCGACAAGGCGCTGCTCTTCGACACCAAGGGCGCGCGGATACGCTAGAGCAATTCCAATGGTCCATTCTTGCCAGATCGCGGATGCGTGGCGGCGACCCCAGGAGATTTGACATGACATCCAGACCGCAAAAGATTCGTTGGGGCATTCTCGGGCCCGGCAGCATCGCCAAATCCTTTGCCGGCGGCGTGGCGCAGTCGCGCACCGGCGAACTGGTAGCGCTCGGCGCCCGCAACCCCGGCAAGCCGGGCCTCGCCGAGACCTTCCCCGGCGCGCGCATCCTCGACGGCTATGAGGCGCTGCTCGCCGACGATGGCGTCGACGCCGTCTATATCTCGATCCCGCATCCCGGCCATGCCGAATGGGCGATCAAGGCCGCTGAAGCCGGCAAGCATGTGCTGTGCGAAAAGCCGCTGGCGCTCACCGCTTTCGAGGCCGACGCCATGATCCATGCCGCGCGCAAGGCCGGCACTTTCCTCGGCGAAGCCTTCATGTACCGGCTGCACCCGCAGACGTTGAAGCTGGTCGAATTGATCAAGTCGGGCGTCATCGGCGAAGTCCGCATGATCAAATCGAGCTTCGGCTTCGCCATGCCGGGCTTCATGCCGGAGCACCGGCTCTATGCTAACGACCTCGCCGGCGGCGGCATCCTCGATGTCGGCGGCTATCCTGTATCGATGGCGCGGCTGCTTGCAGGCGCTGCGGTCGGGCAACCCTTCGCTGAGCCCGACAAGGTTGTGGGCGCTGCCCATCTCGGCCAGTCCGGCGTCGACGAATGGGCCTCGGCGCTGCTGCAGTTTGCCGACGGCATCGTCGCCGAGGTTTCCTGCAGCATCTCGCTCAACCAGGACAATGTGCTGCGCATCCTTGGCACCAAGGGCCAGATCGAGGTGCCTGACTTCTGGTTCGCCGGTGGCAACCGCGACGTCGGGCCGGGCAGGATCGACCTGATCCGGCCCGACGGGAGCCGCGAGACCATCAGCGTCAACGAGACCCGCCATGTTTATTCCTTCGAGGTCGACGGCGCCGGCGAGGCGATCCTGGCCGGTCGGCAGGAATTCGCCTGGCCGGGCATGTCCTGGGCCGACAGCCTCGGCACGCTGCGCGCGCTCGACAAATGGCGCGCCGCGGTCGGGCTGGAGTACGAGATCGAAAAGCCGGCTAAGCGCGCCAACACCCTCTCCGGCCGGCCGCTGCGCAAGGATGGCAAGGCGATTGCCAAGCGCGCCATTCCCGGCCTGCCGAAGCCGGCGTCCGTGGTGGCGCTCGGCTTCGAGGACTTCCGGACGTTCTCCTCGGGCTCGATCCTGCTCGACGCCTTCTTCGAGGCCGGCGGCAATCTGTTCGACACCGGCTATGTCTATGGCGCCGGCTACACCGAGACGCTGCTCGGACAATGGCTGCGGAGCCGCGGCGTGCGCGAACAGTCGGTCGTCATCGGCAAGGGCGCGCATTCGCCGCTCTGCTACCCCGACGTGATCGGCAAGCAGCTCGCCCAGTCGCTCGACCGGCTGCAGACCGACCATGTCGACATCTATTTCATGCACCGCGACAATCCGGACGTGCCGGTCGGCGAGTTCGTCGACGCCATGGACGCAGAGGTCAAGGCCGGCCGCATCCGCGGCCCGTTCGGCGGCTCGAACTGGACCATGGAGCGCATGGACGAGGCGATCGCCTATGCCGAGCGCACCGGCAAGCAGAGGCCCGGCGCGCTTTCCAACAATTTCTCGCTGGCCGAGATGCTGGAGCCGATCTGGGCCGGCTGCGTCACCTCGTCCACCGACGACTGGAAGGCCTGGCTGACCGCCAGGCAGATGCCGAACTTCGCCTGGTCGAGCCAGGGCCGCGGCTTCTTCACCGACCGCGCTGGCCGCGACAAGCATGACAGCGAGGAGCTGGTCAGGGTCTGGTATTCCGAAAAGAATTTCGGCCGCCGCGACCGCGCCATCGAGCTCGCCAACCGCCTCGGCAAGAGCCCGATCCATGTCGCGCTCGCCTATGTGCTGGCGCAGCCCTTCCCGTCGGTGCCGCTGATCGGCCCGCGCACGCTTGACGAGCTGGAGGACAGTCTCAGGGCGCTGGATATCAAGCTGTCGGCGGAAGATGTCGCCTGGCTGGACAACGGGCCGGAGCGGCGCAGGGCGTAGGCTGCCTCGGGCGTTGAAAAGGAAGCGCAGCGTTCCTTCGCCCCCCTCTCTGCACTGCCGGGCATCTTCCCCTCAAGGGGGGAGATTGGCAGCTTCGATCCCGGCGCCTTTTCTGCAACATCGGCGATTGGCGAAAGCCGGCGTGACATCTGATCTCCCCCCATCGAGGGGGAGATGTCGCCGAAGGCGACAGAGGGGGTCGGTCCGACCGGGCGCGGCCTGTTCCTTTCCTCTCCCTCCGGAGGGGGGAGAGGTGGCGCTGCGAAGCAGCGACGGAGTGGGGGAAGCCGGTCCTCGAATGCGCTGCCGCTGACAATTCACCGCAGGCTTGAAATAGCAACTCGACCCCCACTCCGTCGAGCTTCGCTCGACACCTCTCCCCCGTTCGACGGGGGAGAGGACAGGTGCCGTTCACTCGCCTGCCGGCAGTTTCACCGATCGATCCGCGTCGACAGAATAATCGACGACGACGTCCGCTCGACCCCGTCCATAGCCCCGATCTGGTCGAGCAGCGCGTCGAGATCGCGGATCGACGGCGCGTCGACGATGACGATCATGTCGAAATTGCCGCTGACCGAGTGCAGCGTCCTGACCGGCGGCAGCGCCGCCAAGGCGCGCACCACCTTGTCGGCGAGCTTGGGCGTGACGGTAAGCAGCACATGCGCCCTGACCAGCCCTTGCTCATAGTCGGGCGACAACCGCACGCCGTAGCCCGCAATGATGCCGCGCTGCTCCAGCCGCTCGATCCGGCTCTGCACCGTGGTGCGCGACACGCCGAGCTGGCGGGCGAGCTCGGCGGTCGAGGCGCGCGCGTTGGCGCGCAGCAGCGAAAGCAGGGCTTGTTCGGCATCGCTGATCATTTCGACGATCCTTGTCGGCATATTGTTCTAAATGGCATTTCGCTTCGTACAATTCCACGCTTCCTTTCGACAGGCAAGCTGCGATGATCCCCGCCAATTTCGAAATGGCAGGGGTATTGATCATGAAAAAGAACATCGTTGTCGTCGGCGCCGGCAAGATCGGCTCGACCATCGCCGAGATGCTCGCCTCCACCGGCGACTATGGCGTGACGCTCGTCGACCGCTCGGCGGCGCAGCTTGCCGCGGCCGAATTGCCCGCCGGTGTCGAGACGCTTGAGATCGACATCGCCGCGCCGGGCGTGCTCGAGGCGGCGCTTGCCAGCAAGTTCGCGGTGCTGAGCGCCGCGCCCTTCCATCTCACCACGCGCATCGCCGAGGCGGCCGCCGCTGCCGGCGTGCACTATCTCGACCTCACCGAGGATGTCGTCTCGACCCGCCGGGTGAAGGAGCTGGCGCGCGACGCCGGGAGCGCCTTCATTCCGCAATGCGGGCTGGCGCCGGGCTTCATCTCGATCGTCGCCAACGATCTCGCCAGCCGCTTCGACACGCTGGAGAGCGTGCGCATGCGGGTCGGCGCGCTGCCGCAATATCCGTCCAACGCGCTGAACTACAATTTGACCTGGAGCACCGACGGCGTCATCAACGAATACTGCGAGCCCTGCGAGGCGATCGTCGAGGGCGAGCTGATCGAGGTACCGCCGCTGGAGGAGCGCGAGGAGTTCTCGCTCGACGGCGTCACCTACGAGGCCTTCAACACTTCGGGCGGGCTGGGCACGCTGGCCGAAACGCTGAAGGGCAAGGTGCGCACGCTGAATTACCGCACCATCCGCTATCCCGGCCACGCCGCGATCATGAAGGCGCTGCTCAACGATCTCGGACTTCGCCACCGCCGCGACGTGCTGAAGGACATTTTCGAGAGCGCGCTGCCGTCGACGCTGCAGGACGTCGTCATCGTCTTCGTCACCGTCTCGGGCCGCAAGAACGGCCGCCTGCTGCAAGAGACCTACGCCAACAAGATCTACTCGAAGCGCGTCGGCACCCTGGTGCGCAGCGCCATCCAGATCACCACCGCCTCCGGCATCTGCGCCGTGCTCGACATGCTGGCCGACGGCTCGCTGCCGGCCAGGGGCTTCGTGCGCCAGGAAGACATCGCGCTCGACGCCTTCCTCGCCAACCGCTTCGGCCGCGCCTACGCCCAGCACGAGATGGAAAGCCGACTGGCGGGGTGAGCTGTGCAATCTCCCCCCTTGAGGGGGAGATGTCGCCGAAGGCGACAGAGGGGGTCGCTTCGCGTGGAGCGCTAACCTCCATCTGTCGCAAGGGAGGTCGCGTCCGGTCGCACCGACCCCCTCTGGCCTGCCGGCCATCTCCCCCTCAAGGAGGGAGATCACACCTTTTCAAATATGCAGCGCCTGACCCAGCGCCTTGAGCGCCGCTTCCTGGAAACCTTCGCCTTGCGTCGGATGGGCGTGGATCGTTCCCGCGATGTCCTCCAGCCGCGCCCCCATTTCCAGAGCCAGGCCGAACGCGGCCGACAGTTCCGAGACACCTTGGCCAACCGCCTGGATGCCCAGCACCAGATGGTTGTCGGCGCGGGCGACGACGCGCACGAAGCCATCTTCGCCGAGCCTGGTCATGGCCCGGCCGTTGGCGGCGAACGGGAACTGGCCGATCTTGATCTCGCCGGCCAGCGCCTTCGCCTCGTCCGGCGACAGACCGGCGGTGACCAGCTCCGGGTCGGTGAAGCAGATTGCCGGGATCGAGCGCTTGTCCCAGCTTCTTTTGTGGCCGGCGACGATCTCGGCCACCATCTCGCCCTGCGCCATCGCCCGGTGCGCCAGCATCGGCTCGCCGGTGACGTCGCCGATGGCGAAGATGCCGCGCATCGAGGTGCGGCACTGCTCGTCGATGCGGATGAATTTGCCGGCCATGTCGAGGTCGATCTGGTCCAGCCCCCAGCCTTCGGTGAGCGGCTTGCGCCCGACGGTGACGAGGATCTTGTCGGCGGCGACCTTGGCGTTCTTGCCGTCTGCCGTCTCGAGCAGCAGCGCATCGCCTTTGGTCGGCACCCCCTTGGCCTTGGCGCCTGTCATCACCTCGATGCCGAGCTCGCCGAGCCGCTTCACCACCGGCCGGGTCAGTTCGGCGTCATATTGCGCCAGCACGCGCGGCAGCGCCTCGACCACGGTGACCTTGGCGCCCATTTTTGCGAAGGCCATGCCAAGCTCCAGCCCGATATAGCCGCCGCCGACCACGGCGAGCTTCTTCGGCACCTCGCTCAACGCCAGCGCGTCCGTCGACGAGATCACCGGGCCGCCGAACGGCAGGAACGGCAGTTCGACCGGCGCCGATCCGGTCGCGATCACCACCGTCTCGGCGCGGATCACCTGGGTGCCGGTCTCGGTCTCGACCTCGACGGTCTTGCCGTCGCGGAACGTCGCCCAGCCCTGCACGGTCTTCACCCTGGCCTTCTTCAGCAGTCCGGCGACGCCGCTGTTCAGCCGGCTAACGATGCCGTCCTTCCAGGCGATTGCCCTGACCAGATCGAGCGTCGGCACGGCGACCGAAATGCCGAGCGGGCTCTTGCCGCCGGCCATATGCGCCACCTTCTCGAACTCCTCCGCGGCATGGATCAGCGCCTTGGAGGGAATGCAGCCGACATTGAGGCAGGTGCCGCCCGGCTTGCCCGCCTCGACGATCACCGTATCGACGCCGAGCTGGCCGGCGCGGATCGCGCACACATAGCCGCCGGGCCCGGCGCCGATGACGAGCAGCTTGCAGGATATTTCTTTCATGACGTGGTCCTTCGATCCGAGGGAACGTTCCGTCGCGATCCTTCGCGCCCCCCTCTGTCCTGCCGGACATCTCCCCCACAAGGGGGGAGATCAGCAGCTTCGTCGTTTCGTTCATCCCTGCAACGGTGGAGATTGGCGAAGCCCGGCATGACATCCAATCTCTCCCCTTGTGGGGGAGATGCCTGGTAAGGCAGAGGGGGGCGCTGTCCCGCCGTCATCTCAATCGTCCCGCCCCACTAATCCACGAAAATCAGCGCCGGCGTCTCCAGCAGTGCCTTGATGCGCTGGACGAACACGGCGGCATCCCAGCCGTCGATGACGCGATGGTCGAAGCTGGACGACAGGTTCATCATTTTGCGCGGGATGAACTGGGTGCCGTCCCACACCGGCCGCACCATCATCTTGTTGACGCCGACGATCGCCACCTCCGGATAGTTGATGACCGGCGTCGTCGCCACGCCGCCCATGGCGCCGAGCGAGGTGATGGTGATGGTCGAGCCTGACAGCTCGTCGCGGCTCGCCGTGCCCGACTTCGCCGCCTCGGCCAGCCGGCTGACCTCGGCGCCGCACTCCCACAGGTCGCGCGCCTCGGCATGCTTGACCACCGGCACCACCAGCCCGGACGGCGTCTGCGCGGCGATGCCGATATGGACGCCGCCATGCTGGTGGATGATGCCGGCCTCGTCGTCGAAGATCGCATTGATGCTCGGCTGGTCGGCGATCGCCTTGACCATCGCCCGCATTAGGAACGGCAGCAGCGTCAGCTTTGGCCGGTCCTGCCGCTTCTCCTTGTTCAGCGTCGCCCGCAGCTCCTCCAGTGAAGTGACATCGATCTCCTCGACATAGGTGATGTGCGGGATGCGCGATTTGGCGAGCGCCATCTTCTCGGCGATCTTGCGCCGCAGCCCGATGACCTTGATGTCCTCGACAGTGTCCTTGCGGGCAAGCCCGGAGGTTTTCGCGACCTGCGGCCCGCGCGCCAGGAACGCCTCGATATCCTCATGGCCGATGCGGCCGGCCGGGCCGGAACCCGCGACCTGCCTGAGGTCGATGCCGGCTTCCCTGGCGCGCAGCCGGACGGCGGGCGAGGCCAAAGGCTTCTCGCCTTCGGGACGCGGCGCGCCGGAAACCAAGGCCCGTGCCGCCCCATTTGCGGGAGCTGGCGCCGGCTTGGCTTTCGGCTCGGCGACCTTTGACTGCGCCTTCGGGCTCGCCGGAGCGGCCTCGGGTTTCGGGGTTGGGAGCTTGGCCGGCGGTTCGGCCTTGATGGCCTCTTCCGCCGCATCGCCCTGCGGCTTCACATTGCCTTCGCCGGCAACCTTCAGCCGCACGATCGGCGAGCCGATCGCCACCGTGTCGCCGATCTCGGCGCCCAGCCACAGGATCTCGCCATCGACCGGCGAGGGAATCTCGACGGTTGCCTTGTCGGTCATGACGGCGGCCAGCACCATGTCCTCGCGCACGAGGTCGCCGACCTTCACATGCCATTCGACCAGCTCGGCCTCGGCGACGCCTTCACCGACATCCGGCAGCTTGATGACGTGCTCGCCCATGGTCAGGCCTCCCCTCTTCAAGCTTCCAGCGTTTCGACGAGCGCGCGGCCGACCCGGGCCGGGCCGGGAAAGTAGTCCCACTCCTGCGCGTGCGGATAGGGCGTGTCCCAGCCGGCGACGCGCACAACCGGTGCTTCCAGATGGTAGAAGCAGTGCTCCTGCACCAGCGCCGAGAGCTCGGCGCCGAAACCGGAGGTCAGCGTCGCCTCGTGCACCACCACGCAGCGTCCCGTCTTCGTCACCGAGGCGACGATCGTCTCGAGATCGAGCGGCAGCAAGGTCCTCAGATCGATGATCTCGGCGTCTATGCCGGTCTCCGCGGCCGCCGCCTCGGCGACATAGACCATCGTGCCATAGGCGAGCACCGTGACCGCGGCGCCCTGCCTGCGGATCGCCGCCTTGCCGAGCGGGACGGTGTAGTGGCCGTCGGCGACCTCGCCAAGATCATGTTTCGACCACGGCGTCACCGGACGGTCGTGATGGCCGTCGAACGGACCGTTGTAGAGCCGCTTCGGCTCGAGGAAGATCACCGGATCGGGATCCTCGATCGCCGCGATCAGCAGCCCCTTGGCGTCGGCAGGGTTGGACGGCACGATCACCTTCAGGCCGGAGACGTGGGTGAACAGCGCCTCCGGGCTCTGGCTGTGCGTCTGGCCGCCGAAGATGCCGCCGCCAGTTGGCATGCGGACCACGATCGGGCAGGTGAAATCGCCGTTGGAGCGATAGCGCAGCCGCGCCGCCTCCGAGACGATCTGGTCGTAGGCCGGATAGACATAGTCGGCAAACTGCACCTCGACGCAGGGCTTAAGCCCATAGGCGGCCATGCCGATGGCGGCGCCGACGATGCCGGCTTCGCTGATCGGCGCATCGAAACAGCGGCTCTTGCCGTATTTGGCCTGCAGGCCTTGCGTGCAGCGGAAGACGCCGCCGAAGAAGCCGACATCCTCGCCGAACACGACGACGCGCTCATCGCGCCCCATCGACACGTCCATGGCGTCGCGGATCGCCTCGATCATGGTCCGTCTCGGCATGGTCAGACCCCCGCCTGCTGGCGCTGTCGCCTGAGATGCGGCGGCATCTCGGCATAGACGCCCTCGAACATGTCGCGCGTCGACGGCTTGCCGCCCGCATGCAGCGTGCCGTGGCTCTCGGCCTCCTTCTGCGCCGCGATCACCGTCTCGAGGATTTCGGCTTCCGCCTGGGCATGGCGCTCGTCCGACCAGACGCCGCGCAGGATGAGATGGTTCTTCAGCCGCACGATCGGGTCGCCGAGCGGCCAGGCATCGGACTCCGCCTTCGGCCGGTAGGCGGACGGGTCGTCCGAGCTCGAATGCGCGCCGACGCGGTAGGTGACATATTCGACCAGCGTCGGCCCGAGATTACGGCGCGCCCGCTCGATCGCCCATTTCGCCACCGCATGGACGGCGAGATAGTCGTTGCCGTCGACGCGCAGCGAAGGGATGCCGAAACCGAGGCCGCGCGCCGCGAAAGTGCCGGAGCCACCACGCGCAATGCCCTGGAAGGTCGAGATCGCCCACTGATTGTTGACGACATTGAGCACCACCGGCGCCTTGTAGGTCGAGGCGAACACGAGTGCTGCATGAAAATCGGACTCCGCCGTCGAGCCGTCGCCGATCCAGGCGGCAGCGATGCGCGAATCGTTGGAGATCGCCGAAGCCATCGCCCAGCCCACGGCCTGGATGTACTGCGTCGCCAGATTGCCGGAGATCGAGAAGAAGCCGTGCTCCTTCGACGAATACATGATCGGCAACTGCCGGCCCTTCAGCGGGTCGGCCTCGTTGGAATAGATCTGGTTCATCATCGTGACCATCGGATAGCCGTCGGCGATGAGCAGGCCGGCCTGCCGATAGGTCGGGAAGTTCATGTCCCCCTTGGCCAGCGCCTTGCGGAAGGCGCAGCTCACCGCCTCCTCGCCGAGATGCTGCATGTAGAAGGAGGTCTTGCCCTGGCGCTGCGCCATCTGCATGCGCTGGTCGAAGCTGCGCAGCGTCATCATGTGGCGCAGGCCTTCGAGCAATTCCTGGTCGGAAAGCAACCCGGCCCACGGCCCGACCGCCTCGCCATCGCGGTTGAGCACGCGGATGATCGAGAACGCCATGTCTCGGATGGTGCGCGGATCGACATCGATCTCGGGGCGCGGCGCCGATCCGGCCTTGGGAATGGTCACATTGGAGAAATCAGGCGTGCCACCCGGCCGCACCTCGGGCTCGGGAACATGGAACCGCAACATTCCAGCATCGGCCATGACCTACGTCCTCCAATGTTGCCGGTGCGATACTTGCACATCCGCGCCGCTAATTCATCGGCCAGATGACTGGCCGTCCCCCGGCTTCTCGGCTGATCAAGGCCGATACGGCGCGCTGGCGACAAGATGCAGATATGACGGCGAAATTTCTTGTCGATGTTTTCGCCCGCCGCGCAATTTGGCGAATGGCTGTGACCGGTCTGGCGCAAGAGCCTGAAATGCCCGGACCACGTAGGCGTTCGGGTAACTGTCGAGGCCAGTGCTGCCCCTCACCTGCCTGCCGGCATCCTCTCACGGCATAGTGACGGGGAGAGGGGCGCTGTGTCCCCCGTTTCGCCAATCATCAACGTCGCAAGAAGGGCGCCAACGTCGCGGCCATCCCCCTTCTCCCGTCACTATGTGGGGAGAAGGTGCCGGCAGGCGGATGAGGGGCGGCGCCGGCGGTCAGCTATGAATCATCCGACATCGAAACAATCGCCGCGCGAGCCAGATAGGCCTCTGCAAGTTGCCGAAACTCTGGTTCACCCGCCCCGCCTCATGCTAACTCACCCCGCATGGCACAGAAGAAGGGATACGAGGTCGATTCGTGGCTGGCGCGGCCGGACGCGGCCATGTCGATCGTCCTGCTTTACGGACCCGATCGCGGGCTCGTCGCCGAGCGCGCCCGGGCTTTTGCCGGCAAGACCGGCCTGCCGCTCGACGATCCGTTCTCGGTCGTCAGGCTGGACGGCGCGGAAGTCGACCGCGACCAGGGCCGCCTGCTCGACGAGGCGCGCACCGTGCCGATGTTTTCCGACCGGCGGCTGCTCTGGGTGCGCAACGCCAGCGGCCAGAAGGCGCTGGCCGACGACGTCAAGGCGCTGACATCGGAGCCTGCGCGCGACGCGATCATCCTCATCGAGGCCGGCGACCTGAAGAAGGGCACCGGCCTGCGCGCCATCGTCGAGGCCGCCGGCAACGCCATCGCCCTGCCCTGCTATGCCGACGAGGCGAGGGACATCGACACCGTCATCGACGACGAACTGCGCAAGGCCGGCATGTCGATGACGCTGGAGGCGCGCCAGGCGCTGCGCCGCAATCTCGGCGGCGACCGGCTGGCGTCGCGCGGCGAGATCGAGAAGCTGGTGCTCTACGCCCACGGCCAGAAGGAGATCGGCTTGGACGATGTCCGGGCGACCTCCGGCGACGTGTCGGGCGCGTCCTTCGACGATGCCGTGGATGCGCTGCTGGACGGCAAGATCGCCGATTTCGACACCGCTTTCACCCGCCACTGCCAGGGCGGCGGCCACCCCTTCCTGGTGCTGTCGGCGGCGATGCGGCAATTGCAGGCGATCCAGGCGATGCGCAGCCAGATGGAAGGCGGCGGCCGCAACGCCGCCTCCGTCGTCGCGGCCGCGCGCCCGCCGGTCTTCTTCTCGCGGCGCAAGCTGGTGGAAAAGACGCTGGAGCGCTGGAACGTCGAGGCGCTCGGCCGGGCGCTCAACCGGCTGCAGACAGCGGTGCTGCAGACCCGCAAGCGGCCGGACCTATCGGAAGCCCTGGCGCGCCAGGCGCTGCTCGGCATTGCGGTCGAAAGCGCGCGGCTGGCGCAGAGGGGCTAGCGACTTGGCTGCCGTGATCGCAGCCCCGCCGATTGGCGAAAGCCGCGGCCCCGCCAATCTCCCCCCTCGTCGGGGAGATGTCCGGCAGGACAGAGGGGGACGATGTCCCGCCGGCCTCTCTTCGTCATCCTCGGGCTTGACCCGGGGATCCATGCCGTGACCTCGACCGGAGAGCGCAACGGTCCAGCATTCCGTAACCGCAGCAAGGCCTTAGCGTCACGGCATGGACCGAACCCTTCGGCTTTCTTCACGTCCACCGTCTTGGCGGGTGTATCCCCACCCGCGTTGACAGCCGCACCGCCAATAAAAAGGGGGCCGGCACGGCGACCGACCCTCTAGTATATCACAGATATATCAGGCATATCCACCCTTAAGCCGAAACCTCAACAGCCGGCCGAATACGCCGCCGCCCCAGTCGGCTAACGCTCGTCCTTCAGCCGCCGGCAGAGCTCGTCGAGCTGGTCCAGCGTCCGGTAGTTGACGCGAATTGTGCCGCCGCGATTCTTGTGCTCGATCGAGACGATCATGCCGATCGTGTCGGTGAGCAGCTTTTCCAGCGCCAGCGTGTCGGGATCCTTTTCCACCGGCTCGGCCTTTTTCGCCTTGGCCGGCGTCGGACCGGCCGGCATCTGCGCCAGTGCTTCGGCCTGGCGCACCGAAAGTCCCTCCTCGACGATCCGCTTGGCGAGGCCCGCCGGGTCCTCGGCCGTCACCAGCGTGCGGGCGTGGCCCGCCGACAGCGCGCCGTCGACCAGCATGTCGTGGATGACATTGGGCAGCTTCAGGAGCCGCAGTGTGTTGGCGACATGGCTTCGGCTCTTGCCGATCACCTGGCCGAGGTCGGCCTGGGTGTAGCCGTGCTCGTCGATCAATTGCTGATAGCCTTGCGCCTCCTCGACCGGGTTGAGGTCGGCGCGCTGCACGTTCTCGATGATCGCCAGCTCCAGCGCCGTGCGGTCGTTGACCTCGCGCAGGATAATCGGCAGCTCGGTCAGGCCGGCGCGCTGCGCCGCCCGCCAGCGCCGCTCGCCGGCGATGATCTCGTAGCGGCCGGGCTGCGTTGGCGACGGCCGCGCCACCACCGGCTGCACGACGCCGTGCTCGCGGATCGACTGTGCCAGATCGGTCAGCTCGGCATCGCCGAAATGCCGGCGCGGGTTCTTCGGATTGGGGCTGACGAATTCGATCGGCACCTTGCCGTCCGCCGCCGGGCTCAGCTTTTCCGGGATCGCCGGGCGGTCGATCTCGCCGATCAGCGCCGCCAGGCCGCGGCCAAGTCTTTTTCTCGAAAGGTCTTCACTCATAATCTGTCCAGATCGTTTCGGTATCGAATCGGCGTTTGGCCGGCATCAGGCGGCGCGCAATTTGCGCTCGCGGCGGATCACTTCGGAAGCGAGCTGCAGATAGGCCTGGCTGCCCGAGCATTTGAGGTCGTAGAGGATCGCCGGCTTGCCGTAGGAGGGCGCTTCGGAAACGCGGACATTGCGCGGGATGATCGTCTCGTAGACCTTGTCGCCCATATGGGTGCGCACGTCCTGCACCACCTGGTTGGCCAGGTTGTTGCGGCCATCGTACATGGTAAGCACGATGCCCTGGATGGTAAGATCCGGGTTGATCGTGCGGCGCACCTGCTCGACCGTCTCGAGCAGCTGGCTGAGACCTTCGAGCGCGAAGAACTCGCACTGCAGCGGCACGAGAACGGAATCGGCTGCCGCCATTGAATTCAAGGTCAAAAGGTTGAGCGACGGCGGGCAGTCGATCAGCACATAGCCGAAAGGCGCCGAACGCTCGGCCGCCGCGCGCAGGGCGTTGCGCAGCCGCAGCACCCGGTCCGGCGCCGAGGCGATCTCCATCTCGATGCCGAGCAAATCGAGCGTCGACGGGACGATCGAGAGGCCCGGCACCGCCGTCGGCACCGCCGCCGCTTCGAGATCGAGCTCGCCGGTCAGCACGTCGTAGGAGGAGACGGTGCGGTCCTTGCGGTCGATGCCGAGCCCGGTGCTGGCATTGCCTTGCGGATCGAGGTCGACGATCAGCACCTGTTCGCCGATCGCCGCCAGCGCCGTCGCCAGGTTGATGGCGGTCGTCGTCTTGCCGACGCCGCCCTTCTGGTTGGCTACGGTGATGATTCGAGGTCCAGTTTTCATGGGTCTATGCCAGTGATTCATTGCGGGGTCGCCGGGCGCAGATGGGTGACTTCGAGGATGACGCCATGAGGGTCGGTCATGCTTGGATGTTCTACCAGATCGAATGCCCAGCGGTGAGTGCTTTCTTCCACCTCGGCCCGGTAATCCCGGCCTTTGTGGAAAAGCGCGCGCGCCCCTTTGGTAAGCCACGGGGCCGCCAGGTCGAGCAGCGCCGGCAAAGCCGCAAGCGCTCGCGCCGTGACGATTTCCGGTGCCGCAACAAGCGGATAGCTGTCGTCGATGCGCCGCGCGACGACTCGCGCCGGCAGGCCGAACTGGCCGACGACCGCCTGCAGGAACGACGCCTTCTTGCGGTTGCTTTCGACCAGGTCGATCGACGCGCCGTCCCGCTCGGCAAGCAGGAAGCCCAGCACCAGTCCGGGAAAGCCCCCGCCCGAGCCGAGGTCGACCCAGCGCTGGGCCTCGGGCTCGATTCGGGCAAGCTGCGCGCTATCCAGTATGTGCCTGCGCCAGACTTCGTCCAGGGTCGACGGCGCGGCGAGGTTGATGCTGCGATTCCATTTCAGGAACAGCTGTTCGAAGGCAACCAGACGCTCGAATGTTTCACGTGAAACCGGGCCCGCCGCTTCCTGCAGGCTCTCCCATGACGCAGCACTCACGCGACATGCCTCTGCGCGGCGGCTTCGGCGTTGCGGACATGGGCGACGATGATCGCCAGCGCCGCCGGCGTCATGCCCTCCATGCGCTGTGCATCGGCGATGGAGCGCGGCTGCCGCGTCTTCATCTTCTGCTTCAGCTCATTGGACAGGCCGGGGACGTCGGCGAAATCGAGCGATGCGGGGATCAATCGGCTTTCCTCGTGCCTGATCTGCGCGACATCAGCCTGCTGGCGGCCGAGATAGACCGAATATTTCGCTTCCGTTTCGAGGCGCTCGGCCGTCTTGGCATCGATTGAACCGAAGCTCGGCTCGATGCGCGCCAGCCAGGCAACATCGACACCGGGGTAGGCGAGCAGCTCATATGCGGAACGGCGCACGCCATCCCTGTTGATCTCCAGCCCATGCCCCGCCGCCTCGTTGGGCGTGAACAGCACGCTCGATGCCAGTTCCCGCGCGTTGGCAAGATCCTCGTTCATCCCGTTGAAGCGCCGCATCCGCTCCACTGACGTGATGCCCAGTCGGTCCGCCATCGGGGTCAGCCGCTCATCGGCATTGTCGGCTCTCAGCGACAGGCGGAACTCGGCACGCGAGGTGAACATGCGATAGGGCTCGGCAATGCCGCGACTGGTGAGGTCGTCGACCATCACGCCGATATAGGCTTCGGTGCGGCTGAGCACGATCTGCTCACTGCCGGATGCCTTGCGCGCGGCGTTGAGGCCGGCGAGCAGACCTTGCGCGCCGGCCTCCTCATAGCCGGTCGTGCCGTTGATCTGTCCGGCGAGGAACAGGCCGCCGATCCGCTTCGTCTCCAGCGTCGGCAACAACTCGCGCGGATCGACATGGTCGTATTCGATGGCATAGCCGGGCTGCAGCATGGTTGCCCGCGCCAGCCCCGGGATCGACTTCAATATGTCGAGTTGCACATCCTCCGGCAGCGAGGTCGAGATGCCGTTCGGGTAGACGGTGTCGTCATCGAGGCCTTCGGGCTCGAGGAAGATCTGGTGGCCTTCACGGTCGCCGAACTTGACGATCTTGTCCTCGATCGACGGGCAGTAGCGCGGCCCGACGCCTTCGATCGAGCCGGAATACATCGCCGAGCGGCCGAGATTGGCGCGGATCAGCTCGTGCGTGGCCGGCGTCGTGCGGGTGATGCCGCAATCGATCTGCGGGTTCTGGATCGCGTCGGTCAGCAGCGAGAACGGCACCGGTTCCTCGTCCGCCGCCTGGCTTTCCAGCGACGCCCAGTCGATGGTGCGGCCATCGAGGCGAGGGGGCGTCCCGGTCTTGAGGCGCCCAAGCGTGAATCCCGCGCGGCTCATCGTTGCCGACAGGCCAAGACTCGCCTGCTCGTTCATGCGGCCGGCGACGATCTTCTTCTCGCCGATATGGATCAATCCGCGCAGGAAGGTGCCGGTGGTCAGCACCACAGCGCCGCAAAGCAGGCGACGATCGCCCGAGATCTGAACGGCCGCGATCCGCCCTTCCGCGATTTCAAAGTCGAGAACTTCGCCCTCGACCACCTCGAGATCGTTCTGCTGCCGAATCGCTTCCTGCATGGCCAACCGATAGAGCTTGCGGTCGGCCTGCGTGCGCGGGCCGCGCACGGCCGGACCCTTGCGGCGGTTGAGCAAGCGGAACTGGATGCCTGCCGCATCGGCGATGCGGCCCATCAGCCCGTCCATGGCGTCGATCTCGCGCACCAGGTGACCCTTGCCGAGGCCGCCGATCGCCGGATTGCAGGACATGACACCGATTGTGTCGAAACGCAGCGTCACCAGCGCCGTCCTGGCGCCTGCGCGTGCGGCGGCGCTGGCCGCCTCGCAACCGGCATGGCCGCCGCCCACCACAACCACATCATAGTGATCGTTCATCTTTTTCGAGTCCAAAATCTGAAGTTGCCCGGAGAGATGTCCCCGCGAGGCTTCGCTGTCAAGGATGCAACACCGACTCGTTTCACGTGAAACAATGCGGCCGCCGCGCTAGATCTTGTGTTTCACGTGAATCATCCGCGCCAGGCCCAGCCCGCGCAATGTTTCACGTGAGTCATTTACCGATGCAGAACTGCGAAAAGATGACATCGAGCATGTCTTCCACATCGACCGCGCCGGTGATTCGTCCGAGCCGGTCCGAGGCCAGGCGAAGCTCTTCGGCGCGCAACTCCTGGCCTCGCTCCTGCCCGGCCAGCGCAGCTCGCAGGTGACCGCTTGCATCCTTGAGCAATTCGACGTGGCGCAAGCGCGATGGCAGGACGTCGCCGATATCGCCAACAGAGGCTGCGGCGCGACGGCCGACCTCCGTCAGCAGCTCCGACAGCCCGGTGCCAGTCCTGATCGAGATAACCGCGTCATAGACCTGCGCGCGGTCAACAAGCGGTTCACCCGCAACCAAGTCCGCCTTTGTCCCGACCCTCAGCAGCGGCGCATCGGACGGCACCGCGCCAGGATCTACGGGCATCGCCATATCCTCCAACAGCAGCAGAAGGTCGGCGCCGCGCGCCTTGGCGCGCGCCTTCTCGATGCCGATCGCCTCCACCTTGCCGGGCGCCGTGCGCAGGCCGGCCGTATCGGTGACGCGGACTCGCATCCCTTCGAGGTCCAACACCACTTCGAGCAGATCGCGCGTCGTGCCCGGCTCGTCGGTCACGATCGCCGCCTCCCGCTTGGCCAAAGCATTGAAAAGGCTGGACTTGCCCGCATTCGGCGCGCCAAGGATGACAACCTCGAACCCGTCGCGGATGATCTCGGCGGCCCGGAACCCGTCGATGTGGCGATCGATCTCGCGGATCATCGCCCGCACATCCGACCAGACCGCGTCCGAAACGGATCCCGGCACTTCATCCTCTTCGGCAAAGTCGATCTCCGCCTCGATCATCGCCCGCGCATGGATCAGCCGCCGCCGCCATTCGGCGTAAAGCTCGCTCTGCGCCCCCTCGGCATTGCGCACCGCAAACCGCCGCTGCGCCTCGGTCTCGGCATTGACGAGATCGGCCAGCGCTTCGGTCTCGACCAGATCGAGCCTGCCGTTGAGAAACGCGCGGCGCGTGAATTCGCCGGGCTCCGCATGCCTCACACCGTCAAAGCCGGCGATGGTCTCCAGCATCTTCGCCGCCACGGCGCGGCCACCATGCACCTGGAACTCGGCGACATCCTCTCCGGTGAAGCTGCCCGGTCCGGGGAAGAAGAGAACGACGCCGTGGTCAATCACCGATCCGTCCGTCGCGATGAGCTGGCGATAGGCGGCGGCGCGCTCCTTGACCATGCCGCCGGCGATCGTTTCGACCACGAATCGAGTCTTGGGGCCGGAAATGCGGATGACCGCGATGCCGGCCGGCAAGCGGCCGCTGGACAAGGCAACAATCGAATCGCTCAAAATCATTTGCCCGCTCTACCGAACCGCCCTAGCTTCCCGCGCAACTCTGTTAACCGAGCATGCCCTCGTGACCTTGCCCGCGCAAAACCTGCTGGCCGAAGAAGCCAGCCCCTATCTCCAGCAGCACAGCGACAATCCGGTGCATTGGCGCGGCTGGTCGCCGGATGCGCTCGCTGAGGCCAGGGAGCGCGGACGCCCGATCCTGCTCTCGATCGGCTACGCCGCTTGCCACTGGTGCCATGTCATGGCGCATGAAAGCTTCGAGAACGACGCCGTGGCCGCCGTCATGAACCGGCTGTTCGTCAATATCAAGGTCGATCGCGAGGAGCGGCCCGACATCGACCAGATCTATATGGCGGCGCTGCATGCGATGGGCGAGCAGGGCGGCTGGCCGCTGACCATGTTCCTGACGCCGGACGGCAAGCCATTCTGGGGCGGCACCTATTTTCCGCGTGAGGCCCGCTACGGCCGGCCAGGCTTCATCCAGGTGATGGAGGCGGTCGACAAGGCATGGCGGGAGAAGCAGGAAAGCCTCGGCCAGAGCGCCGACGGCCTGACCAGCCATGTCGAGGCGCGGCTGGCGGGAAGCCATGGCAAGGCAGTGCTCGACCGCGACACGCTCAGCGATCTCGCCGGCCGTATCGACGGCATGATCGACCGCGATCTCGGCGGCCTGAGCGGCGCGCCGAAATTCCCGAACGCGCCGTTCATGCAGTCGCTCTGGCTGTCCTGGCTGCGCGACGGCGCCGCTTCGCACCGCGATGCCGTGCTGCTCAGCCTCGAGAAGATGCTGGCCGGCGGCATTTATGATCATGTCGGCGGGGGCTTGAGCCGCTATTCCACCGACGCCGAATGGCTGGTGCCGCATTTCGAGAAGATGCTCTACGACAACGCCCAGCTCCTGCGCATGTGCAATTGGGCCTTTGCCGCCACCGGCAATGATTTGTTCCGGATACGAATCGAGGACACGGTCGCCTGGCTGCTGCGCGAGATGCTGGTCGACGGCGGCGGCTTCGCCGCCAGCCTCGATGCCGACAGCGACGGCGAGGAGGGGCTGTTCTACACCTGGAACCGAGCCGAGGTCGAAGCCGTGCTTGGCGACGATCCCGCCTTGTTTTTCAAATACTTCGACCTCGCTAGCCCACATGGCTGGGAAGGCAAACCGATCATCCGCCAAACCGCCGACCAGCAAAAGCAAAGCATCGTCGACCATGCCTTGCTCCTGCCGTTGAAGCAGAAGCTGCTGGCCGCCAGGGAACGGCGCGTCAGGCCCGGCCGCGACGGCAAGGCGCTGACCGACTGGAACGGCCTGATGATCGCCGCGCTTGCCGAAGCCGGCCGTGCCCTGCAGCGGCCCGACTGGATCGAGGCCGCGGCGCGGGCCTTCGCCCACATCGTAGAAGCGAGCCATGACGGCCGCCTGCCGCATTCCATGCTCGGCGCCAGGAAACTGTTCCCGGCGCTGTCGAGCGACTATGCCGCCATGACGAACGCCGCCATCTCACTGTTCGAGGCCACCGGCGAGACGGCCTATGTCGATCGCGCCAGGCATTTCATCGGGCAACTCGACCATTGGCACCAGGATGCCGACAAGACCGGCTACTATCTGACGGCCTCCGACAGCGCCGATGTCCCAATCCGCATCCGCGGCGACGTCGACGAAGCGATCCCGTCCGCCACCGCCCAGATCATCGAGGCGCTGGTGCGGCTGGCGTCGGTCACCGGCGGTCTCGATCTTCAGGAAAAAGCTTGGACGACCGCCGAGCACGCCATGGGCCGGGCCGCCCAGCAGGCCTATGGCCAGGCCGGCATCGTCAATGCCTGCGCGCTGGCACTCGAGCCCCTGAAGCTGGTGCTGATCGACAATCTAGAGGGGCCAAGCCTCGTTCCGGTTGCGAATCGGAATCCCGACCCGCGCCGGGTGGATATCGTCGTTGCGGTCGGTACGGAAGCGAATCGACCGGCCTTGCCGGGTGGGGTGGTGCCACCCACCGAAAAGCCGGGCGCCTGGCTGTGCACCGGGCAGGTTTGCCTGCCGGTGGTTACCGATCCGGAGGAGTTGGAGAGGTTGCTGCGGCGAGGGTAGTCGGAAGCGGCCTACGAAGCGTTTCTCAGCTGGCTCGCAGTTTCAAGCGCGCTGCCCCTCATCTGGCTGCCGCCATCTTCTCCCCGGGAACGGGGAGAAGGGGCTGTCGACACCGGCTTCGCTAACCACCGACCTTGCAAGAGAAGCGCCGGCATCGCGGCCAGCCTCTTTCTCCCCGTTCACGGGGAGAAATGCCCGGCAGGGCAATGAGGGGCGGCGCTGACCTCTGCGATTGGCTGCCAACGACCGAGAGATTTCCTGACGAAGGCGAGGGGAGTTCCCCCCGCTATGCGGACCGACCCTCCCTACAAGGGGGAGGATAGCCCAATCACGTATTCATCGAATCGAAGAAGTCGGCGTTGGTCTTGGTCTGCTTGAGCTTGTCGATGAGGAATTCGATCGCGTCGGTCGTTCCCATCGGCGCCAGGATGCGGCGCAGCACGAATATCTTCTGCAGGTCCGCGCGCGGCACCAGCAGGTCTTCCTTGCGGGTGCCGGACTTGAGGATGTCCATGGCCGGGTAGATGCGCTTGTCGGCCACCTTGCGGTCGAGCTGGATTTCGCAGTTACCGGTGCCCTTGAACTCTTCGAAGATGACTTCGTCCATGCGGCTGCCGGTATCGATCAGCGCGGTCGCGATGATGGTCAGCGAGCCGCCTTCCTCGATGTTGCGGGCGGCGCCGAAGAAGCGCTTCGGGCGCTGCAGCGCGTTGGCGTCGACACCGCCGGTCAGCACCTTGCCGGAGGATGGCACCACGGTGTTGTAGGCGCGGCCGAGGCGGGTGATCGAATCGAGCAGGATGACCACGTCGCGGCCATGCTCGACCAGGCGCTTCGCCTTCTCGATCACCATTTCGGCGACCTGGACGTGGCGGGCCGCCGGCTCGTCGAAGGTCGAGGAGATCACCTCGCCCTTCACCGAGCGCTGCATGTCGGTCACTTCTTCCGGCCGCTCGTCGATCAGAAGCACGATCAGATAGCATTCCGGATGGTTGGCGGTGATCGAGTGCGCGATGTTCTGCATCAGCACTGTCTTACCGGTGCGCGGCTGCGCGTTGATCAGCGCGCGCTGACCCTTGCCGATCGGCGCCACCAGGTCGATGACGCGCGGCGAGATGTCCTTCGAGGTCGAATTGTCGACCTCCATCTTCAGCCGCTTGGTTGGATAGAGCGGCGTCAAATTGTCGAAGTGGATCTTGTGCCGGATCTTTTCGGGATCGTCGAAATTGATGGTGTTGACCTTGAGCAGCGCGAAATAGCGCTCGCCCTCTTTCGGGCTGCGGATCGGCCCTTCGACGGTATCGCCGGTCTTCAGCGAAAAGCGGCGGATCTGCGAGGGCGAGATGTAGATATCGTCGGGACCCGGCAGGTAGTTGGCATTGGCCGAGCGCAGGAAGCCGAAGCCGTCCTGCAGCACCTCGACCACGCCATCGCCGATGATCTCGATGTCCTGGGCGGCGAGCTTCTTCAGGATCGCGAACATCAGCTCCTGCTTGCGCATGACGCTGGCGTTCTCCACCTCGAGCGATTCGGCATAAGCGATCAGCTCTGGCGGCTTCTTGTTCTTGAACTCGGTGAGTTTCATTTCTTGCATTAGATGGACTCTGGGTAGGCTTTGGGGAGAAAAATCGGCTGGATGCGACAAATGCCGGGCGCGGCCGAAAGCGAAAAAATGGGGCGGCGCATGACGGGAAGGAAGACCCGTCTTTTATCGTCGCTCGTCTGAAAGAGCAAGCCGCCTTTTGCGCCGTCGCGGGAAGCCTCAGAACGGCTTCACGACGACCAGGATGACGATGACGATCAGCAGCAATGTGGGGATCTCATTGACGATCCGCCAGTGGCGCGCCGGCTTTTCATTCTTGTCCTCGGCGAATTTCCGCACCGCCCCGGCGAGATAGCCATGCAGCCCCGACAATACGAGGACCAACGCTATCTTGGCGTGCAGCCAGCCGCCATGGAAAGCAAAGCCCTTCCATGCCAGCCAGAGCCCGAACACCCAGGTCGCGATCATCGCCGGATTGATGATGGCTCTGAGCAGCCGGCGCTCCATCACCTTGAAGGTTTCCGACTGCGCCGATCCCTTCTCGGCATCGGCATGATAGACGAAGAGCCGGGGCAGATAGAGCATGCCAGCCATCCACGAGATGACGGCGATAACATGGATGGCCTTGGCCCACAGGTAAAAGCCGTCGGACGCCACGAAGTAAAGCAGCGCGGTCGCGACGACCAGAGCGGCGATGCCAATCACCATGCGCTTCATCGCCTGCCCGGTGCTGTTGGTATTGTCAGCCATCAGCGCGTCGCGCTCCGCACCTGTTTCACCATCGCCTCGACATGCGCGATCGGCGTCTCCGGCGTGATGCCGTGTCCGAGGTTGAAGATCAGCGGCCCGCCGCCCAGCGTCCTCAGGATCGCGTCCACGCCGTCGGCCAGCGCCTTGCCGCCGGCCACCAGCCGAAGCGGATCGAGATTGCCCTGCACGGCGCCGCCAAGCTGCAATTCCTTCGCCATCGAGAGCGGCACCGTCCAGTCGAGGCCGAGCCCGGTGATGCCGGTCTTGGAGCGATAGTCGCGGTAGCGCTCGCCGGCGCCCTTCGGAAAACCGATGATCGGAACATTCGGGTGGACCGCCTTCACTTGCCTCGCGATCTCGGCCACCGGCTCGACGCAGAAAGCCTGGAAGGAAGGCTCATCCAAAACACCGGACCAGGAATCGAAGATCTGCACCACATCGGCGCCGGCTTCGATCTGGCGGATGAGATAAGCGGCCGAATGATCGGCCAGCACTTTCAACAGCCGTGCGAAGGCCTCCGGCTCGCGATAGGCGAAAAGCCGCGCCGGCGCCTGGTCCGGCGTGCCCTGGCCGGCGATCATATATGTCGCCACCGTCCAAGGCGCGCCGCAGAAGCCGATCAGCGTCGTTTCATCAGGCAATTTGGCACGCAGCCGGCGAACGGTCTCGTAGACCGGTTCGAGATTCACGTGAAACAAATCGCCGGTGAGGCCCGCAATCTCCGCCGCCGAGATCGGCGTCAGCATCGGCCCGCGGCCCTCCTCGAAGCGGACGTCTCGGCCGAGCGCGTTGGGCACCACAAGGATATCTGAGAACAGGATCGAGGCGTCGAAGCCGAAGCGTGCGATCGGCTGCAGCGTCACCTCCATCGCAAGGCCCGGATCGTAGCAGAGATCGAGGAAGGAGCCGGCGCGCTTCCGGGTCTCTCTATACTCCGGCAGATAGCGGCCGGCCTGGCGCATCATCCAGATGGGCGGGGGAAAGACAGGCTCGCCCCTCAAAACGTCCAGCATGATCCGTTTTCCAGGCATTCAGCGTCGCCTCTCGATGGTCCTCTTAAATCAAATATCTATTTTAAAAGAGTCTTCTGATTCTAAGAGTCTGTTGGTTGTGGTGGTTGCGACCTGTCCAGCCTGCCGCCCGAAAAGGCCAGTCAGCATATTGTCGCGCGATCCCGATCGCGATTTGGAGGGTTCTGGGGAAGAACCGGAATTCCCCTTCCGAGTCAACAGCTTGGCCTTTCGCTTCCAAACTTCGGGCTGTGGATGATATCGGCCAAGAAAAGTTGATCCCCAGTTTTGTCCCCAGCGCCCCGACAAAGCCTACAGCAGGGCGAATTGTGGACAACCCACCATCTGATACAGTCGCTCTCGCCGCCTTCGCGTCTTTGTCCGATCTTGTCCACAACTGCCCACAGCCTGGAACCCGCGCCTGTGAACAAACCCCAGAGCTTCTTTCACCTGCACCTGATTTCCGACGCCACCGGCGAGACGCTGCTGGCGGCCGGCCGCGCTGCCTCCGCGCAATACAAGGACGCGCGCGCCATCGAGCACATCTACCCGCTGATCCGCACCGAAAAGCAGGTGGCCAAGGTGTTCGAGGATATCGAGGAAGAACCCGGCATCATCCTCTACACCGTCGTCGACCAGAAGCTCGCACGCGGCATCGATGAGCGTTGCGCGGCGATGGGCCTGCCTTGTGTCTCGGTGCTCGAGCCGGTGCTTGCCGTCTTCCAGTCCTATCTCGGCACCCCGGCCGGCCGCCGTGTCGGCGCCCAGCACGTGCTCGACGCCGAATATTTCCGCCGCATCGATGCGCTGAACTTCACCATGGAGCACGATGACGGACAGCTGCCCGCCAACATGGACGATGCCGACATCGTGCTGATCGGCATTTCGCGCACCTCCAAGACGCCGACCAGCATCTATCTCGCCAACCGCGGCATCAAGACCGCCAACATCCCGATCGTGCTCGGCGTGCCGGTGCCGGAGAGCCTGCTCAACGCCAGGACGCCACTGATCGTCGGCCTGGTCGCCACCGCCGAGCGCATCTCGCATGTCCGCCAGAACCGCATCCTCGGCAACACCAGCACCTATGTGCCGTCCGACTATGTCGACCGCGCCGCGATCAACGAGGAGCTCGCCTACGCCCGCCAGATCTGCACAAGGCATGGCTGGCCGATGATCGATGTCTCCCGCCGTTCGATCGAGGAAACGGCGGCGGCGATCGTTGCCCTGAGAGGGAAGTCGAGATAGAGGAGCAAGAAACTAGTTTTGCGAGTCACCTTGGCGGAGGTCGGCGCCGCCCCTCACCTGCCTGCCGGCATCCTCTCCCCGTGTAGGGACGGGGAGAGGGGCGCTGGTGTCTATGGTTTCGCCAATCGCCAGCGCTGCTGGAAAGCACGCCTGCGCTGAAGCTGGCCCTTTCTCCCCGTACGGGGAGAAATTTCCGGCAGGACAATGAGGGGCGGCGCCAACTCTACAATAGCAAGGCTTTGCATACACCAACCGTCCCCTGTCCGCGTCCGAGTACAAAATGACCGAGAAAATCATCCTTGCCTCCGGCAGTCCGTTCCGCAAGGCGATGCTGGTCAATGCCGGCGTCGAGATCGAGGCGGTGCCGGCCGAGGTCGACGAGCGCGCGCTCGAGGCGCCGCTCAAGGATAGCGGCGTGTCGCCGGAGGACGTCGCGCTGGTGCTTGCCGAAGCCAAGGCCACCGAGGTCAGCGAACGCCGGCCGGGCGCGCTGGTGCTCGGCTGCGACCAGACGCTGTCGCTCGGCGACGAGGTGTTCCACAAGCCGGCCGACATGGAAGGCGCGCGCCGCCATCTGCTCGCGCTATCCGGCAAGACCCATCAGCTCAACAGCGCCGCGGTGCTTGCCCGCGACGGCGAGGTGCTGTGGCGGCATGTCGGCGTCGCCAGCCTCACCATGCGCAAACTCGACCCCGCCTTCATCGGCCGGCATCTGGCGCGCGTCGGCGCCAGGGCATTGTCGAGCGTCGGCGCCTACCAGATCGAGGGCGAAGGCATCCAGCTCTTCGAAAGAATCGAAGGCGATTATTTCACCATCGTCGGCCTGCCGCTGCTGTCGGTGCTGAAAGAATTGCGCGCGCTGGGGGCGATCGATGGCTGAGAAGAAGGCCTTCGTCACCGGCCACCCGATCGCGCATTCGCGCTCGCCGAAAATCCATGGCCACTGGCTGGCCAGATACGGCATCGACGGCAGCTACCAGGCGATCGATGTCGCCCCCGATGATTTCGCCGCCTTCCTGAACGCGCTGCGGGACAACGGTTTCCAGGGCGGCAATGTCACCATCCCGCACAAGGAGGCGGCCTTCGCGCTGGTCGAGCGCCGCGACGAAGCGGCGGAAGCGATCGGCGCCGTCAACACGCTTTGGTTCGAGGACGGGAAATTGTGGGGCGGCAACACCGACGCCCACGGCTTTGCCGCCAATCTCGACGACTACGCGCCGGGCTGGGCAGCGAATGGCCCGGCCGTGGTGCTTGGCGCCGGCGGCGCGTCGCGCGCCGTCATCCATGCGCTGAAAGAGCGCGGCGTCGGCGACATCCGCATCGTCAACCGCACGCTGGCGCGGGCCGAGGAGCTCAGCCATCGCTTCGGCGCAGGCGTTACCGCGCATAGCGCCGACGCTGTCGGCGACCTGCTCGCCGATGCCGGCCTGCTCGTCAACACGACGGCGCTTGGCATGCATGGCAATGAAGGCCTGTCCGCCGATCCGGCCGGCCTGCCGGACCATGCCATCGTCACCGACATCGTCTATGTGCCGCTGGAGACGCCGTTGCTCGCCGCCGCCCGTGGGCGCGGCCTGTGGACGGTCGATGGGCTCGGCATGCTGCTGCATCAGGCGGTGCCCGGTTTCGAACGCTGGTTCGGCACGCGGCCCGAGGTCACCGCCGAGCTCAGACGGATGATCGTTGCCGACATCGAAGCCCATTGATAAGGCGCCGGATATGATCGTGCTTGGCCTCACCGGATCGATCGGCATGGGCAAGTCGACGACGGCGAAGATGTTTGCCGAGGCCGGCGTGCCGGTGCACGATTCCGACGAGACGGTGCATCGCCTCTATGCCGGCAAGGCCGGCCCGCTGGTCGAGGCTGCCTTTCCCGGCACCACCGATGCGGGTGTCGTCGACCGCGCCAGGCTCGGCGCGCGGGTGCTCGGCGACGCCGTCGCGCTGAAGCGACTGGAAGCGATCGTCCATCCGCTGGTCCGCGCCGATGCCGACGCTTTCCTTGCCAGGCACCGCGCCGCCGGCGCGCCGCTCGCCGTGCTCGACATTCCCTTGCTGTTCGAGACCGGCGGCCGCGACCGCGTCGACAAGGTCGTGGTCGTTACCGCCCCGGCCGAGGTGCAGCGCGCGCGCGTGCTGGCGCGTCCCGGCATGAGCGAAGCGAAGCTGGCTGCGATCCTCGCCAAGCAGGTGCCCGACGCCGACAAGCGGCGCCAGGCCGATTTCATCGTCGACACCGGCCAGGGCTTTGACGCCGCGCGCGCCGCGGTCGCGGCCATCATCGCCGAATTGGCGGGGGATAAGTCGGGCAAGGACGCTTCCTGACGCCTGCTGTCAGCAGTCCCCATTGCCATTTTGTTCCGTTGGATGATTCTGCACGTCCAGAGTGGACTGATTCGATGCGCGAGATCATTTTCGATACGGAAACCACCGGCCTCGACATGCGCGAAGACCGCATCATCGAGCTCGGCGGCGTCGAGCTGGTCAACCGCTTCCCGACCGGCCGCACCTTCCACAGATTCATCAACCCGCAGGGACGGGCGGTTCATGCCGAGGCGCAGGCCGTGCATGGCATCAGCGCCGCCGACCTGGTCGGCAAGCCGATCTTTTCGGAAATCGCCGAGGAGTGGCTGGCCTTCACCGACGGCGCCAAGCTGATCGCCCACAACGCCAATTTCGACATCGGCTTCCTCAATCTGGAATTCGGCCGGCTCGGCCATCCCGCCATCGATGTCGGCCGCGTCGTCGACACGCTGGCGCTGGCGCGCCGCAAGCACCCGATGGGTCCGAACTCGCTGGACGCGCTCTGCCGCCGCTACGGCATCGACAATGGTCACCGCACCAAGCACGGCGCGCTGCTCGATTCCGAATTGCTGGCCGAGGTCTATATCGAGCTCATCGGCGGCAAGCAGGCGGCGCTGATCCTCGATGCGGTGGCGGTGCAGATGAACGGCGCCGGCGAGGTGGCCGACATCGACATCTCCATCGGCGCGCGGCCGATCGCCTTGCCGCCGCGTCTCACCGAGGCCGAGCGCGCCGCGCATGCCGGCCTGGTGCGCACGCTCGGCGAAAAGGCGCTGTGGCTGAAGGTGGAAGCCGAAGCCGGGGCGGCACAGAACTAGCACCGTCCCGCCGGCATCTCATGCAAAAAGCCCGGCGCGAGGCCGGGCTTTTCGATACCAAATAAAGAGCGGATCAGCTCACCTGGACCTTGGCCGCCGCCTGGTCCTCGGCCAGCTTCTGCTGGAACATCTGCGCGAAGTCGATCGGGTCGAGCATCAGCGGCGGGAAGCCGCCATTGCGGGTTGCTTCGGCGATGATCTGGCGGGCGAACGGGAACAGCAGCCGCGGGCATTCGATGAACAGGATCGGCAGCATATGTTCCTGCGGGAAGCCGCTGATGGCGAAGACGCCGCCATAGACCAGCTCGACGTTGAACAGCACTTCCTGGTCGAAGGAGGCCTTGGCGTTCAGCGTCAGGTTGACGTCGAACTGCTTGTCCGAGAGCGGATTGGCGTTGACGTTGACATTGATGGCGATGCCGGGAGCCTTGTCGCGGCCGCGCAGCGAATTCGGCGCGCCGGGGCTCTCGAAGGACAGGTCCTTCACATATTGGGCGAGTACGTTGAGTGTCGGCTGCGCGTTGCCGTTGCCGTTGGCGGCGCCGGTCGGCGCGTCGTCTTTGCTGGCCATGAGCCTTTGTCCTTTTGCCTGGGCAGCCTTGCTGACCGGATTGAAACCGGGGGTTCGCTACCATGGTCGGCATGACAAGACAAGGTTTGCCGCCTCGGCGCGGGATCACAGTTGCGACCGATCTCCCGTCGCAGATTCCTGCCGGGGAACCTCGGCGCAGTTGGCCGGAAATTGCCTAGTCGTCCTTGAGGCGGCGCCAGGGCGAATTGTGGTCGGGGCCGCGGGTGTAATCGTCGCCGCGCGAATAGTCGCTGTCGTCGAGATCGATCGTCTTGCCGCGCGGCCGCGCCTGGAAGCCGGCGCTGAAGCTGGTCGCCAGCACGATGCGGCTTTTCAGCATCCGCCAGGCGAGGTCCCGCACCGGCGGCAACAGCAGCAGGATGGCGAGGATGTCGGTGATGAAGCCGGGGATGATCAAGAGGATCGCCGCCAGCACGATCATCGCGCCATGCGCGAGCTGGCTGCTCGGATCGCGCCCGGCATCCATTTCCGCCCGCACCCGCGCCATCACGCCGAAACCCTGGTGTCGCAGCAACAGGCTGCCGGCAATCGAGGAGGCCAGCACCAGGCCGACTGTCGCCAGCGCGCCGACCTGGCGACCGACGACGACGAAGCCGGCGATTTCCAGAAGCGGCAGCGCGAGGACGAACAAGGGGAGCAGTGAAATACGCAATTCCTGGCCGATCGTTTCCATGTTTTCCCGGCCAGCGTGCAATCGCCGCTGGCACCGGACCCGTTAAATAGGTATGCCTGCCTTTGATTTGAATGATTGCGCCTAGCGTTCTATATGCTTTGGGTGTTGAACGCTATGCGACCGCGGCCCGATGCTGGCCGGCGGTCCGGCCAGGACAGGGATCGAATTGGCGGAAGATATGGGATTCTTCGACTTCGGCACGATTTTCTTTCTGATTGCGGCGGTTGTGATCTTTTTCCAGCTGCGCAACGTGCTGGGCCGTCGCACGGGCAGCGAGCGCCCGCCCTTCGACCCCTATTCGGCGAGCCGCACCCGCGAGCAGGATGCCGGCCAGAAGGCCGAGAATGTCGTCTCGCTGCCGCGCAAGCGGGCGCCTGGGGAGCCGGCCGTCGACGCCTACGCCGAGATCGACGCCTTCGCCAAGCCCGACACCGATCTCAACAAGGGTCTGAGGACGATCAAGGACAACGATGCGTCTTTCGACCCCAAGGGCTTCGTCGATGGCGCCAAGATGGCTTACGAGATGATCGTCATGGCCTACGCCGATGGCGACCGCAAGACGCTCAAGAACCTTCTCTCGCGCGAGGTCTTTGACGGCTTCGTCGCCGCGATCGGCGAGCGCGAGGCGAAGGCGGAGAAGATCCAGTCCTCCTTCGTCGGCATCGACAAGGCCGATATCGTCGCCGCCGAGATGAAGGGCGGCGAGGCGCACATCACGCTGCGCATCGTCAGCGAGCTGATTTCGGCAACCCGCGACAAGGCCGGCGCCGTCATCGACGGCGACCCCGAAACCGTCGCCGAGGTCAAGGATGTCTGGACCTTCGCCCGCGACACGCGCTCGCGCGATCCGAACTGGAAGCTCGTCGCCACCGAAGAAGAAGATTGAGCCCGGGCGGCGGCGGTGTCGCTCTCTTCCCTTTTCAGCGAAAAATCCTTTGGCGCACTGCCCGGCTGGGGTGAGGACGACCACCGCGCCGCCTTTGCCGCCTTTCGCCGCTCGGCCTTCCATGTCCTGACCAAGCCCTACCGCAGCGGCTCGCTGGGCGTCGGCTTCGAAGCCTTTGCCGCGGCTTATCAGGAGGCGCGGGCTGTTTCGCTGCCGAATCGCGCGGAAGCCCGGGCCTTCTTCGAACGCCATTTCGTTCCCGCCCATGTCGCCGCCGAACACGGCGGCGCCGGCCTCGTCACCGGCTTCTACGAGCCGGAGGTCGAGGCCTCGCCGGTGCGGACGGCCGGCTTCACGGTGCCGCTGCTTTCACGCCCGGCCGATCTGATCGACGTCCAGGACGCCAACCGGCCGAACGGCATGGATCCCTATCTCGCCTTCGCCCGCGAGACAGGGGATGGACTGGCCGAATATTTCGATCGCGGCGCCATCGAGCGCGGCGCGCTTGCCGGCAAGGGGCTGGAGATTGCCTGGCTCGCCGACAAGGTCGACGCCTTCTTCATCCATGTGCAGGGCGCTGCGCGGCTGAAGATGACCGACGGCCGGCTCTGCCGCGTCACCTACGCCGCCAAGTCCGGCCAGCGTTTCACCGGGCCCGGCAAGATCCTGAGCGATCTCGGCGAAATCCCGCTGGCCAAGGTGACGATGCAGTCGATCCGCGCCTGGTTCAGGGCGCACCCGGATCGCGTCGACGAGATCCTCTGGCAGAACCGCTCCTATATCTTCTTCCGCGAGGCGGCGGTCGACGATGCGGCGCTCGGTCCGATCGCCGCCGCCAAGGTGCCGCTGACGCCGGGCCGTTCGGTCGCCGTCGACCGGCTGCTGCACACATTCGGCACGCCCTTCTATGTCGACGCGCCGACGCTCGCCGCTTTCGGCGACGGGCCGTTCCGGCGCCTCATGATCGCGCAGGACACCGGCTCGGCCATCACCGGCCCGGCGCGCGGCGACCTCTTCGCCGGCTCGGGCGACGCCGCCGGCGAGATCGCCGGCGTCGTCCGCAACGCCGCCGATTTTTATGCGCTGATCCCGCGCCAGCTCGTTTCGGGGGTGGTGTGATGACCCGCCGTATCGACAGGCTGAGCGAAGACGACCGCGTCCTGTGGAACCTGGTGGCGCGCACCGCCAAGCCGCTCAAGGGCAAGGCCCCCGTCGACGTTGCCGATTTCAGCGTCGAGCCGAAGCCGGCGCCGACGCCTGCTCCCGTCAACGGCGCTCCACCCGTCCCGGCAAAGCCCAGGACCCAGCATGTCTCGCATGCGCTGGACGACCAGACCCTGAACAAGCTGTCGAAGGGCCGCTTGCCGATCGAAGGCCGCGTCGACCTGCACGGCATGACCCAGGACGAGGCCTATTCGCTGCTGTTTTCATTCCTGCACCGGGCCCATGCCGGCGGCATCCGCTATGTCCTGGTCATCACCGGCAAGGGTTCCTCGTCCGGCGGCGACGGCGTGCTGCGGCGTTCGGTGCCGGCCTGGCTGTCGACGCCCGCCTTCCGGCCGCTGGTCTCCAGCCACGACCATGCCGCGCGCAACCATGGCGGCTCCGGCGCGCTCTATGTCCGCTTGCGCCGGACTCGCACATGAAAACCCGCACATGAGAGCGCTGGCATGACACCGTTCGGCGAGAAGCTGCGCGCGCTGCGCGCCGAGCGCGGCCTCAGCCAGAAGGCGATGGCCGAGGCGATCGGCGTCAGCGCCGCCTACCTGTCGGCGCTTGAACATGGCCGCCGCGGCGCGCCGACCTGGACGCTGATCCAGAAGATCATCGGCTATTTCAACGTCATCTGGGACGATGCCGAGGAACTCGCGCGCCTCGCCGAGGCTTCGCATCCGCGGGTGCGGATCGACACGTCGGGCCTGACGCCCGCCGCCACCGAGCTTGCCAATCTCCTGGCTGAAAACATCGAGAAGCTGGACGAGGCCGAGCTTCGCCGGATCACCGCGTCGGTCCGCGCGGCCCTCGGCCGGCGGACGTGATGCGCGGCGCGAATTGCTCCGGCGCCGACATCCGCTTCACATGAGGCGATGCCCGCTGGCCGGTAGCCAGCGGGCATATTGCGAGATCACTTCGCGCCGGTCTGGCCGCCGCGACCGCCATGGTTGCCATGGTCGCCATGCTCGTGTCCGCCGCCCAGGCAGCTCGAATCGCTGGTGCCGCAACAACGGCCGCTCCACAGGTCGTTGGTCTTGGTCTCGGCGCAGCTGACGGTCTGGTCCGCCAGCGCGGATCCGGCCATGGACGACACCGCGACAGCGGCGAGAAGGGCATTTCGCAGAAAAGCAGTCATTTGAAATCTCCAGGGTTGGTTTCTGTACGCGGCTGTGTGTCGCCGGCAGAGACCGATTGGTTCACGGATGACTGTGAAAAATTCTGGGAGGGTGGCGCGGGACGCGGCCAGCAAGTCTCATTTGACGTTGGCGCTGCCCCTCATCCGCCTGCCGGCACCTTCTCCCCGTATAGTGACGGGGAGAAGGGAGGGAGCTGGCCGCTACGTTGGGGCAATCTTGCAATGCGGTGTGCGCAGCGTCTTTCTCCCGTCACTATACGGGGAGAAATGCCCGGCAGAGTAATGAGGGGCGGCGCCAACCTATGATGTAAAGCAGCCAAAGGCGGTACCAGCCCGCCTCAACGCTTGGAATGCAGACTCGATCGTCGGTTACTGCACCGCGCCGACCAGCACCTGCTGGCCGCCGCGGATCGACACCCAGCGTCCGGTGTTGTCGATCGCTTGCCGCTTGAGGAAGCGGTAGCCGGTCTCGTCCCAGGCCTTGACCTTGTCGTTCAGGTTGTCGAGCACGTAGTCGCCCTCGTCGGTGCGCACCGTCAGCACCGCATGGCCTTCGCCATCGGGCTTGCGCACGACGGTGATCAGCAGGTCCGCCAGCGACACGCCCATGCGGTAGAGCTGGCGGCGCTTTTCGAGCACATAGTCCTCGCAGTCGCCGACGCCCTTGTCGGGATAGGCCCAGACCTCGTCCTTGCCGTAGATGTCGTAGTCGCTCATCGGCTTGACGGCGGCGTTGACCTTGGCGGTGATGCTGACGAGCTTGCGCAGGAACGCATCGGTCATCTTGGCCGGCGCCAGATTGCTCGGGCGGATCGAGCATTCGCCCGGATTGGCCTTGCAGAAATCGTAATGTCCGATCGGCTGCGAAGTCAGCCCTCCGGTCATCATCGCTCCCGCCGCGAATGCGGGCGCCGCCCACAATCCCGAAATCGCCAGCCCTGCGACCGCACACAAGCGCAGCGTCCATGCCATCGGTGAGGAAATCATAGTCCCCGTTCGCCCTTGTTGTTAACGAAACGTTAAGGGCGATTTACAGTCCGTGTCAATTACGAGTCTGGCCTGATTGGCGGCATGGTTACTTCCGCGATCCTGACAGCGGCACTTGTGCAACAGCGGGATCCGGATATGCCGAAAGCCGCCGTCGCGGCGGCCCGGCCTTGCGGTCTTGCTCAGCCCTTGGCCGAGCGCACCAGCTTCGGCTTTGCCGCGACGCGGGTCTGGCGGCCGTAGCTGGTGATGAAGTCGACGATGCGCGGCACGATTTCGGAGCGGAAGCGCGAGCCGTTGAAAACACCGTAATGGCCGACCGCCGGCTGCATGTAGTGGGCCTGCCGGTCGGCCGGGATGTTGACGCACAGATCGTGCGCGGCCTGGGTCTGGCCGAGACCGGAAATGTCGTCGTTCTCGCCCTCGACCGTCAACAGCGCGACATTGCGGATCGCCGAGGTGTCGACGGCCTCGCCGCGATGCATCATCTCGCCCTTGGGCAGGGCGTGGCGGACGAACACGGTGTCGACCGTCTGCAGGTAGAACTCCGCCGTCAGGTCCATCACCGCCAGATATTCGTCGTAGAAATCGCGGTGCTTCTCGGCATTGTCGCCGTCATGCTTCACCAGGTGCATGAAGAAGTCCTTGTGGGCGATGATGTGGCGGTCGAGGTTCATGCTCATGAAGCCCGACAGCTGCAGGAAGCCGGGATAGACCTCGCGGCCGAAGCCAGGCACCGGCCACGGCGCCTGCATGATGACATTGTCGCGGAACCAGCCGCTGCCCTTTTCCTCGGCCAGCAAATTGACCGCCGTCGGATTGCGGCGGGTGTCGATCGGCCCGCCCATCAGCGTCATCGTCGAGGGCACGAACGGGTCGCCGCGCTTTTCCATCAGCGCCACCGCCGCCAGCACCGGCACCGAGGGCTGGCACACCGCCATCACATGGGTGTCGGGACCGAGCGCATGGAACATCTCGATGATGTAGTCGATATAGTCGTCGAGATCGAAGCCGCCGTCGGCCAGCGGCACCATGCGGGCATCGACCCAGTCGGTGATGTGCACGTCGGCATAGGGCAGCATCGCCTCCACCGTGCCGCGCAGCAGCGTCGCGTAGTGTCCCGACATCGGCGCCACGATCAAAAGCTTCGGATCGGGCTTGCGGCCAGCGGGAACGGCCCGCTCGAAACGGATCAGGTTGCAGAAAGGCTTCGACCACACGGTCTTTTCGCTGACGTCGACGCTCTTCCAGTCGACGACGGTCTTTTTCAGGCCGAATTGCGGCTTGCCGTAGCGGCGCGTGGTGCGCTCGAACAGTTCGGCGGTAGCCGCCACCGAGCGGCCCCAGGGCGTGTGCGCGATCGGATTGAGCGGGTTGGTGTAGAACATCTTCACCGCGTCGGCATAGACGCGAGCCGGCTGCAGCGCGGCGTGGTTCAGTTCGTAGAGCTGGTAGTACATCAAGAAGACCCCGCTGCTGCTGCGACCCAAGG
This sequence comes from Mesorhizobium abyssinicae, assembly GCF_049887195.1. Taxonomy (NCBI): domain Bacteria; kingdom Pseudomonadati; phylum Pseudomonadota; class Alphaproteobacteria; order Hyphomicrobiales; family Phyllobacteriaceae; genus Mesorhizobium; species Mesorhizobium abyssinicae. The sequence goes on from NZ_JARAKC010000012.1 coordinate 74,676, forward strand.
ACGACGTGCAGCGCCGAGCCTCAAATGTCTCGCGGCGAGGTTAACAAGATATTGGTGCGATGCAATACGTCATGTCGAGTGATCAATGGTTCTTTCGGCCAAAGCCTTGAGAATCCGCCTTGGCGGGCGGCAGCCGGCTCACTGTGCGCTGCGGAAGTGTGCAGGAAGTATGTCCGGCCCTCTGGCCGGACATGTCAGACATATCACACCCGCGCCATGCACACGGCGGTGTGGCCCGAGCCGATGAAGCCGAGCTGGCTGGCTGCGCCCTTCGAGAGATCGAGCACGCGCCCCTTGATGAACGGGCCGCGGTCGTTGATGCGCACCACGACGCTGCGGCCGTTGTTCTTGTTGGTCACCTTGAGCTTGGTGCCGAAGGGCAAGGTGCGGTGCGCGGCGGTTAGCGCCGACGGGTTCATGCGTTCGCCGGAAGCGGTGCGCGAGTGCAGCGCGTACCAGGAGGCGCGGCCGCATTGCGCGGCGGCGGAGGAGGCGGAGGCGCCGACCATCAGGCCAGCCGCAACCGTTACCGCGACAAGCGCGGTTTGCTTTGTCTTCATCATCTTTGGGGAATGGCTCCGTTTGGACAGACCCCAGCCGTTAGGAAGCAATTAAGGCAGGAAATGCGGCCGCCATCTGGCGGTTCCATGGCAACGGCACACGTTTGGAGTCGCCGGGAAACAGTTTGTCATGAGTCTTCCCGGCTTGCGCGGCGTATTCTCGATGATCATTCGCACCGGTTTTCTGGTTGTGTCTGGCTGGATCGGGCATCAATACGCAAGTACAGACGGGCGCGATTGGATCGCTTCCTTCCGCTCTTTCATTGCCGCCGTGACTGAGTCGACGATCGACTTGCGAAGGGAATCCCACCGATGCGATTGATGCGGTTTGTGCTGGCGCTTATCGTGCTCGCGATCGGCCTGCTCTGGTCCCTTCAGGGCCTCGGTCTTGTGCGCGGCAGCTTCATGACCGGCCAGACGCATTGGCTCTATATCGGAATACTGACGATGCTGGTGGGATTGCTCGGGCTCGGCTGGGCCAGCCGCTCGCGCATCTGAGGCGCCTCCCGCGGGGCGCCATCTGCCCTCTCCCGGTTCGGCGGCCGCATCATGGAATTTCATTCCTCCACTCGCCCTCCGATTGGCACGATCTATCTTCTTTCCGGCAGCGATCGGCTGGAAAAGACGCTAGGTTTTCACCATGGAGCTTTTTGCATGAGCGAGCACGGAAAAGCCGACAGTGCCGTTTCCCGCCTGCGCCCGCCCTATGCGTCGGTGCTCGACCTGATCGGCCAGACCCCCATCGTCGAGCTGACCAAGTTCGACACCGGCAAGTGCCGGCTGTTCATCAAGCTCGAAAGCCAGAATCCCGGCGGCTCGATCAAGGACCGCATCGCGCTGTCGATGATCGCCGCCGCCGAGCGGCAGGGCAAGCTCAGGCCCGGCGGCACCATCGTCGAGGCGACCGCCGGCAATACGGGCCTCGGTCTTGCTCAGGTCGGCATCCCCAAGGGCTACCGCATCATCCTCGTCGTCCCCGACAAGATGTCGCGCGAGAAGATCCAGCATCTGCGCGCGCTCGGCGCCGAGGTGCGCATGACCCGCTCCGACGTCGGCAAGGGCCATCCCGAATATTACCAGGACATGGCCGAGAAGATCGCCGCCGAAACGCCCGGCGCCTTTTATGCCAACCAGTTTGCCAACCCGGCCAACCCGCTGGCGCACGTGACCACCACCGGCCCGGAAATCCTCGCCCAGCTCGACGGCGATGTCGACGCGGCGGTGGTCGGCGTCGGCTCCGGCGGCACGCTGACCGGGCTCGGCCGCTATTTCGCGAAACATTCGCCGAAGACCGAGATGGTGCTGGCCGACCCGGTCGGCTCGGTGCTGGCGCCGCTGATCAAGACCGGCAAGATGGAAGAGGCCGGCAGCTGGACCGTCGAAGGCATCGGCGAGGATTTCGTGCCGCCCAATGCCGATCTGTCGCTGGTCAGGAAGGCCTATTCCATCCCCGACAAGCAGAGCATGCTGGCGGTGCGCGATCTGCTTTCCCGCGAAGGCATTTTGGCCGGCTCGTCCTCCGGCACGCTGTTGTCGGCCGCGCTCCGCTATTGCCGCGAGCAGACGGCGCCGAAACGCGTCGTCACCTTCGTCTGCGACAGCGGCAACAAATACCTGTCGAAGGTCTTCGACGATTTCTGGCTGGCCGAGCAGGGCCTGGCCGAGCAGGAGCAGCATGGCGATTTGCGCGACCTCGTCATGCGCTCGCACCGCACCGGCGACACGGTTTGGGTCGGGCCGGAGGAAAGCCTGCTCAACGCCTATGGCCGCATGCGCCGCTCCGATGTCTCGCAACTGCCGGTGCTCGACGACGGCAAGCTGGTCGGCATCGTCGACGAGGGCGACATCCTCGCCAAGGTCGACGGCCCCTATGACGGCCGCTGGGACCGCTTCAACGGCCCGGTGCGCACCGCCATGACCTCCAATCTGCACACGCTGCAGGCCAGCCAGACGCTCGATGCGCTGCTGCCGGTCTTCGACCGCAACGAGGTCGCCATCGTCTTCGATGGCGAGGAGTTCATCGGCCTGATAACCCGTATCGACCTGATCAACCATCTGAGGCGCCGCGCAAGATGACGAGCAATGCAACGGGCAGGAACCGCCTGGCCTTTTCGACCCGCACCATCCATGGCGGCCAGAGCCACGACCCGACGACCGGCGCGGTGATGGTGCCGATCTACGCCACCTCCACCTACGGCCAGCAGTCGCCCGGCGTGCACAAGGGTTTTGAGTACGCCCGCAGCCAGAACCCGACCCGCTTCGCCTTCGAGCGCGCCGTGGCCGATCTCGAAAGCGGCACGCGAGCCTTCGCCTTCGCCTCCGGCCTGGCCTCGATCTCGACCGTGCTGGAACTGCTCGATGCCGGCGCCCAGATCGTCGCCACCGACGACATCTATGGCGGCACGTTTCGCTTGCTGGAACGGGTGCGCAAGCGCTCGGCCGGGCTGCAGGTCAGCTTCGCCGACTTCACCGACCTCGCCGCCGTCGAAGCCGCCATCCGCCCCGAGACGAAACTGCTCTGGGTCGAGACGCCGACCAACCCGCTGCTGCGCATCGTCGATCTCGAGGCGGTCGCCGCTTTGGCCAAGCGCAAGGGCCTGCTCACCGTCGCCGACAACACTTTTTGCAGCCCCTACATCCAGCGGCCGCTCGAACTCGGCATCGACATCGTCGTCCACTCGACGACGAAGTACCTCAACGGCCATTCCGACATGGTCGGCGGCGTCGCGGTGGTCGGCGACAACCAGGATCTGGCCGACCGGCTGAAATTCCTGCAGAACGCCATCGGCGCCATCTCCGGCCCGTTCGACTCCTTTCTGGCGCTGCGCGGCATCAAGACACTGGCGCTGCGGATGGAGCGGCATTCGGCGAACGGCCTGAAGATCGCCGAGTGGCTGGAAAGTCGTAACGATGTGCGCCGCGTCATCTATCCCGGCCTCGCCAGCCACCCGCAGCACGAAATCGCCAAACGCCAGATGCATGCCTTCGGCGGCATGATCTCGGTCGAGCTCGACCGCGATCTGGCGGGGACAAAGCGCTTCCTCGAACGCACGCAGCTGTTCACCCTGGCCGAAAGCCTCGGCGGCGTCGAGAGCCTGATCGAGCATCCCGCGCTGATGACGCACGGCTCGATCCCGGCGGAGAAGCGCGGCGCGATCGGGATATCGGATTCGCTGGTCAGGCTCTCGGCCGGCATCGAGGATGGGGATGATCTGATCGCGGATCTGGAGCAGGCGTTGAGGGGCTGACATAGTCATCGCTGTCCCGCCGACATCTCGGTATGTGTGCCATTGCAGAGCGCAATCCACGCTCTAAACTGCCTCCGCTTTGCGATCTCCGGAGGCGTCATGCGCGTGATCGTGCTGGGTGGCGGCGTGGTTGGCGTCACCACCGCCTACCAGCTGCAGAAGGACGGCCACGAGGTGGTGCTCATCGAGCGCCAGCCTCAGGTCGCCGCCGAGACGAGCTGGGGCAATGCCGGCATGATCGCGCCCGGCCATTCCTTCGTCTGGTCGTCGCCGAAAGCGCCGATGATCCTTTTGAAATCGCTGGTGCTGAAGGACCAGGCGCTGCGCTTCAGGATGTCGGCCGATCCCAGGCTTTACAGCTGGTCGTGGCTCTTCCTGATGGAATGCACGGCGGAAAAGGCCAGGCGCAACACACTGCTCAAGCATCGCCTTGCCGCCTATTCGCAGGGCGTGCTGCGCGAGGTCGTCGCCGACGAGCAAATAGACTATGACCGCAACGATCGCGGCATCCTCTACTTCCACCGCAGCCAGCAGGCGCTCGACAAGGGTGTCGAGCACATGAAGCTGCTGGAGTCCGACGGGCAGGAGATCAGGCTGCTGGATCGCGAGGGCGTCGTGGCACTCGATCCGTCGCTGGCCTCGGCGCGGGAAAAGATCGCCGGCGGCATCTATTGCCCGACCGATGAGACCGGCGATCCGGCGAAGTTCACCCGGGCGCTTGCCGCGAAGATCGCCGGGCGCGGCGGCGAAATCCGCACCGGCACCACCATCACCGGCATCGAGACCTCGGGCGATGCCGTCGCGCAGGTGCGGACCGACAAGGGCGTCTTCATGGGCGATGCCTATGTGCTGGCGCTCGGCTCCTACAGCCCGCTGCTGGCCAAAACCATCGGCATCAGCCTGCCGATCTATCCGATCAAGGGCTATTCCCTGACCATCCCGGTCGGCAACCGCCCGGCGCCGCCGACCATCGCTTCAGTCGACGAGCACAATCTGGTCGCCATCTCGCGCTTCGGCGACCGCCTGCGCGTTACCGCAACGGCCGAGTTCGCCGGCTACGACACCAGCCACAGACCGGCCGACTTCGCTTTCATGAAGGGCGTGACCGAGGAGCTCTACCCGGAAGGCGCCGATTACGACCGCGCAGAGATGTGGGCGGGCTTGCGGCCGATGACGCCGAACAACCTGCCGGAGTTCGGACAGCGGCGTCTGCGCAACCTCTACCTCAACACCGGCCACGGCCATATCGGCTGGACCATGTCGCACGGCTCGGCCCGCATCACCGCCGACCTGATCGGCGGGCGCCGGCCGGCGATTTCGATGGATGGACTTTTGAACTGAGAGCAGGATCGATCCCGCTCTGACAAGAAAGGGAACGCCATGTCCGCCAACCCAGCCGCCGCGCCCCTCGCCGCTTCGGGACCTGTCGATCTCGGCGTCCTGCCCTCGGAGATCGACGGCGGCCTCGCCTCGCGCGCCGCGATCGGGCTGGCGATCCTCGCCACCGACCAGACGCTGGAGCATGAGTTCCGCGCGCTGGTGCGCATTCCCGGTGTCGCCTTCTACGAGGCACGGCTCTTCAACGACAACGACATCACGCCCGAAACGCTGCGCGCCATCGGCCCGCGCATCGCGCCGACCGTCGACCTGATCCTGCCCAGCATCCCGCTCGACGTCGTCGGCTTCGGCTGCACCTCGGCGACGATGACGCTCGGCGAGGAAGCCGTGTTCGCCGAGATCCGCAAGGCGAGGCCGGGGGTCGCCTGCACCACGCCGGTCACCGGCGCGCTCGCCGCCTTCAAGGCGCTCGGCGCCAGGGGCATCGGCCTGCTGACGCCTTACGCGCCCGAGATCAACCGCGGCCTCGTCGCCTATTTCAGCGGGCGCGGCCTGGACATCGCGGCCGTCGCCACCTTCGACCGGCGCGACGACCGCGAGGCCGCCCGCATCTCACTGGCCTCGATCGAGGCGGCGGCCGGGCGCATGGCCGCCGTGCCCGGCGTCGACGCCATCTTCATCTCCTGCACCAGCCTGCGCGTTGCCGAGGCGGTGGCGGCGCTGGAGCAGCGCATCGGCATTCCCGTCACCTCCTCCAACCACGCCATGGCCTGGCACTGCCTGCGGCTTGCCGGCATCGACGACGTCGTGCCGGCCGGCGGCAGGCTGTTTGCCTTGCCGATCAGTTGATCCGGTTGGCCGACCTGAGCATTGGCGCCAACAGCGTCCAGCGGTCTTGTCGACACGAACTTTCGCGCCACGGCAGACCGTTCGAAATTCGCGAGTTAACGGATTCGGAAGGGGTTGTTTAACGCTTCGCTACTATCTCCCGCCTCGGGAGGCAGGACAGAGTGAGCACGATGAGCGACAGCCCCGAAAAGCGCAGCGAATGGCGCGCCATTTTTTACGTGCAGGCGCGGGTCGCCTTGCTGTTCGTTCCGGTCGTCGCCAGCCTGCTGATCATCGCGGCCCTTGCCGGCAACGAACGCAAATCCGTTCCCGACGCCATTGACCGGACCGTCACGAGCTCGGTGAAATAGCGCAGCCGTCCTAGATGCGTGGCCTCGCGCCGCCTCAAACAAACTTCGGGATCGGCCCGTTCTGCGGCGTCATATCATCGCCGAGGTCGATGAACACCTCGTCGACATAGCACCATGCCCAGCCTTCCGGCGGGTCGTAGCCCTCGATGACCGGATGGCTGGTCGCGTGAAAATGCTTGGTGGCGTGGCGGTTGGGCGAGTCGTCGCAGCAGCCGACATGGCCACAGGTGCGGCAGAGCCTGAGATGCACCCACCATGATCCGCTCTTCAGGCATTCCTCGCAGCCGAGCGCGCTCGGCGTGACTTGCCTGATGTCGCTCGTGTGCCGGCACTCGTCCATTACGATCTCCTCGCCTGTTCGGATTGAGCGCCGCCGCCGTTCTGAGCAAGATAGGCATGCAGCGCCGCCACCACCTGGGCGCCTTCGCCGACGGCGGCGGCGACGCGCTTGATCGAGCCGCAGCGAACATCGCCGATGGCAAACACGCCGCTGCGGCTCGTCTCCATCAGGCCATGTCCCTGCGCCACCTCTGGTCCGGTGCGGACAAAACCCTTGGCGTCGAGCGCCACGTTGCATTTCGCCAGCCAGTCCGTGTTGGGGTCGGCGCCGATGAACAGGAAGAGATGGCGGATTGTTCGCGTCGTCTCGGTGCCGGTCGCGCGGTTGCGCCATCGCACCCGCTCGAGGTTGCTCTCGCGGCCGTCCAGCGCAACGATCTCGGTCTCGGCCAGCACCTCGATGTTCGGCTGCGCCTCGATGCGCTCGACCAGATAGCGCGACATGGTTTCGTGGAGACTGCCGCGGCGCGCCAGCAGCGTCACCTTGCCCACCTGGCTGGCCAGGAAGACCGCCGCCTGGCCGGCCGAATTGCCGGCGCCGACCAGCGCCACCTCCTGATCCCGGCAAAGCCGCGCCTCGATCGGCGACGCCCAATAGTGCACCGACGTGCCCTCGAACTGCGCCAGATTGGCCAGATCGAGGCGGCGGTAGCGCGCGCCGCTGGCAATCACCACCGTGCGCGTGTGCACCGTCTCGCCATCGCCGACATCGAGCCTGTAGCCGGACAGGTTGCTGTCGCCGCTGAGCAGCTTCGCCTCGTCGGGGATCACCATTTCGACGCCGAACTTCTGCGCCTGGTTGTAGGCGCGCGCCATCAGCGCCATGCCGGTGATGCCGGTCGGGAAGCCGAGATAGTTCTCGATGCGCGCCGACGCCCCCGCCTGCCCGCCAAAGGCGCGGCAGTCGAGCACGATCGTCGACAGCCCTTCGGAGGCCGCATAGACAGCGGCTGCCAGTCCCGCCGGCCCGGCGCCGACGACCGCCACGTCGTAGACCTTGCTGGCATCGACGGGCCGCAGCAGGCCGACGCAGCGCGCGAGTTCGTGATCGCCCGGATTGTGCAGCAGCTTGCCGTTCGGACACAGCACGATCGGCAGGTGATGCGGATCGACATGGAAACGCTCGGTCAGCGTCCTGGCGCAGGGGTCGGTCTCGGAATCGAGCGCGCGGTGCGGCAGGCCGCTGCGGGTGAGAAAGCCCTGCAGCCTCAGCACGTCGCCATTGCCGGGAGGGCCGATGATGATCGGCCCGCTGAAGCCGCTCTCCAGCAGCCCGACGCGGCGCAGGATCAGCGCCCGCATGATCCGCTCGCCGAGGTTCGCCTCCTGCACCATCAGATCGCGCAGCCGCTGCGAGGGGATGACGATGGCCTCGACCGGTTCGGTGGCTTCCGCATTGATCAGCGACGGCCGGCTCGAGAGCTGCGCCAGCTCGCCGATGAAGTTGCCGGCGCCGTAGGAGATGATCGCCTCGCGCGGCCCGAGCCCGCCGGCCTGCGTGATCTCGACCTTGCCGGACAGGATGAGGATCAGGCCGGGCGACACCTCGCCGGCTACAACGATAGATTCGCCCGCTGCGTAGGAGCTCGCCGTACCGAAGCGGCGCATGCGTTCGATGTCCACTTCCGCCAGGACAGGAAACATCTGGTCACGGCGGGCGGCGATGGTCGGGCTGACGGAGGGGGCCATGGGGCGGACCGTAGCGCCGGGGCCGATGAGTTTGAAGCGGTTTGTTGGGACACTGCCCTCGCCTCTTCGTCACGAAGGTCAGAGGCCAGCGGCTAATCTCGAACGTCGCAATTCGCGCTCAAGTGGCATCCGATGCGAAAGCCGGCGAAAAACGACAACACTGCGGAAGGCGCTAATCCCGTTGGCAGTCGGGATAGATGGTGCCCAGAAGAGGACTCGAACCTCCACTCCTTGCGGAACACGGACCTGAACCGTGCGCGTCTACCAATTCCGCCATCTGGGCTGGTGCGGGCTCATGTAAGCGGGCAAGCGGTGTGTGTCAACGCGCTTTTTTGCCGATGTCGGCACTGCCCCTCATCGCCCTGCCGGGCACTTCTCCCCGTATAGTGACGGGGAGAAGGGGCGGCCGCATCGTCGGCGCCTTGTTTGCAACCTGGTGATTGGCGAAATCGGCGACGACAGCGCCCCTCTCCCCGTCACTATACGGGGAGAGGATGCCGGCAGGTAGGTGAGGGGCGGCACAGGCGTCGGGCAAAAAGGGGCGGACGGAAATCAGACCGGAGGTGATTGGCCCGGAGAGCCACCGCCCCTGGCTCCCGCCGCCGGCGAAAGCTCAGCCTTCCAGCACTTCCTTCGACGCCACGGTCGAATCGGCGTTGAGCGTGTAGATCACTGGCACGCCGGTGCCGAGCTCGAGCTTGACGATCTCCTCGCCGCTCTTGCCGTCCAGCGCCATGATCAGCGCGCGCAGCGAATTGCCGTGCGCGGCCACCAGCACGGTCTCGCCACGCAGCACGTGCGGCTGCAGGTCGTGCAAGTAATAGGGCCAGACGCGCGCGCCGGTGTCCTTCAGGCTTTCGCCGCCGGGCGGCGAGACGTCGTAGGAGCGGCGCCAGATATGCACCTGCTCCTCGCCCCATTTCTTGCGCGCGTCGTCCTTGTTGAGGCCGGAGAGATCGCCATAGTCGCGCTCGTTCAGCGCCTGATCACGGATGGTCTTGAGATCGCTCTGGCCGACCGCGTCGAGGATGTGCTGGCAGGTCTTCTGCGCCCGGATCAGCGCTGAGGTGAAGGCGATGTCGAACTTCAGCCCGCGTGCCTTGAGCTTCTGGCCGGCGGCCTTGGCCTCGGCATGGCCCTGCTCGGTCAGGTCGACGTCGCGCCAGCCGGTGAACAGGTTCTTCAGGTTCCAGTCGCTCTGGCCGTGGCGCACGAGCACGAGGGTTCTCGACATGTTTGCTCCTTCGAGTTTGAGCAATTCCAGGAAAAGTGTGTCGCGGTTTTCCGTCCGGAATTGCGTAGAACAAAAATATTGGAAGAGGCCGCCTCAGCTCAGGCCGAGCACGTCCCGCATCGAATAAAGTCCGGGCTTCTTCGCGCGAGCCCAAAGCGCGGCTTTTACGGCTCCGCGCGCGAAGATCGCCCGGTCCTCGGCATGGTGGGACAGCGTGATGCGCTCGCCGGTGCCGGCCAGCACCACCGAGTGGTCGCCGACCACCGAGCCGCCGCGCAGCGTGGCGAAGCCGATCGTGCCCGGCTTGCGCACGCCGGTATGGCCGTCGCGCACGCGCACGTCGTTGCCGGCAAGCGGGATCTCGCGCCCGGCCGTCGCTGCTTCGCCGAGCAGAAGCGCCGTTCCCGAAGGCGCGTCGACCTTGTGGCGGTGGTGCATTTCCAGGATCTCGATGTCGAAATCGTCGCCGTCGAGCGCGCGCGCGGCCTGCTCCACCAGCACCGCCAGCAGATTGACGCCGAGGCTCATATTGCCTGATTTGACGATCGTCGCGTGGCGGGCAGCTGCCGCTATCGCGGCGTTGTCGTCCGCCGAGCAGCCGGTGGTGCCGATGACATGGACGATGCGCGCCTGCGCCGCGTAGCCGGCGAATTCGACGGTCGCCGCCGGCGCGGTGAAATCGAGCACGCCGTCGGCCTTGGCGAAGGCAGGCAGCGGATCGTCCGATATCGGCACGTTGATGATGCCGATGCCGGCGAGCTCGCCCGCATCCTTGCCGAGATAGGGCGATCCCGGCCGCTCGACGGCGCCAGCGACGCGCGCCCCCGGCATCGTGTGGATGGCGCGGATCAGCGTCTGGCCCATCCGGCCGGCCGCGCCAACCACCACCAGGCCCATATCGCCCGTTTCGCTCATGCCTCTCTCCCGACCGCCCTCTTCGCGCGGCTGCGCGGCGGCGGAGTTTGGATGGGCTTGGCGTCGTCGACAAGCCCCAGACCCTTCTTGCCCTGCACCCGGTGGAAACGGGCATAGACGCTGTGCGGATCGGCCATCAGCAAGGCATGGGTGCCTTCCTCGACCAGCCGGCCCTCTTCCAGCACGATGATGTGGTCGGCATTCACCACGGTCGACAGCCGGTGCGCGATGACGATGGTCGTGCGCCCTTCCATGACATGGGTCAGCGCCTCCTGGACGCGCGCCTCAGCCTCATTGTCGAGCGCCGAGGTCGCCTCGTCGAGCAAAAGGATCGGCGCCTGGCGCACGATGGCGCGGGCGATCGAGACGCGCTGGCGCTGTCCGCCCGATAGCGTCACGCCGTTCTCGCCGACCGGCGTGTCGTAGCCTTGCGGCTGCTGGCGGATGAACTCGTCCGCCGCCGCCTGCTTTGCCGCCCATTCGATCTCCGCATCCGTGGCCGAAAGCCGGCCATAGCGGATGTTGTCGCGGATCGTGCCCTCGAACAAATAGGGCCCCTGCGAGACATAGGCGATCGAGCTGCGAAGCGAATGCTTCGTCAGCCTGGAAATGTCCTGGCCGTCAACCTCGATGCTGCCGGCCTCGACATCGTAGAAGCGCTGCAGCAGCGCCACTAGCGTCGACTTGCCGGCGCCGGATGCGCCGACGATGGCCGTCACCTTGCCGGCGGCGGCGGTAAAGCTCAATTCCTTGAGCACCGGCGCGTCGGCGGCATAGCGGAACGAGACATTATTGAAACGCACCTCGCCGGTGGTGATCCTCGCTTCGACCGCGCCGGTCGCATCGCCCTGCTGCGGCTGCTGGTCGAGAAGCTCGTAGATCATGCGCGCGTTGACCAGCGACCGCTCCATGCCAACCTGCATGCGCGCCAGACGCCGCGCCGGATCATAGGCCAGGATCAGCGCCGTGATGAAGGAGAACACCGCGCCCGGCGGCTGGCCGAGGACCAGCGCCCGGTAGCCGGAATAGGCAATGACGCCGGTGACGGCGAGGCCGGCCAGCATGTCGGAAATCGGCGTCAGCCGCTCCGAGACGCGAGCGATCTTGTTGCCCCGCTGCTCGGCACTCTCGGCGAGCTTGCCGATGCGGCGCGCCAGTTCGCCCTCCATGGTGAACGCCTTGACGATGGCGATGCCTTGCGTCGCCTCCTGCATGGCGCCGATCAGCCGCGAGTTGATCTGCACGGATTCGCGCGCGATGCGGCGTACGCGGCGCATCAGATAGACGACGGTGTAGATCAGCGGCGGTCCGATCAGCAGCGACGACAGCGACAGCAGCGGATCCTGGTAGATCATGACGCAGATGAGGCCGAGCAGCGTCACGCCGTCGCGCGCGATCGAGGTCAGCGTCATCGACAACAGGTCGCGGATGCCGTTGATGTTCTCGTTGACCTGCGCGGCGAGCTGGCCCGAACGGGTGTCGTTGAAGAAGCCGACGCCGAGCTTCATCAGGTGGTCGAAGATGCGGCGCTGATAGCGCGCCACCAGATTGTTGCCGATCCGCGCCAGCGTCACCGCCTGGCCATAGGTGGCCAGCCCGCGCAGCGTGAAGGAGCCCATGATCCCGGCGCAGATCAGCACGATCAGATCGCCGCGTCGCTCATAGAAGATCTGGTTGACGACCGGGCTCATCACCCAGGCGGTGAAGGCCGTCGTTGCGGACACGGTCAGCAGGCACAGGGTGGCGAAGATGTAGGCTGAGCGGTATTCGCGGCCGTTTTCGGCGATGATGCGGCGCAGCACCGCCCAGGTCTCGCCGGGCCGGGCTATCGCTTGGTGTTGAAGCTGGTTCAAATCGAGGGTCGTTCCGTGGTTCCGTCTGGAAATTCGGCACCCCTCTTAGCGTTCCCGTCGCGGCTTGCCTATGGCGAAACTTCGTCGCGGCGCGATTCGCGATCCGACAACCAGGGCGCGAAGCGCTACACCCGCCAGTGCCGCCCCGCCGTCTGCACGCCGAACAGCGAGGGATTCCTGGCATAGGCGGCGAGGCCGAGAAGCGCCGCCAGCGGATGCGTGATGACATAGACCGGCATCGCGCGCAGCAAGGCGCTGTGCGGCGCCTTGTCCTCGAAAGCGGCGCGGAAATTGCCCGCTTTCAGCGCCGGCACGATCTTCTGCGCGATGCCGCCGGTGAGGAAGACGCCGCCCCGGCTCATGAACACCAGCGCCAGGTCGCCGGCGGTGCGGCCGAGGCAGGTGACGAACAGCGACAGCGCTTCCTCCGCCACCGGGTCGGACTTCGCCAGCGCCGCGCCGGTGATCTCGGCCGGCGCGCTGAAGGGCGCCGGCTTGCCGTCGGCCTTGGCCACCGCGCGGTAGACATTGACCAGGCCGCGCCCGCACAGGATCTGCTCGCCGGAAACGCGGCCTTCGAGCCGCTCTATATGCGGGAAAACCTGGAAATCGCGCGGCGAGCGCGGGCCGATATCCATGTGTCCGCCTTCGCCGGGCACCGGTATCCAGTGGTTGAGCGCATGGATCAGCCCGGCAACGCCGAGCCCGGTGCCGGGGCCGAGCACGACGCGGCTGGCGTTCGGCTCCGGCGTGCCGCCGCCGATCTTCTCCATATGCTCCTCGCCGAGCGCCACGACGGCCAGCGCCTGCGCCTCGAAGTCGTTGAGCACGACGACCTCGCTCAGGCCCAGATTGGCGAACATCTGCCTCGGCTTGACCACCCAGGGGCAATTGGTGAGCGGGATCTCGTCGCCGTCGACCGGCCCGGCGATCGCCAGCACGGCCGAATTCGGCCGCACCGAGGAACGGTCGAGCACCGCCGCCTGGATCGCCTCGTCGATGGTGTTGAAATTGGCGGTCTGGACGATCTGCGGCTCGGTCGGCTCCGAATTGGCGTCGAGCACGATCGAGAAGCGCGCATTGGTGCCGCCGATGTCGCCGATCAGGACCGGAAACCGCAGCGTTGTCTCGTCTTCACCTGCCATACTCTTCTTTCGTTCTGTTCCGGCCATCTGCCGCTGTCATTCGTTGACTATCGCATGGACTTGTAAAGGGAAAGCGGCTTCGGCGTCAGGCTTGAATTCCGTACCTTTTCAACGTCTGCGCCGCCCCTCACCTGCCTGCCGGCACCCTCTCCCCGTATGGTGACGGGGAGAGGGACGCTGTCATCGCCGATTTCGCCAATCATCAGCGTTGCGGAAAGGGCGCCGGCGCTGCGGCCTGCCCCCTTCTCCCCGTCACTATACGGGGAGAAGTGCCCGGCAGGGCGATGAGGGGCGGCGCCTGCTTCGACAATTAGCCCGGAATGCCTGGCGTCAGTTTTCCGGCCTTGGCCGTGGCAGTGGAATGCCGATTTTCGGGGTCGGCGCAAAAGCGCTCGCCGAGGCCGGCAGCGCCGCGGCCCCAACCGGCACCGTCGGTTCCGCCACGGGCGGCGGCGGTTCGGCGGCCGCGATCGGCACGCTGTCGCCTGCGATCGGTAGGCCGTCGCCATGATAGGTGACGGCTTCCGCCGAAGCGGGGTTTGGCGCGTCGAGCACCGCCCGGCATTCCTTCGGCAGGTTCGCCATCGTCATGATGTCGCGCGCCTTCGGCGCGTCCGGGTTCTTGTTGGGGCGCCACGGCTCCGCGGTGAACCACCAGGCCAGCGGCTTGCCGCAGCCGTCATCGGTCGGCGTCGCTTCCTGCGCCTTGCAGCCGTGCGAGCCCGGCTGGCAGCCGATGCGCATGTGGAAATGATAGTCGTGGCCCCAGAACGGCCGGATCTTACGCAGCCAGGAACGGTCGCCCTTCACCGTGTCGCACAGTTTCTTCTTGATGCCCGGATTGACCAGGATGCGCTCGACCTCGGGATAGCTCGCCGCGCGCTTCAACAGTTGCCTGTGCCGCGTCGTCCACAGCGCGTCCTTCACCAGATGCGTCTTCTCGTCGACCATCAGGGTGGCGCTCATCGATTCGCGCTGCGCAATCGACAGCGGCCGGCTGGGCATCGGCGTCAGCCAGATGTCGGCGTCGAGGCCGATCTGGTGCGACGCGTGGCCGGTCAGCATCGGCCCGCCGCGCGGCTGCGAGATGTCGCCGATCAGAAGGCCGGGCCAGCCGTCGGCATGCGCGTCGCGCGCCAGCTTCTCGATCAGCGCGATCATCGCCGGATGGCCCCAGCGGCGGTTGCGCGAGGGGCGCATCACTTCCCAGCTCGGTCCGTCCATCGGAATGGCGACGCCGCCGGCGAAGCAGCCCTTGGAATAGAAGCCGAAGGATTGCGCCGCCGCCACCGCCGGCAGCTTCTCGGCCCCGAACAGGTCTTTTGCCCGCGGCTCGGCCGTCAGCGCGCCCGCCGCCAGCCCGGCCAGCGCCAGGATCGCCAGCGTCGCCGTCAGGAACGGCCGCCTGACGGGCAATGATCGCAACGAGGTCACCATGAAGCCGCATCCCTCTCCTGTCGCGCCGCCCGAGCCTCGAGAGCGGCCGCGACGCGAATCATAGCATGCCCGGCGCCGCGCTTTAATCAGCGCGTTTAATCGGGCTGCGCGGCTCGCCCTCGCGCCAGCTGCCGTCGGCCCACATATGGTCGAGGGCCGAGCGGTAGTCGGGGAAGGCAAAGCCGTAGCCGGCCGCCTTGATCGCGGCGTTGGAGACGCGCTTGTTCTCGCCGTAGAAGGAGCGCGCCATCGGCGAAAGCTGCGCCGTCTCGAAGGCGATTTCCGGCGGCGGCTCGACGCCCATCAGGCCGGCGGCATAGGCGACGACATCCTGCGGCGGCGCCGGCTCGTCGTCGGTGACGTTGAAGATGCCGCCGCTATTTTTCCCGGCCAAATGCCAGAGCGCGCCGGCGATGTCGTCGCAATGGATGCGGTTGAACACCTGGCCGGGCTTGACCAGCCGTCTGGCGGTGCCGTCGGCCAGGTTGACCAGCGCGTTGCGGCCCGGACCGTAGATGCCGGAGAGGCGCAGGATCGCCACCGGCCGGCCGATCTCCTGGCCGAGCTTCAGCCACTCCTGTTCGGCGGCCACCCGCATCACCGAGCGCTTCGACACCGGTCGGCACTCGGCCCTCTCGTCCACCCAGCCGCCGCCATGGTCGCCATAGACGCCGACGGTGGAGAGATAGGCGATGCATTCCAGGGCCGGCATCGCTGCGATCGCCTCGCGCGCGGCGCCGAGCACCGGGTCGCCGGCCTCTTCCGGCGCCACCGAGGCGATCAAATGGGTGGTCGTTTTCAAGGCCTCGCCGATCTCGGCCGTCAGCGCGCCGTCGAAGCGCAGCGGCGCGATGCCGGCCTGGCCGAGCACCGCGAACTTCTCCGGCGAGCGCGTCGTGCCGCGGATTGTCACCCCATCCCGGCTGGCGCGGGCGAAGGCCTTGCCGGAATAGCCGGCGCCAAAGACGAAGAACTGCTTTTCACTCATGCATGGACCTTTGCTGGCTGCGCCGACAGCCATTCGTCGCGCACCGTCATGTCATCTTCGGTTGCCAGGGCGGTGGCGGCGCGCTCGGCGAACTCGGTGTCGGGTAGAAGCCTGGACAGCGCCCAGACGGCCGCACCTCGCACCAGCGGCGAGGCGTCGCCCAGCAAGGCACGGACCGCGCCCGCCAGCGCGGCATCGCCCGAATTGCCGGCGGCGATCAGCACATTACGGATGAAACGGTCGCGACCGATGCGCTTGATCGGCGAACCCGAGAAAAAGCTGCGGAAGGCCGCGTCGCCGAAGCTGAGCAGCTCCGCCAGCGGCGGCTCGCGCAAATCCGCGCGCGCGGCAAGCTTCGCCTCCGAGGCGGTGCGGGCGAACTTGTTCCACGGGCAGGCGGCGAGACAATCGTCGCAGCCATAGATGCGGTTGCCGATCTTGTCGCGGAATTCGCGCGGGATCGGCCCCTTGTTCTCGATGGTGAGGTAGGAGATGCAGCGCCGCGCGTCGAGCCGGTAGGGCGCCGGAAAAGCGTCGGTCGGGCAGGCGTCGAGGCAGGCGCGGCAGGAGCCGCAATGGTCCTGCTCCGCCGTGTCGGGCTCCAGCTCCGCCGTGGTGAAGATGGTGCCGAGGAACAGCCACGAGCCGTGCTGGCGGCTGACCAGATTGGTGTGCTTGCCTTGCCAGCCGAGGCCGGCGGCCTCGGCGAGCGGCTTTTCCATCACCGGCGCGGTGTCGACGAAGACTTTGACGTCGCCGCCGGCCTTTGCCACGATCTTGCCGGCGATCTCCTTCAGCCGTCCCTTCATAATATCGTGATAGTCGCGGTTCTGCGCATAGACCGAGATCGCGCCGCGGTCGCGCCTTGCCTGCAGCTTGCGCGGATCGTGGTCCGGCCCGTAGTTCATGGCCAGCACGACGATCGAGCGCACTTCGGGCCACAGCGTCGATGGTTCGGCCCGGCGTTCGATCGTCTCGGCGATCCAGCCCATCGAGCCATGAAAACCGTCGGCGACGAATTCGGCGAGCCTGGCCGGCGCCAGCGGGATGGCATCGGGCCTGGTGACGGCGACGGCGTCGAAACCGGCGCGCCTGGCCTCGCCGTCGATCAACGCGCGCAGGCTGTGCGTCCTAGAAATCGAGGTCCGCATAATGCGACACCGGCGACAGGCCGCGCACCCGGTCGGACAGAAGTGGCCGGAACGAGGGCCGTGACTTCACCCTTGTATACCATTCCCGCGCCGCGGTGTGCTCGCGCCAGTCGATCTCGCCCAGATAGTCGAGCACCGAAAGTGCGGCCGCTGCCGCGAGGTCGGCATAGGTCACCCTGCTGCCGGCCAGCCAGTGGCGGGTGCCGGCCAGCCAGTTGGTGTACTTCATGTGCTGGCGGATATTGGCGCGGGCGGCGCGGATCGCCGCCGAATCGGGCGAGCCGCCGCCGGCCGTCTCCGGCATGATCGGCTTCAGCACGCGCTCGCGCACCAGGTGGCGGGTCACCTCGCTCTCGGCCTTGTTCAGGTACCAGTCGGTCAGCCGGCGGATCTCGGCGCGCTCCATCGGGTCCTCGGCGAACAGCCGCTTGTCGCGCTTCAGCACGCCGCGCGTCTCGTCGAGATATTCGGCGATCACCATGGCGCCGACGATCGGCACGTCGCCCTCGGCAAGCAGGATCGGCAAGGTTCCGGCCGGGTTCAGCGCCAAAAACTCCTTGCGCCGCGTCCACGGCTTTTCCTCGATCAGCGCCAGCTCCTCGCCATATTCGCCGAAGGCGAGGCGCACGAACCGGCAGGAGGCGAACATCGGGTGGTGGAAGAGCGTCAGCATGGTCCCGCGATAATAAGGCGCACTGGCGAATCGCCGGCCGCGCCGGTAAGTCTTGGCCGCCCGCAAAGCGGACCGTCAGGGTGCTGCGACCTATAGGGGGACTTCCGCGCCATGACAAGCAAGCCCTTCTTTGAGTCCCAATCCCGAGGTTGCCATGGATAGCCAGACCATCGTCGAAGCGCTGCTGCTCGGCCTGCTGGAGGGCCTGACCGAGTTCATTCCGGTGTCTTCGACCGGCCACATCCTGCTCGCCGGCCATTTCCTCGGCTTCCATTCGACCGGCAAGGCCTTCGAGATCCTGATCCAGCTCGGCGCCATCCTCGCCATCCTCAGCGTCTATTTCAAACGCCTGTGGCAGATGCTGCTCGAACTGCCGCACGACCGGCTGACCAGGCATTTCGTCATCGGCATCCTCATCGCCTTCCTGCCTGCGGCCATCATCGGCGCGCTGGCGCATGACTTCATCAAGACCATCCTGTTCGAATCGCCGCGGCTGATCTGCATCATGCTGATCATCGGCGGCGTCGTCCTGCTTCTGGTCGATCGGATGAACCTCAAGCCCGTCTATCGCGACGTCGAGCGCTTCCCGACGCGGCTCTATCTGCAGATTGGCCTGTTCCAGTGCCTGTCGCTGATCCCCGGCACCTCGCGCTCCGGCTCGACCATCGTCGGCGCGCTGCTGCTCGGCGTCGACAAGCGCGCGGCGGCGGAATTCTCCTTCTTCCTCGCCATCCCGACCATGGTCGGCGCCTTCGCCTTCGACCTGTTCAAGAACCGCAACGTGCTGACCTCGGCCGACCTGCCGATCATCGCCATCGGCTTCGTCGCCGCCTTCGTCACCGCGCTGTTTGTCGTCCGCTTCCTGCTCGATTACGTCTCGCGCAACGGCTATTCGCTGTTCGGCTGGTGGCGGCTGGTGGTCGGCGGGCTCGGGCTGGTGGCGCTGATGATCTGGGGGTAAGCCCCTCAATTCCTTCCATAAAACGCGTTCTCGACATGCACCGGCCAGCGCCAGGGCAGCACGGCCACCATGTCGAAGCGCGCCGACAGTCTGCCATAGTCGGGCTGGCGCGACAGCCAGAGGTCGGCGGCGCTCTCGATGCGGCGCTCCGATTCGTAGGCGATCGCCTCCATCGCTTCCATCAGCGTGCGCCGCGCCTTGACCTCGACGAACAGCACCAGGTCGCCGCGCCTGGCGATCAGGTCGATCTCGCCGAACCTTGTGCGGTGGCGCCGCGCCAGGATCCGGTAGCCCTTCAGCATCAGCGCCAGCGCCGCCAGCCATTCGCCGCGATGGCCGCGCCGATAGGCTTTCAGGCGGCTGGCGGCCGGGCGCTCAGCCACTGCTGTCCTCTGCCGCGGTGTCCCTGAGCTCCAGCAGCCGCCGATAGAGCGCCTGCTTCTGGCCGCCGGTCATCTTCGCCGCTTCCGCTGCCGCCTTGGAGGCCGGCATTTCGGCGGCGAGCGACAACAGCAGCCGGTCGATGTCTTCAGGTTCGTCGGCCTTCGCCTCTGCGGGACCGACGCAGATGACGATCTCGCCCTTCGGCGTGTCGGCCGCCGCATAGTGGTCGGCAAGGTCCCGCAGCGTGCCGGTCCGCGTCTCCTCGAAGGCCTTGGTCAGCTCGCGGCCGATTGCCGCCTTGCGTCCCCCGCCCAGCGCCTTGGCCATCGCGGCAAGCGTCTCGGCCAGCCGCCTGGGCGACTCGAAGAAGATCAGCGTCGCCGGTACCTGCCTAAAGCTTTCGAGTTTCGTCAGCCGCTGGCCGGTCTTTACCGGCAGAAACCCGGCGAACAGGAAGGCGTCGGAGGGCAGGCCGGACGCGGTCAGCGCCGCCAGCGCCGCCGACGGGCCCGGGATCGGCACGACGCGGATGCCATGGTCGAGCGCCTCGCCGACCAGCCGGTAGCCGGGATCGGAGACCAGCGGCGTCCCGGCGTCCGAGATCAGCGCCACGCTCTGCCCGGCCTCGAGCGCCGCGATCAGCTTCGGTCCGGCCTCGGCGGCATTGTGCTCGTGATAGGCGGTGGTGCGGCGGCGGATGCCGTAGCGCTCCAGCAGCACGCGCGACACGCGCGTGTCCTCGCAGGCGACGATGTCGGCGGAGGCCAGCGTCTCCAGCGCGCGCAGCGTGATGTCGGCGAGGTTGCCGATCGGCGTCGCCACCAGATAGAGCGCCGGCGCGAGCGGCCGCGCCGCGATCTCGGTCTGCCCGATCACATAGCTGCGTTTGTCGCCGGTCACCCTTGGCCCTCCATCCAGCCTGTTTGGCACGGCTGATCCCCGGTTGCAAAACGTGACGACGAAGTAATGTCGCCCGCCATGCCTTTGCCATAGTGCGGAACGAAACCGTCACCGGCGAATTTTATCCGTGAGTCTCGCATCTGTGAGTCTCGGGGAGGCACAGGATGGATAGCCTGAAGATTCAGGACGTTTTCGAGCCCTATTATGCGGGCCGCAAGCGTTTCGCCATGCGAAGGGACAAGAGCCTGCCGGCCAGCGTCGATGACGCCGCCGGTAAAACCGGGGCCGGCAAGCGGCGTTTGCGCCGCCGGCCGAAGACCAGGCTCAAGGCCGCAACCGATAGCACGACGGAGCACTGACCGGACGATGCCCAATCGCTTCGATATTTTCATCACCCGTCTCGAAACCAGGAACAGCCGCGAAGGCGTGTCGCTAGCCCCGATAGGCGACCAGCACCGCCCCCGCCGCGATAAGGCCGACGCCAAGCCAGTTCGCTCCGGAGAGGCGCTCGCCGAGAAAGACCGCGCCAAACACCGCCACAAGCACGACGCTTAGTTTGTCGATCGGCGCCACCTGCGCCGCGTTGCCGATTTTCAGCGCGCGGAAATAGCAGAGCCACGAGGCGCCGGTAGCCAATCCGGAAAGACCGAGGAACAGCCACGTTTTTCCGGAGATCGATGCCAACGGCTGGAACTGGCCGCTAGCGGCGAGAATGGCCGCGAGCACGACCAGGATGATGGCGGTGCGGATCAGGGTGGCAAAATCGGAATTGATCGTCTCGATGCCGACCTTGGCGAAAATCGCCGTCAGCGCCGCGAAAGCCGCCGACAGCAGCGCCCAGAATTGCCAGGAAGAAGCGGTCAGGTTCATTTCGGGTGGCCTTGTCGGTTTTCTCCGCAATTGCGTTAACCGGATACCGCGAAACGCGCACCACCAGAAGCGCAATCGGCAGGGCTTGGAGATTGGCTGCGCCATCAGCGCTGGCACACCGCTACTTTACAGATATCGCGGCACCTTAGCCTCGAGCAGCCGCACCAGCTCAGGGTCCATGAATTCGTAATTGTCCGGAATGTCGAGGCAGATGACCCTTGCCCGCTTCAGGCTCGTCTTGAATTTCTTCTGCAGCTTAGCGCGGTGCGCCTTTTCCATCACGAAGATGATGTCGGCCCAGGCGACGAGCTCATGCGTCAGCGGATTGTCGGCATCGTGATTGGTGCCGGCCGAGGCGACCTCGATGTCCCTTCGCTTGGAAAACACCTGCTCGGCCGTCGGGCTGCGCAAGCGGTTCTGGCTGCATACGAAGAGGATGTTCTTCAAGGGCTTTTACTCAAGCACGATCTTGTCCGAAAACCGGCTTCCACTTTTCGGGATCATGCTCAGTGCGCCAGGTCCGCCACCACGGCATCGAGCACGATCATGCCGGCCGTCGTCGCCCGCAGTCGGGAATTGCCGACCGGCGCGACAAGCCCTTCCTCCTGCAGCACCGCCAGTCGCGCGCTTGACAGGCCGCGTCCGGAAAACGCCTCATAGCGCGCAAGATCGATGCCTTCGGCCAGCCGCAGCCCCATCAGCAGGAACTCGTCGGCTTCCTCGGAACGCGTCAGGATCTCGCCGCCGGTGACGCCATGGCCCTTGGCCTCGACCAGATTGGCCCAGGTTTCCGGCATCCTCTCGGCGATGGTGACCGTGCGGCGCCCATTCTCGACGAAACGGCCATGCGCGCCGGGGCCGACGCCGACATATTCGCCGTAGCGCCAGTAGGTCAAATTGTGCCGGCTTTCCGCGCCAGGCCTGGCGTGGTTGGAAATCTCATAGGCCGGCAGCCCATGCGCGGCGGTCACCTCCTGCGTCAGCGCGTAGAGATCGGCGGCATGGTCGTTGTCGGGAATGGTGAACTTCTTCGCCGCGTGCAGCGCGTGGAACGGCGTGCCTTCCTCGATGGTGAGCTGGTAGAGCGACAGATGGTCGGCGGCATGGCCGATCGCCTGCTCGAGCTCCGCTCGCCAAGCCTCCGGCGTCTGGCCGGGCCGCGCATAGATCAGGTCGAAGGAGAGGCGCGGAAAGATCTCGCGCGCGAGCCCGATGGCATGCAGCGCCTCCTCGACATTGTGCAGCCGGCCGAGGAAGCGCAGGTCCTTGTCGTTCAGCGCCTGCACGCCGAGCGACACGCGGTTGACGCCGGCGGCGCGATAGCCGCGGAAGCGCTCGGCCTCGACCGAGGACGGGTTGGCCTCCAGCGTCACCTCGATGCCATCAGGCACCGTCCAGTTCCTCGCCACCGCCTCCAGCACGGACGCCACCGTCTCCGGCTTCATCAGCGACGGCGTGCCGCCGCCGAGGAAGATGCTGGTCACCTCGCGCGGGCCGGTGCGGGCGCGCATGGTCGCGAGCTCCGTCGCGAAAGCGCGCGCAAAACGTTCCTGGTCGACCGGCTGATGGCGGACATGGCTGTTGAAGTCGCAATAGGGGCACTTGGCCGCGCAGAACGGCCAGTGGATGTAGACGCCGAAGCCGGGGCTGCGGTCGAGCAGCATCTCAGGCCGATCCCAACCTGGCGCGCGCGAATTTCTGGAAGGCGCGGGCGCGGTGCGACAGCGCCGTCGGCTGCCCTGGCTTCCAGCCGTGTTTTTGCTCGGCGCTCATCTCGCCGAAGGTATTTTCGAACCCATTGGGCAGGAACACCGGATCGTAGCCGAAGCCGAGCGTGCCGCGCGGCGGCCACACCAGCGTGCCTTCGGCCTCGCCGCGATAATATTCGGCCTCGCCGTCGGGAAACGCCAGGCAGATGACGGCGACGAAACGGCCCGTGCGCTGCGCGGCTTCCGCCGCGCCGACCTCCTGCAGCGCCACTTCCGTGCGCTGCATGGCCATGCCGAAGTCGCGGCTGCCGTCGGGCGTCTCGGCCCAGTTGGCGGTGTAGACGCCGGGTGCGCCGTCGAGCGCGTCGACGCAGAGGCCGGAATCGTCGGACAGTGCCGGCAAGCCGGTGGCCTTGGCCGCGGCATATGCCTTGATGTAGGCGTTCTCCTCGAACGTCGTGCCGGTCTCGTCCGGCTCGGGCAGGCCGTACTGCTTGGCCGATTTCGCCTCGAAGCCGAACGGCGCCATCAGGTCGGCGAACTCGCGCAGCTTGCCCTCATTGTGGCTGGCGACGACGATCTTATGTCCGTTCAAAGAATGCATCACAGGCCCCAGATCCTTGGCTCGGCGAATTCGATCGAATTGCCCGAGGGGTCGCGAAAGTAGATCGAGCGCCCGCCTTGCGGCCATTCGAAGTCGCTTTCGATGGCGATGTTCCGTGCCGCGAGATGCTCGCGCCAGCCGGCGATCTCGTCGGCGCTGGCGGCAAAGCAGAGATGGCCCTCGCCCACCGTGCCATGCGCCGGCACCTTCAGCCTGGCGTCCGGCGCCGGCGGGATTTTGGTCGCCTCGGCGTTGAACAGCAGCAGCACGCCGGTCCCGCAGCGGAAGAAGACATGGCGGCCTTCGACCTTGGCGATCAGGTCGAGGCCGATGACGTCGCGGTAGAAGGTTTCGGCGGCCTCTAAGTCTGTGACGTAGAGCGCCGATTCAAGGATCGCGGAGGGTATCACGAAGCCCCCCTCTCTGCCCTGCCGGGCATCTCCCCCTCAAGGGGGGAGATTGGCTGTATCGATTGCCTCAGCCAATCACCGGCGTAGCCAGATGGGGGCCGGCGTAGAAGCTTCCAATCTCCCCCCTTGAGGGGGAGATGGCCGGCAGGCCAGAGAGGGGGGCCCAGGCTCGGCATTCGAAAACCTACGCCACCGCCATCTGCTGCAAACTCACCAGGCGCTGGATGCCCTTCTTCGCCAGCCCCATCAGCGCGCCAAACTGCTCCTCGGAAAAAGGCTCGCCCTCGGCAGTGCCCTGGATCTCGACGATGCCGCCCTTGCCGGTCATGACGAAATTGGCGTCGGTGCCGGCCGAGGAATCCTCGAGATAGTCGAGATCGATGACCGGCTGGCCGTCATGAATGCCGCACGAGATCGCCGCGACGTGGTCCTTCAGCACCTTGGAAACGCTGGCCATCTGGCGGGCTTCCATCCAGCGCAGGCAGTCATGGAGCGCCACCCAGCCGCCGGTGATCGAGGCGGTGCGGGTGCCGCCATCGGCCTGGATCACGTCGCAGTCGACGGTGATCTGCTGCTCGCCCAGCGCCTGCAGGTCGACCACGGCGCGCAAGGAACGGCCGATGAGCCGCTGGATTTCCAGCGTGCGGCCGCCCTGCTTGCCGGCGGAGGCCTCGCGCCGCATGCGTTCGCCGGTCGAGCGCGGCAGCATGCCGTATTCGGCCGTCACCCAGCCCTTGCCGGAATTGCGCATCCAGGCCGGCACCTTTTCCTCCAGGCTTGCCGTGCACAGAACATGCGTGTCGCCGAACTTCACCAGGCACGAGCCTTCGGCGTGCTTGGAGACGCCGCGCTCGAAGGAGATGGCGCGCATTTCGTCGGATTGGCGTTTGGAGGGGCGCATCGAGGCCTCTTGTCTCTGGTTTTTAAGGATTCGTGGCCGGCTTGTAGACGCATGCGGCGCATGGCGCAAAGGAAAATGGACCGGGTTGCGCGGGCACCGGCTAAGTCTATATTTGAACCGGAGGTTTTTGGCTCGAATGACCAAGGCAGTCGATCCGGCATCGCAGTCGCCCGTGCTTCAATCGCTCGATATGCGCTCGCGCGACATCTTCCGGCGCATCGTTGAATCCTATCTCAGGGATGGCGAGCCCGTCGGTTCGCGCAGCCTGTCGCGCATCCTGCCCTCCTCGCTGTCGCCCGCCACCATCCGCAACGTGATGAGCGACCTCGAGCATCTCGGCCTGATCTACGCGCCGCACATCTCGGCCGGCCGCCTGCCGACGCAGACCGGCCTGCGCTTCTTCGTCGACGCCTTCATGGAGCTCGGCGACCTCTCCGACGACGAGCGCCGCATCATCGAGGCGCAGGTGCGCGCCTCCGGTTCCGGCGCGTCGCTGGAACACATGCTGACCGAGGCCAGCCAGATGCTGTCGGGCATGTCGCGCGGCGCCGGCCTGGTGCTCGCCGCCAAGAACGAGGTGGCGCTGAAGCACATCGAATTCATCCAGCTCGAGCCGACCAAGGCGCTGGCCGTGCTGGTGTCGCAGAACGGCGATGTCGAGAACCGCGTCGTCGACCTGCCCGCCGGCACCACCGTCTCGCAACTGCACGAGGCGTCCAACTTCCTCAACGCCCACATCCGCGGCCGCACGTTGGCCGAGGCGCGCGTCGAGATCGCCCGCATCAAGGACGAGACCAGGGCCGCCCTCGACACGCTGTCGCAGGACCTGGTCGAAAAGGGCCTCGCCGTGTGGGCCGGTGCGGAAAGCGGCCTGCCGGCGCGCCTCATCGTGCGCGGCCGCGCCAATCTGCTTGAAAACGTCACCGCCCAGGCCGACATCGAATTGCTGCGGCATCTGTTCGAGGATCTGGAGACGCAGGACGGCTTGATCCAGCTGCTCGACCTCGCCGAGGAAGGGCCGGGCGTGCGCATCTTCATCGGCTCGGAAAACAAGCTGTTTTCGCTGTCGGGCTCGTCGCTGGTGGTGGCGCCCTATCGCGACAAGGATGCCCGCGTCGTCGGCGCGCTCGGCGTCATCGGCCCGACGCGGCTGAACTACGCCCGTATCGTGCCGATGGTCGACTATACCGCGCAGCTGATTTCGCGCATGTTGCGGTAAGGTGTGCGATATCCGGGTGAGACCGGCCTGACCTGGATCTCAACACACCCTGGAAGGCACAAGCAGCAAGGGAGCAAAAGAATGGCGCTGGAATCGCTCAAGGCCCAGA
Organism: Mesorhizobium abyssinicae; assembly: GCF_049887195.1. NCBI lineage: Bacteria > Pseudomonadati > Pseudomonadota > Alphaproteobacteria > Hyphomicrobiales > Phyllobacteriaceae > Mesorhizobium > Mesorhizobium abyssinicae. The sequence goes on from NZ_JARAKC010000012.1 coordinate 100,512, forward strand.
TCAGCCTGCTGCTCGAGGAAATGGTCAACCAGCCCGAGGACCAGCACGAGATTCAGGAGCAGCTGCGCGAGAAGCTGCAGGAATTGCGAGCCATGGGCCTGCCGCTGCCGGCCGATCTGGTCGAGCTGGAAAAGCGCCTGGACGATGATTTCTACGCCGAAGGCAGCTGAAACCATCCCTCAAATCGGCGTGTGCCTGATATCCCAGGCGGAACGACCGCCGCATCCGCCCGTTCACCATTCGCGACGGCACCGCGTACGGCGCCGAAACCCCTGGAGGCCAGGATGATCCGATTTGCCGGTCTTGCGGCTGCCGCCTTGCTGCTTGCAACGACGGCCTCTGCCCAGCAGGCCGGCGAACCGGTGCTGACTGGCAAGAAGGCCTTCGGCGACTGGAAGGCCGACAGGCCTGGCGTGCGCCGGCTGATCAGGCCGGATGATCTGCAAAAGCCCTATGTCAGCCGCTCCGTGTCGAACGGCGCCGGCCTGGCGGATCGGCCGGAAGGCGCCAGGCCGCTCGTGCCATCAGGCTTTTCCATCGAACTCGTCGCGTCGGGCATCGACAATCCGCGGGTCGTGCGCGCGGCGCCCAATGGCGACCTGTTCGTCGCCGACAGCAAGGCCAGCCAGATCCGCGTCTATCGCCTCGCCGAAGGCAGCGCCAGGCCGGCGCAGGAGGCGATCTTCGCCACCGGCCTGACCCGGCCCTACGGCATCGCCTTCTATCCGCCGGGCGACAAGCCGCAATGGGTCTATGTCGCCAACAGCAACAGCGTCGTGCGCTTCGCCTATCGCGACGGCGACCTCAAGGCCGAAGGCAAGCCGGAAACCATCGTCCCGGACATCCCCGCGAACCATCACTGGACGCGCGACATCGCCTTTTCGCCTGATGGCAAGACGCTCTATCTGTCGGTCGGATCGGGCTCCAACGTCGCCGAGGACATGGCCGCCGAGCCCGAAGGCGGGCTCGAGCAATGGGCGACGTCGGCGCCGCTCGGCGCCACCTGGGGCCCGGAGGAAGGCCGCGCCGACGTGCTGGCCTTCGATCCGGACGGCAACAACCGGCGCAGCTTCGCTACCGGCTTGCGCAACTGCTCCGGCATGACCGTGCAGCCGCAGACGGGCGCGCTCTGGTGCGTCGTCAACGAGCGCGATGAGCTCGGCGACAACGTGCCGTTCGAATACGCGACGACGGTCAGGCAGGGCGGCTTCTACGGCTGGCCCTGGTACTATATCGGCGCCAACGAGGACCCGCGCCACGCGGGCGCGCGCCCCGATCTTGCCGGCAAGGTCACCGTTCCCGACGTGCTGCTGCAGGCGCATTCGGCGCCGCTCAACATCGCCTTCTATGAGGGCGGCAGCTTCCCGGCCGACTACAGGGGCGATGCTTTCGTCGCTTTGCACGGCTCCTGGAACCGCGGCGTGCGCACCGGCTACAAGGTGGTGCGGCTGAAATTCAAGGACGGCAAGGCGACCGGCGAGTATGAGGATTTCGCCACCGGCTTCGTCATCTCCGACGACGACGTCTGGGGCCGGCCGGTCGGCGTCACCGTCGCCAAGGACGGTGCGCTGATCCTGACCGAGGACGGCAACGGCACCATCTGGCGTGTTACTTACGGCGACGGCCGGTCCTGAGAAACCTTACGCTGGTCGACCCCCACTCCGTCTCGGCTTCGCCGAGCCACCTCTCCCCCGATCGACGGGGGAGAGGAAAGGCGCCAAGCTTTTTTGCAGTCAACGCTCGCCAAGCAAGGCTCCCTTCCTTTCCCTCCGGAGGGGGAAAGGTGGCGCGGCGTAGCCGCGACGGACTGGGGGAACCACGTGGCAATCAAGCCTCGGGCCGTCAGTTAGCCTTGTAAGGCGAAGACCACGATGGTCTGGTGCAATGGATTCCGACCGTGAGGGATTTCAACCCTCGCCTGTTCCATGCGATAAGACCCTCCGATCTGGAACCTTATCCATGACGCTCACCGGATTCCTCGCCTACAGTGCAGCTCTCGGCATCGCCGCCGCCATTCCGGGTCCCGGCGTCACCGCGCTTGTGGCGCGGGCGCTGGGTTCCGGCTTCCGCTCGTCGCTGGCGATGTCGTTCGGCCTGATCCTCGGCGACCTCACCTACCTCACCGCCGTCATGCTCGGCCTCGCCTTCGTCGCGCAGACCTTCGGCATGGTCTTCCTTGCCATCAAATGGGCGGGTGTCGCCTATCTCGCTTTCCTCGGCTGGCGCTTCTGGACCAGCGGCATCTCGCCGGAGACTGTCGAGGCGCGCAAGGGCAAGGGCGGGCTCGCCGCCTCCTTCCTGGCCGGCCTGACGGTGACGCTCGGCAATCCGAAGACGATGATCTTCTATATCGCCATCACGCCGACCATCGTCGACCTGAAGGCGGTGACGCTCGCCGACTACGGCATCCTGGTCACGCTCACCGTCCTCGTCCTGCTGGTGGTGCTGGTGCCCTATCTGGCGCTGGCCGCCAAGGCGCGCTGGTTCCTCTAGTCGCCGCGCGCGCTGAAGGCGCTGAACCGCACCGCCGCCGGTTTCATGGTTGGCGCGGCGGCCGCCATCGCCGCCCGTCAATAGGCTGCAATCTCAACCGGTCTCCATTTCGGGGAAAGCATTCCGGAAACGGGCCGATCCGGAAAATGCTTTTCCGGGGCGGCAGCGTTTTCAGCACGCGCCCCACTCGGATATTTTCGGCCGGCAGCCTATCTTGCGCGGCTGAAAGCCCTATTCTGTCGCTTGATGCAATTGCCTGCCTGACCTGGGAGCGAAACAATGAACAAGCCCGTCACCTCCGCGCGCGTGCCCGGCCGCGGCCGCGTCTTCAATTCGATCACCGAGACGATCGGCGACACGCCCCTGGTGCGGCTCGACAAGTTCGCCAAGGAGAAGGGCGTCGTCGCCAGTCTCCTGGCCAAGCTCGAATTCTTCAACCCGATCGCCTCGGTCAAGGACCGTATCGGCGTTGCCATGATCGAGGCGCTGGAAGCCTCTGGCAGGATCGCCCCCGGCAGGACGACGCTGATCGAGCCGACCTCCGGCAACACCGGCATTGCGCTCGCCTTCGCCGCCGCCGCCAAGGGCTACAAGCTGATCCTGACCATGCCGGAGACGATGTCGGTCGAGCGGCGCAAGATGCTGGCGCTGCTCGGCGCCGAACTGGTGCTGACCGAAGGTCCCAAGGGCATGAAGGGCGCCATCGCCAAGGCCGATGAGCTTGCCGCCACCTTGCCCGACGCCATCATTCCGCAGCAGTTCGAGAATCCCGCCAACCCGGAGATCCACCGCCGCACCACGGCCGAGGAGATCTGGAACGACACCCAGGGCGAGGTCGACATCTTCGTCTCCGGCATCGGCACCGGCGGCACCATCACCGGCGTCGGCCAGGTGCTGAAGAAGCGCAAGCCTTCGCTGCATGTCGTCGCCGTCGAGCCGGAGGCCTCGCCGGTGCTGTCCGGCGGCCAGCCCGGCCCGCACAAGATCCAAGGCATCGGCGCCGGCTTCGCGCCGAAGATCCTCGACACCACGATCTATGACGAGATCGTCAGGGTCTCCAACGAAGATTCCGTCGCCAATGCGCGGCTCGTCGCCCGCCTCGAAGGCGTGCCGGTCGGCATCTCGTCGGGCGCAGCACTCCAGGCGGCGATCGTCGTCGGCTCGCGGCCGGAGAACAAGGGCAAGACCCTCGTCGTCGTCATCCCGTCCTTCGCCGAGCGCTACCTGTCGACGATCCTGTTCGACGGGCTGGGGGCTTAAGCAGCCTCGACCGACCCTCGCGGGACGCTGGACCGCTGAAAAAACCCGTGTGGCGTCAGCGTGGCGCTTGAGCGCCGCGCGTCTTCCGGTGCAAATCTCCCGCGGCCCGCGCGGCCATTGGGAGGATTCATGTACAGACTTTACACGCGCCCCGGCAGCGGCGGCTTCGTCGTCGAGGCGGCCCTTGCCCTGGCGGGCGCGCCGTTCGACCAGGTCGACGTGCCGAAGAAGGACCCGCCCGACCAGGCCTTCCTCGAGATCAGCCCGTTGAACCAGGTGCCGGTGCTGACCTTGCCGGACGGCCGTTCGATCACCGAGTCGGCGGCGATCTGCATCCTGCTCGCCGAGCGCCATCCGGAAGCCGGACTGGCGCCGGCGGCGGGCTCGCCGGCCCGTGCCGACTTCCTGCGCTGGATGGCCTTCATGTCGTCGGTCCTCTACCCGGCGGGGCTGCGCTTCTACTATGCCCATCGCTACACCGCGGCGCCGGACGGCGTGGAGGCGGTGAAGCAGGCCGCGCTGGCCGAGATGGATCGCGGCTTTGCCATCCTCGACAAGGCCCTCGCCGGCCGCGACTGGCTGGTCGGCGACCGGCTGTCGCTGGCCGACGTCTACCTGATCATGCTGGCGGCCTGGCATCCCGAGATCGGCAAGGTCGCCGCCGCCTGGCCCGATATCGAACGCCTGTGGGCCAGGCTGCGCGATCATGACCTGATCCGCAAACTGAATGCCGCCCACGCAATGTGGTGAGCGGGACGTTTATTCTGGCGCGAGGCCGTCGAGCAGGAAACCGAGGCCTTTGCGGAAAGCGCCATCCCAGTCGTCGTCCAACAGCAGCCGGGAGCGTTCGATTGTCGCGTAGCGCTCGCTGAGACGGGTGAGGCGCTGCTGCGCGGCGGCCCTGTCGTCGTCCGACAGGTCGAAGCTCGCCCGGGTGATGGTGGCGCCCATCACATAGTTCCAGAGCGACCATATCGCGGCGTTGATGTCCGCGTCCGCCACGCCGGCCCTGGACAAGGCCTTGCTCAGCAGTTCCAGCCGACTGAGGATGTTCGGGCCAAGCGCCCGGCGCGGCAACAGCGATGCCGACCAGGAATGGCTGAGCATGCTGGCGCGCCAGTCCTCGAGTATGTGAACGATCTCGCCGCGCCAGTCTTCGGACTGAGGTTCTTGCGGCGATCCGCGATATTCGAGCACCGCGTCGAGCGCCAGATCGAAGACATCCTCCTTGCTGTCGACGTGCCAGTACAGGCTCATCACGCCCGAGCCGAGGCGATCGGCCAGCCGACGCATCGTCAATCCGTCGATCCCTTGCGCGTCCAGCAACTCCACCGCGGTGGCCACGATACGCTGCCGGGACAGAGGCGGCTCGCCCGCGGGTCGGGGCGGCTGACCTGGCCGCTGAGACCGGTTGCTTCGGGCGCCGCCGCGTTTGGCTGCCATTCGTCTTCCTCGCGTATCGGAGCCGCGATTCTGGCAGGCAACGTCAGGAATGTCGATGCCGCGCGGTTGACTCGTACATCGTACCATACGATGACTCGGACGCCGTACGAGTCGCGTGCGGCGATGAACCGAAATTGCGATCGTGGGTGCGTTGCTCGCAGCCCGCGGAGCCAAGAGAAACTCATGCCACGCTCAATCAAGCACCTGCTCATCGGAGGGCTAATCATCATGACCATCGGAGTTCCCGCTGCGACGGCAGCGAATGCGGACGATCGCAAGCTGGCCATCGTCAATCCGCGAAACCTCCACGACCCGTCGCCGAATGGCTACAGCACGGCGGTGATCATGCCCCGGGGAGCACGGGTCGCCTACATTTCCGGGCAGGGCGGCCAGGACAGCACGGGCGCCTTGTCGCCGGACTTCGCCGTCCAGGTGAAACAGGCCTATGCGAACCTGCGCGCCGCGCTGGAGGGGATTGGCGCGAAACCCGATCAGGTCGCCAAGCTCACGGTCTTCGTGGTCGATCACGACATGTCCAAGCTCGAGGTGCTGACCAGCAACGTCAAGGACATGTTCGGCAAGGCGCTGCCGGCGCAGACGCTGGTTCCCGTTCCCAAGCTGGCGATCGACCCCATGCTGTTCGAGGTGGAGGCCGTGGTCGTGCTTGATTAGAGCATCGTAAGCTTCGCCCGCTTTTCCTGCAGGAAGCGGCGCACGGCCGGGTCCCTTTCGAGGCCGATCGCGCGGTCGTAGGCCTCGGCCGCCAATCCGGTCGTGCCGAGCCTCGCCAGCAGACCGGCGCGGGCAGCCCAATAGGGCTGATAGTCATCCAGCCGCTTGTCGTCACCCAGGACGTAAAGCGCCGCCAACCCGGCCGCCGCGCCCTCATCCTCGGCGATCGCCACGGCGCGGTTGATCGCCACGACAGGCGAGCCGGCGAGGGCCAGCAGCGCGTCGTAAAGCTGGCGGATCGCTGCCCAGTCGGTGCGGCCGCCGCGCCGCCGCGCCGCGTGGGCCGATTGCACGGCCGCCTCCAGCTGGTAGCGGCCGATGATCTCCTTGGCGGCGGCACGTTCGAGCAGGTCTTCCGCCTCGTCGATCAGCGTGTCGTCCCAGAGCGCGGTGTCCTGCTCGGCAAGCGGCACGAAGTCTCCGTCCGGGCTGCGCCGCGCCGCCCGCCGCGCTTCGGCGAAAAGCATCAGCGCCAGCAGCCCTACCGCCTCCGGCTCGTCCGGCATCAGCGAAGCCACCAGCCGGCCGAGCCAGATGCCCTCGGTGGCGAGGTTGCGGCGCCGCGTCTCGGTGCCGGCTGGATCGGTCCAGCCTTCGGCGAAGGCGGCGTAGATCGCCTCCAGCACCGCGTCCAGCCGCTCGCCGAGCTCGGCCCGCTCCGGCACCCGGAACGGAATGCCGATCTCGCGGATGCGGGTCTTGGCGCGCACCAGGCGCTGGCCCATCGTCGCCGGCGAGACCAGGAAGGCCGAAGCGATGGTCGCCGCGTCGAAGCCAAGGATGGTCTGCAGGATCAGCGGCGCGCGCACGCTGGCCTCGATCGCCGGATGGGCGCAGGCAAACATCAGCCGCAACCGTTCGTCCGGCAGCTCTTCGTCGGTCATGCGGGCCTCCACCTCCTCGGCGATCAGCTTGAGATGATCGCGCGCCGCCTCGCCGGTCTGCCGCCGCCGCACCGCGTCGACGCCCCGCCGGCGCGCCACCGCGAGCAGCCAGGCTTCCGGCTTTTCGGGCACGCCGGTCTGCGGCCAGCGCTCGAGCGCCGCCGCGAAGGCATCCGCCAGCGCGTCCTCGGCGCCGGCGACATCGCGCGTGCGCGCCGCGAGAAAGGCGACCAGCTTGCCGTAGCTTTGCCGGGCGGCCGCTTCCGCCGCCGCCCGCGCGGTCTCCGGGCGATTGTCCATCACTGGGTCAACTCGCGGAGGGATAGTCGCTCATTTCCCAGATCGGCCGCACCTCGATCGTGCCGGCGCTGGCGCCCGGGCAGCGCGCCGCCCAGGCGATGGCCGCATCGGCGTCCTCGGCCTCGATCATGTAGAAGCCGGCGAGCTGCTCCTTGGTGTCGGCATAGGGGCCGTCGAGCACATTGGTCTTGCCGTCGGCCGTCCGCACCGCCGTTGCGGATTGCGTCGGCCGCAGCCGGTCGCCGGCGAGCCAGGCGCCGGATTTCTTCAAAGCCTCGGTATAGGCGCCATAGGCGGCGCTGATCTGGTAGGTCTTCTCGCTCGGCGCGGTCGCCATCGCGGCTTCGTTTGCGTAGATCAAAAGCATGTATCGCATGGTCTTCTCCCGTTTTCTCGAAGGCCGCGTCATCGCCGGCCTGACCAATGTCGCCTGGGCCAGGCGGATTTCGACAGGTGCTGCGAAAATCTTTCGACCCGCGCGGCGCCTCGCGCAAGCGGGCGGCGATGATCCGTGAATCTGCGAGGATTGTCGGGGGGCCGAATCTCGCCGCCGGCCGGGCCCCCACCAGCCCTGGCGGGATTCTAGCCGATCAGCCGCTCCCGCAGTTCCGGCGACGGGAGCTCGCAGCTGTCCGTCCTGCCGAACAGGGCGTAGCGATTCTTGGCGATGCGGTCGTAGAACCAGTCGCGCAGCGGCCGCGGCAGGGCGAGCAAAACCTTCGCCGCGCGCCATGGCCAGCCAAGCTCGGCCATCACGGCGATGAAGCCGTCCAGTTGGGTGAAGGCCTTTCCGTCGATCAGGGTCAGGCTGGTATCGTAGCTGTCGGTCGCCAGTCCGTGGGTGCGAAACAGCGCTTCGCCGAACGGCGACTGCGCCGTGGCGAAGCGGAAGCGCTTCCTGCGGTCGAACCGCACCACCGTCCGCACGAAACCCGAGCAGAACACGCAGACGCCGTCGAAGACGATCAGCGGCTGGGTTGCATCGTAAGCTTGCGGCGGAGGAAGGGGACGCTTCGGTTCGGGCAGGTCAATCATGTCGGCCCCGGCTGCTGGTGTCGTCAGACACTAAGCCAGCCGGCGGCGGCGTCAAAGCGGGGGCGTTGTCGCACGCCGCCGATCGGCCAGCGCGGGGCGCTCGGCGCGATAGGTGGTTGCGCGATGGCTGTCGGCCGGTTTGCAGATCCGGCTGTCATGACGGCTCTCCAGCGTCATGATCAGTGCGCGCTGATGCCGAGCGAGTTGCCGCGGCGGGCGCAGGCCGGACCGGGGCCGCGCATGTAATAGCGCTCAGGCCGATAGGTCGGCGCGACGAATTCGCGGATGGCGGCGGCATAGCCGGCAATGTGGTTCCAGAACTTCATTTCCCTGTCCCTGTCCCGATTTCGGATGTCCCGTCCGAATTGCGGGCATCATAGCGTCGAGGCGTGAATAGTCGGTGAACGTGATGTTAATTTCTGGTCCGAAATGCCCTGCTTCGTGGCCGGAATGCGGCTGATTCGGGGTCTTTCAGAGCCATTTGCCGGCATTTTGCCCAATGTGACTTTTGCATCACATATGTTTCGTCTCGATGTCGTTCGGATGCGGTTCTGTTTCAGCCGCGCGCGCCTCGGCGAAATTTCCGTGCGCGGCCCAAGTCAGGGCCCTGTCTGGAAGCGGCCTGTCTCCCGGAACCGGAGCGGGCTCTGCCCGTTCTCGGTTGAACCACCCCGCTCACGGAGTTCGTCATGGCGCCGCGCCCGGCCTGGAAAGGCTATCTCAAGCTGTCGCTGGTCACTTGCGCCATCGAGCTGACCAACGTCGTCACCCACGCCGAAAAGGTCTCCTTCCGCATCCTCAACCGCAAGACCGGAAATACGGTGAAGCGCATCTATGTCGATGCCGAGACCGGCAAGCCGCTGGAGGAAGGCGACGAGATCAAGGGCTATGAGCTCGAGGACGGCGAGTTCATCCATATCGAGGAAGACGAGATCGAGGCCGTCCAGATCGAATCCTCGCATACAATGAGCCTCGACGGCTTCGTCGACAAGGCCTCGATCCGGCAGATCTACCTCGACACGCCCTATTATGTCTCGCCGGCGGACAAGGTGTCGGAGGAGGCCTTCGCCGTCATCCGCGACGCCATGGCGGGCAAGAAGAAGGCCGGCCTCGCCCGCATCGTGCTCTACCAGCGGGAACGCCCGGTGGTGATCGAGCCGCTCGGCAAGGGCATGGTGCTGACCACGCTGCGTTACGACAACACGGTGCGCCAGCCCGACAGCGTCTTTGGCGATATCAAGTCGGTCAAGACCGACGACGAGATGATAGACCTTGCCGAGCATATCATCGACCGGAAGGGGGCAAAATTCGATCCGTCGAAGTTCGACGACCGCTATGAGGATGCCCTGCTCGAGCTGATCCGCGCCAGGAAGGCCGGCAGGAAGGCGCCGAAGGCCAAGGCGCGGCCGAAGCCGTCCAATGTCGTCAACCTCTTCGATGCGCTGAAGAAGAGCCTGAACGCGGAAGGCGCGGGCAAGGCCGCGTCGAAGGCGAAGCCAAAGCCAAAGGCCGGACGCGGCAAGGCCTCCGCTCCGCGGCGCAAATCGGCATAGGAGGCCGCAGCCATGGCCAGCCTCGAGCAGTATCGGGCCAAGCGGGATTTCAGGAAGACCGCCGAGCCGGCCGGCAAGCTGTCGCGGAGCGGCAAGAAAGCCGCCGGCATCTTCGTCATCCACAAGCATGCCGCGACCAGGCTGCACTACGACCTGCGCCTCGAGCATGACGGCGTGCTGTGGAGCTGGGCGGTGACGCGCGGCCCGAGCCTCGATCCGCACGAGAAGCGGCTGGCCGTGCATGTCGAGGACCACCCGATCGACTACGCGCCGTTCGAAGGCACCATCCCCAAGGGCGAGTATGGCGGCGGTTCGGTGATCGTCTGGGACGAGGGCAAATGGGTTCCGGAAGGCGATCCGGCCAAGGCGATGAAGAAGGGCCATATCGGCTTCGAGCTGGAAGGCCACAAATTGCATGGCCGCTGGCATCTCGTGCGGCTGAAGCCGCGCTCCGGCGAAAAGCGCGACAACTGGCTGCTGATCAAGTCCGACGATGCCGCCGCGCGTCCCGGCGAGGACATCCTGAAGCAGGAGCCGAAATCGGTGAAATCCGGCCTGACGATCGAGGAGGTCGGCGAGGGCAAGACGGCCAAGGGCGCGAAGCCGAAAGTCTGGCACTCCAACAAGCCGGCGGCCACCGGCAAGGCAAGAGCCGGGTCTGCCAAGCGGCTGGAGTTCATCGAGCCGCAGCTCGCCACGCTGGAGAAGGATGCGCCTTCCGGCGACGACTGGCTGCACGAAGTGAAATTCGACGGCTATCGCATGCAGGCGCAGATCGCCGGCAGCGAGGTGAGGCTGCTGACCCGCGCAGGCCTCGATTGGACCGGAAAATTCGACGGTCCGGTCACCGCAGCGCTTGCCGGCCTCAAATGCCGCGATGCCATCATCGATGGCGAGATCATCGTTTTGGCCGACAGCGGCGTGTCATCCTTCGCCCTGCTGCAGGCCGATCTCTCCGCCCGCCGCGCCGATCGCTTCGTCTACTACGCCTTCGACCTGATGCGCCTCGACGGCAAGGACCTGCGCCGCGAGCCGCTGGTCGAGCGCAAGCAGGCGCTGGCGGAACTGCTCGGCGAGCAGCCGCAGGATTCGGCGCTGCGCTTCAGCGACCATTTCCACGAGCCGGGCAAGGTGATGCTGCAGCATGTCTGCCGCATGGGTCTCGAAGGCGTGGTTTCCAAACGTGCCGACGCGCCTTACCGCAGCGGCCGCGGTCTCAGCTGGGTGAAGTCGAAATGCACGCTGCGGCAGGAATTCGTCATCGGCGGCTACCTGCCCTCGGACAAGACCGGGCGCGGCCTGCGCTCGCTGCTGGTCGGCTATCATGAGGGCGGCAAGCTGCACTATGCCGGCCGCGTCGGCACCGGATTTTCCGGCAAGATGGCCGCCGACCTCAAGAAAAGACTAGACGGACTCACCGCAAAAACGTCGCCCTTCTCCGCCGCCGTGCCGAAGGGCAAGGGGCTGGTCTGGGTCGAGCCCGATCTTGTCGGCGAAGTGGAGTTCCGCAGCTGGACCTCGGACCGTATAATACGTCACGCCTCGTTCCAGGGGCTGCGCGAAGACAAGCCGGCGGAGGAAGTCGTGCAGGAGAAGCCCAGTAAAGCCGCCGGCAAGGGCGCGGCCGAGGCGAAGGCGGCGCCGAACGCTGCGTCAGCCAAGACCTCGGTGAAGCTCTCCCACCCGGAGAAGCTCTTGTGGCCCGACGAGAAGGTCTCCAAGCAGGATCTGCTCGACCATTACGCGCTGGTCTGGCCGCGCATGGAACAATTCGTCGTCAACCGGCCGCTCAGCCTGGTGCGGGCGCCGGACGGCATCGGCGGCCAGCGCTTCTTCCAGAAACACGCCTCGCCCGGCATGAGCGACAAGATCGCCCGGATGAAGGATCCGACCGATGGCGAGGAGATCCTCTACATCAAGGATTTCGACGGCATTGCCGCGCTGGTCCAGTACGGTGTCGTCGAGGTGCATATCTGGGGCTGCACGATCGACGCGCTGGAAAAGCCCGACCAGATCATTTTCGACCTCGATCCCGACGAGGGCGTCGACGTCAAGGCGGTGCGCGAGGCGGCGCTCGACATCCGCGGCAAGCTGGACGAGCTTTCGCTCGCCAATTTGGTCAAGACCTCCGGCGGCAAGGGCTATCACGTGCTGGTGCCGCTGAAGCAGTCGGCGGATTGGGACGAGGTCAAGGACTTCGCCCATGATTTCGCCCGCGCGCTGGAGCAGGCTTCGCCCGACCGCTACACCGCGACGCTGTCGAAGAAGGCGCGCACCGGCAGGATCTTCGTCGACTATCTGCGCAACGGCCGCGGCTCGACCACGGTCGCGCCTTACTCGTCGCGCGCCAAGAAGGGCGCCACCGTGTCGATGCCGGTGACCTGGCCGGAACTCGAGAAGGGGCTGGCGCCCAACGCCTTCCCGCTCGGCGATTCCACCACGTTGGAGCAGTTGAAGAAGGCCGATCCATGGAAGGATTTCTTCAAGCTGGGCAAGCCGTTGAAGCGTGGCTAGGGAAATCAGGCCAGAAACACCCTCTCGAACGCTTGCCTGCCTGTCGGCGAGAATACCACCGCGCGGCTGCCCTTTTCGCGCCGCGCCCATTTCTCGGCGATGATCTTCTCGAGGATTGCGGCGCCCAGCGTGCCCGCGAGGTGCGAGCGCCTGACGCTCCAGTCGAGGCAGGCGCGGCACACCGGCCGCCTGGCCTTGGCCTCGACATCGATGCCGAGCGCGGAAAAATGCGAGGCCGCCGCCGGGCCAAGCCTGATCTCGCTGTCGTCGCGCAGCAACACCTCCCTGTCGATCAGGCGGTCGAGCATCGCCACCGCCTGCTCGCCGGCGAGATGGTCGTAGCAGACCCGCGCCACCCGCATCGCGGCGTCGCGCGGGCCCGGCCGCACACGCTTGGGGCCGACCGCTTCGGCGACGCCGATGATCGCCTCGATCATGCCGGCGACTTGCGGCCCGGCGAGCCCGTAATAGCGATGCCGTCCCTGGCTGGCCAAGCTCAGCAGTCCGCCCTCCATCAGCTTCGACAGATGCGAGGAGGCGGTGGGCAGCGACACGCCGGCCTCCAGCGCCAGCTCGGAGGCGGTCAACGCCGTGCCGCCCATCAGCGCGGTGAGCATGTTGGCGCGGGCCGGATCGCCGACCAGGCTGGCGATGCGGGCGATATCTGGTCCTTCACGCATAGTTCGATCCTTGTCGAAGCATTCCTGCGAGGAAATCACTATTGTCGGTTCAGTTCAAGGAGCGGACGACGATGCAAAACACCACTCCTGACATGAGCTGAATAGCATGCCGACGGAAGCGATGTTTCGACCGCGCTCGAACTGTCGTCACTGCAAACCCAACCTGACGAGGAGACCGCCATGACCATCACCTGCTTCATCCGCTACGAGATCGATCCGTTCGGCAAAGCGGCCTTCGAGGACTATGCGCGTGCCTGGGGCCAGGCCATCCCGCGCTGCGGCGCCGACCTCATCGGCTACTTCGCGCCGCACGAGGGTTCGGCGACCACGGCCTATGCCGCCTACAACATCGACAATCTCGCGGCCTATGAGGCCTACCGCGCCCGGCTTGCCGCCGACCCGGCCGGCAAGGCGAACTACGAGTTCGCCCGGCGCGAGAAGTTCATCCTCAAGGAGGACCGCATCTTCCTGAAGCTGGTGTCGGGCCCGCACGGACCGCGGCAATTGTTCCGCACCGACGTCACGGTCAAGGAAGGGATAGAGGCATGATCGCCGTCATCTTCGAGGTCGAGCCGGCGGCGGGCCGGCGCGAGGCCTATCTCGGCATCGCCGCCGAACTCCGGCCCCTGCTCGACGGCATCGACGGCTTCATCTCGATCGAGCGCTTCCAGAGCCTCGCCGATCCGAACCGCGTGCTGTCGCTGTCCTTCTGGCGCGACGAGGAGGCGGTGAAGGCCTGGCGCAACACCGAGGAGCACCGGCAGGCGCAGCAGGCCGGCCGTGGCGGAATCTTTGCCGGCTACCGTCTGCGCATCGCGCACGTCGTGCGCGACTACGGCCTGACGGAGAGGGCCGAGGCGCCGGCGGATAGCAGGGCGGCGAATGGGTAGCGCCTTCCCCCACAAGGGGGGAAGGGAGAGGCTCCGCTCAGGCATTCCCGATCAGCACGCCGGCCGTGAACACCAGCGCGCCGCCCAGCACCACCTGGAAGGCGGCGCGCCAGAACGGTGTCTGCATGTAGCGGTTCTGCACGAAGGCGATCGCCCACAGTTCGAAGAACACCACCACGGCGGCGACCGCCGTCGCCGTCCAGAAGAACGGGATGAGATAGGGCAGCGCGTGGCCGAGACCGCCGAGCGTCGTCATGATGCCGACGGTCAGCCCGCGTTTGATCGGCGAGCCGCGGCCGGACAGCTTGCCGTCGTCGGACGCGACCTCGGTGAAGCCCATCGAGATGCCGGCGCCGATCGAGGCGGCAAGCCCGACCAGGAAGGTCTGGAATGTGTCGTGCGTGGCGAAGGCAGCGGCGAAGATCGGCGCCAGCGTCGACACCGATCCGTCCATCAGCCCGGCCAGTCCCGGCTGCACATAGGTGAGGATGAACTGCCGCTGCTCGGCCGTCGCCTCCTCGATCTTGATCTCACCCGGGACATGCTCCTGTTCCAGTTGATGCGCCGAGCTCTCGTGGCCCTGCTCGGCCACCGCCAGTTCGTCGAGCAGTTTGCGGGTCGAGGCATCGGTGGTGCGCTTGGCGGCCTCGACATAGAAGCGGTAGGCCTGCTGTTCCATCGCCTCGGCCTGCCGGCGCACGGTTTCGATGCCGAGCGGCCTGACCAGCCAGTCGGGCTTGCGCTCGTAATAGCCCCTGACATGCTCGCGCCGGATCAGCGGAATGCGCTCGCCGAAACGCTTGCGGTAGAGCTCGATCAGCGAATCGCGGTGGCCGTCCTCTTCCTCCGCCATCGCCTCGAACACCTTGGCCGATTGCGGAAAATCTTCCGCCAGCCCGTCGGCATAGGCGCGGTAGATGCGCCCGTCATCCTCCTCCGACGATATGGCCAGCGCCAGGATCTCCTGCTCGGAGAGCGAATCGAAGGAACGGCGGCCAAAGCCGAAAACACGTGAAAGCATGAGCATGTCACTCTAGATTAGAATTATTCTAAACTATGGTTTGACCCGTTGCCGGTCAATCGCGCATCGTCCGCCGGAACAAAATTAGTTGATCCGGGACAGGCCTTCATTGTTGCCGAACGTTCACCTATATAACCGAACCTAAGCCGAAAGAAAGGAATTCCCGGATGTCGCCGAAAGAGCATGCGCACGCCTTTGATCCGAAACCCGTCCTCGATCTCATCGCCAGCATCGAGGCCGACCTGCAGCGCCTGAAAGGCCTGGTCGAGCAGCAGGTCGAGAAATTCGATCCCGCCAATCCGCACAACAAGGCTCCCGACGGCAAGCTGACGGAAGAGGGCGTCGAGTGCTGCTACCGCATGTTTGACGACGGCAAGTCGCGCTATTCGGTCGCCCAGCAGATGAAGATCTCGTTCGCCGCCGCCACCCACCGCTTCAACGCCTGGCGCAAGCTCGGCGGCAGCAAGAGGCAAAGGACGCTGTTGGGGTGAGAGGCGGCCACTTGCCACCCTCGGCTGGCCGTAGCCTCAGCGCCATTCTTGCAACGTTGGTGATTGGCGAAAGCCGCGATGACAGCGCCCTCTCCCCGTCACTATACGGGGAGAGGAAGCCGGCAGGCAGGTGAGGGGCGGCGCCAACGGCAGCTATGATCCGCCAACCTTGTAACCATCACATTTTTTCGTTGGCGCGCCGCGGCCTTTTCCGTGCACCATGGGCGGTCTGTTTGCTCAAGGCCACGCCCATGACCGTCCCTCCCGGCATCGCCGATATCCGCAACGCCGCCACGCGCCTCTCCGGCCTGATCGTCGAGACGCCGCTGATCGAATCGCCGGAGCTCAACAAGCGCTTCGGCGGCCGCATCCTGTTCAAGCCGGAGACGCTGCAGCGCACCGGCTCGTTCAAATTCCGCGGCGCCTACAACAAACTGTCGTCGCTGGGCGAGGCGGAGCGCGGCCGCGGCGTCGTCGCCTTCTCCTCGGGCAATCACGCGCAGGGCGTCGCCGCTTCCGCGGCGATGTTCGGCGTCAAGGCGGTCATCGCCATGCCGGCCGACGCGCCGGCGATGAAGATCGGCAATGTCCGCAAGATGGGCGCCGAGGTGGTTCCGTTCGACCGCTTTCGCGATGACCGCATGACGGTGGTTCGTCCCTGGCTGGACAAGGGCATGGCGCTGGTTCCGCCCTTCGACGATCCGGCAATCATCGCCGGCCAGGGCACGATCGGCCTCGAGCTGATGGCCCAGGCCAGGGCTCTCGGCGTCAGCCTCGACGCGGTCGTCATTCCCTGTGGCGGCGGCGGCCTGTCGAGCGGCATTTCCGTTGCCGTCAAGGATGCTTCGCCCGGCACCGCCGTGTGGGCCGCCGAGCCGGAACATTTCGACGACACCCGCCGTTCGCTGGCCAGGGGCGAGAGGGTCGCCAACGAGCCCGGCCACACCTCGATCTGCGACGCCATCCTCACCGCCGAGCCCGGCGCCATCACCTTCGAGATCAACCGCAAGAACCTCGCCGGCGCTGTCGCCGTGTCCGACAAGGCGACGGCGCAGGCAATGCGGGACGCCATGGCCCACCTCAAGCTGGTGGTCGAGCCCGGCGGCTGCGTGGGCCTCGCCGCGCTGTCGTCCGGCGAGATCGATCTCGCCGGCAAATGCGTCGCTGTCGTGCTCTCCGGCGGCAATGTCGATTTCGGCACCTATGCGGAGATTATGGCGGCGGCTTAGGGGGCTGCCGGCATTGGACGCCAGAGTCGTTGGTTGGAGCCGTCAAAGCAAAAACGTCTTGCCGACCACGGATGGAGCGACCGTCTCGCCATAGGCGGCCGCGAGCGCGCTTACGGCCCGCCAGCCCGTGCAATGCCCGGGCGATATCAGCTGCAGGTCGAACTCGGCCAGCGCTTCGACCGTCTCGGGGATGATCGGCTCGGTCACCCCCGAGAGGTGGAAGCCGCCGAACACGCCGTAGAGCGGAATTTCCGGAAACCGAGCCCGGGCGTGGGTCAAGACGTTGATCAGGCCGGCGTGCGAGCAGGCGGTGAAGACGATCTGCCCCTTGCCGGCCACGTTGATTGCCAAATAGCGCTCGTCCGGCATCACTTCGTCCAGTTCCCAGTTGCCTGCGGCGGTCTGGCGATACTGGCCGGGAAAGCCGCGCTCGAACCGGGTCACGCGTGGGATCTCGCCGCTGACATAGAACGTCTCGTCAAGAAGCAACTGCTCGTCGCGGGTGACGATGACATCGGCCCCGCTCCCGGACAGGACCTCCACGCTCGGCACCAGTTCCATCGGCCGAAACTGCCCATCGGCGGATTTGGTCGCCCGCAAGGCGAACATGTCGGGATGCATGTAGGTCGGGACGGGCCGCCCGCCATTGCCCATCGTGATCATCTGCAGGGCGCGCGGCATTGCGCCCGCGTGATCCCAGTGCCCATGCGACAGCATTACCGCCCCAACCTCCCCGAGATCGACGCCGAGCTTGACCGCGTTGCGCTCGAACACCCATTCCTCGGGCCCGGTGTCGAACAGCAGCGTGCGGCTGGCCGATGCCGTCCGCACGGTGATCAGGCAGGAAAGCCCATGCGCGGCGCAGCACAGGCATTTGCCGGACAGCCATGGCATGCCGCGACGGCGAAGGCGGGCGAACTCGGTCTCGACGAAGCCGGGGCTCGACGACAGGCTGTCCGTCGCGTTGTCGACGAGAAAGATGACCTCTGCCGTATCGACGACCCTCATCGGACCAGCTCTGATGATACAGGAACCACCACTCTATCGCATTCGAGTGTCCGGCACAGCCGCGACAGCGTACGGAGTCCATGCCTTGCTGGACCTAGTCCAGCGTCCGCCTGAACCGCACCAGCGCGACGCCGGCGAACAGCGCCACGAACAGCACCAGCCAGCCGATCTCGGTCGCCACCGCCGGCAGCTCGGCGCCCTTCAGCATCACCGCGCGGATGATGCGCAGGAAATGCGTCAGCGGCAGGATCTCGCCGAACAGCTGCGCCCAGCCCGGCATGCCGCGATAGGGGAACATGAAGCCCGACAGCATGATCGACGGCAGGAAGAAGAAGAAGGTCAGCTGCAGCGCCTGCATCTGCGTGCGGGCGATGGTCGAGATGGTGTAGCCAAGCAGCACCAGCGCCAGCACGAAGATCAGCACGGCGGTCAACAGCAGCGAGATCGAGCCCGTGAACGGGATGGTGAACAAGAGCTTCGCCGCCGCCAGCACCACCACCACCTGCACGGCGCCGACCACCAGATAGGGCAGCACCTTGCCCATCATGATCTCGAGCGGGCTCGAGGGCATGGCGAGCAGGTTCTCCATCGTGCCGCGCTCGGTCTCGCGCGTCAGCGCGATCGACGTCATCATCACCATCGTCATCTGCAGGATGACGCCGAGCAGGCCGGGCACGATGTTGTATTGCGAGATGCCCTCGGGATTGTAGCGCCGGTGCACCACCACTTCGAGCTGGCCCTTGCCGGTTTCCGCCGCCGCCTCCTGCATGCCGCGCGCCCGAAGCAGCGCCTGGTTGGCGACCGTGCCCAGCGTCGAGATGGCGCCGCTCGCCACCGCTGGGTCGGTGGCGTCGGCCTCGATCAGGATCTGCGGACTGTCGCCGCGCTCGACGCGGCGGGCGAAATCGGCGGGAATGGTGACGACAAAGGCGACGTCGCCGCGCGACATCAGGAACTCGGCCTCGGCCGCACTTTGCGCGACATGGTCGAAGCGGTAGTAGCCGGTGGTCTGCAGCGCCGAGACCATGGCCCGCGTGTAGGGGTCGCTGCTGGTCGCCACCAGCGCCGCCGGCAGGCTCTTCGGATCGTTGTTGATGGCATAGCCGAACAGCACCAGTTGCATCAGCGGCACGCCCAGCATCATGGCGAAGGTGATGCGGTCGCGCCGCATCTGGATGAACTCCTTGATCAGCAGCGCGCCGAGCCTGGCGAAGGAGAACAGGGCGCTCATCCTGTTTTTCATCCCATATTGTCCTTCGAGCCGGCCATGAACTGGATGAACACGTCCTCGAGGCTGGTTTCGCCCGGCGTCACCGTCACGCCCTTGTGCTGCTTCTCGACATCGGCGAGCGCCGCCTTGAGCGCCTGTTTGTCGGAGCCGACGACATGCAGCGTCGCGCCGAACGGCGCCACCTGGTCGACGCCGGTGCGGCCCTGCAGCGCCTCCGCGACCTGGTCGAGGCGCGGACCCTGCACGACGAAGGTGGTGAGCCCGGCATTCTTCACCACCTCTTCCACCGTGCCGGTGGCCAGCATCTTGCCGTAGGAGATATAGCTGATCCGGTGGCAGCGCTCGGCCTCGTCCATGTAATGGGTCGAGACCAGCACGGTCAGGCCGCCGCTCGCCAGCCGGTGGATCTCGTCCCAGAATTCGCGCCTCGCCTTGGGATCGACACCGGCCGTCGGCTCGTCGAGCAGCAGCAGCTTCGGCTTGTGCATGATGCAGGCGGCGAGCGCCAGCCGCTGCTTCCAGCCGCCCGACAGCGTGCCGGCGAGTTGGCTGCGGCGCGTCGTCAGGCCAAGCTCCTCCAGCGTCCGCGCCACATGCTCCTCGACCGGTCTCAGTTGATAGAGCCGGGCCACGAATTCGAGGTTCTCGCCGATCGTGAGATCTTCGTAGAACGAGAATTTCTGCGTCATGTAGCCAACTTCGCGCTTGATGCTGAGCGAGTCGGTGCGGATGTCGAAGCCGAGCACCGTGCCCTCGCCCTCGTCCGGCGTCAGCAGCCCGCACATGATGCGGATGGTCGTCGTCTTGCCGGAGCCGTTCGGCCCGAGAAAGCCGACGATCTCGCCTTCGGCCACCGTCATCGTCACATGGTCGACGACGGTCTTGTTGCCGAAGCGCTTGACCAGGCCATGGACGTCGATGACGTTCATTTTCCGGCATCCGCCAGGTCGACGTCGACGATCTGCCCGGGCTGCAGCGGGCCGGCATCGCCCTCGGGTCGCGCCTCGACCAGGAAGACCAGCTTCTGCCGGTTCTCCAGCGAATAGATCACCGGCGGCGTGAACTCCGGGTCCGGCGACACATAGCTGACGCGCGCTTTCAGCTCGGGCCCGCAGCCGTCGCAATGAACGCTGAGCAGCGCGCCGACCTTGACCGACGAGAAGGCGCTTTCCGGCACATAGACGCTGAGCTTCACGGCACCGTCCGGCAGCAGCGAGACGACCGGAGCGGTCGGGCCGGCGGTGTCGCCCGGATTGCGGATCACGTCGTTGACGCGGCCGGGCGAGGGCGCCGTCAGCACGCGTTTCGACAGCCGCCACTGAGCCTGTTCCAGCGCCGACTGCGCCTGCTTGACCTGGTTGTCGGCGGCCTTGATCGTCTCTGGCCGCGCCGGCAGTCCGCCGACGGCGAGGTTGGCCTCGGCCTGGCCGAGCTGCGCGTTGGCTGTCTCCAGCCCCGCTGACGCCGTGTCATAGTCGGCCTGCGTGCCGGTGCCGCGCTTGTAGAGGTCGCTGGCGCGATCGTAGCGGCGCTTGGCGTCGGCGGCCTGCGCCCTCGCCATGTCGACTTGCGCCTTGAGCACGGCGATCTCTTCCGGGCGCTTGCCGACTTGCAGGTCGGCAAGCTGCGCCTCGGCCTGGGCAAGCGCTGCCTCGGCCTGCGCCACGGCGATCTTGGCGTCGGCGCTCTCCAGCGTCACCACGGTCGCGCCCGGCGCGACGCGGTCGCCGCGCTTGACGGCGACCGTCTCCACCTGCGCCACTTCGATCGGCGCCAAAAGCACGTAGTCGCCCTCGACATAGCCGACGGCGAGCGGCGCCGCCGGCGCGCAGGCGGCGAACAGCTGGGCGGCAAGCGGCAGCGAACAAAGCAAGCTCATGGTTTGCCCTCCTTGCGGGCGGCGTTGCTGCGGGCAGCAAGAATTGCGCCGAGATTGTCCGAGGCGATCGCCACCACCTTGGCGGCCTCGGCCTCGCCGATCTCGCGCCAGCCCATCCGGCGCATCACTGCCTCGCGGCCGATGCGGAAATAGATGACCTGGCCGATCAGCGTGAACACCGTGAGCCGGGTGCGCTCGCTCTCGGCCGGCTCGCCCGTCGCCTGCTCCCAGATCATGCAAAGCCTGCGGTGCGTCGGCTCGAACACGCCGGCATAGATGCGGTCGAGCGCGGCCGTCGGGTGGGCCATTTCCCGAAGTACGAATTGTACGATCTCGCCGGCTTGCGGGCTGGCAACGATGAAGGCCACCATCCGCTCCAGCGCGGTGAAGAGCTGCGCCCGCGCCGCTTCCGGACCGGTTCCCGCCTGTGCCGCGCCATCGGCCTGACTTCCAACGGCTTGTCCGGCAATCGTCTGGATCGTGTCGACGATGTAATCGGCGGCGGCGGTGCGCAGGCCTTCCTTGCCGCCGAAATGATAGGCGATCGAGCCGATATTGGCCTTGGCCTCGGCGGCGATCTCGCGCGTCGAGGTGCCGTCATAGCCTTGCCGGCCGAACAGCTTGAGCGCCGCGTGCACGAGCGCGGCGCGCGTCTGCTCGGCGGGAGAAGCTTCGCGATGGGAAGGTTTGGCGCTCGTTTTCTTGCTCATGATATTCGTTTAATCAATCGATTGATTAAAGTCAAATTGATTCTCGGCATTGGCTTGCCATGTTGGTCCACGCGCGCTTTAGTGCGCGGCCATGGTCAAGGAAGTAGAACGCAAGTTCCTGGTCGCCAGCCCCGCCTGGCGCGATCGGGTCGAGGCGGATATCCGCATTCGGCAGTTCTACCTTGCTGCAACACCCGGCCGCTCGGTGCGTGTGCGCATCAGCGACGGCGTCTCGGCCAAGCTGACGCTGAAGTTCGGCAGCAGGGCGCGCGAGCGCGACGAGTTCGAATATTCGATCCCGCTCGTGGAGGCGCAGGAGATGCAGGCCTTCGCCGTCGGGCGTGTCATTGAGAAGACACGTCACCATGTTAGGCACCGCGGCTATCTCTATGAAGTCGATGTCTTCGGCGGGATGCTGGCGGGGCTGGTGGTGGCCGAGCTCGAGACGCCGGAAGACGTGCCTGACGAAATGCTGCCTGAATGGCTCGGCCGTGAAATCACCGGCGAGTCGAGATTCTACAACGCGTCGCTCGCCCTTGGGGGGATTCCGGAGATCGCCGCATGAGTTTTCGCATCGATCCGCGCTTGCCGCTGACCGGCGAGGTCAGGCGCATCCTGGCCGACGAGGTCGGCAGGGCGCTTGCCCATCTCGAGACGGCGCGCGAGAAGCCCGAGCAGGGGCTGCACAAATGCCGCAAGCGGCTGAAGAGCGTGCGCGCCTTGCTGCGCCTGGTTCGTTCCGGGGGCGAACCGTTCTGCCAGACCGAAAACGAGTGCTACAAGCAGGTATCGGCGCTGCTTGCCGGACCGCGCGAGGCGACGGCGCTGATCGAGACCGTCGACCGCCTGGCTGCCGCCTTTCCGGGGCAGAGCGCCGGCGGCGGCCTCGACGCCGTGCGCGACCGGCTGGTGATGCGCCAGCATGAAATGCATGCCGGCGCCGGTCTCGATGCCGCGATCAGCGCCGCCGCCGCCGCCTGCCGGGAAGGCCTCGGCCACATCGACAGGCTCTCGCTGCCCGACCAGCCCGAACAGGCGGCCGACATCCTCGCCGAAGGCGCTCGCGCCATCTTGCGGCGGGCGCGCAAGGCGTTGGACAAGGCAGGCTCGCGCGGCGAGGCCGACGATTTCCACGATTTGCGCAAGGCGGCCAAGACCCACAGCATGCACCTGTCGCTGCTCGGCCGGCTGTGGCCGACCCCGATCAAGTCCCGCCGCAAGGCGGTCGATTCGCTGGGCGAAAGGCTGGGCGATCTGCACGATGTTTTCGTCATGCGCGCGCTGCTCGATGCCGATGGCGAGCCGCTCGGGCCGCCCGAGGACACAAGGCTTCTCGCCAAGCTCCTGAAGCGCTCGGAGAAGAGCCTCAGGAAGTCGTGCCTTGCCGATGCGATCGAGCTGTTCGGCGACAGCCCCAAGCGCTCGACCAGGAAGCTCGCCCGCAAGGCCCGCGACGATCTCGCCGGCGCCCCGGACGATCTGGCCGCGGCCGCCGGCTGACCGCTTTTCCTTCTCCCACCAGGGAGAAGGGGGAGCCAGCCTCCCGCGCTGGCACTTCCCCGCCGGCCCGTGCTAAGCACGCTCTACCATGACCGCGCCGGCCGACACGCTTCTCGACCGCCTTGGCCGCTGGCTTGCCGGCCGGCTGCAGGACGAATCGTCGGGCTACGAGCCCTACACGCCATCCGATGCCGAGACGCTGCGCCGCGCGCTCGAGCCGGGCGACATCCTGCTCATCGAAGGCAACCAGAAGATCTCGGCGGTCATCAAATACCTGACCCAGTCGACCTGGTCGCATGCCGCCTTCTATGTCGGCGACGCTCTGCCCGCACCCTCGGATGGCTCGGAGCGGCCGCGCCTGATCGAAGTCACGCTCGGCGAAGGCTGTGTCGCCGTGCCGCTGTCGCGCTATCGCACCTACAACACCCGCATCTGCCGGGCGAGCGGGCTGACGCCGGAAGACCGCGACAAGGTCGTTGCCTTCATGATCGGCAAGCTCGGCCTGCGATACGATCTCAAGAACATCTTCGACATGCTGCGCTTCTTCCTGCCGACGCCGCCGGTGCCGGTGCGCTGGCGCCGCCGCATGCTGGCCTTCGGCTCCGGCGATCCGACGCGGGCGATCTGCTCGACGCTGATCGCCGAGGCCTATGGCCAGATCCGCTATCCGATCCTGCCCGAGATCACCCGCGCCCCCGGCCGCGCCTCGGCGCAGTCGAGCTACATGCGCCGCGAAATCCTGCACATCCGCCACCACTCGCTTTACACGCCGCGCGATTTCGACCTGTCGCCCTTCTTCCGCATCGTCAAGCCGACGCTGGAATATGGCTTCGACTACCGGGCAGTCGCGTGGGGCGACGCTATAATGGACGCCGAAGCCGCAAAGGCGGGAGCAATCGCTTCAGACGGGTGATGGCTTTCGGCCTGGTCTGCGTCACGCCGAAACCGCAACGGCGCCCTGGTTTTCGGCTCTGTGTCCGACCCAGACATGGACCGGTTCGTCCCGGCCGCGGATGCTCACCGGCCCATGATCGCGCGCGTTCAACTGTGTCGTGGGCGATTCCGCCTTCGCGGCCTCGATCAGTCGCGACCCAAAGCAGATACTCGCCTTCAGCTCACGGCAGAGTGCCTGCAAACGGCTGGCGACGTTGACGGTGTCGCCCACCACCGCGACGGACAGATTGCGCTCGCTGCCGACCGCGCCGAGGACGACCGCGCCATACTGGACGCCGATCCGAACGTCCAGCGGCGGATATCCCCTCGACACACGCTGGACATTCCAGTCTCCGAGAGTGGCGATCATCGCTTCAGCGCACTGGATGGCCCGGGTCGCGTCGTCATGGCTGGCTTGCGGAACCCCGAATGTCGCCATGATGCAATCGCCGATATAGTTGTCGACGGTGCCGTGGTGGTCGAATACGACCTGCTCCATGCGACGGTGGAACTGACGCAGAAGTTCGAACACGGCTTCGGCCGGATGATCCTCGGAATAGTGGGTGAAGCCGACGATGTCGGCGAACAGCACCGCGATTTCCTGCCGGCGGACCGGGCCGAAGGGTTCGTCATCGGTGGCGAGCTGGTCGACCACGTTGGGCGAAAAATGCCGGGCGAGATTGGCGCGGGCCCGCTCTGCCTTGACATAGTCTTCCGACAGATGTCGGGAACGCGAGACGACCAGCGCCATTATCGCGCCGATAATCAGCACGACCAGAACGTTGGTCGCCTGCGCGAACGTGTCGACGAAATTGGGGTTGAGATAGAGGTTCAGTCGCTCTGTCAGCGGCAGTGAATAGAGGTTCGTCGCCGGAATGACGGTACCCGGATGAACAATCACCCATCCCACCCCGATCGCCCACGTCAAGGCCGCGAGCGCGCCCAGATAGAGCGCCAGTCGAGTCGAAAGGGTCAGCGCGCCAAGGCATACGAAAATCAGCAGGAATTTGAAGCTGCCTTCGCGCAGTTGCATCGCGGCCGGCGCGACCTCTTGGGCAAACGGGTTGGGCGTTATCAGCAGCACGGTCAACAGAATGATGTCCAGCGTACCGACGACGTAGCCGATCCACCATGGCGCCGTGCGACGGCGCACAAAGAGAAACTGGATCAGGCCGACGAGTTGGAACAGCACCAGTCCCGCCAGCACGAAGAGTAGCGAGGCATCCCAGCGGCTGATCAATGAAAAGAAGCAGGAGATCGCGGCAAGCGATGCCGTACGCGCCCAGAACTGCAATGCAGCCCCCTGGCGTTCTGCGCGCTCCCGCAAGTTTTTCAGGCGCGAAAAGCGGCGAAGTTCAAGTGTTGGTGCGGTCGACATGGGATCACTTCGGTGTCACGGGGACGGGTCGCGCGTTGGGCAAAACCCGGAGGTCTGGCAAATCGATCCGCGAATCCTATCATGAATGTGGCTTCATTTTTGAAGCACCGGCTGCGCCGTCGGCATCGCTGTGCGCAACCCCGGTCCAGGGGCAAGTATCAGGCCGGCAAGGGTCGGCGTCCCTTTGCGGGAGCCGCGGCCCCGGCATCGCGCGCATGCGGCCCGATCGGCATGATCGCCGGAAACGGCGTCGCGCCGAAGGCAAAGGTCCATTTGTAGCCGATGAGCTGGTCCTCGGGCGTCGTGTGCTGGTCGTGGTGGGCAAGCAGTTTTGCGCGCTCGGCCAGCTCCTCCGCCTCGCGTCGCACCATCTGCGCCGTTTCCGGCCGCATCCGCCGCGAGAAGCTGACGAAACTCGCCTCGCGCTCCAGATGGGTGATCGCCCAGCCGATGAAATTCTTGTTGGTCATCTCGAACAGCGGCCTCAGCGGTCCATCGAAATTCCACTGGATCGGCGTCTCGACCAGCAGCCGCGCCGAAAGCCCGCGCCCGATCTCGACAAGGCCGAGCGCCTCGAGGTCGCGCAGGTAAAGGAACATCGAGGCTTCGCTCAGCCCTTGCGAGCGCATGATGCCCTGCGGCGTGAACTTCTCCGACAGCATGATGAAGACGAACAGCAGCGCCGGCCGCGCCGCCAGCTTGCGCTCGATCTCCGGCGCGACGTGGTTGGCCGGCCCCGGCCCCCGGTTCATCGAGCCGAGCACGTTTTCGAGCTCGACATCGGCGGCGGCGCAGATCTCGACCAGGCGGTCGAGCTTGCAGTTCTTCTCATGGAAGATACGCTTCACCGTCGGCTCGGAAACGCCCATGCGCTCGGCCAGCATGCGATAGGTCAGGCCCTTCGCCTTCAGCGTCCGTTTCAGGGCCTCGAAGATCGGACCATTCATGGAATGCACCTCGTCAGCGTAATTTCGTATCGATTGTCGATACTAGCTGGAAGAGGCCTTCCGGAAAAGTATCGAAAAACCTAGCTCTCCGTCCGTCATTGCAGGAGACCAGTCATGAAAACCCTCATCGTTTCGACCATCCTCGCCTTCGCCGCCATGACGCCAATCGCCGAGGCCGGCGAAATCTGGCGCGCCTCGGGCTTCGAGCAGCCGGAATCGGCGCTCTTCGATGCCGCCAACAAGCGCATCATCGTCTCCAACATCGCCGGCAATCCCGGCGAGGCCGACGGCAACGGCTATCTGTCGGTGCTGTCGCTCGACGGCAAGCTCGTCGCCCGGCATTGGACCGACGGCATGGACGCGCCCAAGGGCATGGCGCTCTCGGGCGGCAAGCTCTACGTCGCCGACATCACCAAGGTCCGCGTCGTCGATCTGGCCAGCGGCAAGCTGGTCGCCAGCATCGACGTGCCGAATGCCGTCTTCCTCAACGACATGACGGCGGACAGCGCGGGCAAGATCTATGTCAGCGACATGCTGGCCGACACCATCTACCGCATCGACGGCGACAGGCCGGAGCTGTTCGTCAAGGACGCGCTGCTTGCCTCGCCCAACGGCATCTTCGCCGACGGCGGCAGGCTGATCGTCGCCTCCTGGGGCAAGGGGATAAAGCCCGATTTCAGCACCGCCGAGCCGGGCGGCCTGCTTTCGGTCGACCTCGCCAGCAAGGCGATCTCGCCGCTGCCCGGCGCGGAAAAATTCGCCGACCTCGATGGCGTCGTCGCCATCGGCGACAGCATCTACGCCACCGCCTACATGACCGGCACGCTCTATCGCTACAAGGATGGCGGCAAGCCGGAGGCCTTCGCCACCTTCAAGCCGGGCAGCGCCGACATCGGCGCCGACGGCAAAACGATCTTCGTGCCGCTGATGAACGAGGGCGAGGTCGCCGCGCTCAGCCTCGATTGAGGCCGTCGGGCGGTCGGCTCGGGTCGAGGCCGCCCGCTCAGCGATCAGCCGTCGGGCGCCTTGAGCTGCGCCCGCGCGTCGCGGATCGAGGCGGCATAGGTGACCAGCGGTCGCTTGACGCCGTGGTTGATCAGCATGCGCCGCGTCTGCGGGGCGGCGCCGGCGATGATGAAGCGCACGCCGGCGCGCCTCGCCTTGTGCGCCGCGCCCTCGATGACGTTGGCGGCGGTGGAATCGAAGAACGGCACCGCCGAACAGTCGAGGATGAAGTTCTTCCTCTGGTCGGCGATGCGGTCGAGCACGGTGCCGACAGTCGAGGCGGCGCCGAAGAAGAAGGCGCCCGAGATGCGGTAGACGACGGTGTCGGCATCGCTCGCCTCGCTGGAATCATAGGTGCTGGCGCGGTCGGCGATGTCGTCCGGCACCAGCGGCTGATCGGCCTCGACGGCGATCGACTTGGCCATGCGGTCGATGAACAGGATCGAGCCCAGCGCGAAGCCGACGACGATGCCCTCGGTGAGGTCGCGGAAGACGACGATCAGGAAGGTCGCCATCAACACCAGCGCATCGCCGCGGGAGGTGCGGAGCAGCGTCGCGAAGGCCTGCTTCTCGAACATGTTCCAGCACACCACCGCCAGCACGCCGGCAAGCGCGGCCAGCGGGATGTAGCTGGCCAGCGGCGCCGCCACCAGCATCAGCACCAGCAGGATCGCCGAATGCACCATGCCCGCGACCGGCCCATGCGCGCCGGCCCGCACATTGGTGGCGGTGCGGGCAATCGTGCCGGTGGCGCAGATGCCGCCGAACAGGGCCGACGCGATGTTCGCGAAGCCTTGCGCCACCAGCTCGCAATTGGAGCGGTGCCGCCGCCCGGTCATGCCGTCGGCGACCACGGCGGAGAGCAGCGATTCGATCGCGCCGAGCAGCGCGAAGGCCACCGCATCCGGCAGCACGTCGACCATCCTGTCGATGCCGATGGGCGGAAACGCCGGCCACTGCAGGCTGCGCGGGATGCCGCCATAGCGCGTGCCGATCGTTTCGGCCGGCAGCGCGAACACAGCCACGACCAGCGAGGCCAGCCCGATGGCGATCAGCATCGCCGGCCATTTCGGCCGCCAGCGCTTGAGAAAGACAATGGTCGCGATGGTCAGCACCGCCACGAAGGTCGCGGCCGGGTTGATCGTGCCGGCCGCCTCACTGAGCGCCATCAGCTTCGGCACCAGCGGCCCCGGCTCCTTGCCGGCAAGCGTCAGCCCGAACAGCTCGGTGATCTGGCCGGAGAAGATGATGACGGCAATCCCCGCGGTGAAGCCGACGGTCACCGGATAGGGGATGAACTTGATGTAGGTGCCGAGCCTCAGATAGCCGATGGCGAGCAGGAAGACGCCGGCCATCATCGTTGCCAGCAGCAGCCCGTCGACGCCGACGCGCGCCACCGTCGCCGCCACCAGCACGATGAAGGCGCCTGCCGGGCCGCCGATCTGGAAGCGGCTGCCGCCGAGCGCCGAGATGATGAAGCCGCCGACGATCGAAGTGTAGAGGCCGCGCTCGGGCGTCACGCCGGAGGCGATCGCGATCGCCATCGACAGCGGCAGCGCCACGATGGCAACCGTCAGCCCGGCAATCGCGTCGGTCCTGAAGTGTGCTAGCGAGTAGCCCTCACGCAGCACCGTCACCAGCTTTGGGGTGAACAGTTCGGCAAATGTCGGCCGTGCCTGCTGGTGGTTTGCCCGCCGGGCCTGATCCATGGACTGCCTTCCGCGTCTCGAAGGCGGCGGGGATCGTCGGCAGCATGTCGGCGGTCGCCGTCGCGACTATTACGCGACTCAGCCTTGCGGGTTCTGCGATACGGCCGGCTTGAGGCGCACGCCCCGGCCGCCGCGCTCGCTGGCCTGGTTCTCGCCGATCAGTTCCACCCCGGCCTCGTCGAGTGCCTGGATGACCTTCATCAGCGTGTCGACCACGCCCCTGACGACGCCGTCGCTCGCCTCCATGCGCTGAATGGTCGGAAGCGAAACCCCGGCGCGCTCGGCCAACGTCTTCTGATCGATGCCGGCCAGCGCCCTCGCGGCGCGCATCTGCTGGGCGGTGATCATCGGCCAGAACCCTTGTCTGAGTCTGCAGTATCAATGGATAGTACAAACATCATGATGTTTCAAGCATCATTGAGTATGGATAAAACATGGCTACTCACTGTCGCTCACCGCATGGCGCCGCTGCAGGAACCGCGCCACCAGCCAGCACAGCATGGCCCAGGCGAAGCCGGCGCACCAGCCGCCGAGCACGTCGGACGGCCAATGGACACCGAGATAGACGCGGCTGGTGCCGACCAGCACCGTGATCAGCACGGCGAGGCAGAGCACGAAGATCTTGGTCGTGCGGTCCGGCAGGAAGCGCGCCGCCAGCGAGCCCAGCGTGAGGTAGGTGACCGCCGACAGCATGGCATGGCCGCTCGGGAAGGAGAGCGACGTCTCGTCGACGAGGTGCGAGACGAGTTCCGGGCGCGGTCGGTCGATGCCGGCCTTGAGCAGGCTGGACAGCACCTGTCCGCCGGCTACCGCGACGAAGATCAGAAGCGCCGATCCCGGCCTGCGGATCAAAAGCAGGTAGACGATCACCGCCGCGGTGATCAGCACCAGCACGCTGGTGCTGCCGAGGCTGGTGATGTCGCGCATCGCCCCCTGCAGCCAAAGCGGCCCGATCGGGTGGTCGGGTTGCCCAGCCTGGCGGAAGGCGAGCAGGATCTCGGTGTCGAAGGCGTGCGGCGTGGTGGCGTGCGCCGCCTCCATCAATTCGACGAAGCCCCACAGTCCGAAGGCGACCACCAGCCCGGCCAGAAGGACCGGAAACTCGATCTTGTTGAAGAACGCGACCGCGGCGGATTTCATCGGGCGGGACCTACAGCCATTCCAGGAAAAGTGCGCAGCGGTTTTCCGTCAGGAATTGCGTCAAAACAAAACTCGGGGCGGCTCGGCGATTCCATGAAACGCTGAACCGCCTTAGAGTCGCTGCATATAGGGCCCGAGCGTGATCAGCGCCACGGCGGCGATCGCCAGCACGATGCCGGTCGCCTGCAGGGCATTGACCTTCTCGCCGAAGAAGGCGAGCGCCACGACGTTCACCGACACCAGCTGGATCACCGCCGACAGGCTGAACGACACCGACATGCCGAATTCACGGATCAGCCTCAGCATGATCAGATTGCCCAGCGAATAGAGCGCCAGCGTCAGCACGATCT
The DNA here is from genome assembly GCF_049887195.1 of Mesorhizobium abyssinicae. Taxonomy (NCBI): domain Bacteria; kingdom Pseudomonadati; phylum Pseudomonadota; class Alphaproteobacteria; order Hyphomicrobiales; family Phyllobacteriaceae; genus Mesorhizobium; species Mesorhizobium abyssinicae. The sequence goes on from NZ_JARAKC010000012.1 coordinate 130,827, forward strand.
TGCCGAGGCTAGGCGCCAGCCCCCATTGCTTGGCCGCGGTCGCCGCGAGCAGGAAGATCACGGTCGAAACGCCAAGCTGCACCAATCCCCAGAAACTCACGGTTCATTTCTCCCAATTGCCGCCATCGCCATGCGTGCCGCAGTCCTTGTTTCCGAAGCGCGCGAGGCCGTCAAGCAGACCGCGTCTCACCAGCGCCCCGCTCAGACAGGATCGAAGCCGGATGTCGCAAAATGCGTCCCGGCCGCCATGATCGGTGCCGACCGATGCGATATTTTGAAATCATGCGCGAGCGATGAATGGCCACGGGTGCCGGCCGACGGGACAGGCGCCGTTCATGAGCCGGCAAATAACCAGCCGAAAACGCGCCGAGTGTCACGAAAATGTGATCGAGCGGTTATAGGGGTCGACAGGTCACATGCTCCAGCCAAGAAGCCAGAGGAAAGCTCATGTCCGACCACCGCTCCCCTGACACCGGTTTCCGAACCAGCCTGCTCGAGGAGAATGACGGCCCGGCCGTCAATCCCACCGACAACCGCACCATGGGCGAGATCATCGCCGCGCGCTTCTCGCGCCGTGGCTTCCTGAAGGGTTCGCTGGCGGTTTCGGCCATCGCCGCCACGGTCAGCCCGCTGGCGCTGGTCGCCGCCGACGATGCCCGCGCCGCCGAGGCCTCGGCCTTCACCTTCGACGAGCTGGAGGCCGGCATCGACGACAAGCACCATGTCGCGCCGGGCTACGATGCCGACGTGCTGTTGCGCTGGGGCGATCCGCTGTTTGCCGACTCGCCGGAATTCGACCCGGCAAAGCAGTCGGCCGAGGCCCAGGCAAAACAGTTCGGCTACAACAACGACTATGTCGGCTATATCCCGATCGACGGCTCGGCCGAGCATGGCCTGCTGGTGGTCAACCACGAATACACCAACCCGCATCTGATGTTCCCCGGCATCGTCAAGATCGTCGACAAGGACGGCAAGAAGGCAGCCGAGGTGGCGCCGCTCAGCAAGGAGCAGGTCGACGTCGAGATGGCGGCCCATGGCGGCTCCATCGTCGAGATCCGCAAGGACGGCGGCAAGTGGCAGGTGGTGCGCGACGGCAAGCTCAACCGCCGCATCACCTCCAACACCGAGATGCAGCTTGCCGGCCCGGCCGCCGGCCACGACCGCCTCAAGACCAATGCCGATCCCGCCGGCACCAAGGTCATCGGCACCTTCAACAATTGCGCCGGCGGCGTCACCCCCTGGGGCACCTATGTCATGGCCGAGGAGAACATCCATGGCTATTTCTCCGGCGAATTGCCGGAGGGCCACAAGGAAGCCGCCAACTACAAGCGCCTCGGCATTCCGGAAGGCGCCTATGAGTGGGGCGCGCATTATGACCGCTTCAACCTCGCCAAGGAGCCGAACGAGGCCAACCGCTTCGGCTGGATCGTCGAGGTCGACGTCAATGATCCGGCCTCGGTGCCGCGCAAGCGTACCGCCATGGGCCGCTTCAAGCATGAGGGCGCGGAATCGATCGTCGCCAAGGACGGCCGCGTTGTCTTCTATCTCGGCGACGACGAGCGTTTCGACTACGCCTACAAGTTCGTCACCACCGGCAAGTTCAACGCCAACGACCTCGCGGCCAACAAGGACCTGCTCGACGACGGCACGCTGCATGTCGCCAAGTTCGGCGAGGACGGCACCGTCGAATGGATGCCGATCGTCTTCGGCCAGGGCCCGCTGACTGCGGAAAACGGCTTCGCCAGCCAGGCCGACGTGCTGATCGAGACGCGCCGCGCCGCCGACCTGCTCGGCGCCACCAAGATGGACCGCCCAGAGGACATCCAGCCCAATGGCGCCAACGGCAAGGTCTATGTCATGCTGACCAACAATTCGAAGCGCAAGGCGGAGCAGGTCGACGCCGCCAATCCGCGCGCGTCGAACGCCTTCGGCCACATCATCGAGATATCGGAGGATGGCGGCGACTTCGCTGCCGCCAAGGGCAAATGGGAAGTGCTGCTGAAATGCGGCGATCCCTCGGTGGCCGAGGTCGGCGCCACCTTCTCGACCGCGACCACCGCCAATGGCTGGTTCGGCATGCCGGACAATTGCGCCGTCGATTCGGCTGGCCGTTTGTGGGTCGCCACCGACGGCCAGGGTCCGAAGGCCACCGGCCGCACCGACGGCCTGTGGGCGGTCGACACCGAAGGCGCGGCGCGGGCGACCTCGAAGCTGTTCTTCCGCGTGCCGATCGGCGCCGAAATGTGCGGCCCGCTGTTCGCGCCGGACGACCAGACCGCCTTCGTCGCCGTCCAGCATCCGGGCGACGGCGGCGAGGACTGGGAGGCCTTCGGCCGTCCGTCCTACTATGAGGACCTGTCGACCCGCTGGCCCGACTTCAAGCCCGACATGCCGACGCGGCCTTCAGTGGTCGCCATCACCAAAAAGGGCGGCGGCAAGATCGCCGTCTGACGCGCGGTCTATCTCGACCCATTGCATGATCAAAGGAGGGATCTCGGCCCCCCCGAGATCCCTCCTTTTCACTCTAGGAACCAGTCAAGCTTCGGGAAAGATTGGCAATTTATGCGTGGCGCCCTAGGTCCTTGTCAGGAGACTGCCATGCCAAAGTCTGTTTATGACCGTGGCCTGCTGAAGCCTGCCGACATCGCCAGGCTGCAGCGCGTCTTTGACGAGGCCTGCCGGCGGCGCCAGGCGCATCCCGATTCGGCCGAAGCCCGGGAAATCGCCCTGAACCTGCTTGCCCTGCACAATGCCGGCATGGTCGAAGAGGACATGCTGATGGAAGCCGTCGGCTTCCGGCGGCTTGAGCCAAAGTCGGCCTAGAGCAATTCCAGGAAAAGTGTGAGCGGTTTTCCGTCCGGAATTGCCTCAAAACAAAGAGACGGAGCAGTTCGCCGGTTCCGTGAAACGGTGAAACGCTCTTGGTCCGCGAGAACGGCCGCTGGTGCGCCCTATCCGGTGCGCTGAACCACCGCCATGTTCATCATGCTTCTCAGCCGGAAGCCGATGGACTCGTACAGTCCGATGGCCGCGACATTGCTGGCATAAGCGTGGAGATAGGGGATTTCGCCGCGCGTCATGATTTGATTTGCCACGAACAGGGACAGCCGCCTGGCGAGGCCGCCGCCGCGGAAATCCGGATGCGAGCACACGCCACTGAGCTCCGTGTAGCCAGGCTGCTTCATGCGCTCGCCGGCCATCGCCGCCAACCTGCCGTCGATCTTCACGCCCCAGAAATCGCCGAGGCTCAACGCCTCAAGCGTGAACGGGCCGGGCCTGGTGAGCGCCGCCAGAGCGAGCATCTCGGCGGCATCGTCCTGCGTCAACCGCCGGATGCGCTCGTCGGATACGGCCTGCACCGGCCGCTCGGCGATCATCTGAACCAGCGACGCGGTCGAAATCGCGGACAGCGCCGCAGGCAGGACGATTGCGTCCGCCTGGACCACGATTGAGCTTTCGAGCGGCGGAATTAGCCTGCCCAGCGCCTCCAGGCTAGCCGTGTCGTCCGCCGCGGTGGCCGCGAACGGAACGATCGACGGCCTGTATCGCCTGGCCAGGCTGTCGCCTTGCGCGAAGGACTGATGTCGCGAGCTGAGCGCGCTCCAGATGGGACGGTCGAGCAGGTGGTTCATCGCACCGGACTCACGGCCTTTTCCACGCGACGGTCGAGCGGAGACGCGGCCAGGCGGTCCTCGATTTCGGCGAGCTGGCCTAGCAGCGGCCCGGACAGGTCGGCGCACAGAGCCGCAACGGCCTCCTCGATGCGAGGCCAGACTTCGCGCTTCGCCACATCGACCAGCCGTCGGCCGTTGCGGCTGAGGGAGACGATTCGGCGCCGCTGGTCGTCGTTCGACGGGCTGACCTCGACCAGTCCCAGTTCGGCCAGCAGCGCCACGCTGCGCGTGACGCCCGGCTGGGCGATCCCGAGCGACTGCGCCAGCTCGCCGACCGGCAGCGGCCCCAGCCTGTCGAGCGCGGCGAGCAGCGGATACTGGCTCGACTGGACCCGGACCTCCAGCTCGTCGAGCACGCGCTGCGTATCCGCCTGCAACTGCTCGCCGATGCGCTTGAACCTGCTGCCCAGGCACAGAAAGCCAAGCGACCGTATGATGTCGTCCATGATCCAGCTCGTTCATTCAAAACGATAACATGATATATAACATCGCATGAAAAGTCAAAGCCTGCTACCACAGGATGCAAGCCGATCCGGCCGATTAGGGCGCATGGCGCGCTGCCCACTCGCCACTCTTTGGCCGAGATTTCCCCTTCTGTCGGTGCCGATTGCATCCTATATGGCGCCTGCGCGGTATGATTGACCGTGCCAAGGCGACTGATTCGGGCCTGCGGGTCGACGGGTCTCCATCTATCGGCACGCGGAACCTCATGCCCTCCCTGCGGATCCACATTGACAGGTTTCTCGAAGGCGCAGCACCCAAGGTTCCGCGGCGCGACCTGACGCATCTCGAGCGCCTGGCGCTGGTGCGCCGGCATGGCGATTTCTCGCTCGCCTATTCCACCGCCGTGCAGCAGAAGCTGTCCTATTTCAGCGATGGCGACGGCTACATCGCCTTCGGCACCAAGATGAAGCACCATTTCGCGCTCGGCGATCCGGTGGTGCAGCCGGCCGAGCGGCCGGCCTATATCAAGCGCTTCGTCGAGGCCGCAGGCGATCCCTGGTTCGTGCAGATCGGCGCCGAGACCGCGCGGGTGCTGGCCGGTCTCGGCTACCGCATCAATCGTCTGGGCATCGACACCAGGCTGCACCTGCCCGCGCACGATTTCTCCGGCAAGCGCAACGAGACGGTGCGCTATTCCGAACGCTGGCTGTCGAAGAAGGGTTTTTCCTTCGAGGAGGACAGGCGCAACATCTTCCTCGACGAGATCGCCAGGCTGTCGGAGAACTGGCGCGGCGAGCGCATCGTCAAGCGCTGGGAGATGGGCTTCCTCAACCGGCCCTTCGCCGACCATCTCGGCGCCGACATGCGCCGCTTCGTGCTGCATGGGCCGGAGGGCGAGCTGGTCGCCCTGCTCGATTTCGATCCGCTGTTTCGCGACGGCAAGGTCATCGGCTACACCACCGCCTTCAAGCGCAAGCATATCGACGCCACGCCGCATGCCGAGATCGGCCTGACCAAATTCGCCGTCGACCGCTTTCGCGAGGAGGGCAAGTCCGTTGTCACGCTGGGTCTGTCGCCGCTGGTCGACATCGAGGCCAGCGGCTTTGCCGAATCGAGCTTCTGGCGCAGCACCTTCCAGCGCGCCTATGGCTCCGCCTGGATCAATCGCTCGAAGTTCAATTTGCAGGGCCAGGCGGCCTTCAAGCGCCGTTTCCACGGCCAGGAACAGCCGACCTATGTCGCCTTCCGCAGGGGGACGCTTGTCGAGATGCTGGGGCTGCTGCGGCTGGTGAAGGCGATCTGACCTGCCGGTCAGTTCCGCAATCGATACCCGGTCCTGAATATCCAGGCGACGATCGCGATGCAGACGCCCAGGAACACCACGGTCATGCCGAGGCTGATGCCGACCGAGACGTCCGACTTGCCGTAGAAACTCCAGCGGAACCCGCTGATCAGGTAGACGACCGGGTTGAACAGCGTCACCGTGCGCCAGATGCCGGGCAGCATGTTGATCGAATAGAAGCTGCCGCCGAGGAAGGTCAGCGGCGTGATGATCAGCAGCGGCACCAGCTGCAATTGCTCGAAGCTCTTCGCCCAGATGCCGATGATGAAGCCGAACAGGCTGAAGGTCACCGCCGTCAGCACCAGGAAGGCGAGCATCCAGAACGGGTGCTCGATATGCAGCGGCACGAACAGCGAGGCGGTGGCCAGGATGATCAGGCCGAGCACGATCGACTTGGTCGCCGCACCCCCGACATAGGCGATGACGATCTCCAGATAGGACACCGGCGCCGAAAGCAGCTCGTAGATCGAGCCGACGAATTTCGGGAAATAGATGGCGAAGGAGGCATTCGAGATCGACTGCGTCAAGAGCGACAGCATGATCAGCCCCGGCACGATGAAGGCGCCGTAGCTGATGCCGTCGATCTCGGTGATGCGCGAGCCGATGGCCGAGCCGAAGACGACGAAATAGAGCGAGGTCGAGATGACCGGCGAGATGATGCTCTGCAGCACGGTGCGCAGCGCGCGCGCCATTTCCACCCGGTAGATGGCCCAGACGGCGCGCAGGTTCATGGCTCTTGCCTCAGCAGGTTGACGAAGATCTCCTCCAGCGAGCTGTTCTCCGTGTCGATGTCGCGGAACTGGATGCCCGCCGCCTCGAGGTCGCGCATCAGCGACGCGACGCCCGGCCGGTCGCTCTGGTTGTCGTAGGTGTAGGTCAATTGATCGCCATTGGGCGACAGCTCCAGCGCGTAGCGCGAGAAGCTCTCCGGGATGGCCGCGAGCGGACTGCGCAGCTCCAGCATCAGCCGCTTGCGGCCGAGTTTGCGCATCAGCTCGGCCTTGTCGTCGACCAGCACGATCTCGCCGCGGTTGATGACGCCGACGCGGTCGGCCATCGCCTCGGCCTCCTCGATGTAGTGGGTGGTCAGGATGATGGTGACGCCGTCCTCGCGCAGCCGGCGCACCATCGCCCACATGTCCTGGCGCAATTCGACGTCGACGCCGGCCGTCGGCTCGTCGAGGAAGAGCACCCGCGGCTCGTGCGACAGCGCCTTGGCGATCATCAGCCGGCGCTTCATGCCGCCCGACAGCGTGATCGCCTTGGCGTCCTTCTTCTCCCACAGCGAGAGGTCGCGCAGCACCTTCTCGACGAACGCCTTGTTGGGCGGCTTGCCGAACAGGCCGCGGCTGTAGTTGACCGTCGCCCAGACGGTCTCGAAGGCGTCGATGGTCAGCTCCTGCGGCACCAGCCCGATCAGGCTGCGCGCGGCGCGGTAGTTCTTGCCGATGTCGTTACCGTCGACGGTGACCGAGCCCGACGAACGATTGACGATGCCGCAGACGATCGAGATCAGCGTCGTCTTGCCGGCGCCGTTCGGCCCGAGCAGCGCGAAGATCTCGCCGCGCTCGATGTCGAGGTTGATTTCCTTCAAGGCCTTGAAACCGGTGGCGTAGGTCTTGGTCACCCCGGCAATCGAGATAATGGATGGCATGGCTGAAAACGGCTGCTTGAAAGGCGGTTGTGGATTTTTATTGCGCTGAATGTCGGTGCCCGCGGCGGGAAGTCAATGCCGCTCCTGACAATTCTGGACAATCATTCCCCGATCGGGCGCTGACGCTTTCGCCCGAACTGCTGCGACAACGCGCCCCGCGTGGCGCCGCGCCGCTTTGACCGGACCGCGTCAGCGCCCTATTCTGTGAGGCATAAGCAGCAGCCGGAGTCGCCCATGGACCCGCTCATTCTGTCGCGCATCCAGTTCGGCGCGAATATTTCGTTCCATATCCTGTTTCCGGCGATCACCATTGCACTCGGCTGGGTGCTGCTGTTCTTCAAGCTGCGTTACAACCGCACCGGCGATTCCGCCTGGATGCGCGCCTATTTCACCTGGGTGAAGGTGTTCGCCTTGTCCTTCGCCATGGGCGTGGTCTCGGGCGTCACCATGAGCTTCCAGTTCGGCACCAACTGGCCGGGCTACATGGAGACCGTCGGCAACATCGCCGGGCCGCTGCTCGCCTATGAGATCCTCACCGCCTTCTTCCTCGAGGCGGCCTTCCTCGGCATCATGCTGTTCGGCTTCCGCCGCGTCTCCAACCGCATCCACACTTTGGCCACCGTGCTGGTCGCCGGCGGCACCACGGTCTCCGCCTTCTGGATCATCGCGCTCAATTCCTGGATGCAGACGCCGGCCGGCTTCGAGATGCGCGACGGCAAGGCGCACGCCGTCGACTGGTGGGCGATCGTCTTCAATCCGTCGATGCCCTACCGCCTGGTCCATATGCTGCTTGCCTCGGGGCTGACAGTCTCCTTCCTCATCGCCGGCCTGTCGGCGCTGCGCTACCTCACCGGCGACCGCTCGGAATCGATGTGGAAGGCGCTGCGCACCGGCGTCTTCACCGCCGCCATCCTGATCCCGATCCAGATTTTCGCCGGCGACCAGCACGGCCTGAACACGCTGGAGCACCAGCCGCAGAAGATCGCCGCCATGGAAGCCAACTGGAACACCGGCCCCAACGTGCCGCTGGTGCTGTTCGCATGGCCTGACGAGGCGGCCAGGGAAAACAAATTCGAGGTCGCCATCCCCGACGGCGCCAGCCTCGTGCTGAGGCACTCAACCAGCGGCGTCGTGCCGGGGCTGAACGACTATCCCGGCAACCACCCGCCGGTCTTCCCGGTGTTCTGGGGTTTTCGCATCATGGTCGGCACCGGCATCCTGATGCTGATCGTCTCGTGGTCGGCGGCCTTCTTCCTCAAGCGCCGCCACAGCCTGCCGAGGCCGCTGGCGCTGCTGATGGTGCCGATGACGATCTCCGGCTGGGTGGCGACGCTGGCCGGCTGGTACACCACCGAGATCGGCCGCCAGCCCTGGCTGGTCACCGGCGTGCTGAAGACCGCCGATGCCGTCGGCCCGGTCGCCGGCAGCCATGTCGCGCTGACGCTCGGCATCTATCTCGTCCTCTATTTGGCTTTGCTGATCGCCTATCTCGGCGTGCTGGTGCACCTGGCGCTGAAGGCGGCCAAGGATGGCGACGCCTCGCCGCTGCCGGGCGTCATGAACGCCGCCATGTCGCAGCCGGCGGCAGGAGAGTGAGGATGCACGCATTCAACGTCGGCGCTGCCCCTCACCTGCCTCCCGGCATCCTCTCCCCGTATAGTGACGGGGAGAGGAGCGCTGTTGCCGCCGGTTTCGCCAATCACCGGCGTTGCAAGGAAGGCGCCGACGTGGCGGCCAGCCTACTTCTCCCCGTCAGTATACGGGGAGAAGTGCCCGGCAGGGCGATGAGGGGCAGCGCCAACCTCGACAATTTATCTGAAACGGTTGCTTCAAGCGGTATGGCCGCACGTCGGACCAATCGCGGTTGGAGGACAAGAAAATGACCTATGACTGGCCAACCCTGCTTCCCTTGATCTTCGCCGGCCTGATGGGCCTCGCCATCCTGATCTACGTCATCCTCGACGGCTTCGATCTCGGTATCGGCATCCTGTTCGCCGCCGCCGACGACCACGAGCAGGACACGATGATCGCCGCCATCGGTCCGTTCTGGGACGCCAACGAGACCTGGCTGGTGCTGGCCGTCGGCCTGCTGCTGGTCGCCTTCCCGCTGGCGCACGGCACCATCCTCAGCGCGCTCTACATCCCGGTCTTCGTGCTGCTGGTCGGCCTGATCCTGCGCGGCGTCGCCTTCGACTTCCGCGCCAAGGTGCCGGCCGGCAGCAAGCATCGCTGGAACCGCATCTTCTTCCTCGGCTCGGCCGTCGCCTCGCTGGCGCAGGGCTATATGCTGGGCGTCTACGTGCTCGGCCTCGACGTCGGCCTCGGCGGCATCGCCTTCGGCGCGCTGGTGGCGCTCTGCCTGTCGGCCGCCTATGCGGCGATGGGCTCGGCCTGGCTGATCTACAAGACCGAGGGCGAATTGCAGAAGAAGGCGGTGCGCTGGCTGCGCACCGCGCTGGTGCTGGCCGCGCTCGGCATGGTCGCGGTGTCCCTGGCGACGCCCTTCGCCAGCCCGCGCATCTTCGACAAATGGTTCCTCTTTCCGGAGATCCTCTATCTCTCGCCGCTGCCCATCCTGTCGGCGCTGCTGTTCGTCTGGCTGTGGCGGCAGACCTTCCATCTGCCGAAGCCGAACGACCGCCACGCGCTGACACCGTTCCTGACGCTCGCCGCCATCTTCGCGCTCGGCTTCGCCGGCCTCGCCTGGTCGTTCTACCCGTTCGTCGTGCCTGACAAGCTGACCATCTGGCAGGCCGCCTCAGCGCCGGAAAGCCTGATCGTGATCCTCGTCGGCGTCGTCGTGGTGCTGCCGATCATCATCTTCTATTCGTTCTATGCCTACCGGGTGTTCGGGGGGAAGGCGACGGATCTGACTTACGATTGAAGGCGTCTTTCTCCCCCCTCGAGGGGGAGATGGCCGGCAGGCCAGAGGGGGTCGGTCCGACCGGGCTCGGCCTGCTTCCTGGCGCCGATAGGGGTCCGCGCTCCACGCGCGGGGACCCCCTCTGTCGCCTTCGGCGACATCTCCCCCTCGAGGGGGGAGATTGCCGCTCAGCTCTTGCTCGACGCCAGCACCAGCACCGGCTTTTCGCTGTAGAGCTTCGGGAACAGCGTCTTCAAATTCGCCACCTTGGGCAGGTCGTTGTAGACGATGTAGGGATAGGTCGGGTTCAGCGTCAGGAAATCCTGGTGGTAGTCCTCGGCCGGATAGAAGGTCTTGCCGGTCTCCAGCGTGGTGACGATCGGCTGGGAAAACACCTTGGCCTTGTCGAGCTGGGCGATGTAGCTCTCGGCCACCTTCTTCTGCTGGTCGTTGCCGGCGAAGATCGTCGAGCGGTACTGCGTGCCGTGGTCCGGCCCCTGGTAGTTGAGCTGCGTCGGATTGTGCGCGACCGAGAAATAGACCTGCAGCAGCTGGCCATAGGTCACCTGCGACGGGTCGTAGGTGATCTCGACCGACTCGGCATGGCCGGTGCTGCCGGTGCCGACGACCTCGTAGACGGCGTTTTCCTTGCTGCCGCCGGTGTAGCCGGACACCGCCTTGGTCACGCCCTTGACGTGCTGGAACACGCCCTGCACGCCCCAGAAGCAGCCGCCGGCGAAGATCGCCGTCTCGCTGCCGCTGGCAGCCTTCTCGTCCATTGCCGGCGGCGGGATCACCACCGCGTCCTCGGCCGAGACCGCCGGCGTCTGCCAGAACGCGGCGGCCGCGACGGTCAGGACGAGCGCGGCGAGCGCGCCTTTGGCGAAGGTCGATGATCGCTTCTGCTGTCGAATTGCGGTCATGTTGGAACTCCCTTGCTGCTGTTCACCATATACGAAATCGGCCGCCGCCGGGTTCTCACTTTGGCGTGCGTCGGCTGCAACCTATTGCGCTGGAGCCATCGCATCGACGGGCTTCATCGCATCGGTCACCGGCTTCATCGCATCCGTGGCCGGCTTCATCGCATCCGTCGCCGGCTTCATCGCCTGCGTGCTCATCGCATCGGTCGCCATGGCGTTGGCAGGCTTCATCGAGTCGGTCGCCGGCTTCATCGCTTCGGTAGCCATCGCGTTGGCCGGCTTCATGGCGTTGGTCGCGTCGTCGGCGCGGGCGCCGGCGGCGAACGCCGTGGTTGCGAGCGCGAAGGCGAGCGCGGTCAGGAATTTGGTCACGGGTATTCTCCTTGAGTTGTGGCGCGCGATGCGGGCCGGATGATGCGCTGCCGCCTCATGCGGCATCGCGCGAAGAAAGGATGATCAGTTCGCCGCGGCGGCCAGGATCGGCCCGCCCCCTGGTGTCTGCACCAGCACCGCGGTGCTGAGCCCGCCGCCATCGGCCGGCAGCGGCAGCGTCGTCGCCTCGCCGTTCCAGCTTCCGAGCCGCTGCAGCGAATGCACGACATTTGCATGCGGCAGGGTGCGGCCGGTGTTTTCGCCGCGCGCCACCGGCACCTCGACGACGCCGCGCCTGTAACGCACCAGCCAGACATCGGCCGCCCCGCCAGGCGCTGTGCCGGCGCCGATGCTCACCTTGCCGTCGCCGAGCGCAAGCGCCGGGCCCTTGGCCTGCGGGCTGGTCGAGATCAGCCGCTCGATCTCGCCGGGTGCGGCGCCGACCGCGTCGGCGCTGCCATTCACCACCACCTGCGGCGTGAACGGGCCGTCATGGCCGAGCGGCGGCTCATAATTCACCTGGCGCTGGGTGAATTCCTGCCGGCCGAACGTGTCCTTCCAGCCGAGATAGTCCCAGTAGGTGACGTTGAACGACAGCGCCAGCACGCCCGGCCGATCCTTGACCTTGATCAGGTTGGCGTTGGCCGGCGGACAGGACGAGCAGCCCTGGCTGGTGAACAGCTCGACCACGGTCAGCGGCTGCGCCGACGCCGCGCCGGCGCTGGCGGCCAGCGCGATGAAGGCCGCGCCGGCGAGCCATGCCTTGCCGAGCGTTGTCTTTGGTCCGGTCATGAGAAACAGTCTCCGTTGCGGCGGGTCATGCTCCCATTTCGCCGTGCCGGAGGACTTCGTTACAGGCATCACCGGTTTGTGATTGCGGACGCGACGTTGGAGATTGGCGAAGCCCGGGGCGCCATCCGATCTCCCCCCTTGTGGGGGAGATGTCCGGCAGGACAGAGGGGGGCGCCGTAGAGCGCCGACTCTTCAACAAGGTCCTTTTCGTAAGGCGTCGGCTCAAGACCAAACAACAGGTCTAATCGCAGGCTTGCGCAGTTCGCCGCAATGCTGGCGGGACAGCACCCCTGCTGTCCTCCCCGCATCTCCCCCCCCGCAAGCGGGATTGGCCAGCTCATACCGTCCGCCGCCTGGCTCCTTTCCTCTCCCTCCGGAGGGGGGAGAGGTGTCGCTGCGAAGCAGCGACGGAGTGGGGGAAGGCGGTTCCTAAATACGCCGCCGCCGACAATTCACCAATCAGGGCCAGGCATCACCCCGCCAGAAACAACGACGCCGGCGCTGGTCGACCCCCACTCCGTCGAGCTTCGCTCGACACCTCTCCCCCGATCGACGGGGGAGAGGAAAGGCGCCCTTCATGCTCCCACTGGCTCTTCAATCCGGAAACTGGAGGGTGCCCTTCGAGTGCGTGATCTCCCCACTTGGGGAGATCAGCTCATCACTGCGTCAGCACAGTGTTCGACGGCCGCTGGTTGAAGTCGCACTTGCCTTGGACGGTGTAGAAGAAGTCGGCGTTGCTGACGTCGGCCGGCACCGGGTTGCCGCCGTCTTCCCAGGCCTGGTAGCCGGTCTGGCCGCAGGGCACGGCGGTGAAGATGTCGACCGTCTGGCCGGTCGCCACCTCGGGCATGGTGGTGTTGCTGGGGCCGATATAGAGCCGGTTCGAGGTGGCAGGGTCGTTCGACTTCAGCACCTTCGGGCTGCCCGAGGGCACATCCATCTGCAGATAGAGGCTGTCCATCTGGCTGACGTCGATCACCGCGCCGGTGCCGTTGGCGGGATAGAACGTGTCGGCGCAGGTCGTCACATATTTCTTGCTGCCGCTGGTCTGCGTGATCGCGCCGCTCGGCAGGCTGTTGAAGTTCTTCACCGTGGCGGTGGTGCAGACCTGCTGCTGGACCTTGGTCGTGGTGCTGCCGCTGATCGTGCTGACGATGGCGGTGCCGTAGCCCTTCGGGTCGCCGAAGCCGTTATAGGTGTAGGTGATCGTCATCAGCGGCTTGGCCACGGTGTCGCCGAACTTGGTGCCGTAGAGCGTCATCGTCTTGTTCCAGTAGCCAGACACTTTCGTCACCCTGAACGTCGTCTGCACCAGCGCCGGCCGCTTGCGCACCGCCGAGGTCACGCCGACCTGCACCGTGTCGACCTTGGCGATCTGCATGAAATTGGTCGGCATCGGGTAGTGCGCCGAAGCCTTGGCGGTGGCAGTGCCGTCGGCGGCCACGACGAAGCTGTCGAGCGTCGCGCTGCCTTGCCCGCCATTGGCGGCGAAGGACTGCTGCAGCGACTTCTCGCGGTCGGCCAGCGTGGTGGTCTTCGGCAGCGTGGTGATCGACAGGATCGCCGCGTCGAGCGCGTTCTGCATGTTGCTCTTCGTCTGCACCGCCGAGGTGTAGTCGACCGAGAGGCCGACGGCGAGCAGCAGCGGCACCAGGATCATGAGGAACACCGGCACGATCGAGCCGCCTCGCGAACGGACGAAATCGCTTGCGTATCGCAACATTCTCGAAGTCCCCCAAAACCGTAGCCTGCCCAGCAGCGGCGGATCATGCCCCAAACTGGTGGATTAATGTTTAAGGCACGGCTTATTTAGGCGCGGTGAAGGTTGTGGCCGGGATTTGCCGGCACGAGCGCCTGCCGAACCCTCATCCGCCGGCGCCGCCCCTCATCCGCCTGCCGGCACCTTCTCCCCGTATAGTGACGGGGAGAAGGGGGCGGCCGCGATCTTCCCGCCCATCCTGCGCCGGCGATTGGCGAAATCGGCGACGGGAGCGTCCCTCTCCCCGTCACTATACGGGGAGAGGATGCCGGCAGGCAGGTGAGGGGCAGCGCCGACGTCAGCAATTGCCCTCCGCCGACTGCGACGGCAACCGTCACTTCCCCTCCCTGTCCCCATGGCCCGCAAAGCCAGCGCCCCGCTTGCCCCTCAACCCCGCCCCTGCTAAAGCGCGCCGCATGACGACGCCCCTCGACCACATCCGCAATTTCTCCATCGTCGCCCATATCGACCATGGCAAATCCACGCTTGCCGACCGGCTGATCCAGCTCACCGGCGGGCTGGAGGCGCGTGACATGAAGGAGCAGGTGCTGGACTCGATGGACATCGAGCGCGAGCGCGGCATCACCATCAAGGCGCAGACGGTGCGGCTGAAATACCGCGCCGACAATGGCGAGGACTATGTCCTCAACCTCATCGACACGCCCGGCCATGTCGACTTCGCCTATGAGGTGTCGCGGTCGCTGGCCGCCTGCGAGGGCTCGCTGCTGGTCGTCGACGCCAGCCAGGGCGTCGAGGCGCAGACGCTGGCCAATGTCTACCAGGCCATCGACAACAACCACGAGATCGTCGTGGTGCTGAACAAGGTCGACCTGCCGGCGGCCGAGCCCGAGCGCATCCGCGAGCAGGTCGAGGAGGTGATCGGCATCGACGCCTCCAACGCCGTGCTGATCTCGGCCAAGACCGGCCTCGGCATCCCCGACGTGCTGGAGGCGATCGTCCACCAATTGCCGCCGCCGCGCGAGGGCGATGTCACGGCGCCGCTGAAGGCGATGCTGGTCGATAGCTGGTACGACGCCTATCTCGGCGTCATCGTGCTGGTCCGCGTCATCGACGGCGTCTTGAAGAAGGGCCAGACCATCCGCATGATGGGCACCGGCGCCAAATATCTGGTTGAGCGCACCGGCGTCTTCACGCCCGCCCGCATCAATGTCGACGAGCTCGGCCCCGGCGAGTTCGGCTTCTTCACCGGCTCGATCAAGGAAGTGGCCGACACCCGCGTCGGCGACACCATCACCGAGGACCGCCGCCCGACGCAAAAGGCGCTGCCCGGCTTCAAGCCGGCGCAGCCGGTGGTGTTCTGCGGCCTGTTCCCGGTCGACGCCGCCGATTTCGAGGATCTGCGCGCCGCCGTCGGCAAGCTGCGCCTCAACGACGCCTCCTTCTCGTATGAAATGGAGACGTCGGCAGCACTCGGCTTCGGCTTCCGCTGCGGCTTCCTCGGCCTGCTGCACCTCGAGATCATCCAGGAGCGGCTGGAGCGCGAGTTCAATCTCGACCTCATCGCCACAGCACCTTCCGTCGTCTACCGCATGAACCTCAACGACGGCACGCTGAAGGAGCTGCACAACCCGGCCGACATGCCCGACGTGGTCAAGATCGCCTCGATCGAGGAGCCGTGGATCCGCGCCACCATCCTGACCCCCGACGACTATCTCGGCGGCATCCTGAAGCTCTGCCAGGACAGGCGCGGCATCCAGGCCGATCTCTCCTATGTCGGCAAGCGCGCCATGCTGACCTACGACCTGCCGCTCAACGAGGTCGTCTTCGACTTCTACGACCGTCTGAAGTCGATCTCCAAGGGCTACGCCTCCTTCGACTATCACCTGACCGACTATCGCGAGGGCGACCTGGTGAAAATGTCGATCCTGGTCAATGACGAGCCGGTCGACGCGCTCTCCATGCTGGTGCACCGCACGGCGGCGGAAAAGCGCGGCCGGCAGATGTGCGAGAAGCTGAAGGAACTGATCCCGCAGCACCTGTTCAAGATCCCGATCCAGGCGGCAATAGGCGGCCGCATCATCGCCCGCGAGACCGTCTCGGCCCTGCGCAAGGACGTCACCGCCAAATGCTACGGCGGCGACGTCTCGCGCAAGCGCAAGCTGCTCGACAAGCAGAAAGAGGGCAAGAAACGGATGCGCCAGTTCGGCAAGGTGGATATCCCGCAGGAGGCGTTTATCCAGGCCTTGAAGATGGGCGATTGAGGGGACGGCCGCTGGTAAAATTGCCTAGCTCTGCAGTTTTTCTAGACACCGCTCAATTATTAATCGAAACTTCTCAACCGTGGCGCCGTCTAGGGAGTCTCCATCCTTGTAGTGAATCTCCGCGAGATGCAACTGCAGCTGCTTCTTTCCAGAGGACCCGAAAGTCGATTTGATCGCAGAACGGTCAACTTCCGACACCAATTTCTCAATCTCACAGTTTTTAATCGTCGGAAATATATCCGATAGCAGCAGGACGTCTTTCTCTCGCAGCGTCCATTTTTCAATATACCTCTGTCTCGACTTCCTCCCCTCTTCGTCACCGTCGAGCAGTATTACAAACGGATAGCCACGAGACATAGCTATTGATATAAGTGGGTCCAGATGTCCAGCTCCGCCTCCCGGAACAATAGTAATATCGAGTTCTGGAAAGTGCCGCTTACGCGCATATTCCAATGCATAAAAGTCAGAAGGTCCTTCTACCAATATCTGCGGGCCGCTTGCAGCGATCGCGGGCTCCAAGTACATGAGTTTCTCAAGGACCGGTTGGAAATAACTTACCCTAGACCCATTTTCTCCCACAAATCGTCGATAGGACGTAGCAGTTATCAGGGTCGGCAGGACAGAAAAATCGGCACCACCTAAATCCCCTTCATAGTCAATAGCCTCGTTGTTAACAATGTATGCGCCCGAAAGCCAAATAGGGTTTATCATATGATGGCTATGCGTTGAGTAAATAATTATGTTTCCCGCTTGTACAATCTTACTGAAACTTTGAAGAAGCTCAGCTTGTGCTTTAGCGTGTAGATTGGCCGCTGGTTCGTCGAAAAGAAATAAATTCGGGCGGTTGTTCGAGCCACCGAATCGGGTGAACAATAAGAATGAGAAAAACCAGCGAAATCCTAGGGAGCGCTCGCTCAGCGCATACGGGGATTCCCCATCGGACACAGAGATAGAAGCATATGGAATTTCATCCTTACCAGTGTCGATACTCCAATTGACCTCAATCCTCTTAGCTGAGACTGGTCTGTTAAAGATCTTACTCCAAGAGCCAAGCACTTCTTTTGTTATTGCTGTTGAGATTTTCAAGAAGACAGAGTCGATATTCCTCCTCGTTGGATCGCCAAGTAATATGGAAAACCAAAGGGCGACAGGGTTCGATTCCTTGTATTTAGTTATACGCTCTACGACATGCCTTTCAATACTTATTCCCTCTCCCATTGAGTCAAGCACGTTCTGGAGAATAACTCTGTAGTACCTATTTTGAGGTGTCTCTCCATCATGCTCTAACAGGTATATTTTGGAAGGAACATCTACCAGAAACGTTGGAAAATATACGATGTTAGGCAATTTGGAGCTAACGTAGACGGTAGCAAGGTACCATACGTCAGTGAGGCCACTCTTTCGGTCTGGGCGGATGTACTGCTCATACTTTTTTGCCTTGTGACTCTTCTTTACCATAAAGTTAAATTTCATCCAGTAGTTTATAAATTCCTCTGGAGAATATTCGCTGTCTTTATAAGTGTAGCGGCGTTCTATATGAAATTGACGTTTGACAGCATCTTTGTCTAATATAAGACCATTGCTTTTAAATAGATCGGAAATTGCGCTGACGTCAGCATCGTCGAGCAATACGGACGCCTGTATTACGATGCTTTCGCTGAACGCCGCTTTGCGGTCGACGGGAATGAATGAGTTAAATCGAGTCTTGTTGTCGACGTCAAAAAACTTCGTAACGATCTCATCGCGAGTAGTAAACTGCGATATGCCTTCCAAGATTGTGGTTTTGCCGCTTTCGTTTAGGCCAATAAGAGTGATTACCTTTCTGTCCCCGGTAGCACCGAAGGACACCGTCACGTCCTTCGCACCTTTAAAGTTTGTGATCCGAAAATCTTGAATGATTGGCATTTTTGGCCCCCCAAAAGTGTGGAAAGCGTATTTCATTCGTTTTGCCGACACAACTGTTCTGCAACCCGCATCTGCTGCTATCGACCTCTGGAGGACACCTCTGCATCTAAGTAGCATTTCGCGATTTCCCCACTTTCCTGACACCAAACAGAGGCGCTTTGGTCGGTTCAGCTCGCTGGGGATGTTCGAGTCGCGATCGATCGCCGTCGGCTGACGCGATCCGCTTCGCGGGGCGATATGTTTACTGGAGAGCGATCACTATTGGAGAACGTTGTCCCTCTGCGGTATCCTCCCCCAGCTAGGGGAGACACCACATGCGCTCCACCTCGGACACCATCCCCGCGATCGGCCTCGCCATCGGCGGCGCGCTTGGCATGGCGGGCACTTTCGTTGGCAGCGATGCTCTGCGCGAGACGTTGTGGACCATCGACGGCGTGGGCGTCGTCGTCGCGGCAGCACTCCTCACCATGAAATACCAGCGGCTCGGCGATGACCTCGTCGCGGCCGGCTTCCTGACTTTCCTTGCCGGCGAAAGCCTGCTTCTGGCCGGCAATGCGGCGGGGCTTCAGGCCAGTGTGCCTTCCTATGTCGGCGGCATTGCGCTGTGGGCGGCGGGGCTGGTGATGGTCAGCGCCCAAAACACCTTCGCGCTGTGGATGCGGCTCACGGCCCTTGTCGCCGCTATGCTGTTCACCGTCTCAGCGTTGATGATCCTGTGGGGCGCGCCGCTGCTGCCCACCTCGGCGCCTTTGCCCGCCGCCGGCTATCCGTTCCTGGTCCTCACCTTCATCGGCTGGATCTGGACGCTGCTGAAACCCGAGCGGTGAGGGGCGGAAAAATGACCGCGCCGCTCGAGCTCCACAACAGCGCAACGGGAAAAATCCTGCCGGCCATCGGGCCGCTGCTGATCGGCGCGATCTTCGCTTTCGGCGCGCTGCAGGGCATCGCGGCCGGGGCGAACGGCGGGCATGTGCTGGTCATCGCGCTGCTCGGCGCGGGCTGCCTGGCGCTCGGCTTCTTCCTCGCGCGCGGCGCGTTCGACACTTCGGTCAAGGTCGTGCTCGACAGCCAGGGTTTTCGGGACCGCCGCGCCGGCGATGTGCTGGTGCCGTGGAGGAAGGTGAGGAGCGTGCGCCTCACCTCCGGCAAGGGCTCGGCGATGCTCAATTTCGAGCTCACCGAGGAGCCGCCCGACGCCATCAAATACGCGCCCGCCCATGTGGTGAACCTGATCCTGCCCTTCGGCAAGACCATCGTGCACATGGAGGTCTCCTCGCTCGACGCGCGCGGCGACGACATGCTCGACGCGATCCGCAAATTCGCGCCGCATGTGGTGGTGAACAGGTAGGGCTCCACCTTCCCCCACTTGTGGGGGAAGGTGGCCGAGCGAAGCTCGGTCGGGGTGTTGGAAGGAACGAGGCGCTGGCGATCTCTCGCCAACCGCCCTTTGTGGATGAACCGTTGTCGCCAAGCCGAAACCATCCGTCTCGGCGCTTCGCGCCGATCCACCTTCTCCCACAGGGGGAGAAGGAAGAACCGCCCCGCCGCCGCCCCGCCCGCTTATGCTCTACACTCCCACCTCGAAAGCCACGCCATGTCCATCGAACTCCGCAACAGTCCCACCAACAAGTTCTCTTCCGTCGCCGGGTCGCTGCTGATGGCGGCGATCTTTGGCTTCTATACGCTGAAGGGGCTGGTCAACGGCGCCGATGGCGGGCGGGTGTTCTTCGTGGCGCTGCTGGCGCTGGGCTTCCTCGGGTTCGGCGGCTACCTCGCGCGCGGCGCCTTCGACACCTCGGTCAAGGTCACCCTGGATCAGCGCGGCTTCCGCGATGCCCGCCGCGGCGACGTGCTGGTGCCATGGGACAAGGTGCAAAGCGTGCGCCTCTCCTCCCCCGGCAAGGGCTCGGGCGTGGTCAGTTTCGAACTCAACGGGGCGCCGCCCGACGCGCTGGCCAATGCGCTGTTTGGCGGCAACACCGTGCACATGGAGATCAACTCGCTCGACATGAGCGGTCCGGACATTGTCGAGGCGGTGCAGAGATTCGCGCCGCATGTGGTGGTGGGTCGCTGATCTCCCCCCTCGAGCGGGAGATGTCGCCAAAGGCGACAGGCGTCGCGCGTGGAACGCCTGCGCCCCCTTTCGTCACGACAAGGCTCGGCGCTTCACGCGGGGCGCGACCCCCTCTGGCCTGCCGGCCATCTCCCCCTCGAGGGGGGAGATTACGCGCTTCGCCCGCCCATGCTCTACTCTCCACTCTCCAGGACCCGCCGCCATGATTCGCCTCGCCCTCGCCGCCCTGCTCATCGCCGGCCCAGCCCTCGCCGACGACATGTCGGTGTTCGTCCGCAACAAGCGCTCGGACGGCGTCGCGGTCGAACTGTTCAGCCGCGACCGCGATACGGTCTGGCCGGGCGACAACAAGGTCTTCCTGATCCGCCCCGGCGCGCGCAAATCGGTGCCGATCTCCTGCAATCCGGGCGAGAACATCTGCTGGGGCGCCTGGGTCAATGGCGACGACCAGGTCTCCGCCGGCGTCGGCCCCGACAACGACCAGCCCTGCGATACCTGCTGCTTCATCTGCGTGGAACATTCGACGGAAACGATCGACCTGGCGGAGTAGGGGAAAGCGCCAACCAATCCTTCCCCGCTCCAGCCTCGCATGGCATGGTCGAACTCTCGGCCGAGGGGCCGATTCTTTCGGGGGACTGCCATGACTTTCTTCACCGCCCGCCGCATCGCCGCGGCGTTCTTCATCGCCACGCTGGCCGCGCCGGCGGCGCATGCCGGCGACGTCACGTTCGAGATCAGGAACGGCCATCCCAACGCCATGCGGCTCGAGCTCTACAGCCAGGACCGCGACTATGTCTGGCCGGGCAATGACAAGGATTTCTACCTCGACGACGGCGAGACCAAGCAACTGCCGATCTCCTGCGAGGAGGGCGAATCGATCTGCTACGGCGCCTGGGTCGACGGCGACGAGGGCACCTATTGGGGCGTCGGCCCCGGCAACAAGGAAAAATGCGAAGACTGCTGCTACACCTGCAGCGGCGGCGAGACCGAGGAAATCAACCTGGTGGAGTGAGCGATAATCTCCCCCCTCGTGGGGGAGATGTCGCCGAAGGCGACAGAGGGGGTCGCTTCGCGTAAAACGCCAGCGCCCCTTCCTGCGAGAGCCAAGGTCGGCGCTTCACGCGCAACGACTCCCTCTGGCCGCTTCGCGGCCATCTCCCCCTCAAGGGGGGAGACTTGGCGTTCCAGCCAACTTGACGCCCCTCCCACCCTCGCCCTAGCCTGTCTCCACCCAAGAGGAGACCCCACCCATGGCAGGCACGGTCGAAGGCGAGAAGGTCGACGTCTCCTTTTCCGGCAAGCGCTGCATCCATTCGCGCAACTGCGTGCTCGGCAATCCGCACGTCTTCGTGCCCAACGCCAAGGGCGAGTGGATCCACCCCGAGGCGGCCAGCGTCGAGAAGGTCGTGGCGCTGGCGGAGAACTGCCCGTCCGGCGCCATCACCTACCATCGCAAGGATGGCGGACCGCAGGAGAAGCCGCCGGTGGTCAACACCGTGCGGCTGCGCGAAAAAGGCCCGCTGGCGGTGCATGCCGAGATCGTGCTCGGCGACGAGACTTTCTATCGCGCCACGCTCTGCCGCTGTGGTCTGTCTGAGAATAAGCCGTTCTGCGACAACGCCCATATCAAGGCCGGCTTCGCCGCCACCGGCGAGCCGTCGCTGAAGGACACGCCTGCGCTCGAGGCCCGCGACGGGCCGCTGAAGATAACCCCGACCGTCAACGGCCCGCTCAAGCTCGAGGGCAATGCCGAGATCGTCACCGGCACCGGCCACACGATCGACCGCACCACGCGGGTTTTCCTCTGCCGCTGCGGCCATTCGGCCAACAAGCCGTTCTGCGACAATTCGCACAAAAGGGTGGGGTTCGTGGGGTAGCGTCCTTCTCCCCGTTCACGGGGAGAAGGTGCCCGAAGGGCGGATGAGGGGCCGCGCCGGCGTTGGATGATTCCTGCAACGTTGGTGCCAAGCCACCCCTCTCTGCCCTGCCGGGCATCTCCCCCTCAAGGGCAGGGCTATCGCATATGGGTTAGCGCCTGGATGAGATAGTCGTCGTTCCAGGCGCATTTCTTGATGCGGTGGCTGATGGGGACTTTGTCGGCATCGGCTGCCTGGAGGACGTTTCTGGCGATGCGGGTGAGGATTGCGGTGTTTGCCGGAGCATTGTCCTTGCGGGCTCGGGATTGATCTTCGCCCAGATGAACGTCGAGCATCCAATGCAGCCCGTTCTCGATCTGCCAATGCGCCCTTGAGAGGTCGAGGGCTTGCTGTGGCGACAGCAGTGTCGAGGCCATGAACAGGCGCGTCAGCGGTTCGGCCTGATCGCGCCGGCTGGAGATGCGGATGAAGGCTTTATGGCCAGGCATCAGCGGCTCGGCAGCGGCCACGACCTCTGCCTGCCGCCACTCGTCGCGGCCATGGCTGGTCTCGGTCCGCTCCGCGAC
>NZ_JARAKC010000013.1:0-136581 GCF_049887195.1 Mesorhizobium abyssinicae
TCGGCAAGCCGAAGATCGTCGCCGTCGTGGCCGTCATGCGAAAGCTGCTGACCATTCTCAACGCCATCATCCGCGACCAAAAACCATGGCAAACAGCTTGACAGCCAAGACAGTCGCTCTCCCCGTAAACGGGGCGAAGAAGGCTATCAAAACCTCTCCAACCGCGCCCTTACCTTCGCCAGGAACGCCGCCCTGCTCTTCTGCGTCGAGGCGTCCATCAGATAATGCGCCAGGAAGAAGGTCCGGCAGCGCGTGGCGCACAGCGCCCGCATGCCGCGCAGGATGGTTTTGCGGCCGGGCTGGCCGACGACGACGCTCCACCAGGTCGGCGCGCCGCAGGTGGTGATGACGCCGACCTTGGTCACATGCCGCATCAGCGACGTGATCCGCCCCTTGCCGGCCGGCAGCTTGAACGCGACATCGGTCGCCCAGACCCGGTCGAGCCAGCCCTTCAGCATTGCCGGCAGCCCGTACCACCAGGTCGGATAGACGAACAGGATCGCCTCGGCCCACATGAGATGCTCGAAATGCGGTTTGAGCGCCGGATCCTGCGGCGCGCGCTCGTTGTAGAAACGCCGCTCCTCGCAGCTCATCACCGGGTTGAAATTCTCGGCATAGAGATCGAGCAGCCGGACCTCCCAACCGCGTCGGGTCAGCACCTCGACGGCACTGTCGCGGATCGATGCGCAAAAGCTCTCGGGCACCGGATGGCAATAGACCACCAGCACGCGCATCAGAATTGATCCATGCTCGCCGCGACCTTCGCCGTGAAGGCCGCCCGCGACGCGTCGGTGGAGAGGTTCATCGAGTAATGCGCGAGGTAGGAGACGGAGGCGCCCGGCTTGATGGTGGCGCGCAGCATGCGCTTGACCACCTTGCGCGGCGGGTCACCCATCAGCAGGGCCCGGAACCGGCTGCCGCCATAGGTGGTGACAGCGGCGAGCTTGCTTATGTTGTGCAGCGTCGGCCGCACCTTGCCGTCGACCAGCTTGAACGACACGCCAGGCAGGAAGACGCGGTCGAAGAAGCCTTTCAGGATCGCCGGATAGCCGTAATTCCACACCGGGAATGACAGCACCAGCGCTTCGGCTTTCCGCAGCCTTTCGACATAGCCGGCCACGGCGTCATCCGGTCCGCGCTGGTCGTGGTAGCCGAGCCGTTCGGCCCGCGTCAGCCGGGGATCGAAATCCTCGGCATAGAGGTCGCAGTCGTCGATCGTGTGACCTGCCGTGCTCAGCCGCTCGACGATCGTCCGGTGCAGGCCGGCATTGAAGCTGGTCTCCACCGGATGAGCGTAGAGGACGAGGATGTTCACGGGAGGAGTTTCCCTAGGTCAGCGCCAGGCACCCTTTTCCGCCACGCCTGTCCTTGCAACGTTGGAGGTTGGCGAAAGCGGCGGAGCGAATGATCTCCCCCCTTGAGGGGGAGATGGCCGGCAGGCCAGAGGGGGGTGCAGCGCCAAACGCCCGTCATCGTCTCACCCCACCTTTTGCAGCCCCTTGAACAGGAACGACTTGCCGGAGCGGTAATCATAGTCCGGGTTCTCCCAGGCGATCATCTTGCCGGGGTTGAGCAGGCCTTGCGGGTCGGTCTCGCGCTTGAAGGCGAGTTGGACATCGTCGGTCCGCTTCATGCCGCCCTCTTCCAGCGTGTAGCGGTGCGGATTGAAGATCCAGCAGCCATTATCCTCGTGGATGCGGATGATCTCGTCCAGCCGCTCTTGCGTGGTGTAGCGCACCAACGGCAGGCCGGCAGCGCCGATCGCGCCGTCGAAACGGATGAATTCCAGATGCGCCGGCACCTCGTCGCCGAAGCGGTCGACCATCGCCTTGACGTGGGCAAGATGATCCGGCGACGGATAGCGTGCTTGCAGATAGGTGATCGTCGGATCGACGCGGATCGCCCGCAGCGTCGTGTGGTTCCAGGTCAATTCGTAGGCCGGCGGCAGCCCCTTGAGATCGGCCTCCTGGTCGGCCCGGAAGACGATCTCGCCCTTGCCGCTCTTCACGAAGGCGACAAAGGCTTCGATCGCATGCGGCGCGATCATGCACACCACGATGCTCTGCTCGCGTCGGAAGAATTTTTGGTGCCGCTTGAAATAGTCGTAGGGGATCGGTGCGGCGATCGGCGTGATCAGCTTCGCCAATATGCCGTCCTGGATGGCGAGGTCGTTGCCGAAGCCGGCCGCGTCCATGAAATCGTCGAAGCCGACGATGACATCGATCCAGTCATAGGACGCCGTCAGCGGCATCTCGACCTCGGTGATGATGCCGTTGGTGCCGTAGGCGTGCATGACCTTGAGCACCTCCTCGCCGGTCAGTTCCATGACGCGCGGTTCCGCCTCCATCGTCACGGTCCGGAGCCGGATGACATTGCCGAGGTCGCGCAAGCCGCCCCAGCGGATCGAGCCGACGCCGCCCGAACCGCCAGCGACGAAGCCGCCGATCGACGCCGTGTTGTAGGTCGAGGGCGACATGCGCAGCTCCTGCGCCGAATGCGCGCGCGTCGCCTTGTCGATCTCGGCCAGCACCGCGCCCGGTCCGGTGACCACCCGCCCCGGTGCGATCGCCTTGACCTGGTTCATTTCGGCGAGGTTCAGCACCACGCCGCCGGACAGCGGCATCGCCTGCCCGTAGTTGCCGGTGCCGCTGCCGCGCGGCGTCACCGGGACGCCGCGCCGATGGCATGCCGCGAGCACGCGGATCACCTCGTCCTCGCTCTTCGGCGTGACGATCAGGTCGCCGGTGACATGGTCGAGCTGTGCTTTGAGCACCGGGCTGTACCAGTAGAAGTCGCGGCTCTTCTGCTGGACGATCGCCGGATGGTCGTCGATCTTGAGCCCTTCGAGGTCACGCTTCAGCGCTGCGATATCCATCGTCACACCATCAATTCGTCGAGTTCGGCATAGTCGGGCAGTTTCCGTTCGATCGCCCTGCCCTCGCGCACGACGATGCGATCCGATTCTGGCCGCGACAGCATTTCGGTCCAGCTCCGCCCCTTGAAGACGATGAAGTCCGCGCTGCCGCCGGCGCTGAGTGTACCAAAGCCCTCCAGCCGCATCACCTTGGCCGGCGTCGCCGCGACCGCTTGCGGCCAGTCGCCGACCGGGTGGTCGAAATGCAGGATGCGCGTCGCCATGCGGTAGACTTCGAGCATGTCGAGATCACCATAGGCGTAGAACGGATCGCGTGTGTTGTCCGACGCGACGGCGACCGCAATGCCCCTCGCCTTCATCTCATGCAGCAGCGTCACGCCCCGCCAGCGCGGCGTGGTGTTGTTGCTGCGCCGGTCCTGCAGATAGAGGTTGCACATCGGCAGCGACACCACGGCGAGCCCTGCCTTCGCCACCTTGTCCAGCGTGTCCAGCACTTCAAGGTCGGGCTGGCGCGAGAGCGAGCAGCAATGGCCGACCAGGATGTTGCCGTCAAAACCATTCCACAGCGAGGCCTCGGCAATCTTCTTCAGCGATATCGCCGCGACATCGTCGGTCTCGTCGGCGTGGAAATCGAGGTCGAGCCCGTGCTTGATCGCCTGGGCGAAGACCTGGTCGAGAAGTTCTTCCAGGTCCGGCACCATATAGGTGACGACACCGAGCACGCCCTTGGCGGCGGCGACACGTTTCGCCAACCGCTCGAACCAGGCCTTGTCGCGCACGCTCTCGATGCCCAGCAGGCAGGCCGCCTGCAGCTCGATCCGACCGCGCCACTTTTCGCGCATCGTCTCGAACACCGGCCAGGAGATTTCCTCCTGCGGCGCGACACTGTCGAGATGCGTGCGCAAGGCCCTGGTGCCGTGCGCGTAGGCGGAGCGCAGCGAGAAATCCATGCGCCGCGCCACATCCTCCGCGCTCCAGCGCGTGGCGCGGTCGGCGCCCGTGGCATTGAGCGCGCCCATGAAAGTGCCGTCGGGATTGGGCTTGCGCGGCCATATATGGCCCTTGTCGATATGGGTGTGGCAGTCGACGAAGCATGGCAGCACGATGCGGCCGGCAAGATCGATGGCATCGGCCGGTGCTTTCGAGCGACCGCGCGCGACGATGCTGGCGATCTTGCCGTCGGCGACGGCGATGTCGGCGAGCGCGAAGCCGTCGCTGTCGAATGTGGCAGTGAGGCCGGGTGTCAGCGATTGGTGAACGCGGACATTGGCGAGATGGTAAGAACCAGAGGCCGGTATCAAGCCGCAACTCCTCGGATTACGCGGACAGACACCACCTTACCGCTCCTGCTTCAGCGCGCTCTCGTGCCAGCGGCGCAGGATCAGATGCGACACCAGCGACAGCACCAGGAAAATCAGGATGCCGGTGAGCGAGATCAGGATCAGTGCCGCGAACAGGCGGGGCGCGTTGAGCCGATAGCCGGCCTCGATGATACGCGAGGCGAGCCCCGACGACTGCCCCTGCGCGCCGGCGACGAACTCCGCCACCACCGCGCCGATCAGCGACAGACCGCCGGCGATCTTCAGCCCGCCAAGGAAATAGGGCATCGCCGCCGGCAGGCGCAGATAGCGCAATTGCTGCCAGCGGGTCGCGCCGTTGAGCTTGAACAGGTCGCGCAGGTTGCGGTCAACGGAATTCAGACCAAGCGTGGTGTTGGAGAGGATCGGGAAGAAGGCGACGATCCAGGCGCAGAGCAGCAGCTTGGTCGTCTGGTTGTTGATGTAGATGTTGATCAGCGGGAAGATGGCGACGATCGGCGTCACCTGCAGCACGATGGCGAAGGGGAAGAACGACATCTCCACCCATTTCGACTGTGCGAACAGCACCGCCAGCCCGACGCCGCCGATGACGGCAAGGAGCAGGCTGAGGAAGGTGATCCTGAGCGTCACCAGCAGCGAGGAAAACAACAGACCGGCATCGTCATGCAGCGTCTGCAGCACCACGCCCGGGCGCGGCAGGATGTATTGCGGGATCTCGTTCCAGACGCAGATGCTGTCCCACAGCCAGATCGCCAGCACCATGATCGCCAGCGGCAGCACCCATCTGCCGATCCGTTCCAGCCGCTCCTGGCGGACGCGGCGCGCCTCTTCGGGATCAAGCTTCAGGACTGTGTCTTCAATGGCCGTCATGGTGCGGTCCGGCGGTTGAATTGATGGCGTTGACCAGCACGTCGGACGCCTGGCGGCAGAGCGCGGCATAATCGGGCGAGGTTCGGAACGCGTCATCGCGCGGATAGGGCGCGTCGACGGCAAGCTCTCCGTGAACGCGGCCCGGCCGCGCCGCCATCACGACCACGCGACTGGACAAGAACACGCTCTCGAAAACGCTGTGGGTGACGAAGACGACGGTGAAGCGCTCGTCCTGCCACAGTTTCAGAAGGTCGTTGTTGAGTTTGAAGCGTGTGATCTCGTCGAGCGCCGCGAAGGGCTCGTCCATCAACAGGATGCGCGGTTTGGTCACCATGGCCCGCGCGATCGAGACGCGCATCTTCATGCCGCCGGAGAGCTCGCGCGGCACGGCATTTTCGAAGCCGTTGAGATGCACGCGCGCCAGCATCGCCATCACCGCAGGCTCGGCTTTTGCGCGCGACACGCCCTTCAGCCTGAGCGGCAGCCAGACATTGTCGAAGACATTCGCCCAGGGCAGCAGCGTCGGCTCCTGGAAGACGAAGCCGATGTTCGAGCGATCGATGCCGCCGCGCCAGTCGAGCAGCCCGGAGGTCGGCGTCGACAGGCCGGCGATCAGCCTGAGCGCCGTCGACTTGCCGCAGCCCGACGGTCCGAGAAGGCTGAGGAAATCGCCTTCGCGGATTGTCAGGTCGACGTCGCTCAGCGCCGTCACGCCGTTGGAAAAGACCTTGCCGACATTGCGCAGCGCCAACAGCATCGGGCCTTCACCCGATGCCGTTGCCGGCGCCTGCGCCACTTTCTCCAGCTTCACGGTTACTTCTTCAGGTCCAGCCCGACGCCCTTGTTGATGAAGGCCAGCGTATAGGCCTTCTTGATGTCGATGCCCGGCTGCGCCACCTTGGCCTTGACCATCTTGTCGTAGAAGCTCTGGATACGCGCTTCCGTCATGCCGCCGATGCCGAGCTTTTCGGTATCGCCGGAATCGACGACGCCGAACTTCTTCAGCTGCTCGATCGAGAAGGCGATCTGCTCGTCCGTCATATCCGGATTGTCCTTCTTGATCAGGTCGTTGGCGGCCTTGTTGTCGCCGTACAGGTAGTTGTACCAGCCCTTGGCCGAGCCATCGACGAAGCACTGCACCACCTCCGGCCGCTTGTCGATCGTGTCCTGCATGACCTCGACGGTGGTCGCGTAGGTATCCCAGCCATAGTCGGCGAGCAGGAACTGGTTCGGAACGAAGCCGCCCGCCTTCTGCACCGCGAACGGTTCCGACGTGACGTAGCCCTGCTGGATCGACTTCTTGTTGGCGATGAATGGCGCCGGGTTGAACGTGTAGGGCACGCGCTTGGCGGCATCGAAGCCGAGCTCGGTCACCATCCACTGGAAGAAGGTCTGCGCACCCTCGTCGCCGAGGATGTACTGGTCGGCGTTCTTCAGGTCTTCCCACTTGTCCAGCCCCTGCCCGGGCTGGGACATGATGACCTGCGGGTCCTTCTGGAAGTCGGCCGCGACAACGCGCATCGGAATGCCCTGCTGCACGGCGTCGAAGGCCGACAGAAGGTTGCCGCCCATATAGAAATCGATCTTGCCGGCCAGCAGCATCGGCCGGCCGCTGACCTGCGGGCCGCCCTGCATGATGGTGACGTCGAGGCCGCACGCGGCATAGGTGCCGTCGGCGACCGCCTGGTAGTAGCCGCCATGCTCCGGCTCGGCCAGCCAGTTGGTGCCGAAGGTGACTTTCTCGTTGGCGGCCGCGCCCAGCGTGCCCGCCGCAAGCAGGACGACAGCGCCCGCCAGGATCTTCCGTTTTCCGACCATGAACATCACCCTCAATTTGCTCCGACGCGCTGCGCGCCGGGCTCGACACCATTGGTTCAAGAAGCAAGACACATGCCACCGCCTGGGCCGCCTGCTCGCGCGACAGTCGCTGCTAGCAGCGGACGGGTCATGCTGTACGAGAGGCATCGTGCCTATTTTTTGGACGCCTGTCCATAATCGCAAGGACGATGGGCACAGCCATCTTGAAGGCGTCTTTGATCGTGCCTTACCTAAAGCCCGTCGCGCCTGAACGGCACTTATGCGACGCGCCTTAGGTTGTTGTTTCATGCATGTCGTTATCCCAAAACCGCTGCACACTTTTGGGCGACATGCATTAGGCTGAGACAGGAGATTGCCATGTTCCGATTCCTCACGCCGAAGTCGATCAAGCCGCCCTTTGCCTGCTACAGCCACGGCGTCGAAGTGCCTCCCGGCAAGCGCCTGGTGCTGTGTTCAGGCCAGGTCGCCATGACCGCGGACGACCAGATTCCGGATGACGCCGGGGCGCAGGCCGAACTCTGCTTCGACAACGTAGCGGCGATTCTCGGCGAGGCCGGACTTGGCCTTGCCGACATTGTGCGCATCAACACCTATGTCACCGACCGCGCCTTCCTCAGGCCCTATATGGAGGTGCGCGACCGGCTGTTCGCCAGCCCGGCGCCGGCCTCGACATTGATGATCGTCTCCGGTTTCGCCCGGCCGGAATTCAAGGTCGAGGTCGAGGTGATCGCCGCCGGATGATCGACAGGCGATGCCAGCCGCGCTAGGTCTGGCGCGATGATTTGAAGAGGCACGACATGACCGTTGCGAACAGACGCGTGTGGTGGGGCGACTACCGGACCACCGAATACGCCTCGATCGACCCGGAAGCGACGATCGCCGTGCTGCCGGTGGCGGCGATCGAGCAGCACGGACCGCATCTGCCGGTGTCGACCGACACCTCGATCATGAACGGCATGCTGGACACCGTCATCGCCCGCCTGCCCGCCGATCTCGACATCCGTATCCTGCCCGTCCAGGCGGTGGGCAAATCCAACGAACATCTGCACGCGCCGGGCACCCTCACCCTGCCGGCAACGACCCTGGTCGATGCCTGGACCGAACTCGGCCTGTCCATCGCCAGGGCCGGGGTGAGAAAGCTGATCGTCGTCAACTCGCATGGCGGCAATGAGGAGATCATGGGCATCATCACGCGCGAGCTGCGCGTGCGTGTCAAAATGCTGGCGGTGAAGACGAGCTGGCAGCGTTTCGGCCGGCCAGCCGGCATGTACACCGAGCTGGAGGACCGCCACGGCATCCATGGCGGCGACGTCGAGACCTCGCTGATGCTGCATTTCCGGCCCGACCTCGTCGACATGGGCAAGGCCGACAATTTCGTTTCCAATGTCGGCCGCGCCGAAAAGGAATTCGCCCTGCTGCGCCACACCGGCACGCACGCCTTCGCCTGGATCGCCAGCGACCTCAACCCGAACGGCGTGGTCGGCGACGCCTCGATCGCCACGGCCGAGAAGGGCCGCCTGACCGCCGAGCATCAGGCCGACGGCTTCATCAGCCTGGTGAAGGATGTCCGCAAGGCAAAGCTCGCCGACTGGCTGCCGTAACCCGAAGGGGTTCAGGCTTCGATCTTCAACTCGAAAGGTATGCCCTCGAAAGCGTCGGCGCCGCGCCCGATCGCTTCGATCGCGGCGATCATGCGGCCATCGCGGCCAAGCAAGGCATCGGCAACGGCGATCAGCCGCGGATTGGGGGTCGCCGAGGGCGAGAGCGCGCGCAGCGTCTGCGCCAGCTCGACCTCGTCGCGCTTCGGCGCCAGCGCCGCGGCAATGATATAGGCCGAGGCGGTCGAGCGGCTGATGCCGGCATAGCAATGCACGACCAGCGGCTTTGCCCGATCCCAGCGATAACCGAAATCGAGCAGCGCGCGGACATGCTCCTCGCCCGGCATGGTCATGCCTTCCTGCGCCACGGCGATATCGTGCATGACCAGATGCAAGTGGTTTTCCGCCACGATCGAGGCCGGGCGCATCACTTCGGTGCCGGCGGCAAGCAGCGACAGCAGGCGCTGCGCGCCGGTTCTCGCCACCGTCTCCTCGACCTTCGACAGCGAACAGACATGGATCATGGGTTGGTTTCCTTCGTCCGATCCTCGCGCAATGAGGCCCAGTCGGCAAGCGCCGCTTCGAGCCGCTGCCATTCGGCCTCATCCCCCGGCAGTCCGGCGCGCAGGACCTGTGGCCGCTGGGCGAAATGCCGGAGCAGGATGCCGCGCTCACCCAGCGCCGAAAACAGGCCGGCGGCTTCGGGCAGGCGCAGATAGCGGAACAACGTGGTGCCGCCGGCCACGGTAGCGCCGAACCGGGCGAACAGCTTGTCGAGCCGCGCCGCGTCCTGCGCCAGCCGCCCACGCATGGCGGCCTGCCAATCGAGGTCGCCAAGCGCGCGGATGCCGTATTCAAGCGCCGGGCCTGCCACCGCCCAGGGTCCCAGTTGCGTCTCCAGCCGCTCGACCGTCAGCGTGTCGGCCAGCGCGAAGCCGAGCCTGACACCGGCAAGGCCGAAGAACTTGCCGAAGGAACGCAGCACGACGATGCCGCCCTGCCCGACATCGCCGGCCAGGCTTTCCGCTCCCGGCCCGACATCCATGAACGCCTCGTCGACGACCAGTAGGCCGCCCTTGGTGCGAAGGTGGGCGGCAAGCTGAAGCAGTCTTTCGCGCTCGACGACGCGACCGTCCGGATTGTTGGGGTTGACGACAACGGCGAGGTCGGCCTCGGCAAGCGCTTCGACATCATCGACGTCGGCCGCCGCATGGCCGGCGATGGCGGCGGCTCGGCTGTGCTCGGCATAGGTCGGCCCGAGCACCAGCGCCTTGCCGGGCTTCACCAGCGAGGCAACGCGCGGCAGAAGGATCTGCGTGCCGGGCGCGGCCGCCACATGCGCCGCCGACGGCGCGCCATAGGCGCCGGCCGCGACCGCTCGAAGTTCGCCGAGCCGCGCCGCTTCCGGCAATCGCGACAGGGTGGTGGCGGGCAATTCGAAAATTGGATAGGAGTGCGGATTGATACCCGTCGAGAGATCGACGAAAGGCCGTGGCGCGTGAGGGAAGAGCGCGCTCGCCCGGCCAAGGGATCCGCCGTGATCCACTGCCGCAATCGCTCCATCAAGAAGCTTCATGTCGATACTGATTGCCTTCCTGTCATTGGTCATTGAGCGGGCACTCGGCTACCCGGACTGGCTGTTCGGGGCCATCGGCCATCCTGTCACCTGGTTCGGCAGGCTGATATCCTTTCTCGATCGCGCGCTCAACCGCGCCACTGATTCCGACGCGCGGCGTCGTCGCCGGGGCGTCATGGCTCTGCTGGTCATTGTTCTGGTGCCGGCGGCCATCGCCTTTGCCGTGCAGCTCCTGCTCTGGCAGATGTTTCCGGTCGGCCTCATCATCACCGCGATCCTGGCCTCGACGCTCATGTCGCAGAAGAGCCTGGCCGATCATGTCGAGGCGGTGGCCGACGCGCTCGACACCGGCGGCCTTACGCTCGGCCGCATTGCCGTCTCGCGCATCGTCGGCCGCGATCCCGAAAAGCTCGACAAGGCAGGCGTTTCCCGCGCGGCGATCGAAAGCCTGGCCGAGAATTTCTCCGACGGCATCGTCGCACCGGCCTTCTGGACCGGGGTCTGCGGCCTGGCCGGCGGCGTCGCCTACAAGGCCGCCAACACCGCCGATTCGATGATCGGCCACCGCACGCCGCGCCATGAGGCCTTCGGCTGGGCGGCGGCGCGCTTCGACGACTGGATCAACCTGCCGGCATCGCGGCTGACGGGGCTGCTGATCGTGCTGGCTGCCTTCTTCGTCAAAGGCGCGGACCCCCGCAACGCCTGGCAGGCCATGCGGCGCGACGCGAAAAAGCACCGTTCGCCCAATGCCGGCTGGCCGGAGGCCGCGATGGCCGGCGCGCTGGGTCTCGCCCTGGCCGGCCCGCGCAGCTACAGCGGCGTGGTCGTCGAGGATGCCTACATGGGCGAAGGCGGCCGGCGCGAGGCTGAAAGCCTCGACATCAGGCAGGCGCTGAAGCTCTACCAGGTGGCCGACTGGCTGCTGATCGCGCTGTTCGGCATGCTGTCGGCGCTGTTGATCTATCTGACGATGTGATCAGAACTCGATGCCTTGCTGGGCTTTCACGCCCGCCGAGAAATGGTGCTTGGTGAGGCCCATTTCGGTGACGAGATCGGCCGCCTCGACGAGCAGCGGCTTGGCGTTTCGGCCAGTGACCACGACATGCAGGTCCGCGCGGCGCGCCTTCAGCGCGGCAACGACCTTTTCCAGATCGAGATAGTCGTAGCGCAGGGCGATGTTGAGTTCGTCGAGCACGACGAGGCTGATCGACGGGTCGGCCATCAGCTCCAGTGCTTTTGCCCAGGCCGCTTCGGCGGCGGCGATATCGCGCTTCAGGTCCTGCGTCTCCCAGGTGAAGCCCTCGCCCATCGCATGCCAGACGACGCGGTCGCCGAAGGCGGCGAAGGCGTCCTTCTCGCCGGTATGCCATTTGCCCTTGATGAACTGCACGACGCCGACGCGCTTGCCGTAGCCGAGCATCCTGAGCGCCAGCCCGAAGGCGGCAGTGGTCTTGCCCTTGCCCGGGCCGGTGTTGACGATCAGCAGCCCCTTCTCGATCGTCTTTGCCGCCACCTCGGCATCCTGCACAGCCTTGCGCTTGGCCATCTTGGCGCGGTGGCGCTCGGCATCCTTGTCATCGGTCTCGGTCATCTCACTTCACCTTCAGCGGCAGACCGGCCACCATCAGCAGCACCGTATCTGCGACGGCGGCGACCTGCTGGTTGAGTCGGCCTGCCGCATCGCGAAACCGCCTCGCCAGCGCATTGTCGGGCACGATGCCCAGGCCAACCTCGTTGGACACCACGAACCACGGCCCGCGCGGCCGCGATAGAACATCCACAAGCCGCCGGCATTCCGCATCGAGGTCGCGCTCGGCCAGCATATGATTGGTCAGCCACAGAGTCAGGCAGTCGATCAACACGGGCTGATGATCGGGCAGCGCCTCGATCGCGGCGGCAAGATCGAGCGGCGCGTCGACCGTCGCCCAGCCCTCGCCGCGACGCGCCCGATGCAGCGCGATGCGCTCGCGCATCTCATCGTCATAGGCTTCCGCGGTGGCGATGTAAGCCCATGGCGAGGGACTCGCCGTCACCAGGGTTTCGGCATGCGCGCTCTTGCCGGAGCGCGCACCGCCGATGATGAAGGTCAGTCCCCTGCGATCAGGCAAAGCTGTCGCGCAGGCTGGTGGCCGTGCCGGTGAAGCGGCCGCGCACCACGCCGACGGCGGCGCCCAGCACCAGCCAGAACACCAGGTCGGTGACCGTCACCGCCACCACGAACTGGTGATGCAGGCCTTCGGGAATCGGCGTCTCGAAGCTTGCCGGCTGCGGCGCGCCGACCATGTGCGGCGCGACGATCAGGGCTACCGCCAGGATCGCCAGCGGCAGCGACTTGCGGAAAGCGATCAGGCCGAGTCCGGCGGCGGTCGCGACCGCTGTCGCCGTCCACCAGATCTGGCGCGGCAGGAGTTCGGCGGCCGGCATCGCCGGCAGTTCCGGCGGCAGGCCGAGGCACGGCGCCAGCGTGAACACGGCAAAGCCGGCGAGACCCCAGAACACGCCCTGGCGCCAGTTGCCGATACCACCGGCGAATTCCGAAACCGCGACCAGGATCAGCGCGAAGCCGATGCCGGTGACGATGTTGGCGACGACGTTGAAGGCGAAACGCTCGAAGCCGTCGGCCGGTGCCCAGCCCTCGTCTTCCGCTGGCGCGGCCGCTTCGGCCGGAGCCGGCGCGGAACTCATGGCATTTCCGGCCGGAGCGGCGGAGCTCATGGCGTCGCCGGTCTCGGCAGGCGCCGCGGCATGATCATGATGATGGCCGCCGCCGGCCTGTTCGTAGACTTCCGCCTTGAGGATCAGCGGCACGGTTGCATAGGCCTGCAGGCAAGCGAGAACGACGCCGGCCACGAGCCCTGCAATCGCCGCGATGAACACGACGTTGCGAAACAGGTTCATGATGTCAGGCCCTTGTCAGTGGCAGGGAAACGCCATCGAGTGGCGGTAGTCGTGAGCTGCGTTGTGGACCGCATCGAGATGCGAGAAGCCGACAAAGCCGACGACGAAAATGCCGAGCAACGCGGCCATGGCCAGCTGCATGAAGCGCGACTGCGAGGAGACGGAGGTGCCGAGGGAGACGGAAGCGGTCGTCATGTCTTGTCCTTTCGCCCTCCACCCGAGGGCATAGAATTCAACGTTTCTGTCGCCGGCAGGTCTCCTGGCTCGCGGATCAGCGCCCTTCCCCACCTTCCCGAGGATTTTCCTCAGTGGTCTTGGAGAGGACTACCGCACACAGTTGCGGGGGCAGCCACGGCATTGGACGAATTCGCCCTCACCGCATTCCCTCTTGGCTCCAAAAACGGAACCGACGACGGCAGGACTATAGGCAGAATCGTCGCGCCCGGCAAACCAAATTCCGGCGGCCACCAGCGCAAATGCGCCACCGGGCCTAGCTGTCCGACGCGGCAATCCGCTCGGCGACCAGATGCTGCAGCCGCCACAGATGGCGGTCATGGATGCCGCGCTGCTCGAGGTTCTTCACCGTGTTGTAAAGATAGTCTGCGCCCGATCCCCAGTGCCCGCAGGATGTCGCCAGCCTTTCCACCACCTCTTTTTCCTCGAGCGGGCGGGCATAGGTTGTGCCCTTGCGGTTGATGACGAAGGCCAGTGCCCGCAACGTGCCGCCGTCGCTCGAAAGATTGAGCAGGCGCGGATGATAGCTGGTCGGCTTCAGTGTCACCTCGCGCCGCAAAACCTTGTCGAGCTGCTGGCGCCGGTCCGCGTCGCCAAGCCTGAAGGCGACGCCCTTGCACTGCCCGCCCCGGTCCAGCGCCATCATCAGGCCAGGCTGCTCCCTGGTGCCGCGCCAGCGCGTCATCTTCATGCAGAAGGACCTGTGCCAGCCGCGCGCGACCGCAACCCGTTCCTCGACATGATCGATCTCGGGCTTCCAGATCAGCGAGCCGTAGCCGAACAGCCAGAGCGGTTCGCTGCCAGGCAGCTCAGCCTCGAGCGTGTCCAGCATCGCTTCATAGTCGGCATCGTCCAGATGCATCGCGTTGGGATCAGGCCCGCTGTCCTCGACGACGCGAAAGCAGCGCGCGACCAGCTCCTCGGTGAGCGACATTGTCCTTGGCGGCATGAACTGTCCCTGGGCACCCGACTTGTGAAGCGCCGACCTTAGGGGCGGCGATTGCGTGCCACAATGGCCACGGCGCGAGCGATTGACAAACATCCTGGCCGGGTGTCGGCTGGACCATTAAGGGAGCCGCTTATGCAGCCCAAACCGAGCGACGACCTCTACACCGGCCTGACCAGGCTTGAGCCGACCCTGCCCTCGTCGGCCTATTGGGATGCCGGAGCTTACGGTCGTGACCTCGACGCGATCTGGTACAAAAGCTGGCTGCTGGTCTGCCGCGAGGCCGACCTTGCCCAGCCGCTGGCTTTCAGGACATTCCGCGTCGGCACGCAGGAGATCGTGGTGCTGCGCGACGAGGCCGGCGAATTGCGCGCCTTCCACAACACCTGCCGGCATCGCGGCTCGCAGCTTTGCCAGGAGAGCGAGGGAAGGCTGAAGGCCAGGCTGCTGACCTGCCCCTACCACGCCTGGTCCTATTCGCTGCGCGGCGACCTCGTGCGCGTGCCGTCGAAGTCGCTGCCCGAAGGCTTCGACAAGGCCGACTATCCGCTCTATGGCGTGGCGCTGTCGGTGTGGCGCGGTTTCGTCTTCATCAACCTCGCCGAAGATGCCGCCGGCTCGGCGGAAGCCTCCTTCGACCGGGCTTCCGGCAATCTCACCAACTGGCCGCTGGAGACGCTGGTCACCGGCCATGCGCTGCGCAAGGTGATGAACTGCAACTGGAAGATCTTTTGGGAGAACTTCAACGAGTGCCTGCATTGCCCCGGCGTCCACAAGGATCTGTCGCGGTTGGTGCCGATCTATGGCCGAGGCCTGATGGCGAGGCACGACGATCCCGAATGGGCGCGCCACGCCGACAATGACGCGCCGGAATTCTCCGGCGGCCTGCGCGCCGGCGCCGAGACCTGGTCGCGCGACGGCCACGTGCACGGTCCGGTGTTTGCCGGCCTGACGCCAGCCGAATGCGCCGCCGGCCAGACCTATGCGACGTCGCTCCCCTCGATGTTCATCGTCGGCCATGTCGACTATGTCCGCACCGTGCGGCTCATACCGCTCGGCCCGGAGCAGACGGAACTCACCGCCGAATGGCTGTTTCCGGCCGAAGCGCTCGCTTCGCCCGAGGCCGATATCGACAACATCGTCGCCTTCGGCAGGCAGGTGCTGGAGGAGGACGCGGCGATCTGCGAGGTCAACCAGAAGGGCCTGCGTTCGATGCGCCACGAGGCCGGCGTGCTGATGCCGGAGGAGTACGACCTGCACCGTTTCCACGAATGGGTGCGCGCGCGGCATCAATCCTTTCCGGCTGAACGTTAAAAGCGAGTTCGGAAGCCCAGAAGAACCCGGCGGGCTGTTTCACGCCCATGCGACCGCGGTCCCGCCTTCTTTTGTCTGGCTGAACCATGATAGTCGTTTGGCATCACTGAATCGGAATGCGAGACACGATGAGCCTTCAACCGCCGGCCGAACCTGTTCAGGACACGCCGAAGCAAGGACGCATCGTCGCCATCGACATCGTGCGCGGCTTGGCCCTGCTGGCCATGGCGAGCTACCATTTCACCTGGGACCTCGAGAATTTCGGTTATACCGATCCCGGCCTCACCGCCTTCGGCTGGTGGAAGATCTACGCGCGCTGCATCGCCTCGACCTTCCTGTTCCTGGTCGGCGTCAGCCTGTTCCTCGCCCATGGAAGGCAGATCCGCTGGCCGGGCTTCTGGAAGCGCTTTGCCATGGTCGCCGTGGCGGCGCTGGCCATTTCGTTGATCACTCGCATCGCCACGCCCGATGGCTTCATCTTCTTCGGCATATTGCACGAGATCGCGCTCGCATCCCTGCTCGGCCTCGCCTTCCTGCGATTGCCCTCGCTGGTGACGATCGCGGTCGCTGCGCTTGTGATTGCCGCCCCGCTCTATCTGCGCTCGCAAGCCTTCGACCACCCGGCGCTGTGGTGGGTCGGCCTGTCGGCGACCAATCCGCGCTCCAACGACTACGTGCCGCTCTTCCCTTGGTTCGGCGCCGTGCTGCTGGGCATTGCCGCGGCGAAACTTGCCTCCACGTCCGGCGTGCTCGCCCGGCTGGCGAAGCTGGCGCCCGGCCGCTGGTCGAACCCGCTGGTCTTCATCGGCCGGCACAGCCTCGCCTTCTATCTGATCCACCAGCCGCTGCTGTTCGGCTCGGTCTGGCTGTTTTCGCAACTGATGCCGGCTGCGCCGCTGAACCAGGACGCCAGCTTCCTCAAATCCTGCCAGATATCCTGCGAGCAGCAGCGCGACAGCAAATTCTGTACGAGCTATTGTGGCTGCATGCTCGATACGCTGCGGGGCGAAGGGACGCTGGACAGGCTCTACAACGGCGACCAGACACCGGAGTTCAAGGCGCATATCGCCGATCTCGCCGGCGCCTGCACGGCGAGCACCGACGACGCGACGGAGGGAGGACAGCAATGACCGACAGTCAGCCGAAACCCGGGCTCATCCCGTGGCCGCCGCTGATCTATGTCGTTGCCATCGCCGCCAGCGTCGTGCTTGGCCTCTTCTTTCCGCTGCCGTGGATCGGCGACCTGTTGGGCGACCTTATGTTTGCCGCCGGCTGGGTGGCGCTGTTCTTCGTCGCCGCGCTCTGGTTCACGGCGATCCGGGTCATGCTGCGGGCGAGGACGACCTTCAATCCCAACGCGGTGCCCGATCATCTCGTCACTTCGGGTCCGTTCTCGATCACCCGCAACCCGATGTACCTCGCCAACACGCTGCTGTTGATCGGCGTCGCCTTCATCACCGGGATCGCCTGGTTCCTGCTGTTTGCCTTCATCGCCGCCTTCGCCACGCAGAAGCTGGCGATCGAGAAGGAGGAGAAGGTGCTGGCGGCGAAATTCGGCAAGAAATACCGCGACTACGCCAAGCGGGTGCGGCGCTGGATTTGAGCCTCGCGGGCAAGCGCCGCCAGACTTGATCGGGTCCTCGTTTACATGACCGCCCTGGTCTCCCCAGGCCTGCTTTCGAAATCGAAAAGCCTCTGGGTAGCCAATGCGGCAGCGCCACGCGCCCAGGAATCGTCGGCCCAGTCAGGCGTGATCGGCGGCGGGTTCCACATCGCATAGCGCTTCAACGCGTCGCGCATCGGCTCGAACAGATAGTCGCCGAAGCTGACCGCTTCACCGCCGCCGACGATGACCTCCGGATCAATGATGTTGCAGAAGCCGCCAAGGAACCGGCCTATGCCTTCGCCGGCTTCGCGCAGGATCTCCACGGCGGTCTCGTCACCGGCCTGGGCCGCATCGAACATGTCATGGCGGGAGGCCTCGCCCGGCAGGCCTTTCGCTTCACGCCACCGCCTCACCAGGGCCGGCTCCGAGAAGAAGGTCTGCAGGCAGCCGCGCCGGCCGCATTCGCATTGTGGCCCGTTCGGATTGTAGATGGAGTGCCCCATCTTGCCCGCGGCACCGCTTGCGCCGTGATGCACGGCGCCGTCGATCACCACGGCGCAGCTGATGCCGGCTCCGATCGCCAACGCGCCGACCGTGCGATGATGCCGGCCGAGGCCGAACAATTGCTGCGCCAGCGCGAAAGCATTGGTGTCGTCGTCAGCCCAGACCGGCACATGCACGAGTTCGGCGAGCATGGCCGCGATTGGTACGTCGATCCAGTTGAACCGGTGGCTGAGCCGGCAAACGCCATTGTCGATGACACCTGGCACCGCGATGCCTATGCCGCTTAGCTGCGCGCCGCTCGGCGCCTTGCGGTCCGCTAGCAATTCCTTGACGGCGGCCGCGCAGGCCTCGACCGTACTTTGAGGCGACGGGTCGGGCACCGCCACCTGCCTGGAGACAAGCGGGGTCGTCGCAAGATCGGTCAGCACGCAATCGATGGCGCCGGCCTTCAGCTTGAGCCCTACGACCAGGCGGCCCGCATAATTTATACTGATCGGGATAGGCCGCCTCCCCGGCGCCCCCAGGCTGGCTTCTCCCTCAACGAGGATGTTCTCGTCCAAGAGCTCGGAGACCACGAAGGTCACCGCAGCCGGGCTCAGACCGCTGCGCATCGCCATGTCCGCCCTGCTCATCGGTCCGTCGGCGCGGATCATGTTCAGGATCAATCGTCGGTTCATGGCGCGCGATGTCTGCTGATCACCCTTGAGTTTCATTTCTAGCCTCATTATTAATTTTGTAAATTAACTATTGACCGACTTCATCTGCATACGCTACGACTTGCCCCGGTTCAATCGGAATCCGGCTGCTCTCAGGGAGGAGAAAATAGCCATGGCCATCGACGTCACGACTCTGTCCACGACAAGGCGCCGTTTCCTGAAGGGCACCGGCGCAGCCCTCGCCGCTTCCGCCGCAAGCGGGCTTTGCTTGCCGGCCCTGGCGCAGGCGCAGGAAATCACCATCATCTCCAACCTCAGCAATGTCGGGCAACGCGACATCCTGCACAGGCTGGCGGCCGAATACGAGGCGAAATCCGGCGCCAAGGTCACCATCAACAACATGGATCACGAGGCGCACAAGACCGCGATCCGCAGCTATCTCGTCGTCGGCGCCCCCGATATCTGCTTCTGGTTCTCCGACAACCGCATGAAGGCGTTCGTCAACAAGGGCCTGTTCGACGACATCTCCGATCTGTTTGCCCGCGAGAACTTCAAGAGCGTGCTCGGCGCCACGACCAGTGCCGTCACTGTCGGCGACAAGCAGTATGGCCTGCCGATGGGCGGCCTGCTCTGGGGCCTGTTCTACCGCAAGGACGTCTTTGCCGAACACAACTGGACCCCGCCGAAGACCTGGACCGACCTTCTCGCCTTCGGCGAGGCCGCGAAATCCGCTGGCATGATCCCGATGAGCATGGGCACCAAGGAGCTTTGGCCCGCAGGTGGCTGGTTCGACCACATGAACCTGCGCATCAACGGTCTCGACAAGCACATCGCGCTGATGGACGGCAAGGTCCAGTACACCGATCCGATGCTGACGCCCGTCTTCGACAAATGGAACGATCTGATCAAGGCCGGTTTCTTCTCGCCCAACCACAGTTCCTTCGGCTGGGAACAGGCAGGTGCGGCGCTGGCGCAAAAGAAGGCGGCCATGCTGGACCTCGGCGGTTTCGTCAGATCCGCCTTCCCGGAGGCCGACGTTCCGCAACTCGCCTATGCGCCGTTTCCCGAAGTCGTCCCCGGCGTCGCCCGGTATGAGGATTTCTCCGTCAACTCCATTCACGTGCCTGCCAACGCCAAGAACAAGCAAGGCGCGCGCGACTTCCTCGCCTATTTCTACAAGCCGGAGAACCTGGGCGCCTTCCTCGCCGCCGAGGGAGCCATCCCGCCGCGCAACGACTGCCCGCCCAGCAAGGATCCGCTGGTCAACGCCGCGGTCGAGGAACTGAAGAAGGTGGTCGGCACGTCGCAATATTACGATCGCGACACGGATCCGGACATGGCCCAGGAAGGCATGACCGGGCTCCAGGAATTCATGGTCAAGCCCGAACGGCGCGAGCAGATCCTCGAGCGGCTGGAAAAGACCCGCAAGAGAATCTTCGGTTAGTCCTCCCGGACCTGACGGGCCGCCGCCTCTCCCGGCGGTCCCGTCTCTCTTTTGGATGAATTCCCATGCCCCGCTTCTGGCGCAGAAATCGTCATTGGATGACACCGGCACTTCTCCTTCTGCCGGGTCTCATCCTGTTCAGCCTGGTGATTCTTGCCGCCTCCTTCGAGACGGTCTGGATTTCGCTGCACGACTGGGACGGTATCGGCGCGAAGACCTGGGTCGGCCTCGCCAACTATGTCGAGCTGGCCGAAGACCCGCAATTCTACGTCTCGCTCAAGAACAATATCATCTGGCTGCTGATCTTCATGCTGGCGCCGCCGATCGGCCTCGCGCTGGCGCTGATCGTCAACCAGCAGATCGGCGGCATGCGCATCCTGAAATCGCTGTTCTTTGTCCCGCTGGTGCTGGCCACGGTGACCGTGGGCGTCGTTTTCGGTTGGGTCTACGATCCGACCTATGGTTTGCTGCAATTGATCTTCGGCCTGTTCGGCGGCACCGCGCCGGCGCTGCTTTCCGACGAGAATTTCGCCACCTTCGCGGTGGCCACCGCCGGTCTGTGGCCGCAGATCGCCTTCTGCATGGTGCTGTTCCTGGCCGGCCTGAACAACCTCAACGAGGACCTGATCGGCGCCGGACGCGTCGACGGCGCGCGCGGCTGGCGCATGCTGCGCCATGTGATCCTGCCGCAACTGTCGCAGGTCGGCTTCATCGCCATCGCGGTCACGGTGATCGGCGCGCTGCGCTCCTTCGACATGGTCGCGGTCATGACCACCGGCGGCCCCTATGGCTCGTCGACGGTGCTCGCCTACCAGATGTACGAGGAATCGATCTTTTCCTATCGCTTCGGCTACGGCGCAGCGATCGCCACGGTTCTCTTCGCCATCATGATCGTCTTCATCGCCTGGTACCTGCGAGGCCTCATCAAGGCCGAACGGAGCAATGCCTGATGTATCCCCGCCCGATCCCTGAAGACGCCAAGCTCCAGCGTGCGCTCTATGTCGGCGGCGTGACCCTGGTCGTCGCGCTGTGGCTGTTGCCGCTCTTCGCCGTGATGCTGACGTCGATCCGCTCCAACGAAGAGCTGATGGCGGGCAACTATTGGGGCTGGCCGCAGAAATTCAGCCTGATCGAGAATTACACGGCGGTCTTCGAACAGACCGCGATGCTGCGCTTCTTCCTCAACAGCCTGCTGATCACCGTTCCCTCGGTGATCGGCGTGCTGATCCTGTCGACGTTGAGCGGCTTCGTCCTGTCTCGCTATCCGTTCCGCGGTTCAAACCTCATTTTCGCATTGTTTGTCGGCGGCAATTTTCTGCCGGCCCAGATCATGATGATCCCGGTGCGTGATCTGATGGTGAGGCTCGGCCTCTACGACACCGTCTACGCCCTGATCGTCTTCCACATCGCCTTCCAGACTGGCTTTGCGACGCTTTTCATGCGCAACTTCATCGCCGCCTTGCCCGGCGAATTGTTCCAGGCCGCGCGCGCCGAAGGGGCTTCGCCCTTCCAGGTGCTGCGTCATGTGGTGGTTCCGCTGGTGCGGCCCGCACTGGCGGCGCTCGCCATCCTCACCTTCACCTTCATCTGGAACGACTATTTCTGGGCGATCGTGCTGACCCAGAGCGACGCGGTCAAACCCGTAACTGCCGGGCTCAACAATCTGCGCGGCGAGTGGACGTCGGCCTGGAACATCATTTCGGCGGCAACGATCTTCGTCGCCCTGCCGCCGGTCGTCATGTTCTTCCTGATGCAGAAGCACTTCATCAGCGGCCTCACCATGGGGGCGGTCAAGGGATGATCTTCGCTTCAGGATTTCAGGTCGGACCATACGGACGCAACCGGCAGACACGGAAAGGCGCCTCGCGATGAGCAGCGTGGAATTGCGCAAGGTCGACAAGCACTACGCCGGCTATCATGCCCTGAAGGCGATCGACCTGAAGATCGAAAAGGGCGAATTCGTCGTCATGGTCGGGCCTTCGGGCTGCGGAAAGTCGACCTTGCTGAAGACAATCGCCGGGCTTGAGACCATCAATTCCGGCCAGGTCGTGATCAACGGCCACGATGTCACCCGGGAAGAACCCGGCGATCGCGGCATCGCCATGGTGTTCCAGTCCTACGCGCTTTACCCGCACATGACCGTGGCGGAAAACATGGGCTTCGGCTTGCGGATGGCGAAGCGGCCAAAGGCGGAGA
The DNA here is from genome assembly GCF_049887195.1 of Mesorhizobium abyssinicae. Classification (NCBI taxonomy): domain Bacteria; kingdom Pseudomonadati; phylum Pseudomonadota; class Alphaproteobacteria; order Hyphomicrobiales; family Phyllobacteriaceae; genus Mesorhizobium; species Mesorhizobium abyssinicae. The sequence goes on from NZ_JARAKC010000013.1 coordinate 21,855, forward strand.
TCGATGCCGCCGTCAAGCGCGCCGCCAAAATCCTTCGCCTTGAGGAGCAGCTCGACAAACGACCCAAGCAATTGTCCGGCGGGCAGCGCCAGCGTGTCGCGATCGGCCGCGCCATCACCCGCTCGCCGGAGGTGTTTCTGTTCGACGAACCGCTGTCGAACCTCGACGCAGCGCTGCGTACGCAGATGCGGGTGGAGCTTTCGAGCCTGCATGCCCAGCTCGGCTCCACCATGGTCTACGTCACCCACGACCAGATCGAAGCCATGACCATGGCGGACCGGATCGTGGTGCTGAACAAAGGGCAGGTCGAGCAGGTCGGCTCCCCTCTCGAGCTCTACGCCAACCCGGCCAACATCTTCGTCGCCGGCTTTCTCGGCGCGCCGCGCATGAACTTCATCGAAGCGCGGGTGGAAACCGTCGGCGCAGCCAGCCTGACGCTGACGGCGGCGGGAATGCCGGCATTTGCCTTCGGCGACATTGATCCGGTCGGCATTTCGGCTGGCGACGCGGTGACCGTCGGAATCCGACCGGAAAACCTGCATGTGCTCGAGCGGGCAGACGCAGGCCAGGCATCGTTCCCTGGCCAGGTGCGGCTGGTCGAACATCTGGGACGGGAAACGGTTCTCTACCTCGACGCTTCCCCCCTCCAAGCAACCAATTCGGACAGCGGCACCGGCAATTTCACGGTGCAGCTCAACAAGGTGTCGCCCATCAGTGTCGGCGCCCGGCTGGCGGCCGGCTTCGAGATCGCCGACGCCTATCTGTTCGGACCCGATGGCCGCACGCTGACGTCGCGAAAACCCGTTCCCGCAACCTGACCCTCGCATCCAAGAGTATCATCCGCATGCACTGCAAGAAGCCCGCCCCGCTTTCGGTTTGGCGACCGCTCAATCTCGACCGCTTTCTTCTGGGAGCACCGCACTATCCCGAACATGTCGACGAGAGCTGCTGGCGACGCGATGCCGAGCGCATGCTTGCCGCCGGCGTCAACACGGTCCGGATGGGGGAGTTCGCCTGGCATATTTTCGAGCCCTATGAAGGCAAGTTCGACTTCGATCTGTTCGACCGGGCAATCGAGGTTCTCGGCGCTGTCGGAATCGACACGATCATGTGCACGCCGACAGCGACGCCGCCGCGCTGGCTGACCGTCAACTATCCCGAGGTGTTGCGCGTCGACGTCAACGGCCACCGCGCGAGCCATGGATCGCGTCAGCACGCCGACACCACCAGCCCCGTGTTTCGCGCTCACAGCCGCCGCATCACGCGCGCCATGGCCGAGCACTACAACAACAATCCTCGCGTCATCGGCTGGCAGACCGACAACGAGCTCAACACGACGGTTTCGGAGTCGTTCGCGCCTTCGACGCGGCTGGAATTCCAGAAATTCCTGCAGCACAAATACGGCGCGATCGGCGCGCTGAATTTCGCCTGGGGCGGCCATTTCTGGGCGACGGCCTACGACGATTTCTCACAAATCGATCTGCCGCGGCCGCTGATGCCATCCTATCCGAGCCCCGGGCAGGTGCAGGACTACCATCGCTTCCTGGCCGCGGCGACGGCGGCTTTCCAGCACGACCAAGTCGAGATCCTGCGCGCCGCCAATCCGGACTGGTTCGTCTTCCACAATCTCGGCCAGCTCGCCGACATCGATTTCCGCGGCCAGTTCGGACAGGACCTCGATTTCATCGGCTTCGACATCTACCCGATGCTGTATGACGAAATGCGGCGCACGGGCGGACACGCGGCCACGCAGGCGCTGCATCTCGACATCTGCCGTGCATACTCCGGCAACTATATCGTGCCGGAGCAGGCCTCCGGCTTTGGCAGCCAGCCGGGCTTCTCGACCATGACACCGGAGCCGGGCGAGATGCGCCGCATGGCCATGACATCGGTGGCACGCGGCGCCGACGGCATCATGTTTTTCCGCTGGCGCCCCGCGCATTTTGGCGCAGAGATCTACTGGATGGGCGTCATCGATCACGACGACGTGCCCCGACGCCGCTACGACGAGGCGAGCCGGTTCTTCCACGACATCGCCGCTATCAAGGATCAGATCCTTGGCACGGTCGTGCGCATGGACATCGGCATCGCCGGCGCGGATTTCGACAACCAGGAAGCGCATAAGACCTATGCCATGGGGTTGCCGAGCCCGCTCGACGATGCAACGCTGCTGCACCGGTACTGCTACCGGAACGGCATAGCCTGCGGCTTCATCCACCCCGAGGATGACCTGTCGCGACTTAAGGCGCTCTATGTTCCGCATTGGGTGATGTGGAAGCAGGAATGGAATGCTGCGGTCGAGGCTTTCGTCCGCAGCGGCGGCACGCTGATCCTGTCGGCGCTGACCGGCACAAGGGATGAGAACAACCACATCGTTCGCGAGCAGGCACCCGGGCGCGACCTTTCGGCACTGAGCGGCGTCAAGGTTGCCGAGTTCGGCCGCCTCGTTCCGCAAGGCGGCGCCGGACTGTTTCCCTTGTTCCGCCAGGCAGCGACTGGCGCCCATGTCCCGCCAGCGCCTCTCCCGGCCTCGTCGGCGGAGCGCAAGTATCATTTCACCTTCGGCAACAGGCAGTTTGAGGCCGCGCATCTCTACGAACTGCTCGAGGTCGAGCCGGATACCGAGGTGCTGGGCACATGGTCGAGCCGCTTTTGCGCCGGGCAGCCGGCAATCACCTCACGCCAGCTCGGCAAAGGCCGCGTCGTCTATGTCGGCACCTATCTGACGCACGAGCTTGCGGAAGCCATCGCCGAGGGCGTTCTGACCAGGGCTGGCGTGGCGCCTCTGCTTCCTGAACTGCCTGATGGAGTGGAAGTGTCGATCCGCGAGGCCGAGGATCGCCAACTGATGTTCGTTCAAAATACCACGGAAGTACCGGTGGCAGTGCCGGGCGTGCCCCAAGGCCTAGACCTGCTGACCGGTCGTCCGACCGCGGGGCCCATGCAACTCGAAGCCTATGGCAGCGCGGTGATCTTGCTCAGTTGAGGAGACACCGCCCGACAAGGGACAGCCACGTTCAGGTGTTGACGCCGAGCTCCACCAGGCGTTCGACGCAGGATTCCTCGGCCTGGTCGAGCTCGGCGAGCGTTTCTTCCAGGTCGCGCCGCTTCTGCCTGAGATCCTCGCGCTTTTCCTCGATGCGCTTGATCATCAGCTTGAGCTGGCCGACCTCGCCGGGCGGTTCCTTGTACATCTGGATGATTTCGCGGATCTCGTTGATCGAGAAGCCGAGCCTTTTTCCGCGCATGATCTGGCGGATCAGATGCCGGTCGGATGGGCGAAACAGCCTTGTGCGGCCGCGCCGCACCGGCTGCACCAGCCCCTCGTCCTCGTAAAAGCGCAGCGTCCGGGTCGACACGTCGAATTCGCGGGTCAGTTCGGTGATCGTGTAGTATTCCCGCATTGTCGCTCCCGATGCCGGTTCTGGGCGCCGTCCGTGGCGTCGCCCCTCCCCTCCGTTCCATGAGCGGAATCGAATGGAAGCTGGCCGAACCTCGCACGGCATTTACGTAAAAGTCAATTGAAGACACGATCCCCAACTGGGATTGGGTTGTTGTGTAGGCCGAGCCGGAGTCGAAGACGGGCGCGAAGCGAGCAAAATGGTGGTCTCCGAGAACCGGAGCCGAGCGTGCTTAAAGGTACGTGAGCACCGGAAGCGCAGGAGACCGCCATTTGCAGGCCGGCATCACCTGAATATGAACAATCCTCAGGGGACGGCGAACCACCAGGTAGCGAGGCCGAGGAAAGCGAAGAAGCCGACGCAGTCGGTGACCGTGGTGACGAAGACGGCCGACGCCACCGCCGGATCGATCTTGAAGCGGTCGAGCAGCAGCGGGATCAGGATCCCGGCGAGCGCCGCCGCGAACATGTTGATGATCATCGCCGCCGCGATGATGCCGCCCAGGTTGGGATCGCGAAACCAAGCCGCCGCGACGATGCCGATCAGCACGGCGAACACCGCACCGTTGATGAAGCCGACGCCGACCTCGCGGCGGATGATGCGGGCGGCATTGTAGATGTCGATATCTTTCGTCGCCAGCGCGCGCACGGTGACGGTCATCGTCTGGGAGCCGGCATTGCCACCCATGCCGGCGACAATCGGCATCAGCACGGCCAGCGCCACGATATGCTCGATCGTGTGGTCGAACAGGCCGATCACCGAGGCCGCGAGGAAGGCCGTCAACAGGTTGACCAGAAGCCACGGCACACGCGAGCGCGAGGTCGCGAGCACCGTGTCGGACAGTTCCTCGTCGCCGACGCCGCCCATGCGCAGGAGATCCTCCTCGGCCTCCTGCTGGATGACGTCGACGACGTCGTCGATGGTCAGCACGCCGACCAGCCGCTCGTTCTCGTCGACCACGGCCGCCGACAGAAGGTCGTACTGCTCGAAATCGCGCGCCGCCTCTTCCTGGTCCATGGTGGCCGGGATGGCGTGCCTCGTCTCGTGCATCACATCCTCGACCTTCACCGCCCGCTTGGTGCGCAGGATCTGGTCGAGATCGATGGCGCCAAGCAGCTTGAAGCTCGGATCGATGACGAAGATCTGGCTGAAGCGGTCGGGAAGGTTCTTGTCCTCGCGCATGTAGTCGATGGTCTGGCCGATGGTCCAGAACGGCGGCACGGCGACGAATTCCGTCTGCATGCGCCGGCCGGCCGACTCCTCCGGATAGTCGAGCGACCGCCTCAGCCTGATCCGCTCGGTGAACGGCAGCTGCGACAGGATCTCGTCCTGGTCCTCCTGGTCGAGGTCCTCAAGAATGTAGACGGCGTCGTCGGAATCGAGTTCCTGCACCGCCTGCGCGATCTGCTCGTTCGGCAGATTGTCGACGATGTCGAGACGGATCGCCTCGTCGACCTCGGTCAGCGCGGAAAAGTCGAAATCGGAGCCGAGTAGCTCGACCAGCGCCCGGCGCTGCTCGGGATGCAATGCCTCGAGCAGATCGCCGAGCTCCGACTGGTGCAGGTCGCCGACGTCACGCTTGAGCGTGAGCGTGTCGCGGTCGGCGATCGCCGCGCCGACATGGGCCAGGAAAGACGACAGGACGGCGCCGTCTTCGCCATAGATGTCGGCGTGGGCCTCCTCATGCGGCCTGGCGTCGGTCGTCTGATTGTCCTGGCCTTCCACCAGCGCCTCCCGCCGTCAGGATTCCGGAAAAGCTAGAGCAATTCCAGGAAAAGTGTGTAACGGTTTTCCGTTCGGAATTGCGCAGAAGCAAATAGTCTAGAGTTCAGGTCTAGAGCATCGAACCCAAAGGGGAAACCGCATTTGGGAAAATCCGAAGCTCGAAGGAATGATGGTTCGGCAGCACGATTCGATTTGCGAACCTATCGCTCTAACGCTCAGGAATATCAAACGAAATACGCCCTTCCCGCCCGATCAATTCCATTGCCAGGAGACATCGTCCGGTAAGCCACCGGGAATGGCGATACCATCAAAAAGGGATGCCGGTCCGGCTTCAGGCGACGCGACAGCGCATGTCGCTGGGGAAAGAGCACGCCCGCGCGGTTGCGGCAGAATTGTCAGCATAGAGGACCACGGCCGGGCTCGCCCGGCCGCAAAGAGAAAAACCGGGAACCCTTGACGACGAAGCCGGAGAGAGGAAACGGGTCAATTGAGGAACGACGCGTTCGCGTGATCGTTGCCGAACGCAATCCGCTCGTCATCTCGGCCCTTCGCGAAATGCTGGAATGCGACGGGCGCTTCGAGCTTCTGGCCACCGTGCAAAGCGGCAAGCAATTCCTGGAATTCGCGGCGGAGCCTGACTTCGACGTCGCCGTCATCGGCTGGAAGCTCGCCGACATGGATGGCGCCGACATCCTGGCCGAGGTCCAGAACCGTGGGCTCGACGTCCGCATCACCGTCTTTTCCAACGACCACGACATCGGCATCCTGAAGCAGTGCGTGCGGCTCGGAGCCCAAGGCTATTGCTTCCAGTTCGACGACCCGCCGATCATCTTCGAGACCATCCTGGCGGTCGCGCACGGCCGCATCTGCATCCCCTATATCGACATCAACAAGGTCAACGACACGCCCTTGGCGCAGCTCACCGTGCGTGAGCGCGAGCTGCTGGCGGTGCTTTCCGACGGCTGGACCAACCTGCAGATCGCGACACGGACCGGGATTTCCGAGAATACGGTGAAGTACCACCTCAAGAATCTTTACGACAAGCTCGACGTCCGCAACCGCGCCATGGCGGTCGCGCTCTATTCGAGCGAGAAGCGCCGTACGCCCAAATCACCTATCGGGTAGGACGGCCGGGTAGGCGGAACCTACCCGCGCGCGGCGACAACTTACCCGCCAGAGTGTTGTCGCTCAGGCTCATCGAAACGAAACTTCCTCCACCATCCCAAATGACCGGAGGAGTTCGCGCATGGCTGGGTTCACCCATCTTTTCATCCCAGGGCCCACCAACATTCCGGAGCAGGTCCGGCAGGCCATGAACCTGCCGATGGAGGACATGCGCGCCTCCTCCTTCCCGGATCTGACCTTGCCGCTGTTCGAGGACATCAAGAAGGTGTTCAAGAACGAGACCGGCCGCGTCTTCATCTACCCTTCGTCCGGCACCGGCGCCTGGGAATCGGCGATGACCAACGTGCTTAGCCCCGGTGACCGGGTGCTGATGTCGCGCTTCGGCCAGTTCTCGCATCTGTGGGTCGACATGGCCGAGCGTCTCGGCTTCGAGGTCGACGTCATCGACTGCGAATGGGGAACCGGCGTCCCGCTCGAGCTCTATGCCGAGAAGCTGCAGGCCGACAAGGCGCACCGCATCAAGGCCGTCTTCTGCACCCAGAACGAGACCGCGACCGGCGTCACCAGCGACGTCGCCGGCTGCCGCGCCGCGCTCGACACGGCGAACCACCCGGCGCTCCTCTTTGTCGACGGCGTCTCGTCGATCGGCTCGATCGACTTCCGTCAGGAAGAATGGGGCGTCGACTGCGCCGTCAGCGGCTCGCAGAAGGGCTTCATGCTGCCCGCCGGCCTCGGCTTCCTGTCGGTCAGCAAGAAGGCGCTTGCCGCGTCGCGGGTCGCGACCCACCGGCGCTGCTACTTCTCCTTCGAGGACATGATCCGCGTCAACGATACCGGCTACTTTCCCTATACGCCGGCCACCCAGCTGCTGCGCGGTCTCCGCGCCTCGCTTGACCTGATCGCCCAGGAAGGGCTGGAGAACATCTTCGCCCGCCACCATCGTCTCGCCGAAGGCGTGCGCAAGGCGGTCGAGGCCTGGGGCCTGAAGCTGTGCGCCAGGACACCGCAATGGCACTCCGACACGGTCAGCGCCATCCTGGTGCCCGACGGCATCGACAGCGCCAACGTCGTCAAGCGCGCCTACGGGACCTACCAGACATCGCTCGGCGGCGGCCTCAACAAGGTGGCCGGCAAGGTGTTCCGCATTGGCCATCTCGGCTGGCTGAACGAGGTGATGGTGCTGGCCTCGCTGTCGGCCGCCGAGCTGGCGCTGCTCGACTGCGGCGTCAAGCTGGCGCCGGGCTCCGGCGTCGGCGCCGCCATCCAGCACTTCCGCGCCTCGGCCGCGGTGCCGGTTGCCGAAGCCGCCTGAGGAGAACCGATCATGAGCCACACAATCAACCACCTGAAGAAGCTCAGGCTGCAGCGCAGCGAGCTGGCGGTTCCGGGCTCGAGCCCGGAGATGATCGACAAGGCCGCGAACAGCGCCGCCGACTTCGTCTTCCTCGACATCGAGGACGCGGTCGCGCCGCCCGACAAGGAGCGCGCCCGCAAGAACATCATCCAGGCGCTGAACGACATCGACTGGCGCGCCAAGGGCAAGACCGTCTCGGTGCGCATCAACGGCCTCGACACCCACTACATGTACCGCGACGTGGTCGACGTCATGGAACAGGCCGGCGACCGCCTGGACACCATCCTGGTGCCGAAGGTCGGCGTGCCGGCCGACCTCTACATGGTCGAGGCCATGGTCAACCAGATCGAGATGGCCAAGGGTTACAAGACCCGCGTCGGTCTCGAGGCGCTGATCGAGACCGCGCTCGGCATGGCCAATGTCGAGGCGATCGCCGCCACGCCCGGCCGGCTGGAAGCGATGCATTTCGGCGTTGCCGACTATGCCGCCAGCAACAAGGCGCGCACCGTCAACATCGGCGGCCTCAACCCCGACTATCCCGGCGACCAGTGGCATTTCGCTCTGTCGCGGATGACGGTCGCCTGCCGCGCCTACGGCCTGCGCGCCATCGACGGACCGTTCGGCGATTTCTCCGACCCCGAAGGCTACAATGCGGCCGCAAGGCGTGCCGCGGCACTCGGCATCGAAGGCAAATGGGCGATCCACCCGTCGCAGATCGCGCTCGCCAACGACGTGTTCTCGCCGCCGGAGAAAGAGGTCACCCGCGCCAGGCGCATCCTCGAGGTGCTGAAGGAGGCCGAGGCGCTCGGCAAGGGCGCGGCGGCACTCGATGGCAAGATGATCGACGCCGCGTCGGAACGCATGGCGCGCAACGTGCTGGTGGTCAGCGAGGCCATCGAGCGCGCCGGCCAGGCTGCGACGCACTGAGAATTACCGGAGGACAAAATGGACATTCACGAATACCAGGCCAAGGAACTGCTCGCCCGCCACGGCGTGCATGTGCCGCGCGGCGGCCTCGCCTACAGCCCCGAGCAGGCGACCTACCGGGCGCGCGAGATCGGCGGTTCGAAATGGGTGCTGAAGGCGCAGGTTCATTCGGGCGCGCGCGGCAAGGCCGGCGGCATCAAGCTCTGCTCCAACGACGAGGAGATCTCCAACGCGGCGGAGGCCATGCTCGGCCGCAAGCTGGTGACCCATCAGACCGGCCCGCGCGGCAAGCTGATCTCGCGCCTCTATCTCGAGGAAGCGGTCGACATCGCCCAGGAGCTCTATCTCGGCTTCGTGCTCGACCGTAAGGAAGAGCGCGTCATGATCGTGGCTTCGGCCGCCGGTGGCATGGAGATCGAGGACATCTCCGAAAAGAAACCGGATTCGATCATCCGCGCCACGGTCGATCCCGGTGTCGGCATGCAGGGGTTCCAGGCGCGCGAGATCGCCTTCGGCCTCGGGCTCGAGAGCAATCTGATCGGCAAGGCCACCGAAACCATCCTCGGCTGCTACCAGGTGTTCCGCGACTACGACGCCTCGATGCTGGAGATCAATCCGCTGGTGGTGACCCGCGACGGCAGCCTGGTCGCGCTCGACGCCAAGATGTCGTTCGACGAGAACGCCCTGTTCCGCCGCCCGGAGATCTCCGAATTGCGCGACAAGAGCCAGGAAGACCCGCGCGAAACCTTCGCCAGTGACCGCGGCCTTTCCTATGTCGGCCTGGAGGGCAATATCGGCTGCATCATCAACGGCGCCGGCCTCGCCATGGCGACGATGGACATGATCAAGATCGCCGGCGGCGAGCCGGCCAACTTCCTCGACATCGGCGGCGGCGCCTCTCCGGAGCGGGTGGCGAAATCCTTCCGCGCCGTGCTCGGCGACAAGAATGTCGAGACCATCCTGGTCAACATCTTCGCCGGCATCAACCGCTGCGACTGGGTCGCCGAAGGCGTCATCAAGGCGATCCGCGAAGTCGGCGTCGACGTGCCGCTGGTGGTGCGGCTCTCCGGCACCAAGGTCGAGGAAGGACGCAAGATCCTGGCCGATTCCGGCGAGGCGGTGATCGTCGCCGAGACGCTGGCCGAAGCCGCCGAAAAGGCCGTCGCCGCCTGGCGCGCGGCCGCCAAGAAGAAAAAAGCAGCCTGAGGGAGGTCTAAAAAATGGCAATCCTGCTCAATCGCAGCACCCGCGTCATCGTCCAGGGCTTCACCGGCAAGATCGGCAGCTTCCACGCCGAGGACATGAAGCGCTACGGCACCAAGCTCGTCGGCGGCGTCACCCCCGGCAAGGGCGGCCAGACCCATCTCGGCCTGCCCATCTTCAACACCGTCAAGGGTGCGGTTCGCGAGACCCGCGCCGAGGCCAGCATCGTTTTCGTGCCGCCGCCCTTCGCGGCCGATTCGATCATGGAAGCGGCGGACGCCGGCATCAAGCTTTGCGTCTGCATCACCGACGGCATCCCGTCGCAGGACATGATGCAGGTCAAGCGCTACATGCGCCGCTACCGCTTCGAGGACCGCATGCGCCTCGTCGGCCCGAACTGCGCCGGCGTCATCACCCCCGGACAGGCGCTGATGGGCATCATGCCCGGCAGCATCTACCTGCCCGGCCGCGTCGGCATCGTCGGCCGCTCCGGCACGCTGGGCTACGAGGCGGCCTCGCAGATGAAGGCGCTCGGCATCGGCGTGTCGACCAGCGTCGGCATCGGCGGCGACCCGATCAACGGCTCGTCGTTCAAGGACATCCTGCAACTCTTCGAACGCGACGAGGATACCGATGCCGTGGTGATGATCGGCGAGATCGGCGGCCCGCAGGAAGCCGAAGCCGCGATCTGGGCGCGCGACAACATGCGCAAGCCGCTGATCGCCTACATTGCCGGCCTTTCCGCGCCGAAGGGCCGCCGCATGGGCCACGCCGGGGCGATCATCTCCGCCTTTGGCGAGTCGGCGCAGGAGAAGGTCGAGATCCTCAAGGAAGCCGGCGTCGTCATCGTGCCGACTCCCGCCTCCTTCGGCGAGGTCGTGGCCGAGACACTGGCGCGGACCAAGAAGGCGGCGTGACGCCGCATCGCTAATTGTGAAATCTGGGCCGGCGCAAGCATCGCGGCGGCCCGTCGATCGGCAGGAAACTCGATGAAACCGCGTTTGATTGTCACCCGCAAATGGCCGACCGCCGTCGAGGCGATCCTCGCAGAGCGCTTCGACACGACGCTCAACGCAGACGATACGCCGCTGAGCGCTGCCGCGATGACGTCCGCCTTCGCGGATTTTGACGCGATCCTGGCGACGGTCAGCGACCGCTTGCCGGTCGCGGTGTTCCCCGAGAGCACCGCCCGTACCCGCATCATCGCCAATTTCGGCGTCGGCTTCAGCCACATCGATGTCGCGGCGGCCCGCGACCGCGACATCGTGGTGACCAACACGCCTGGCGTGCTGACCGATTGTACCGCCGACCTTGCGCTGAGCCTGATGCTGGCGGTCGCGCGCCGGACCGGTGAAGGCGAGCGGCAGCTGCGAGCCGGAGAATGGCACGGCTGGTCGCCGACCCACATGGCCGGCGCGAAGGTTTCGGGCAAGACCTTGGGTATTGTCGGCATGGGGCGCATCGGCAAGGCGACGGCCAGGCGCGCGCATTTCGGCTTCGGCATGAAGATCGTGTTCTTCAACCGGTCGCCGGTCGATGATGAGGAAACGCGCGCCATGGGCGCGGTGCAGATGCAGACTCTGGAAGGTGTGCTCACGGCATCCGATTTCGTGTCGCTGCACTGCCCGGGCGGCGCGGAAAACCGCCACCTGATCGATGCCCGAAGCCTGCGGTTGATGAAGGGTAGCGCGTTCCTGATCAACACCGCGCGCGGCGACGTCGTCGACCAGGACGCCCTGATCGGCGCGCTGCAAAGGCGCGAGATCGCCGGCGCTGGCCTAGACGTCTTTGCCGAGGAGCCGGCCGTTCCGGAGGCGCTGAAGCAGTTGGAGAATGTCGTGTTGCTGCCGCATCTCGGCAGCGCGACCGAGGAAACGCGGGTGGCGATGGGCATGAAGGTGGTGGAGAACCTGACCGCCTTCTTCGAGGGGCGTCCGGTTCCCGACCGGGTCGCCTGACAGCCGGCGCCACCCTCGATTCAGGGCGCGGCTACAGCGGCGGTCGATGCCGACGGATCAGGAGAGCGCCTTGGAACAGAGCAGACGCATCAAGTTTCGCGAGGACGAGCGCAGCCTTTTGTTGCGCCTGCTGCTGCAGGTCGCAAGCGCCCGCGAGCCGGAGATCGCCGCCGTTCTGAGCGGACGCAGGTCGCTTGGCTCCCTCGCCCCTGGCCAGCGCATCCCGGCGCTTCAGGCGACAGGGGTGTGGTTCCAACTGCTGACGATCGCCGACGAGTTGCTTGCCATGCGGGCGCGACGCGAACTCGAACAGGGCGCCGGCGTCGACGAAGTGCCCGGCTCCTTCGCCAGCGTGATCGCGCAGATGGCGGCCAACGGCCACTCGGCGCAGGAGGCCCAGGCCGCGCTCAATGAGCTTTACGTCGGCCCGACCATGACCGCTCACCCGACGGAGGCCAAGCGCGTCACAGTGCTGGAGATCCACCGCCGCATCTATCGCAAGCTGACCGAGCTCGACCAGCCGCGCTGGGCGCCGCGCGAACGCGACCTGCTGGTCGCCGATCTGGAAAGCGAGATCGAGCTTCTGTGGATGACCGGCGAACTGCGGCTGGAGCGTCCGACGGTCGAGCGCGAGATCGCCTGGGGCCTGCATTTCTTTCGCGAAGTCATCTTCGAGGCGACGCCGCAGCTCTATGGCAAGCTTCAGGGCGCCTTTGAGCGTCACTATCCGGGCGAGCCGATAAGAATTCCCTCCTTCATGCGTTATGCCTCGTGGATCGGCGGCGACCGCGATGGCAATCCCAACGTGACGGCCGCGGTCACGGCCCATGCCATGGCCGAGTACCGCAACACCGCCATAGGCTGGTATCTGGCGCAGATGCAGCGGCTGGTGTCGGTGCTCAGTGCCAGCTCGAACGTCATCGACCTGCCGGCCAGCTTCGAGCCGGTGCTGCAAACGGCACTCGATAGAAGCGGACAGGCCGACGAGATCGCCGCCCGCAACCCTGACGAACCGCTTCGCCAGTTCGCCTCGGCCCTGCTTGCTCGGCTGGACGCCACGCGGGATGGCAGTACGGCGGCGTACCCCTCGGCGGAGGCGTTTCGGGCTGATCTCAACGCCCTGTCTTCGGTCCTCGAAGCAATCGGAGGGCGCGCGGTGGCCAGGCGTTTCGTCCAGCCGCTGCTTTGGCAGCTCGGAAGCTTCGGCTTCCGCACGGTTTCGCTCGACGTCAGGCAGAACTCCACCGTCGTCAACCGGGTGCTGGCCGAGCTGTTTGCGCTGGCAAATCCCGCCGATCCGGTGGCAGCCGGCACGCCGCAATGGTCGGCGCGCATTCGCGCTGCCTTGAGCCAGGGCGAGCAGCTGGAGATCGACGCAGGCCGGCTCTCGCCTGAGGCAGGCGAACTGCTTTCGACATTCTCGGTCATCGCCAGGCACATCTCCGGATCGGATGGCGATGCTGTCGGCGCTTTCGTTCTCAGCATGACCCGCTCGGCAGACGATCTGCTCGCGGTCTATCTGCTGGCGCAATATTGCGGACTTTCGACCGCGCCCAGTGGCGGCGGCACAATCCGGCTGCGGATCGTGCCCTTGTTCGAGACCATCGCCGATCTGCAGGCCGCCCCCGCCATCCTGGACGGGTTGCTCGGCGTTTCGCTGGTCAGGCGCACGGTGCGGGATTTCGGCGCGCGCCAGGAAATCATGCTCGGCTATTCGGACTCCAACAAGGATGGCGGTTTCCTCGCGTCCAATTGGGAACTGGCGAAAGCGCAAAAGCGCCTCGCTGCCGTCGGCCGCAAGCACAAGGTCAGGATCAGCTTCTTCCACGGCCGCGGCGGCTCCGTCAGCCGTGGCGGCGCGCCGACCGGCCGGGCGATCGCCGCGCAGCCGCAAGGAACCGTCGCCGGAACCATGCGGGTGACCGAGCAGGGCGAGGTCGTCTCGTCGAAATTCGCCAATCGCGGCACCGGCCTCAACCAGCTCGAGATTCTCGCCGCCGGCGTGCTGGCCCACAGTGTCGGATCGCCCGGCGATGCCGAGAAGAAGGAAACGCCGGAATTCGACGAAGCGCTGGAAGCGCTGGCAGGCATGTCGCAGGCATCCTATGCCGGGCTGATGGCCGAGCCCGGCTTCCTCGCCTATTTCAACCAGGCGAGCCCGGTCGCGGAGCTGGCGCTCTTGAAAATGGGCTCACGGCCGGATCGCCGTTTCGGCGCCAGCGGCATTGCCGACCTGCGCGCCATTCCATGGGTGTTCGCCTGGAGCCAGAACCGTCATCTGTTGACCGGCTGGTATGGCATCGGCAGCGCGATGAGTTCCTTCGTCACCGTGCGCGGCGAGGCCGGGCGCGACCTTCTGGCCCGCATGTTCGAGCACTCGCGCTTCTTCCGCCTGATCGTCGACGAGGCCGAGAAGACGCTTTACCAGTCCGACATGGAGATCGCGCGGCTCTACGCCGGCCTGGTGTCCGACAGCGATGCGGCCGGGCGAATCCACGCCCGCATCGGTGCCGAATACGAGTTGACGCGACGCCTGATCGGCGACCTCACGGGAGGCGATCTTTCCGCGCGCTTTCCGATGTTCAAGCGGCGTTTCGACAATCTGCGACGACAGATGGACGACATCCACCGGCTGCAGGTCGATCTGCTGCGGGAAGTCCGGGCAAACACCGGCACAGCGGATCAAAAGCGGGCGACCGACGCCCTGCTCGTCTCGATCAACTGCATCTCGGCCGGCCTTGGCTGGACGGGATAGCGCCGGCGACGGTCCCAGTCGGGGCAGATCTGCAAAATCAGCCTACAACGACGCGACGTCGCAGACGAAGCGCCCTCATCGGGATCTCGACGAGACTGTGCGTCAGCACGGCGAGAGCCATCGACAGGACAGCCGTTACGAACAGGGTTGGAGCCCAGCCATAGGACTGCTTCATGACGTTGGCGATCGGGTAATGCCAAAGGTAGATCGAATAGGAAAGGACCCCGACCCGCACCAGCATGGGGTGGGACAAGAGGCGATGAATTTCACTCCTGCTGTCCGTCGCCACGACAACCAAGGCCGCTGCCGAAACCTCGACCAGAGGCTGCATGATCAGCAGCGAGACCGGCGTGAATATCTGCGTGCCTACCATGAACGGCAGGATTGTGCCCGCGGCCGTTCTGCCGATGCTGTCCAGTTGGGATAGGTCTTTGAACTCCGGCTTTGCCAAAGCCACGATCGCACCCGCAAGCAAGCCTGTCAGGCGGGCGTCGGGACGATAGTAGACCCATTCGCTCGGCAATTCCTGCAGCAGCACGATCCTCCAGGCTGTCGCGATGCAAAACATGGCGACAACCACGGCAGCCGGTCGAGGCAGGCGCAATATGCCCACCAGCAGCAACGGCCATACCAGGTAGAATTGCTCCTCCACGGCCAGCGACCAGGTGTGCCGCAGGACACCGTAGAAGTGCTCATAGGGCGCGAAGAAATCGGTCAGGTAGACAGCTGCAATAAGAGTTTTTCCGGGCGTCTCCAGACCGATGAGCAGGATTGCCGCCAGCATCAGATAAAGGGGCGGAGTGAGGCGTACCAGCCGGTTCCAGTAAAAGCGGCCGAGATCGATGCTGTTGGTCTCGTCAAGTTCGTTGCGCAGCATGGTGGTGATCAGAAAGCCGCTAAGCACAAAAAACAGATCGACCCCGAAGAAGCCGCCATGCAGCAGCGGCACCTCGCAGTGGAAAGCCAAAACAGCCAGGATGCTGATGGCGCGCAATCCATCCAGCGCAGGATTGTAAGGCAAAGGAACCTCCCCGGAACAGCTGGCGAAGGTACTTTGGCATTCTTTAAATTGGGTTTCCTTGTGGTTGCATTTTGCACGCAATGACAACCTTTGCTCGCGGGTTGCCGCGCCTGACATAGCAACGCAGGAGCTTAGCCGCCAAACCGGCGCGCACGCCTCAAACGGCGGCCTGACCGGGCAGGCTACCCGACGTCCCGGCGGCTGGTTGGGCTCTTTGCCGCAACCGTTGAAAATTCAACAGGGAGATTTTGGTGCGGTCGAGAAGACTCGAACTTCCACGGGTTGCCCCACAGCGACCTCAACGCTGCGCGTCTACCAATTCCGCCACGACCGCACGTGGTAGGAGCCGGAACGAACCGGCTCGGGGCCTGTAGCAAATCGTTTCCGGCGAAACAAGTGCGCCGTGCGGAATAATCGCCAATGCATGTCGCCCAAAAGTGCGTAGCGGTTTTGGGGGAGCGACATGCATCGTACAGAGCTGGCGGCACAAGGCTCCACAGCTTTGGAAAACGCCGGGGAACTGGACGTTTTCCCCCATTGCCGCCATATGAGGGAGCACACGAGATTTATCATGCCAGAACGCAGCCAGATCGCCACGTCGTTCCTGCCCCTGCCCGGCTCCGCGCCGGTTGAATGGCGGATCGAGCCCGGCCTCACCGCCTATCCCGATGCGATCGCCTTCATGGAGGCGCGCGCCGAGGCGATCCGCACTGGTGCGGCCGGCGAGATGGTGTGGCTGGTCGAGCATCCGCCGCTCTACACGGCCGGCACCAGCGCCCGCATCGAGGACCTGATCGAGCCGGACCGGTTTCCGGTCTTTTCGGCAGGGCGCGGCGGCGAATACACCTATCACGGCCCTGGCCAGCGGGTCGCCTATGTGATGCTAGACCTCAAGCGCCGGCGCGAGGACGTGCGCGCCTTTGTCGCCGCGCTCGAGGAATGGATCATCGCAACGCTTGCCGCCTTCAACGTGCGCGGCGAGCGGCGCGAGGACAGGGTCGGCGTCTGGGTCGTGCGGCCGGATCGTCCCGCGCTTGCCGACGGCACGCCGGCCGAGGACAAGATCGCGGCAATAGGCATCCGGCTGCGGCGCTGGGTGAGCTTTCACGGCATCGCCATAAATGTCGAGCCGGAACTCGGACACTTCACCGGCATCGTGCCGTGCGGCGTCCAGGATCATGGCGTCACCAGCCTGGTCGACCTTGGCCTGCCGGTGACCATGGCCGACCTCGACCTGGCGCTGAAATCCGCTTTCGAGCATGTCTTCGGCCCTGTCGCGGCTTCACCCGTCGAGGCAGCCCGCAAGGCCGGCTGAGAACCTGTCCGGAACCAGTTCAGACCAGCAGCGTGGACGCCCACAGCACGCCATAGCCATGGATGGCGAAGACCGCGAGCAGCGCGCCGGCCATGGCGAATCGGTCGAAGGTCCGGATCGGCTTCAGCTCATGGCGCGGCTTCACCGCGCTGCCCATGGTGAGCAGGCTGAGGATCAGGAACACGACGCCGGCCGCAAGCAGGAAGCCCGGCGAAAAGCCGGCCAGCCAGCCGAGCGCCAGCAGGGCGGACAGCAGCAGGAACGAAGCCAGCGCCAGGGCGATCGGGCCGGGGCAGATCTGGCGCAGCACCTGGCCGCCGTCGAACTTCCACACCGGCACCAGATTGGCGATGTTGAACAGCGCGGAAAAGCCGGCAAGCGTCGCCAGCAGCGCGGCGACGGCGCCATGCCCCTCGCCTCTGGCAAGCCCGCTGGCGGCGATCAGCACCGGCACCAGGAAGGCCGAGAAGCCGGCGCCCATCAGCGCCACGAAGGCAACTTCGAAGCGGCTGTCGTAGGGCCTGCCGCCGATGGCGATGCCGCCGAGCAGCGGGATGAAGATCATGCGCGCCCTGCTATGTCCCATCAGCCGGAATGCCGCCATATGGCCGAGCTCGTGCAGGGCGACCACCGAGGTCAGGATCGCGGCCAGCGCCAGGCCGCCGAGGCTGAGGCCGAAGAACGGCCACAGGATGAAGGCTGAAAGCACGGCGAATCCCACCTGGCTGAGCGGATGCTCGAACCAGCCGCCCTTGCGATACTCTCCGGTCCTTGCCCAGCGCTGCAGCTTGCCGAGCTCGCGCCGCATGGCGAAATAGCGGAAGATCAGGAAGGCGACGCCGCGATAGCGATCGGTCTGGCCGAGGCTTACCCGCGTCGCGGTGCCCTCGGCCACCAGTTCGGTGGTCTGGCGGTAGTTGGCCCAGAAGGAGGCATCGAGCGATGAATCATCGAGGACGCGCATGGAAAAGCGGCCGCCTTCGACGACATCCTCCAGCACGACCTTGCGTTCGATCGGCTGGCCGTCGCGCCCTTCCCAGGACAGGACGATCCGGGCCATGCCCTGGCCGTCGAGCGCCTCAGCGGAAACGATCTCGCCCGACCAGCCGGCATCGCTGCCGAACGGCCACAACGCTTGCCAGAGCCGGTGGCGGTCCGCCGCCACCAGCCTCGACACCCTGACCGTGCGCAGGCCGAGCGGCACGGTCATCAGCAGAAAGATCAGTCCGAGATTGCCGGCCAGGAGGATGGCCATCACGATCGGCGACACCGGTGTTGCTCCCTGTCTTCGCGGGCACCCTAGCGTCAATGGCGGCAAGAAAAGCTTAACGTCGAAAGCGCTTGCGGCAGCCGGCCGCAAGGCATGGTCCTCACATGGCGCCGATCCAGATCGCCATGGAAATCAGAAACGTGCTCATGCACACGAGCGACACAACATCCTGAACAAGGTCCGACATAACTCTCTCCAGTTGTTAGTATGTTCGTATTTTGTTCTAATTTTGTTCGAATGTCAACGACCTCAGAAAGGCGCGGCCCGGAAATTTCGGGCGCTCAATCCGGCAGGGTTAAGGAAAGGTTGACGGGCTGCGCGCCGGTCTTGCGTTCACGGCAGACAGAAAGTCTTGCCAGTCAGGTCGCCGGGGCACGCCGAGATTCGGGTCAGGCCGAGTCGAGAATGGTGGGTCCGAGAACCGGAGCGGAGCGGCATTGAAGTACGTGAGCACCGGAAGCGCAGGAAGCCGCCTTTCGCAGGCCGGCCTCACCCGAATATCGCCGTGACCTAAAGGGGGACGACCTTGCCCTCGGCCAACGTCACCCGCCGATCCATGCGCGAAGCCAGCTCGTGATTGTGGGTGGCGATCAGCGCCGCGAGGCCCGATTGCCGGACCAGCGCTTCCAGCGCCTCGAACACATAGGAGGCGGTGACCGGGTCGAGATTGCCGGTCGGCTCGTCGGCCAAAAGCACCAGCGGCGCATTGGCGACGGCGCGTGCGATCGCCACCCGCTGCTGCTCGCCGCCGGAGAGCTCCGACGGGCGATGCTGCGCCCGCTTGCCGATCTGCATGTAGTCGAGCAGCTGTGCCGCCCGCTCGGCCGCTTCCTTGCGCGACAGCCCCTTGATCAGCTGCGGCATCATGATGTTTTCCAGCGCGGAAAACTCCGGCAGCAGATGATGGAACTGATAGACGAAGCCGACGTCGTTGCGGCGGATGGCCGTGCGGTCGTCGTCGGAAAGCCGGCCGCAGGCGCGGCCGCCGAGAATCACGTCGCCGGCATCCGGCCGCTCAAGCAGGCCGGCGGTGTGCAGCAGCGTCGACTTGCCGGTGCCGGACGGCGCCACCAGTGCCACCATCTCGCCGCGGCGCAGCGAGAAATCGGCGCCGTTCAAGATGGTCAGCTTGCGCGGCCCCTGGACATAGTGCCGCTCGACGCCCTTCAGCTCGATAATGGCTTCGGCCATCACTCGTACCTCAAGGCTTCGACCGGATCGAGCCGCGCCGCCCGCCAGGCCGGAAACACCGTCGCCAGGAAGGACAGGCCCAGCGCCATGATGACGACATATGTCGTCTCGCGCGCATCCATCTTCGCCGGCAGCTGGCTGAGGAAATAGAGCTCGGGATTGAACAGGATCCTGCCGGTCATCCAGGAGAAGAACTGGCGGATCGATTCGATGTTGAGGCAGATGACGACGCCGAGCAGCACGCCGGCGATGGTGCCGGTGACGCCGATCGCCGCCCCCGTCATCAGGAAGATGCGCAGGATCGCGCCGCGCGTGGCGCCCATCGTGCGCAGGATGGCGATGTCGTGGCCCTTGTCCTTCACCAGCATGACGAGGCCCGAGATGATGTTCAGCGCCGCCACCAGCACGATCAGCGTCAGGATCATGAACATGACGTTGCGCTCGACCTGTAGCGCCGAGAAGAAGGTCTCGTTGCGCTGGCGCCAGTCGACAAGGTCGATCGGCCGCTGCGCCGCCTGCTCGACCAGCGGCTTCAGCGCGTCGACATTGTCGGGATTGTCGACATAGATCTCGATGGTCTGCGCGCGCCCGTCCATGTTGAAATAGAGCTGCGCTTCCGAGAACGGCATGTAGACGATCGAGCTGTCATATTCCGACATGCCGACCTCGAAGATCGCCGCGATCTTGTAGCCCTTCATGCGCGGCGTCGTGCCGAGCGGCGTCACGTCGCCGTCCGGCGAGATCAGCGTGATTGTGTCGCCGAGCACGAGGCCGAGATTCTCGGCCATGCGCTTGCCGATCGCCACGCCCTCGCCGGTGTCGAAGCCGTCAAGCGTGCCTTGCCTGATATTGCTGGAGACGATCGAGATCTTGCCGAGGTCCTCGCCGCGTATGCCGCGCACCAGCGCGCCGGTGCCGCCGCCAACATTGCCTTGCGCCAGCACCTGGCCGTCGATCAGCGGAATGGCGTATTTGACGCCGGCCACGCCGTTGATGCGGCCCGCCACCTGGGCGTAGTCCTCCAGCGGCGAATCCAGCGGCTGCGCGATCAGATGGCCGTTGACGCCGAGGATGCGGGTCAAGAGCTCGGCGCGGAACCCGTTCATCACCGCCATGACGACGATCAGTGTCGCCACCCCCAGCATGATGCCGAGGAAGGAGATCGAAGCGATGACCGAGATCACCGTCTCCTTGCGCCGCGAGCGCAGATAGCGCCAGGCAACCATGCGCTCGAACACCGAAAAGGCGCCGGCGGCTGGGGCTTTGACGGCCGGGGCTTTGGCTGCGGCCGCCTGGCTCATGCGGCGATACCGAGGCGCTTCTTCGCCGCTTCGATCGGCAGCGTCTCGCGCTCGCCGGTCCTGCGGT
The DNA here is from genome assembly GCF_049887195.1 of Mesorhizobium abyssinicae. Taxonomy (NCBI): domain Bacteria; kingdom Pseudomonadati; phylum Pseudomonadota; class Alphaproteobacteria; order Hyphomicrobiales; family Phyllobacteriaceae; genus Mesorhizobium; species Mesorhizobium abyssinicae. The sequence goes on from NZ_JARAKC010000013.1 coordinate 42,468, forward strand.
TCTTGATCTCGACCTCGCCGCTCGCCACGCCACGCGGCCCGACGATCACCTGCAAGGGCAGGCCGATCAGGTCGGCGGTGGCGAACTTGCCGCCCGGCCGCTGGTCGGTGTCGTCATAGAGCACGTCCTTGCCAGCGCCGGAGAGCGCGGCATAGAGCTCGTCGCAAACGCGGTCGCATTCGGCGTCGCCCGCCTTCATGTTGATCAGGCCGATGTCGAACGGCGCCACCGCGTCGGGCCAGATGATGCCGTTGTCGTCGTGGCTGGCCTCGATGATCGCCGCCACCAGTCGCGAGGGCCCGATGCCGTAGGAGCCGCCCGAGGCGAAATGATCCTTGCCGTCCGGCCCGGTCACCTTGGCGCCCATCGGCTTGGAATACTTCTCGCCGAAATGGAAGATATGGCCGACCTCGATGCCGCGCGCCGAGACTTTGTCGCTCTCGGAGACCTTGTCCCAGGCCGCCTCGTCATGCATTTCGTCGGTCGCCGCGTATGGCGTCGTCCACGTCTTGACGATGTCGGCGATCTCGGCGTCGTTGGAAAAGTCGGTGTTCGCGCCCGGCACGGCGAGCGAAAGATAGTCGCGATGGCAGAACACCTGGCTCTCGCCGGTGTCGGCCAGGATGATGAACTCGTGGCTTAGGTCGCCGCCGATCGGCCCGGTGTCGGCGCGCATCGGGATCGCCTGCAGGCCCATGCGCGTGAACGTCCTGAGATAGGACACGAACATCCGGTTGTAGGCGGCCTTGGCGCCCTCGTAGTTGAGGTCGAAGGAATAGGCGTCCTTCATCAGGAATTCGCGAGAACGCATGACGCCGAAGCGCGGCCGCACCTCGTCGCGGAACTTCCACTGGATGTGGTAGAGGTTGAGCGGCAGGTCCTTGTAGGACTTCACATAGGCGCGGAAGATCTCGGTGACCATTTCCTCATTGGTCGGCCCGTAGAGCATCTCGCGCTCCTGCCGGTCCTTGATGCGCAGCATCTCCTTGCCGTAGTCGTCATAGCGCCCACTTTCGCGCCACAGCTCGGCCGACTGGATGGTCGGCATCAGGATCTCCAGCGCGCCCGCCCTGTCCTGCTCCTCGCGGATGATCCGGCAGACCTTGTCCAGCACGCGCTTGCCCAGCGGCAGCCAGGAGAAGCTGCCCTGCCCCTGCTGGCGGATCATGCCGGCGCGCAGCATCAGCCGGTGCGAGACGATCTCGGCCTCGCGCGGATTTTCTTTGAGAATGGGCAGGAAATAGCGCGACAAACGCATGGACTGGTCCGTAAGTGAGGATGGCCCCGCCGGAATCGGCGCGGCATGGGCTGCTTGCCCCGGCTTCATAGCCATTTCATGGCGGATTGGAAACCCGAGCGAGCGGCCGAAGTGCTGCATCCGCCCGGTTGATCGTTTCACAAGCAAGGCATGCCGTACTATTGTGCACTGCAGCACGATATTGCCCGTTTCCGGGCAAAATTCTTCGTGACAATTTCATCTGCCTTAGGCTAGTGTGCCCCGATAACCGAGAGGGCGGAAAAAAATCTGCTCTCCTACGCGGTCAAAGTCTTGGGAGGATGCTATCTAGGCGCGGTTACTCGCAGCCGCCGGATACCGGAAACAGATCGGACGCGTTTAAATTGCAAGGCCTCGTGCCTTGCATTTTTTTTGTGCAATCATCTGCTTAGCACGACAGATTGCCAAACTGCTTTACCCTACGTCAGCGCAACGAGAATTCGAAAGCCGGCTACCGGATTTCCGGCTGAACCGACTCGCAAGCAATGGGATGACTTTGGCTCGACTGCGTCGTTAATTCTTCGGCGTCTGGTTGAAGTCCGGCACGACGTGCGGGATGTCGTCGATGCCGAGGCCAAGCCCCCGCGTGATGCCGTAAAAGATGCCGAGAAGAACCAGCGTGGCGATCGTCGTCCGGAACGCCGCGCGCAGCATGTGCGGCCCGCGCGGCGCGCTGGGAACGGTGCCCAGCGTCACATCCTTGTCCTCATCCTGGGTTCTGAGGCTGAACGGCAGGACGGCGAACAGCACCACCCACCAGGTGGCGAAGAACAGCGCGATGAACGAGACCCAGCTCATGATTGCTCCAGTTCGACCAGCGTGCCGAAGAAATCCTTGGGATGCAGGAACAGCACCGGCTTGCCATGCGCGCCGATCTTCGGGCTGCCGTCACCCAGCACGCGCGCGCCGCTGGCCTTGAGCCGGTCGCGCGCGGCCACGATGTCATCCACCTCATAGCACACATGGTGCATGCCGCCCGAGGGGTTCTTCTCCAGGAAGGCTGTGATCGGCGAGTTCTCGCCCAACGGTTCCAGCAATTCGATCTTAGTGTTGCCGACATCGACGAACACCACGGTCACGCCATGTTCCGGCAGCGCCTGCGGTGCGCTCAGCCGCGCGCCGAGGGTGTCGCGATAGGCCGCCATTGCCGCGGCCAGATCCGGCACGGCAAGCGCGACATGGTTCAGGCGTCCGAGCATAAAGCGCTCCGCTTTAGGGGAGTAAGGGAGTAGGGCAGTATGGGAGTAGGGAAACGAGTCTGAACAAATACAGACTGCTTATTCTTCCCTATTCCCCTACTGCCTTACTCCCCTATTCCCTTGTTCGTCACCGCGTGACGAACACCGTCACCAGCGGCTTCTTGCCCCAGGCTTCGTTGGCGGCACCGCGCACCGCGCGGCGCACCGCTTCCTGCACCAGGTCGAGGTCTTTTCGGCGCTGACGGGGGATCGAGTCCACGGCGCCGATTGCCGCATCGAGCATCAGGTCCTCCAGGGTCTCGCCGCTGGCGTCCGCCTCGGCGACACCGATCGCCACCAGGTCGGGATCGCCGGCAAGCTCGTATTTGTCGTCGAGCACGACATTGACGGCGACATGGCCGGCAAAGGACAGCTTGCGCCGGTCGCGGATGCCCATCGCCTGGTCGGTGCCGATCAGCCGGCCGTCCTTGTAGACGCGGCCGAACGGCACCTGGTCGACAATGGTCGCGGCGCCCGGATAGAGCCTCAGCATGTCGCCGTCGCGCACCTGCGCCACCTGGCCGATGCCGGACATCGACATCAGCGACCCTTGCGCCACCAGATGCGCCGCCTCGCCATGCACCGGCACGCCGATCTGCGGCCGCACCCATTCATACATCTTGCGCAATTCGCTGCGGCGCGGATGGCCGGAGACGTGCACCAGCGCATCGCCGTCCTCGATGATCTTCATGCCGAGGTCGATCAGCCGGTTCTTGATCTCGAGGATCGCCTTCTCGTTGCCGGGGATGGTGCGCGAGGAAAACACCACGGTATCGCCGGCCGTCAGCGACACCGATTTCATCTCGTCCCGCGACAGCTTGGCAAGTGCCGCCAGCGGCTCCCCCTGGCTGCCGGTGCAGATGATGACCAGGTTCTCGCGCGGAATGAAACCGTAATCCTCCTCGGCGATGAACTCCGGCAGCCCGTCCATGTAGCCGAGCTCGCCGGCGACATCGATGACGCGCTTCAGCGAACGGCCGAGCACCAGGCACTGGCGGCCGGCGTCGCGCGCCGCCCTGGCGATGGAAACGATGCGGCCGACATTGGAGGAGAAAGTGGTGACGGCGACGCGGCCCTTGGCGCTCTGGATGACGCCCTTCAGCCCCTCGCCGACCGCCACTTCCGAAGGCGATTCCCCTTCCCGCAGCGCGTTGGTCGAATCGCAGACCAGCGCCAGCACGCCCTTGTCGCCATAGGCGCGGAAGCGCGCCTCGTCGGTCTTCGGCCCGATCGTCGGCTCCGGATCGATCTTCCAGTCGCCGGTGTGGATGACGGTGCCAGCCGGCGTGGTGATCGCCAGCGACATCGGCTCGGGAATCGAGTGGGCGACCGGGATGGCCTCGATCTCGAACGGGCCGATGGTGAATTTCTCGCCGGCCCGGTAGATCATCGCCGGCACCTTCGGCGCGCCCTGCTCGCCCTGCCGCTTGGCCTCCAGCAGGCCGGCGGTGAACGGCGTCATCCAGACCGGCGCCTTCAGCCTCGGCCAGATGTCGAGCAGCGCGCCGTAATGGTCCTCGTGCGCGTGCGTGATGACGATGCCCCGCAGATTGTCGAGGTTCTCCTCGATGAAGCGCGTGTCGGGCAGGATCAGGTCGACGCCCGGATGCGCGGTGTCGGGAAAGGTGACGCCGACATCGACGACGATCCACTCGCGCGCATCGGCCGGTCCGTAGCCGTAAAGGGCGAAGTTCATGCCGATCTCGCCGACGCCGCCGAGCGGCACGAAGACGAGTTCGGCGTTTTCCGCTTTCGCCATGTTCTTTCCTTCCTGGCCCGTCAAACCCGGGCCGACGCGACGGCGCCGAAATGCACGTCGCCGGCGGCGATCGTCACGACAGTTCCCGCATCGTCGCGGATCACGAAACGGCAGTCCTCGTCAATGGTCTCGAACGTGCCGCGCACCACATTACCGTCAACCCTGACAGCAACTTCGCCGCCCAGCCCCGCCGCGCGCGCCAGCCAGCGCCGCCTGATGGCGGCAAGCCCGCGCCCGTCGTCCCACAGCCGGGCATTCTCGTTCCAGGCATCCGACAGCGCCAGAAACAGGGTCTCGGCATCGCAATTCGCGCCAAGCGCGCGCAGCGATGTCGCCGGATACGGCAAATCCTCGGGATATGCCACCACATTGACGCCGATGCCGACCGCCACCGCAAAGCGATCGCCTTCGAGCAGCGCCGATTCCAGCAGGATGCCGGCGAGCTTGGCGCCGGAGGCAAGCACGTCGTTCGGCCATTTCAGCTCGAAGCGGTTCTTGCCCTGGCTTGCGCCGTCAACGCCGATCGCGATCCTGCCTTGCGGTACGACGGCATCGAGCGCATCGGCAAGCGCCAGTCCGGCGACGAAGCCGAGCGTCGCGGCGAGCCGCAATTCGCCGCCGCTGACGATGAGCAATGTCGCGGCCAGGTTGCCCTCGGGCGTCGCCCAGGTCCGGCCCCGCCGGCCGCGCCCGCTTTCCTGCTTTTTGGAAACGACCCACAGCTTGCCCGGATCGCCGGCCCGCGCATGGGCAAGCGCCAGCGCGTTGGTGGAGCCGACCGTATCATGGGCTTCGAGCCGGAACCCTTCCGACGCCGCGGTTGGAGCCAGCCGAAACGCCATCCCGTCAGAAGAAGGTCTTCGCCGCGGCTTCGGCATAGGTGCCGATCGGCCCGCCGATCAGCACGTAGAACAGCACGAAGGCGCCGCTGACGCCAAGCACGAGGCGCAGTTCGCTGGCCATCGGCACGAAGCCGCCGACCGGCTCGTCGAACCACATGATCTTGATGATGCGCAGATAATAGTAGGCGCCCACCACCGAGGCCAGCACGCCGATGATCGCCAGCGCGTAGAGGCCTGCGTTGATGGCGGCGAGGAAGACGTACCACTTCCCCCAGAAGCCGGCGAGCGGCGGAATGCCGGCCAGCGAGAACATCAGGATGGTGAGGATCGTCGCCATGATCGGGTTGGTCGAGGCGAGCCCGGCGAGATCGCTGATCTGCTCGACATTGCCCTCCTTGCGCCGCATGGCGAGGATGAAGGCGAAGGTGCCGAGCGTCATCACCAGATAGATCAGCATGTAGATGGCGACGCCGCGCACGCCGGCCTGGCTGTTGGCGGCGAGGCCGACCAGCGCGTAGCCCATGTGACCGATCGAAGAATAGGCCATCAGCCGCTTGATGTTGGTCTGGCCGATGGCCGCGAAGGCGCCGAGCGCCATCGAGGCGATCGAGATGAAGACGATGATCTGCTGCCAGTCCGCGGCGATCGGCTTGAACGCGCCCATGGTGACGCGCACGATCAGCGCCATCGCCGCCATCTTGGGGGCCGCCGCCAGGAAGGCCGTCACCGGGGTCGGCGCGCCCTCATAGACGTCCGGCGTCCACATGTGGAACGGCACCGCCGAGATCTTGAAGGCAAGGCCGGCCAGCACGAACACCAGGCCGAAGACGAGGCCAAGCTGGCGCTCGCCGCTGCCGAGCGCTGTCGCGATCTCCTGGAAGCCGGTGTTGCCGGTGTAGCCGTAGATCAGCGAGATGCCGTAGAGCAGCATGCCCGACGACAGCGCGCCGAGCACGAAATATTTGAGGCCCGCCTCGGTCGAGCGGACGCTGTCGCGGTTGATCGCCGCCAACACATAGATCGCCAGCGACTGGAGTTCGAGGCCGAGATAGAGCCCGATCATGCCGTTGGCCGAGATCATCAGCATCATGCCCAGCGTGCAGAGCAGGATCAGCACCGGATACTCGAACTTGTCGAAATGCTCCTGCTTGGCGAAGCGCATCGACATGACCAGCGTCACCGCCGAGCCGATCAGCGCCAGCAGCTTCATGAAGCGGGCGAAGGTATCCTGGACGAAAGCGCCGCCGTAAGCCGTGCCCTGCCCGCCGGAAGAGGCGACCCAGAAGCCGGCGAGCACCAGTATGGCGACGGCAAGGCCGGTCACCGTCATGGTGGTGTTGGAGCGCGAATAGGCGCCCACCATCAGCAGCGCTAGCGCGCCGATGGCGAGGATCAGCTCCGGCGTCGAGAGCGAAAAGCTGGAGAGAAGGTCCGGCGTCATGGTTCGCAAAACCCCTGGTCAGTTCGCCGCCGCGGTCTGCGCGGAGCCGATGGATGCGGTGACATTGGTGACGAGCGCCTTGACCGATGCGGCCGTGGCGTCGAAGACGGGCGCGGGATAGACGCCGAAGAAGATGACCAGCACCACCAGCGGGTAGATGATCGCCTTCTCGCGCGTCGACAGGTCCAGCAGGCCCTTCAGGCTGTCCTTGGTCAGCGAACCGAAGATCACCCGGCGGTAGAGCCAGAGCGCGTAGGCCGCCGACAGGATGACGCCGGTGGCCGCGAAGAACGCCACCCAGGTGTTGACCCGGAACACGCCGAGCATGGTCAGGAATTCGCCGACGAAGCCGCTGGTGCCGGGCAGGCCGACATTGGCCATGGTGAAGACCATGAACACGGTGGCATATTTCGGCATGTTGTTGACCAGCCCGCCATAGGCGTCGATCTCGCGCGTGTGCATGCGGTCGTAGATGACGCCGACGCACAGGAACAGCGCGCCGGAGACGAGGCCGTGGCTGAGCATCTGGAAGATCGCGCCCTGCACGCCTTCCTGGTTCATGGCGAAGATGCCCATGGTGACGAAGCCCATATGGGCGACCGACGAATAGGCGATCAGCTTCTTCATGTCCTCCTGCATCAGCGCCACCAGCGAGGTGTAGATGATGGCGACGACCGAGAGCGTGAATACCAGCGGCGCGAACATCTCGGACGCCAGCGGGAACATCGGCAGCGAGAAACGCAGGAAGCCGTACCCGCCCATCTTCAGGAGGATCGCGGCCAGGATCACCGAGCCCGCCGTCGGCGCCTCGACGTGCGCGTCCGGCAGCCAGGTGTGCACCGGCCACATCGGCATCTTCACCGCGAAGGAGGCGAAGAAGGCGAGCCACAGCCAGGTCTGCATGTTGGCCGGGAAGTTGTGCGTCAAAAGCGTCGTGATGTCGGTGGTGCCGGACTGGTAGAACATCGCCATGATGGCGAGCAGCATCAGCACCGAGCCGGCGAGCGTGTAGAGGAAGAACTTGAACGAGGCGTAGACGCGCCGCTTGCCGCCCCAGACGCCGATGATGATGAACATCGGGATCAGGCCGGCTTCGAAGAAGACGTAGAACAGCACGATGTCGAGCGCGCAGAAGACGCCGATCATCAGCGTTTCCAGGAGCAGGAAGGCGATCATGTAGGCCTTGACCCGCTTGTCTATCGCTTCCCACGACGCCAGGATGCAGAGCGGCATCAGGAAGGTGGTCAGGATGACGAACAGCATCGAGATGCCGTCGACGCCCATGTGGTAGGAAATGCCCGAATCCAGCCAGGCGGCCTTCTCGACGAACTGGAAGCCGGCCTGCGAATTGTCAAAACCCTTCCAGATGAACAGCGAGATGACGAAGGTGATGCTCGTCGTCCACAGCGCGATGGCGCGGATGTTGCGGCGCGCGTTTTCGCTGTCGTCGTTTATGAACAGGATGAGCAGCACCCCTACCAGCGGCAGGAAGGTGACCAGCGAGAGGATTGGCCAGGCGGTCATCAGAGCATCATCCAGGTGACGAGTGCGGCAACGCCGATCAGCATGGCGAAGGCGTAGTGGTAGAGGTAGCCGGTCTGCAGCTTGACGACGCGGTTGGTGACATCGACGACGCGCGCCGAGACCCCGTCAGGCCCGAGCCCGTCGATGATGGCGCCGTCGCCGGTCTTCCACAGGAACCTGCCGAGGCGTTTCGCCGGCCGCACGAACAGGACGTCGTAGAGCTCGTCGAAATACCACTTGTTGAGCAGGAAGGCGTAGAGCAGGCGATGGTTGGCGGCGACGCTGGCGGGCAATTCCGGCGAGCGGATGTAGAACTTCCAGGCAACCGCGAAGCCGATGACCATGGCGATGAACGGCGCCAGTTCGACCCACAGCGGCAGTTCGTGGATCTCGTGCAGGATGTGATTGTCCGGCAGCGTGAACAGCGATGCCTTCCAGAACTCGCCATAGCCCTCGCCGATGAAGGCGCCATGGAAGATGATGCCGGCAAACAGCGCGCCCACCGCCAGGATGAACAGCGGCACCAGCATCACCGGCGGCGATTCATGGACATGGTGCATGACCTCGTGGCTGGCGCGCGGCTGGCCGTGGAAGGTCATGAAAATCAGCCGCCAGGAGTAGAAGGACGTGAAGGCTGCGGCGACGACCAGCAGCACGAAAGCGGTGCCGGCGAACAGATTGTGGCTGGCAAAGGCGCTCTCGATGATGGCGTCCTTGGAGAAGAAGCCGGCGGTGCCGATGACCGTCACCGGAATGCCGACGCCGGTCAGCGCCAGCGTGCCGATCACCATCATCCAGTAGGTCTTCGGAATGAGCGTCCTCAGGCCGCCCATGTTGCGCATGTCCTGCTCGTCGGACACGGCGTGGATCACCGAGCCCGAACCGAGGAACAACAGTGCCTTGAAGAAGGCGTGCGTGAACAGATGGAAGATCGCCGCGCCATAGGCCCCGACGCCGAGCGCCACGAACATGTAGCCGAGCTGCGAGCAGGTCGAATAGGCGATGACGCGCTTGATGTCGTTCTGGACCAGGCCGACCGTGGCCGCGAAGAAGGCGGTGAACGCGCCGATGAAGGTGACGACCGTCAGCGCCGAATGCGACAGCTCGAACAGCGGCGACAGCCGGGCCAGCATGAACACGCCCGCCGTCACCATGGTGGCGGCATGGATCAGCGCCGAGACCGGCGTCGGGCCTTCCATGGCGTCGGGCAGCCAGGTGTGCAGCGGCACCTGCGCCGACTTGCCCATCGCGCCCATGAAGAGCAGCAGGCAGACCACGGTCATCGCCGAGTGCTTGTCGAGAGCATAGCCAAGGAAGGTGAGCACGGCGGCGCCGTGCTCGGCGCCCTCCGCCGGAACGAAGCTCGCCGCATTGGCGAAGATGGTGCCGAGATTGACCGAGCCGAACAGCACGAAGACGCCGAAGATGCCGAGCGCGAAGCCGAAATCGCCGACGCGGTTGACGACGAAAGCCTTGATCGCCGCGGCGTTGGCCGACGGCTTCTTGTACCAGAAGCCGATCAGCAGGTAGGAGGCGAGACCCACGCCTTCCCAGCCGAAGAACATCTGCACCAGATTGTCGGCCGTCACCAGCATCAGCATGGCGAAGGTGAACAGCGACAGATAGGCGAAGAAACGCGGCCGGTTCGGATCGTGGTGCATGTAGCCGATCGAGTAGATGTGGACCAGCGCCGACACGGTGTTGACGACGACCAGCATCACCACCGTCAGCGTGTCGATCCTGAGCGCCCAGGACGCGTCGAGCCCGCCCGACTGGATCCAGCGCAGCACCGGCACGGTGAACACCTCGCCTTCGCCGAAGCCGACCGAGAAGAAGGCGATCCACGACAGCACGGCCGAGATCACCAGGAAGCCGGAGGTGATGTATTCGGACGCCTTGGCGCCGAGCGACGTGCCGAACAGGCCGACGATCAGGAAGCCGAGTAGCGGAAGGAAGACGATCGCTTGATACATGACTGTCCCGTCAACCCTTCATCATGTTGACGTCTTCGACCGCGATCGAGCCGCGGTTGCGGAAGAAGACGACGAGAATGGCAAGACCGATCGCGGCCTCGGCCGCGGCGACCGTCAGCACGAACAGCGCGAACACCTGTCCGACGAGATCGCCGAGCGCCGCCGAGAAGGCGACGAAATTGATGTTGACCGCCAGCAGGATCAGTTCGACCGACATCAGGATGACGATGACGTTCTTGCGGTTCAGGAAGATGCCGAACACGCCGAGCGTGAACAGGATCGCCGATACGGTGAGGTAGTGCGCGATGCCGACGACCATCTCAGATGCCCTCGCCCGATTTGACCTTGCGGATTTCCATGCCCGTCGCCGGCGTGCGGCCGACCTGGGCTGCGATCGACTGCCGCTTGACGCCCGGCTTGTGGCGCAGCGTCAGCACGATGGCGCCGATCATGGCGACCAGCAGCACGAGGCCGGCGATCTGGAAGTAATAGAGGTAGTCCGTGTAGAGGATGTCGCCGAGCGCGGCGGTGTTGGTGCGCTGGGCGAGATCCGGAATGGGCTTGGCCACCGTCGAGGCCAGCTGCGGCGCGAAAGTGTAGCCGCCGAGCACCACGATCAGCTCCGCCGCCAGGATCAGCCCGACGAGCGCGCCGATCGGGGCGTATTGCAGCGCGCCTTCCTTCATCTCGGCGAAGTCGACGTCGAGCATCATAACGACGAACAGGAACAGCACCATGACCGCACCGACATAAACGACGAGCAGGATCATCGCCAGGAACTCGGCGCCGGTCAGCATGAACAGGCCGGCGGCGTTGAAGAAGGTCAGGATCAGGAACAGCACCGAATGCACGGGGTTGCGCGACGAAATGACCATGAACGCCGACGCCACCGCGACAAAGGCGAAGAGGTAGAAGAAAGCCGCCTCTAGTCCACTCAGCATGGGGTTCCCCCGGGTTCCTGTCCAAACAGGACGTTCGTCCTGTTTGCTCTTTCTGGCTTCGTTTCCGCCTCCGGTTGCGAAGCCGCGTGTTCCTTAGACGAGGCCCCTCGCCCCGTCCATGCGTCAAATGTCAGCGATAGGGCGAGTCCAGCGCGATGTTGCGCGCCAGTTCGCGCTCCCACCGGTCGCCGTTCGCGAGCAGCCTGTCCTTGTCGTAGTAAAGCTCCTCGCGCGTCTCCGTCGCGAATTCGAAATTCGGCCCTTCGACGATGGCGTCGACCGGGCAAGCCTCCTGGCAGAAGCCGCAATAAATGCACTTCACCATGTCGATGTCGTAGCGCACAGTGCGGCGCGTGCCGTCGTTGCGGCGCGGGCCGGCCTCGATGGTGATGGCCTGCGCCGGGCAGATCGCCTCGCACAGCTTGCAGGCGATGCAGCGTTCCTCGCCGTTCGGATAGCGGCGCAGCGCATGCTCGCCGCGGAAGCGCGGGCTGATCGGCCCCTTCTCGTGCGGATAGTTGATCGTCTCCTTCGGCGCGAAGAACTGGCGCATCGACAGGAAGAAAGCGCTGACGAAATCCTTCAGCAGCAGCGCCTTTGCGGCTTGGGCGAGAGCGGACATCACGCAAATCCCGTGAGCTTGAGGAAGGCCGCGGTGGCGATGACCATGAACAGCGAGATCGGCAGGAAGACCTTCCAGCCCAGCCGCATCAGCTGGTCGTAGCGGTAACGCGGCACGAACGCCTTGACCATGGAAATGCCGAAGAACACCAGGCAGACCTTGAGCACGAACCAGATCAGCCCCGGCACCCAGGTGAAGGGGGCGAAGTCGAACGGAGGCAGCCAGCCGCCGAGGAACAGTATGGTGGCCAGCGCGCACATCAGGACGATGGCGACATATTCGCCGAGGAAGAAGAGCAGGAACGGCGTCGACGAATATTCGACCATGTGGCCGGCGACAAGTTCCGATTCGGCCTCCACCAGGTCGAAGGGCGGGCGGTTCGTCTCGGCCAGCGCCGAGATGAAGAAGATGACGAACATCGGGAACAGCGACAGCCAGTGCCAGTCGAGGAAGGTGTTGGGCAGGCCAAGCCGCGTGCCGAGCCCATCATGCTGCGACATGACGATGTCGGACAGGTTGAGCGAGCCGACGCAAAGCAGCACGGTGACGATGACGAAGCCGATCGAGACTTCGTAGGACACCATCTGCGCGGCCGAGCGCAGCGCGCCGAGGAACGGATATTTCGAATTGGACGCCCAGCCGCCCATGATCACGCCATAGACCTCGAGCGAGGAGATGGCGAAGACGTAGAGGATGCCGACATTGACGTTGGCGATCGCCCAGCCCTCGTTGACCGGAATGACCGCCCAGGCCGAGATCGCCAGCACCGCCGACACCAGCGGCGCCAGCAGGAAGACGCCCTTGTTGGCGCCTGACGGGATCACCGGCTCCTTGAAGACGAACTTCAACAGGTCGGCGAAGGCCTGCAGCGTGCCCCAGGGGCCGACCACGTTCGGACCGCGGCGCAACTGCACCGCCGCCCAGATCTTGCGGTCGGCGTAGAGGATGTAGGCGACGAAGATCAGCAGCACGACGATCAGCACGACCGACTTCAGCAGGATCAGCAGCGCCGGCAGCACGTAGAAGGAGAAGAAGGTTTCCATGCTTATTCCGCCGCCTGCTTGAAGCCGCTCTTGGCCAGCGCCGAGCATTCCGCCATCACGGCAGAGGCCCGCGCGATCGGGTTGGTCAGGTAGAAATCCTTCACCGGCGAGGTGAAGGTGCCCTTGTTCAGCCGACCGCCGAGCTTCGCCACCTTGGCAACGTCGTCGGCGCTGCCGGCCAGAACCTGGTCGATGCGGGCAAGATGCGGATATTCGCCATAGAGCCTGGCGCGCAGCTGCGGCAGCGAATCGAAGGGCAGCTTCTTGCCGAGCACATCCGACAGCGCCCTCAGGATCGCCCAGTCCTCGCGCGCGTCGCCGGGCGCGAAGCCGGCGCGATTGGTCTGCTGCACGCGGCCTTCGGTGTTGACGTAGGTGCCGGACTTTTCGGTGTAGGCGGCGGCTGGCAGGATGACGTTGGCGCGGTGCGCGCCGGCGTCGCCATGCGTGCCGACATAGACGACGAACGCGCCGCCGGTCTTGGCCATGTCGATCTCGTCGGCGCCGAGCAGGAACAGCACGTCCGTCTCGCCGAGCATGGCAGCGACGCCCTTGCCGCCCTCGCCCGGCACGAAGCCGAGGTCGAGGCCGCCGACGCGGCCGGCGGCATTGTGGAGCACGGCAAAACCGTTCCAGTCGGCGCGGGCGGCATTGACGGACGCGGCGAGCCTGGCCGCCTGGCCGAGCACGGCCGCGCCGTCGGCGCGCGCCAGCGCGCCCTGGCCGACGATGATCAGCGGATGCGTCGCCTTCTTCAGCACCTGGAAGAACTTGCCGTTGCCGTCGGCCAGGTCCTTCAGCGATTCCGGACCGGCGCCGATCTGCTCATAGTCGTAGCGCGTGTCGCCGACCTCGCCGATGACGCCGACCGGCAGGTTACCGATGCGCCAGCGCTTGCGGATGCGGGCATTGAGCACCGAGGCCTCGAAGCGCGGATTGGCGCCGATGATCAGCACCGCGTCGGCCTGCTCGATGCCCTCGATGGTCGGGTTGAAGATGTAGCTGGCGCGTCCGAGCGAGGGATCGAGCGCGGCGCCGTCCTGGCGACAGTCGGTATTCTTCGAGCCGAGCGCCGCCATCAGAAGCTTCAGCGCATAGATTTCCTCGACCGCGGCGAGATCGCCGGCAATGGCGCCGATCCGCTCGGACGCCGTCTTGCCCACCTCGTCCTTGATCGCAGCGAAGGCTTCCGCCCAGCTTGCCGCAACGAGCTTGCCATCCTTGCGCACATAGGGGCGGTCGAGGCGCTGCGTGCGCAGGCCGTCCCAGATGAAGCGGGTCTTGTCCGAGATCCATTCCTCGTTCACCGCCTCGTTGACGCGCGGCAGGATGCGCATCACCTCGCGACCGCGGCTGTCGACGCGGATCGCCGAGCCGACCGCATCCATGACGTCGATGGATTCGGTCTTGGTCAGCTCCCACGGCCGCGCCTGGAAGGCGAACGGCTTGGAGGTCAGCGCGCCGACCGGGCAAAGGTCAATGACATTGCCCTGCAGCTCCGAGGTCATCGCCTGCTCGAGATAGGTGGTGATCTCTGCATCCTCGCCGCGGCCGATCAGGCCGAGTTCGGAAATGCCGGCGACCTCGGTGGTGAAGCGGACGCAGCGCGTGCAGTGGATGCAGCGGTTCATCACCGTCTTGACCAGCGGCCCGATATACTTGTCTTCCACCGCGCGCTTGTTCTCGTGATAGCGCGAGGAATCGACGCCGAAGGCCATCGCCTGGTCCTGCAGGTCGCATTCGCCGCCCTGGTCGCAGATCGGGCAGTCGAGCGGATGGTTGATCAGCAGGAACTCCATCACGCCTTCGCGGGCCTTCTTGACCATCGGCGTGTTGGTGAAGATTTCCGGCGCCTCGCCATTCGGCCCGGGGCGCAAATCGCGCACGCCCATGGCGCAGGAGGCCTGCGGCTTGGGCGGGCCACCCTTCACCTCGATCAGGCACATGCGGCAGTTGCCGGCGATCGACAGCCGCTCATGGAAGCAGAAGCGCGGCACTTCCGCGCCGGCGTCCTCGGCCGCCTGCAGCAGCGTGTAGTGGTCGGGTACAGTGATCTCTTTCCCGTCGACCTTGAGCTTTGCCATCTCGCCTCAAACCTCTGCGGACGTCCCGCAATCCCTCTTGCGGGCGCGACCAGAGCCGCGCCCGGCATTGAATTTCAACCCTTGGCCGCCAGCGCCGTTGCCTGGCTGGTCCAGTCGTCGCGGCCGACGCGGCCGGCGAGCGACAGATAGTCCTCGACCCAGGCGATCTCTTCCGCCGTCCAGGCCGCGATCTGGCCGTATGACCAGATGCCGAGGCCGTTGAGCACCTTTTCCAGCTTCGGGCCGATGCCCGAGATCGCCTTGAGGTCGGCCGGCTCCACCGGCCTGTCGATGGCCTTGGGCTGCCTGAAATCCTCCGGCATCAGTCCGGCCGCGGCACTGCTGGCCACCGTGTCGGCGCCGCCGGTGTCTTGCGCCTTCTCGACGCTGGTCTGGGCGATGTCGGTCACGTCCCTGGCGAAGGTCTGCGCCTCGGCGATCAGCGTCGTTGCCGCCTTGCGCGCCTTGGACGAGGTCTTCTGGGCTTCCGCGAGTTCCTCGCTCCGCGCCTCGAAATCGTCGACGATCGGCTGGAACAGCCGCTGCGAGGCTTCTGCGGCGCCCGAAAGCGCGCCCAGCCAGACACCGAAGGCATGATTGGCCAGCCCGATGCTTATCGCCGACATGGCGGCGACTCCGGCGACAGGGTGCGCCAGGAGATTGACGGCGCTGGCCATCTCCTTAGGCATCATCCTGGTCAGATCCTGGTTCATCTTCTCCAACTGTTCCATGTCGGGCATCAGTGCATAGGGTATCGAATACAGCGCCATCGAGTGCTCCTGGTCGTTTCTTCGTATGCCCCGCCCGTTATTCCTGTCGCCGGGCTTTCGCCCGCAATTCCAACCTTACTCCGCCGCCACCATCACCGGCTCGACCCGGTGCGCGTTGCGCGAAAACTCGTCGATGCGGCGCTCCACCTCGCCGCGGAAATGCCGCATCAGGCCCTGGATCGGCCACGCCGCCGCGTCGCCCAGCGCGCAGATCGTGTGGCCCTCGACCTGTTTGGTGACGTCGAGCAGCATGTCGATCTCGCGCTTCTGCGCCTCGCCGCGCACCAGCCGCTCCATCACCCGCCACATCCAGCCGGTGCCTTCGCGGCACGGCGTGCACTGGCCGCAGCTCTCATGCTTGTAGAAGTAGGAGAGCCTGGCGATCGCCTTCACGATATCGGTCGACTTGTCCATCACGATGACCGCCGCCGTGCCGAGGCCGGATTTCAGGTCGCGCAGCGCGTCGAAATCCATCGGCGTGTCGATGATCTGCTCGGCCGGCACCAGCGGCACCGAGGCGCCGCCCGGAATGACCGCCAGCAGATTGTCCCAGCCGCCGCGGATGCCGCCGCAATGCGTGTCGATCAGTTCGCGGAACGGGATCGACATCGCCTCTTCGACGGTGCACGGATTGTTGACGTGGCCGGAGACGCAGAACAGCTTGGTACCGACATTGTTCGGCCGGCCGAAGGACGAGAACCAGGCAGCGCCGCGCCGCAGGATGGTCGGCGCCACCGCGATCGACTCGACATTGTTGACGGTGGTCGGGCACCCATAGAGGCCGACATTGGCCGGGAACGGCGGCTTCAGCCTTGGCTGGCCCTTCTTGCCTTCGAGGCTTTCGAGCAGCGCCGTCTCCTCGCCGCAGATATAGGCACCGGCGCCGTGGTGCATGTAGACGTCGAAGTCGTAGCCGGACGTGTTGTTCTTGCCGATCAGCTTGGCCTCGTAGGCCTCGTCGATCGCCCGCTGCAGCGCCTCGCGCTCGCGGATGAACTCGCCGCGCACATAGATGTAGGCGGCGATCGCGCCCATGGCGAAGCCGGCGAGCAGTGCGCCCTCGACCAGCGTGTGCGGGTCGTTGCGCAGGATGTCGCGGTCCTTGCAGGTGCCGGGCTCGGATTCATCGGCATTGATGACCAGATAGCTCGGCCGGCCGTCGCTCTGCTTGGGCATGAACGACCATTTCAGGCCGGTCGGGAAGCCGGCGCCGCCGCGGCCGCGCAGGCCCGACGCCTTCATCTCGTTGACGATCCACTCCCGCCCCTTGGCGACCAGGCCGGGCGTGTTGTCCCAGGCGCCGCGCGCCATGGCGCCGTTGAGCGACTTGTCGAAGAGGCCGTAGATGTTGGTGAAGATGCGGTCTTTGTCCTGAAGCATGGTTCGTCCCTCAGACCGGCTTCTTGCCGAAGACGCGGATGTATTCGGCGACCCCGCCCTTGGCGAGCGCCTTCGCCTGCTTGACCCAGTCGTCGCGCTCGATGCGGCCCTTGAAGTTCAGGTAGCCGTCGACCCATTCGCGCTCGGCCTTCTTCCAGGACGCGACCTGCGCGAAGGTGTAGATGCCGAGCGAATGCAGCGTGCCCTCGATCTTCGGACCAACGCCGGAGATCAGCTTGAGGTCGTCGACCGCGGCGGGCCGCTCTATGCCGGCGGGCCGGTTCTTGTCGTCGAGCGAAGGTTTTGCGGCGGCAGGCTGCTTGGCTTCCGGCGACTTGAAGGCGGCAACCGGTTCGCCCTTGTTCTTCGGTCCGTTGCGCTGCTTCGAGACCCCCTCGACTTCCGGCGAGGCCTTGTTGGCGTTGGCGGCGGAATGCCGCGGCGCTGAGACGCTAGCCGCTCTTTCCACGGCCGGCGCGACCTTGACCGGCGACGGCGTCTTCAGCGCCGGGCTGGTTTCGGGCGCGTCGGTCTTCGGCTTGCTGGCCTTGGAGGGCGCGACCGGAGCAGCCGGCGCCGGCACCGGCGCCGCGATGATCGCATCCGGCGCCGCCTTGGCGGCCTTGGCCGCCGCCTTGGCTTCCTTCTCGCGCGTCGACTTCAGGATCGCCTTTTCGCTCTTCAGCGTCGTCAGGCCGGTAGCCGGCTCCGAGCCGGTGCGGCCGTTCTGCGGGCCAGGCGTCACCGAGGCGCCCTTGCCGCCCTCATAGAGGTCGATAATCTCGGCCAGCCGCTCCGGCGTCAAATCCTCGAACGTGTCCTTGAAGATCATCACCATCGGCGCGTTGACGCAGGCGCCGAGGCATTCGACCTCCTCCCACGACAGCGTGCCTTTTTCATTGGTGTGGAACTGGTCGTGGTGGATCTTGGAGCGGCAGACATCTATCAGCGCTTCCGAGCCGCGCAGCATGCAGGGCGTGGTGCCGCAGACCTGGATGTGTGCGCGCGTGCCGACCGGATTGAGCTGGTACTGCGTGTAGAAGGTCGCGACCTCGAGCCCACGGATGCGCGGCATGCCGAGCATATCGGAGATCGTCTCGATCGCCGCTTTCGTCACCCAGCCTTCCTGTTCCTGCGCGA
The DNA here is from genome assembly GCF_049887195.1 of Mesorhizobium abyssinicae. Lineage (NCBI taxonomy): Bacteria > Pseudomonadati > Pseudomonadota > Alphaproteobacteria > Hyphomicrobiales > Phyllobacteriaceae > Mesorhizobium > Mesorhizobium abyssinicae. Next base: position 60,501 of record NZ_JARAKC010000013.1, read on the forward strand.
TCATCAGCAGCGGAATGATGGCCGACTGCTCGCGGCCCTTCGGATATTTCTTGATCCACTGCTTGGCCGCGGCCGTATTCGCCTTGTTGAAGGCGAAGGACGCTGGCTGGACGCTGGCATCTGCGAGACGGCGGACTGACATTTAGCGATCGACCTCACCAAAGACGATATCGAGCGAACCAAGCACGGCGGTGACGTCGGCCAGCATGTGGCCGCGGCACAGGAAATCCATGGCCTGCAGATGCGCGAATCCGGGCGCGCGCAGCTTGCAGCGGTAGGGCTTGTTGGTGCCGTCGGAGACCAAGTAGACGCCGAACTCGCCCTTCGGCGCCTCGACGGCCGCGTAGACCTCGCCCGCCGGCACACGATAGCCTTCGGTGTAGAGCTTGAAGTGATGGATCAGCGCTTCCATCGAACGCTTCATCGCCGCGCGCTTCGGCGGCACCACCTTGCCGTCGAGGTTCGACACCGGCCCGGTGCCTTCCTTGCCGAGCAGCAGGTCGACGCACTGGCGCATGATCTTCGCCGACTGGCGCATCTCTTCCATGCGCACGAGGTAGCGGTCGTAGCAGTCGCCGTTCTTGCCGATCGGGATGTCGAAATCCATCTCGGAATAGCATTCATAGGGCTGCGACTTGCGCAGGTCCCAGGCAGCGCCCGAGCCGCGCACCATCACGCCCGAAAAGCCCCAGGCCCAGGCATCGGCCAGCGACACGGTGCCGATATCGACATTGCGCTGCTTGAAGATACGGTTGGGGGTGAGCAGCGCGTCGAGGTCGTCGATCGACTTCAGGAACGGATCGATCCACTTGCCGATGTCCTCGACCAGCTTCTGCGGCAGGTCCTGGTGCACGCCGCCGGGGCGGAAATAGGCCGCGTGCATGCGCGAACCCGAGGCGCGCTCGTAGAACACCATCAGCTTTTCGCGTTCGACGAAGCCCCACAGCGGCGGCGTCAGCGCGCCGACGTCCATCGCCTGCGTCGTCACATTGAGGATGTGCGACATGATGCGGCCCATCTCGGAATAGAGCACGCGGATCAGCTGGCCGCGCTTCGGCACCTCGATGCCGAGCAGCCGCTCCGCGGCGAGCGCGAAGGCGTGCTCCTGGTTCATCGGCGCGCAATAGTCGAGCCGGTCGAGATAGGGCACCGCCTGCAGATAGGTCTTGGCCTCGATCAGCTTCTCGGTGCCGCGATGCAAGAGCCCGATATGCGGATCGACACGGTCGACCACCTCGCCGTCCAGCTCCAGCACCAGGCGCAAAACACCATGCGCCGCAGGATGCTGCGGTCCGAAGTTGATGTTGAAGTTGCGGACGGAGGTTTCAGCCATTGTGGCGCCTCAATTCGTCTTGGCTTTTTCATCCCCCGGCAGCACGTAGTCGGTGCCTTCCCACGGGGAAAGAAAATCGAAATTGCGGAATTCCTGCTTGAGCTCGACCGGCTCGTAGATCACGCGCTTGGCCTCGTCGTCGTAACGCACCTCGACAAAGCCGGTCAGCGGGAAATCCTTGCGCAGCGGATGACCCTCGAAACCGTAGTCGGTGAGGATGCGCCGCAGGTCCGGATGGCCGGAGAACAGCACGCCATAGAGGTCGTAGGTCTCGCGCTCGAACCAGTCGGCACCGGGATAAACGGCGGTGAGCGAGGGAACCAGTGTCTCCTCGTCGGCCTGGACCTTCAGCCGGATGCGGACATTCTGCTTCGGCGACAACAGGTGATAGACGACGTCGAAGCGCCGGGCGCGCGACGGATAGTCGGCACCGCTGACGTCGATGAACGAGACGAACTGGCAACGCGCATCGTCGCGCAGGAAAGTCGCCACTTCGATCAGGCTGCCCGGCTCGACGGAAACCGTGAGCTCGCCATAGGCCAGCACGGCTTCGCCGATGCGGCCAGTGAGCTTCTCGCCGAGATAGGTGGAGAGTTCGTTCAGCTTCTGGCTCATCGGCTCACCGCTCGATCGTGCCGGTGCGGCGGATCTTCTTCTGCAACAGAAGAATGCCGTAAAGCAGCGCTTCCGCGCTCGGCGGGCAGCCGGGCACATAGATGTCGACGGGCACGACGCGGTCGCAGCCGCGCACCACCGAATAGGAATAGTGGTAGTAGCCGCCGCCATTGGCGCACGAGCCCATCGAGATGACGTAGCGCGGCTCCGGCATCTGGTCGTAGACCTTGCGCAGCGCCGGCGCCATCTTGTTGGTCAGCGTGCCGGCGACGATCATGATGTCGGACTGGCGCGGGGACGCGCGCGGGGCGACGCCGAACCTCTCCGAGTCATAGCGCGGCATCGAGGTGTGGATCATCTCGACCGCGCAGCAGGCGAGGCCGAAGGTCATGAACATCAGCGAGCCGCTGCGCGCCCAGGTGATCAGCGCCTCGGTCGAGGTGACGAGAAAACCCTTGTCGGCGAGCTCGTTGTTGATCTCGAGGAAGAACGGGTCATCCTGCCCCACCGGCCGGCCGGTGTTGGGGTCGATGATGCCTTTGGGCTTCGGCGCGACGAGGGTGCCTGAACTGTCGTTCAATCCCATTCCAGCGCTCCTTTTTTCCATTCATAGGCGAAGCCGATGGTCAGCACCGCCAGAAACACCATCATCGACCAGAAACCGAGCATGCCGATCTTCGAGAAGGACACCGCCCAGGGGAACAGGAAGGCCACTTCCAGATCGAAGATGATGAACAGGATCGACACCAGGTAGAAGCGGATGTCGAACTTCATGCGGGCGTCGTCGAACGAGTTGAAACCGCATTCATAGGCGGAAAGCTTTTCCGGGTCGGGGTTGCGGTAGGCCACCAGGAACGGCGCCGCAAGCAGCGCCAGGCCGACGACAAGCGCCACGCCGATAAACAGGACGATGGGCAGATACGAACTCAAAAGTGCGTTCATGCTGCGGCTTTCCGTTGGCGGTCAATCCACGTTGATTACAGCAACCGATCCTATTGCGGAAGCGTGACAGATTCACCGCTGAACCGTTTTAAGGGCCTATGCTGCAACGCGGCGAGGGTTAGCGCAGCGCTTTCGGCGAAGCAAGTCAAACCTTGTTCAAAACCTGGCGCTGGACGCCAGATCGGAAGAAACTGGTCCGACCCGCTCCTGTTTGATTTCCTTCGCTTTTTACTCCACTTTTCTCTCCTGACATATCTCCCGCCATTTGCCTGCTAGCATGACCGGAATCAGGGATGGCCAACGGATCAGGGCAGGCTTCTGGATGAAGGAAAAGATATCGCTCGCCATGGCCAGGCGCATCGCGCTCGGCGCGCAAGGTTTCACCGACCCGCAGCCGGGCGGCACGCCGGACCGCCGGCACCTCGCCCGCGTGCTGTCCCGCACCGGCCTGCTGCAGATCGATTCCGTCAGCGCCGTGGTGCGCGCGCACTATATGCCGCTCTATTCGCGCCTCGGCCCCTACCCGCTTTCCCTGCTCGACAACGCCGCGCTCACGCGCAAGCGCACCGTCTTTGAATATTGGGCGCATGAGGCCTCCTTCCTGCCGGTCGAGACCTGGCCGCTGCTGCGCTGGCGCATGCAGCGCGCCGAACAGGGCGAGGAAATGTATCTCGGCCTGGCGAAATGGGGCCGTGAGCAGCGCCAGATGATTGACGACGTCTACAACGAGGTCGCCGAACGCGGGCCGATCGCCGCCTCCGACATAGAAGGCCACAAGGGCAATGGCGGCTGGTGGGGCTGGAGCGCGGCCAAGCACGCCTTCGAGTGGCTGTTCTGGGCCGGCCGCATCACCACCGCCTACCGACGCGGCTTCGAGCGCTACTACGATTTGCCGGAGCGCGTGCTGCCGCAGGCCGTGCTCGATCTGCCGGTTCCCTCCGTCGAGGACGCGCATCGCGAATTGCTTCGCATTTCCGCCCGCGCGCATGGCATCGCCACCTACAGCGACCTGCGCGATTATTTTCGCCTCGCCCCCGGCGACACGAAGGACCGCATCGAGGAACTGGTCGAGATGGGCGATCTGCTGCCGATGCGGGTCGAAGGCTGGGACAAGCCCGCCTACCTGCACAAGGACGCCCGCTTTCCGCGCAAAATCGAGGCGCGCGCCCTGCTCGCGCCGTTCGATCCCGTCGTTTTCGAGCGCACGCGGACGGAAAAGCTGTTCGACTTCCGCTACCGCATCGAGATCTACACGCCGGCCGAAAAGCGCCAATACGGCTACTACGTGCTGCCCTTCCTGCTCGGCGACCGGATCGTCGCCCGCGTCGATCTCCGTGCCGACCGCCCGGCTGGCGTGCTGCGCGTCCACGCCGCTTATGCTGAGGCTGATACGCCGCCGGAAACTGCGGCAGAACTCTTCGAGGAGCTCAAGCGAATGCAGGGCTGGCTTGGCCTCGAGAGCATCGAAGTGACGCCGGCCGGCGACCTCGGCCCGGCGCTGGCAGGCCTTAGCGCGTCGTAGACGTGCGTTGACAGGCCCACACCCGTAAGCCTAAATCCGCCGCAGACGGTCTTCTCCCGGCAAAGGGAGGAGCCAAGAGGGAATGCGGTGCGGGATCGAGAATCCCAATTCCGCGGCTGTCCCCGCAACTGTAAGCGATGAGCCTCGGCCGAAAACCACTGGGATGGTCCCGGGAAGGCGGCAACCAAGGCGATGACCCGCGAGCCAGGAGACCTGCCGTCTGAGACAGATGAATCCGATCGCCTGGCGGGTTTTCCGGGCAAGGAGCCTGATTTGGAGCGCGACAGCAGTTTTCCGGCTGATAGAGCGGACATACCGTCCGACGACGGCGAAGCCTTGGCGGGCGTGACCGTCATCGTCTGCTCGTCCTGCCGCGACGAAACGGGTTCCGATGCCCATCCGCGCGCAGGCGCGCTGCTCGCCGAGGACACGCGCCGGGCTGCTTCCGGCCAGGACATACGCATCCGCACTGTCGAATGCCTCGGCAATTGCAAGCGTCGCCTAAGCGCAGCGCTTCTGCGTGACGGCTGCTGGAGCTACGTCTTCGGCGACCTGACAGCGACCAGCGGCGCCGACCTCGTTGCTGGCGCAAAGCTCTTCGCCACCTCGACCGACGGCCTCATCCCGTGGCGCGGCCGGCCCGATTCCCTGAAGCGCGGCCTTGTTGCCCGCATCCCTCCCCTCGACCTGCTGAAGGACTGACCATGACCGCATCCGTCTCCCGTGTTCCCTGCACCGTCGTTACCGGCTTCCTGGGCGCCGGAAAGACGACGCTGATCCGCAACCTGCTCGAGAACGCCAAAGGCAAGCGGCTGGCGATCATCGTCAACGAGTTCGGCGATGTCGGCATCGACGGCGAGATCCTAAAAGGCTGCGGCGTCGACACCTGCCCGGAGGAAAACATCGTCGAACTGGCCAATGGCTGCATCTGCTGCACCGTCGCCGACGATTTCGTGCCGGCGCTCGACCAGATCCTGTCGCGGACGCCGAAGGTCGATCACATCCTGATCGAAACCTCAGGCCTCGCGCTGCCGAAGCCGCTGGTCCAGGCCTTCCAGTGGCCGAGCGTGAAGAGCCGCGTCACTGTCGATGGCGTCATTGCCGTGGTCGACGGCCCGGCGCTGGCAGACGGCCGGGTCGCTTCCGACATGGACGCGCTGCAGGCACAGCGCGCGGCGGATGACTCGCTCGACCATGACGATCCGGTCGAAGAAGTGTTCGAGGACCAGATCGCCTGCGCCGACCTGATCATCCTGTCGAAAAGCGATCTGATGGACGCCGCCGGCTCGGCGCGCGCCAACGCCGTCATCGGCGAGCATGTGGCCCGCGCCGTCAAGGTCGTGCCGACCGCCCAGGGCAAGGTCGACCCGTCCGTGCTGCTCGGCCTTGGCCTCGCCGTCGAGGACGACATCGAGAACCGCAAGACCCATCACGATGACGAGCTCGACCACGAGCACGACGATTTTGACTCCTTCGTCATCGACATCCCGTCGATCGCCAATCCGGATGAACTGGCACAACGCGTCGCCACCGCTGCCGAACAGGAGAATGTGCTGCGCGTGAAGGGATTCGTCGAGGTCGGCGGCAAGCCGATGCGGCTTTTGCTGCAGGCCGTCGGCCCGCGCGTCAACCACTACTACGACCGCGCCTGGACGGCCGAGGACGATCGCCGCTCGCGCCTCGTCGTCATCGGCCTGAAGGGGCTGAACCGCCCGGCGATCGAGCGTATCCTCGCCGGCTGAGGCAAACCCGAACCAAGATGCACATCCTCACCACCACATCCGCCTCGCTCGACGATCTCGCCGAGCCTGTCGATCTCAGGCAGATGCCTGCGGATGTCGTGGCGCTGTCCTTCACCGACAGCGATCTTTCCGGACTGGCTGCGGCGTGGAAGGCCGACGCGGAACGATTGCCCTCAATGCGGCTGGCGGCACTTCGCGATCTCCGCCATCCGATGTCGGTCGACCTCTGGATCGACAGCGTCGCCCGCCACGCCAAGGTCATCCTGGTCCGCATCCTCGGCGGCTATGACTGGTGGCGCTACGGTTGCGACCAGCTCGCCACGGTCGCGCGCGAACGCGGCATCAAGCTGGCGCTGCTGCCCGGCGAAAGTCACGACGAGGATCTGCGGCTGATCGAGGCCTCGACCCTGCCGCGCGCCGAGCTGGACGGATTGCTCGGCTATTTCCGCGAAGGCGGGCCTGCGAATATGACAGCGCTGGTGAAGAGGCTGGCGCGGCTGGCTGGGTCGGATGAGGCGGTTGCCGAGCCGGTCGGCGTGCCGAAGGCAGGGTATTATCAGCCGGGCCACGGCGTCGTCCCCCTCCCCCTTGAGGGGAGGGTCCGGCCGCAGGCCGGGGGTGGGGTCCTCCGCGACACGCGCCGACACCCTGAAGAACGACCGCAGGGAGAGACGTTAAGCCCAGTCGTCCCGACCCCTCCCGGCCCTGCGGACCACCCTCCCCTCGAGGGGGAGGGAAACGATGCGCCTGTCATCCCAATCCTCTTCTACCGCTCGATGCTGCTCGCCGCCGATGTCGCGCCGATCGATGCGCTGGTCGACGCACTGCACGCGCAAGGCATCGCGCCGGTGCCGATCTTCGTTTCGAGCCTCAAGGATCAGGCGTCTCTGGCCTTTGTCGAGAACGCCCTCGCCTCACTGAACCCGGCCGCCATCGTCACCGCCACCGCATTCGCCTCCGGCGCCGAACCCGGCGCGGAAACCCTGTTCGACCGTGCAGGCGTGCCGGTCTTCCAGGTCATCGTCGCCACGACCAGACGCGAGGTCTGGGAGAAAAACCAGCGCGGCCTGGCACCCGCTGACCTTGCCATGCATGTCGTGCTGCCGGAACTCGACGGCCGCATCCTGGCCGGCGCGATTTCGTTCAAGGGCGAGAGCGAAACCGACCCGGCGCTGGCTTTCCGCGCCTTCGCCAACCGGCCGGAGATCGATCGCGTCGCGCAGGTCGCCAAGCGCATCGCGGCGTTCATTCGCCTGCAGAGGAGCCAGCGGGCCGAGCGCAAGCTGGCGATCCTGATACCGGATTATCCGAGCGCTGCGGGGCGAACGGGCTATGCGGTTGGGCTTGATGTGCCGTCGAGCGTGCTTGCGATGCTGCATGACCTGAAGGAGGAGGGCTATGCGGTTGACGGGATTCCGCAATCGCCGCGGGAACTGCTGGATGCGCTGGAGGTGGGTGGCGAACAGCTATCACTGAAGGATTATCAGAGCTTCTCAAAGGATGTACCGGCAGAAGCAGTGGCAGCGGTTGAAGCCGCGTGGGGGCAGGTAGAAGAGATAGGTCTGCGCGAGGCCCCCCTCTCTGTCCTGCCGGACATGTCCGGCAGGACAGAGAGGGGGGCGACAGAACGCCTACCTTCGCAGGCAAGCGCCGAGAATCACTTCCTCTTCCGCGCAGCGACCTTCGGTAACGTCACCGTGGCACTCGCTCCCGATCGTGGCCGCTCAGTCGACCGCCGCGCCGACTACCATGACCCCACTTTGCCCCCGCGCCACGACCTGATCGCCTTCGGCCTCTGGCTGCAAAAATCGCTCGGGGTCCACGCCCTCATCCATGTCGGCGCGCACGGCACGCTGGAATGGCTGCCGGGCAAGACGGTCGCGCTCTCCGATATCTGCTTCCCCGAGATCGTCACCGGCGCGCTGCCCGTCATCTATCCCTTCATCGTCTCCAATCCCGGCGAGGCGGCGCAAGCCAAGCGCCGCATCGCCGCCGTCACGCTCGGCCATCTGCCGCCGCCGCTGACCGGCGCCGGACTGGACGAGAACCAGCAGCGCCTCGAGCGGCTGGTCGACGAATATGCGCAGGCCGACGGGCTCGACCGTCGCCGCCGCGACCGCCTGGCCAGGCTGATCGTCGAGACCGCGCGCAAGACCGGCCTCGCCTCCGAAGCTGGCGTCGCCAGGACCGACGCGCCGGACGAGGCGCTGCGCCGCATTGACGCCTGGCTCTGCGACCTCAAGGATTTCGCCGTCAAGGACGGGCTGCATGTCTATGGCCGCGCGCCGGAGGGCGAAGCGGATTCGCTGCGCACCCAAAGCGCGAAAGCGGAGAAAGCGGCCCTTCTCGCCGCGCTCGATGGCCGCCACATCAAGGCCGGACCGGCCGGCGCGCCGGCGCGCGGCCGCTCCGACGTGCTGCCGACCGGCCGCAACCTGTTCACCGCCGACCCGCGCACCATGCCGACGCCGACCGCCTATGACCTTGGCCAGGCGGCGGCGGAAGAAGTCGTGCGCAGCTACATGCAGTTGCATGGCGACTGGCCGCGCTCGCTGGTCATCGACCTCTGGGGCTCGGCCTCGCTGCGCACCGGCGGCGAGGAGATCGCGCAAGGCCTGGCGCTGATGGGCTGCCGGCCGCAATGGGATGGCGCCACCGGCCGCGTCACCGGCATCGAAGTGCTGCCGCCAGCCGCCCTTGGCCGGCCGCGCGTCGACGTCACCTGGCGCATTTCCGGCCTGTTCCGCGACATGTTCCCGGCCCAGATCGCACTGATCGACGCCGCCGCCACCGCCGTCGCCAGCCGCGACGAGGACGATTCCGAGAACCCGCTCGCTGCCGCAACCCGCGCCGAGGGCACGATCGGCCCGCGCATTTTCGGCACCTCGCCCGGCACCTACGGCGCCGGCGTCGAGGATTTGCTGTCGCGCGGCGACTGGGCCGCACGCGAGGAAATCGGCCGCGCCTATCTCGACGCCACCTCGCATGCCTATGGGGGCGCCGATGGCGAAGCGATTTCCGCGCCTGGCGCCTTCGAGGGCCGCATCGCCGAGGCCGACCTGCTAGTCCACACCGGCGACGACCCCGGCCGCGACATCCTCGAGGGTTCGGCTGACGTCGCCTTCATCGGCGGGTTCTCGGCCGCCTTGGCAGCACTGGGCAAAAATGCCGACGTCATCGTGCTCGACACCACGGACCCGCAAAAGCCGAAGCCGCGCTCGGTCGGCGATGCGGTGGCCAGAGTGGTCCGCGCCCGCGCCGTCAACCCGCGCTTCATCGCCGGCCAGATGCGCCATGGCCCGCGCGGCGCCTCCGAATTCGCCGAGACCGTCGACCGCCTCGTCGGCTTTGCCGAGACCACGCATGCCATATCGGGCGCGCTGATCGAGGCGGTGCACGATGCCTATCTGGGTGACGCAGACGTTCGCGCCTTCATCCTGCGCGAGAACCCGGCTGCCGCGAAGGTGATCGCGGAACGCTTCCTCTCCGCGCGACGGCGCGGCCTTTGGCACCCCTTGCGGAACTCCATCGACGACGATCTCGCCGCGCTGATCGCCGAAGCCCAGCAGGTGGCGGCATGAACGCCTTCTCGCGCCGTGGCGCCTGCCCTGCACTCAGCGCCCCGATGCAGACCGGCGACGGACTGCTGGTGCGGCTCAATCCGGTCGCTGGAGGACTTACCCCGAAGTCGCTGATCGGACTCGGCGAATCCGCCTTGCGCCACGGCAACGGCATCATGGAAGTGACCGCGCGCGGCAGTTTGCAGATCCGTGGCCTGACGGCGGAAAGCGCGCGCCTGCTGGCGGCAGAGGTGGATGCGCTGGGCATTGCCGTGCGCACCGGCGTGCCGGTGGAGACCGGGCCACTGGCGGGTATTGACCCACAGGAGGTTGCCGATCCGCGCCCGCTCGCCGAGCGGATCAGGGCGGCCGTCGAAGAGGCCGGGTTGACGCCACGGCTGGGGCCGAAGGTGTCGGTGGTTGTCGACGGCGGCGGGCAACTGGCGATGGACGCGGTGACGGCCGACGTAAGGCTGAAGGCGGTGCGGGCCGACGCGGCCGTGCACTGGAGTTTGTCTGTCGTCGGAGACGCGCGCAATGCAATGCCGCTGGCGACGGCCGACGAGGATGCTGCACGCGACATCACTGTGGCGGCACTCAGGATGGTCGCGGAAAAAGGCCGTGAGGCGCATACCCGCGACTTGTCGGAGCGGCAGCTTAATTCACTCGCAAGTTGGCACTCTGTCGCCCCCCTCTCTGTCCTGCCGGACATCTCCCCCTCAAGGGGGGAGATTGGCAGCGTCGACGCCGGCTCCCCATTTCCAACGTTGCAGATTAGCGAACCCATTGGCGATAGCGTAATCTCCCCGGAGATGTCCGGCAGGACAGAGGGGGGGGCCTCGCGCAAACCTATCGGCCTTTTCCCCTTGGCCGGCGACACTTTTGCTCTCGGTATCGGCCTGCCCTACGGCAGCATGCCAGCACAATCGCTCATCGAACTTGCCACGCAAGCCGCCGGCCTCGGCACCACCGAGATCCGCCTGTCCCCCGGCCGCGCCATGCTTTTGCTCGGCCTCGCCCCATCCGCCGGCACCTCGCTGCAAGCCACCGCCGCCGCCCTCGGCTTCGTCACCGACGCCGCCGATCCGCGAACCCGCATCGCTGCCTGCCCCGGCACACCGGCCTGCGCCTCCGGCCGCATCGCCACCCGTGCCATCGCCGAAACCATCGCGGCGCAAAACAGCGACCTCCTCGACGCCTCGCTCAGCCTGCACGTTTCCGGCTGCGCCAAAGGCTGCGCGCATCCCGGCTTGGCCGCCCTCACACTGGTCGGCGACGAAAACGGAGCCGGACTTGTCGTTGGCGGGACGGCAAAGGCTCTTCCTGCCGGATACAGGCCGGGCTATGACGCCGCGCGCGGCATAAGCGGCATCCTTGCAGCGATCCGCGCGCAACGACATCGAGGCGAAACCGCCGCCGCTTGCCTCACAAGGCTTGGCGCGGCCGGCATCGCCGAAATCTACCGACAGGAATGAGCATGGCGGCCTACGACTACATCCACGACGGCACGGCGATCTATGAGCGCTCCTTCGCCATCATCCGCGCCGAGGCCGACCTGTCGCGCTTCTCGGACGCCGAGGCCGATGTTGCGATCCGCATGATCCATGCCTGCGGCCAGGTCGAGGCCGCCAGCCATTTCGTCTTCTCCGGCGATTTCGTTGGCGCCGCGCGCACCGCTTTGGCCGCCGGCGCGCCGATCTTCTGCGACGCCGAGATGGTTTCGCATGGGGTGACCCGCGCCCGCCTGCCGGCCGGCAACGAGGTGATCTGCACGCTGCGCGATCCGCGTACGCATGAGATCGCGAAAGAAATCGGCAACACCCGCTCGGCCGCGGCAATCGACCTCTGGGGCGAGCGCATCGCCGGCTCGGTCGTCGCCATCGGCAACGCGCCAACGGCGCTCTTCTATCTGCTGGAAAAACTGCGCGACGGCGCGCCGAAGCCGGCGGCGATCATCGGCATGCCAGTCGGCTTCGTGGGGGCCGCCGAATCGAAGGACGCGCTGGCCGAGAATTCCTATGGCGTGCCCTACGCCATCGTGCGCGGCAGGCTGGGCGGCAGCGCCATGACCGCCGCAGCCCTCAACGCATTGGCGAGGCCCGGCCTGTGAACGCGATTGTAAAAGGCCGCCTCGTCGGCGTCGGCACCGGTCCCGGCGATCCCGAGCTACTGACGCTCAAGGCTGCGCGGGCATTGGCAGAGGCCGACGTCGTCGCCTATTTCGCCAAGCGCGGCAACAACAGCAATGCGCGCGCCATCGTCGAGGCCCGCTTCCGGCCGGATATGATCGAGCTGCCGCTGCTCTATCCGGTGACGACCGAGATCGACAAGGATCACGACGACTATCGCTCGCAGATCGCCGATTTCTACGAGGAGTCGGCGGAGGCGGTCGCAGAGCATCTTGCCGCCGGCAGGATGGTGGCCGTGCTGTCGGAAGGCGACCCGCTGTTCTACGGCTCCTATATGCACCTGCACGTGCGCCTCGCGCATCGCTTCCCGACCGAGGTCATCCCCGGCGTCACCGCCATGTCCGGCTGCTGGTCGGCGACCGGCCTGCCTATCGTCCAGGGCGACGACGTGCTGACTGTCCTGCCGGGCACGATGAGCGAGTTCGAGCTGACGCGGCGGCTGGCCGACACCGACGCAGCGGTGATCATGAAGGTCGGCCGCAACCTGCCGAAAATCCGCCGCGCGCTGCAGGCGACCGGCAAGCTTGCCAAGGCCGTCTATGTCGAGCGCGGCACCATGCCGGGCAGCGTCTCGATGCGGCTAGCCGACAAGCCGGACGACAAGGCCCCCTATTTCGCCATCGTGCTGGTCGCCGGCTGGTCCGCCCGTCCCGGTGCTGCCGGAGCCAAGGCATGAGCGGCCGCCTTACCGTCATCGGCCTCGGTCCCGGCAACGCCGATCAGGTTACGCCGGAAGCGAGCCGCGCCGTGTCCGAGGCCAAGTTCTTCTACGGCTACAAGCCCTATGTCGACCGGCTCGAGCTGAGGCCGGACCAGACCCGCATCGCATCCGACAACAGGGAGGAGCTTGCCCGCTCCAACGAAGCGCTGGCCAAGGCCGCCGAGGGCCATGACGTCGCCGTCGTCTCCGGCGGCGACCCTGGCGTCTTCGCCATGGCAGCCGCCGTCTGCGAGGCGATCGAGGCCGGCCCGACGGAATGGCGCGCGATCGACCTTGCGGTCGTTCCCGGCGTCACCGCCATGCTTGCCGTCGCCGCCCGCATCGGCGCGCCGCTCGGCCACGACTTTTGCGCCATCTCGCTCTCCGACAATCTGAAGCCCTGGGATCTGATCGAGCTGCGCCTGCTGGCCGCCGCCGGCGCCGGCTTCGTCATCGCGCTCTACAACCCGATCAGCAAGGCGCGCCCCTGGCAGCTCGGCCGCGCCTTCGAATGTCTGAAGGCGATCCTGCCCGGCACCACCCCGGTCATCTTCGGCCGCGCCGCCGGCCGGCCGGACGAACGTATCGACGTGCATCTGCTCGCCGATGCCGATGCGGAAAAGGCCGACATGGCCACCTGCATCATCATCGGCTCGCCGGAAACCAGGATCATCCGGCGCGGCGACAAGCCGTCGCTGGTCTACACGCCACGCTCGGCAACGGGCTCGAAAAGATGATCGACCTTGGCGGCCAGCTGATCGACGGTCTCGGCCGACGACACGTCCGGCACCGACGGCCGACGGACCATGATCACTTCGATGCCAAGCGCCCGCGCCGCGGCGATCTTGCCGTAGGTCGCCTCGCCGCCGCTGTTCTTGGAAACGATGGCATCGATGCCGTGTTTTTCGAGCAGCGCGCGTTCCTCCGTCTCCGGAAACGGTCCGCGCGCCAGCAGATAGATCGCGTCGGGCAGGGTCAGCTTCGGCTCGACCGGGTCGACACTGCGAATGAGATAGTGGTGCTGGGACGCGGCCTCGAAGGCGCCGGCTTCCTGCCTGCCGATCGCCAGGAAGACCCGGCGCGGCGCCGTGCCGAGCGCGCTTGCCGCCTCCGCCACGCTGTCGACCAACGTCCAGCGATCGCCCGCCACGGGCTGCCAGCCGGGACGCCGCAGGGCAAGGATCGGCACGCCGGCTTGCCGGGCAGCTTCAGCGGCGTTGGCCGAGATGCGCGCCGCGTAGGGATGCGTAGCGTCGATCAGCAGGGCCGTGCCGGTTTCCTTGAGATAGGCCGCCAGCCCCTGCGCGCCGCCGAAACCGCCAACGCGCACCGGCACGCCTTGCGCGATGGGACTTTCGGTGCGGCCGGCCAGCGACAGCGTGACCGCGAGATCGGCACGCGCGGCGAGCTTTCCCGCCAGTTGCCGGGCTTCGGTGGTTCCGCCGAGGATCAGAATATTCGTCATGAGCACCACGATGCGCAGCGCCGGCGCGGCCCCTCACCCTTACCCTCTCCCCGTAAGGACGGGGAGAGGGTAAGGCCGGCGTTGCAACCAGCCCCCTTCTCCCCGTCACTATACGGGGAGAAGGTGCCGGCAGGCGGATGAGGGGCGGCGCGGCATGTCAAAAAACAAGCAGCCAAAACCTCAATGGCTCACCATCGTCGGCATCGGCGAGGACGGTGTAGCGGGTCTCGGCGACGAGGCCAAGCAGCACATAGCGCAAGCCGAATTCATCTTCGGCGGCAAACGGCACCTCGCGCTCGTCGCATCGTTGGCGACGGGTGAGAGCCGTGCCTGGCCGACACCATTCGACACCGAAATGGGCGATGTCCTGGCAATGGCCGGCAAAAAAATCTGCGTGCTTGCGTCCGGCGACCCGTTTTTCCACGGCGTCGGCGTCACGCTGGCGCGCAAGGTGAAACCCGAGCAAATGCGGGTGCTGCCGGCGCCTTCATCGCTGTCGCTGGCGGCAGCCCGGCTGGGCTGGGCATTGCAGGATGTCGAGGCGATCTCGCTCCACGGCCACGCGATCGACCTGATCCGCCCCCTGCTCCACCACGGCGCGCGCATCCTTGCGCTGACATCCGACGGCGATGCGCCGGCAGCGATCGCCGGGCTGCTCGACGAACTCGGCTTCGGACCCTCGCGGTTGACCGTCCTCGAAGCGCTCGGCGGTCCGGATGAAGCACGCCGAAGCGCACGCGCCGACGGCTTCGATCTCAAGAACATCAATCCGCTCAACGTGCTGGCGCTGGACGTTGAATCGACACCGGATGCCCGTATCCTGCCGCTTGCGTCGGGGCTTGCCGACCACCTGTTCGAGCATGACGGCCAGATCACCAAGCGCGAGATCCGCGCCATGACGCTGTCGGCGCTGGCGCCGCGGCGCGGCGAACTGCTGTGGGACATCGGCGCCGGCTCGGGCTCGGTCGGCATCGAATGGATGCTCGCTCACCCCTCGCTGCGCGCCATCGCCATCGAGGCCGACCAGGAGCGCGCCGTCCGCATCCGCCGTAACGCCTCGCATTGCGGCGTGCCCGGTCTTGTCGTGATCGAGGGCCCGGCGCCCAAGGCCTTCACCGGACTGGAGGCGCCGGACGCCATCTTCATCGGCGGCGGCGGCAGCGACGCCGGCGTGCTGGAGAAAGCCATCAAGGCTTTGCGGACGGGCGGCCGCCTCGTCGCCAATGCCGTGACGCTGGAGATGGAGGGATTGCTCCTCGCCCAACATAACAAGCATGGCGGCGATCTCATCCGCATCGCCATCTCCCGGGCCTCGCCCGTCGGCTCGATGCAAGCCTGGCGGCCGGCCATGCCGGTCACACAGTGGAGCTGGGTCAAGCCATGATGGTCGCGGGCATCGGCAGCCGGAAGGGCGTGACGGCGAGCGACGTGCGCGCCGCCGTCGAGACCGCTCTCGAAGCGCATGGATTGGCAATGACTGCGCTTTCGGCCCTGGCAACCGGTGAAATCAAACGCGACGAGGAAGCGATCTTCCTCGCCGGCAGCGACCTCGCTTTGCCTGTGATCGTCGTCTCGAACGATGCCATGCAAGCCGTATCGTCCGGCGTGCTCAGCCACTCCATTCTCTCGCAGTCGAAGGCCGGCACGCCGTCGGTTTCGGAAGCCACCGCGCTCGCCGCTGCCGGCAAGGGCGCGAAACTGCTCGGGCCGCGCACGGTGCTCGGTCCTGTCACCTGCGCCATCGCACTTGCCGGAGATGCCGCATGACCGTTCATTTCATCGGCGCCGGCCCCGGTGCGGCCGACCTCATCACTCTGCGCGGCAGCCGACTGCTGGCGAGTTGCCCGGTCTGCCTCTATGCCGGCTCCATTGTTGCGCCCGAACTGCTCGAACATTGCGCGCCGGGGACAAAGCTGATCGACACCGCGCCGATGTCGCTCGACGAGATCGAGGCCGAATATGTCGCCGCCCACAGGGCCGGCGACGATGTCGCACGCCTGCATTCCGGCGACCTTTCAGTGTGGAGCGCGGTGGCCGAGCAGATCAGGCGTCTGGAGAAGCACGGCATCCCCTACACGCTGACGCCGGGCGTGCCCTCCTTTGCGGCAGCGGCTGCCGCGCTGCGGCGCGAGCTCACCATTCCCGAACTGGCGCAGAGCCTGGTGCTCACGCGCGTCTCAGGCCGCGCCTCGAAGATGCCGCCGGGTGAAACGCTGGCCGGCTTCGGCCGCACCGGCGCCACGCTCGCCATCCACCTCGCCATCCACGCCATCGACCGCATCGTTGCCGAACTGACACCGCACTACGGCTCCGAATGTCCGGTCGCGGTCGTCTTTCGCGCTTCCTGGCCGGACGAGCGCGTGCTGACCGGCACGCTCGGCACCATCGCGGCGCAGCTGGCGGAAAACCCGATGGAACGCACGGCGATCATCTTTGTCGGCAGCGCGCTCGCGGTTCAGGATTTCGGCGAAAGCTCACTTTACGACGCCCACTACCAGCGGCGTTTTCGCGGACGGGACGGATTGTGAACGGCAGCACCAACAGAAACGGACGGGCCACGGTGGAGCAGGCGCTGGCGCGGCTGAACTTCAAGCCGCGTGCGCTGGAGCCCGGCCATGTCTGGCTGGCCGGCGCCGGCCCCGGCGATCCCGGCTGCCTGACGCTCGAAGTGCTGGCCGCGCTCGGGCAATGCGACGCGCTCGTCTACGACGCGCTGGTCTCGCCCGATATCGTCGCGGTCGCCGAAAGCGCCGAGCTCTTCTATGCCGGCAAACGCGGCGGCCAACCGTCGATGAAGCAGGACGACATCACCGCTTTGCTGGTGCGGCTTGCCCGCGAGGGACGCCGCGTCGTCCGTCTCAAGGGCGGCGATCCCTACATCTTCGGACGCGGCGGCGAAGAGGCTTTGGCGCTGGCGCGGGAGGCTATTCCTTTCCGCGTGCTGTCCGGCTTGACCTCCGGGCTGAGCGCACTCGCCGCCACCGGCATCCCCGCCACCATGCGCGGCATCAACAAGGCGGTCATCCTGGCCACAGGCCACGCCGCCGGCACCGAGGACGATCTCGACTGGGCGGCGATCGCCCGCACCGGCCAGCCGGTCGTCATCTATATGGGCATGGCCAACCTGCCGCGGATCGCCGCTTCGCTGCTGGAGGGCGGCCTGGCGCCGTCGACGCCGGCGGCGGTGATCGTTTCCGCGACGACGCCGCAGGAGCGCATCGTCGTCGCCACGCTCGCCACCATCGCCGAGGAAGCCGCGGCCGCCGGGCTCGCCTCGCCGGCGCTGATCGTCGTCGGCGGCATCGTCGCCATGCGCGCGGCACTGGCGGGCGAACCATGACGGCGCGCGCCATCATCATCGGCGCGCCGCGCTCCGGTTCGGGCAAGACCAGCGTCACCATCGGCATCCTGCGCGCGCTCGCCCGGCGCGGCCTGAAGGTGCGCGGCGCCAAGTCCGGGCCTGACTACATCGACCCGGGCTTCCACACCGCCGCCACCGGCCTCTCCGGCGTCAACCTCGACAGCTGGGCAATGCCGCCTTCCCTGCTCAATGCGCTGGCCAGGCAAGCGGCTGACGATGCCGACTTCGTCGTCCTCGAAAGCGCCATGGGCCTGTTCGACGGCATTCCCGCCCCAGAAGGCCGCACGGGTTCGGCCGCCGACCTTGCGCGGCTCTACGGCCTGCCGGTGCTGCTCGTGCTCGATGTGTCCGGCCAGTCGACCACGGCGGCCGCCATTGCCAAGGGTTTTACAACCTACGACCTGGACGTGCGCATGGCCGGCGTCGTCCTCAACCGGCTCGGCAGCGAGCGCCACCGGCGGCTGTCCGGCGATGCCATCGAGGCGATCGGCCTGCCGGTCGTCGGCGCCATCCTGCGCGATCCCACTCTCAACCTGCCGGAGCGCCATCTCGGCCTCGTCCAGGCCGGCGAATACGAGAACCTGATGGCGCATCTCGACCGGCTGGCCGACATGGCCGAGAAGTCGCTCGATCTCGACGCCATCATGGCGCTGGCCACGCCGCTGGTGCCCGCGGCTGGCGATTTCGGCGACGCGCTGCCGCCGCCCGGACAGCGCATCGCGCTGGCGGAGGACGCCGCCTTTACCTTCGTCTACCCGCACGTCGCCGCGCACTGGCACAAGGCCGGCGCCGAGATCGTCCCCTTCTCGCCGCTCGCCGACGAAGCGCCCGACGACAGCTGCGATGTCTGCTGGCTGCCCGGCGGCTATCCCGAGCTTCATGCCGGCAGGCTGGCCGCCGCCACCAACTTCCGGGCCGGAAT
Organism: Mesorhizobium abyssinicae; assembly: GCF_049887195.1. NCBI lineage: Bacteria > Pseudomonadati > Pseudomonadota > Alphaproteobacteria > Hyphomicrobiales > Phyllobacteriaceae > Mesorhizobium > Mesorhizobium abyssinicae. The sequence goes on from NZ_JARAKC010000013.1 coordinate 78,852, forward strand.
GGCGCGCTTCGCCGCGACCAAGCCGATCCACGGCGAGTGCGGTGGCTTCATGGTGCTGGGCGAGGCTCTTGAGGACGCGGCAGGCGACACGCATCCGATGCTTGGCCTGCTCGGCCATTCGACCAGCTTCGCCAGGCGCAAGATGAACCTCGGCTACCGCGAGGCGCGGCTGCGCGCCGCTTGCCCGCTCGGAGCCGAGGGCACGCTGATCCGCGGCCATGAATTCCACTATGCGCAGATGACGGCCACCGGCAACGACGAGCCGCTGGCCGACCTTGCCGACGGCCAGGGCAATCCGCTCGGCGCCTCCGGCTATCGGCGCGGCCATGTCAGCGGGACGTTCTTCCATGCCATTGCGAGGGGCTAGGGCATGAAGCTCAAGAACTTTCCCCTTTCGCTCCGGCAAGTCCTCGATGACATCGCGCTTTGCCTGGTCTTCTTCTCAAGGCTGCCGCTGCCCGTCTTTGATTTTCGCGGGCGCAGCCTCGCCGCCGCGATCTGGGCCGCCCCTGTCGCCGGGCTTGCTATCGGACTGATCGGCGCGGTCGTCTACGCCACGGCGGAACGATTCGGCCTTGCCATGGGTTCGGCGGCCGCGCTTGCGCTTGCCGCAACATTGCTCACCACCGGCTGCCTGCACGAGGACGGGCTGTCCGATGTCGCCGATGGCTTTGGCGGCGGCAAGTCGCGAGGTGGGAAACTGGAGATCATGCGCGACAGCCGCATCGGCGCCTATGGCGCGTCGGCACTGGCCCTGTCGCTGCTGATCCGCTGGAGCGCGATTTCGGAATTCGCCGACCCGACACAAGCGCTCCTGGCGCTCATTGCCGCGCACGCCGCCTCGCGCGGATTGCTGGGCGCCTTCATGCATCTCTTGCCCCCGGCGCGGTCCGACGGCCTCTCGGCCGGCGCCGGCAGCGTCTCGGCCGAGGCCGCAGTAGCCGGCGCCGTGCTCGGCGCGATACCGCTCCTCCTGCTCGGGCCAGGCGGCGCCATTGTCGCGATCGTCCTGCTTGGTCTGCTGTTTGCCGCGTTCCGCGCCCTCTGCCTCAACCAGATCGATGGCCAGACCGGCGACACGATCGGCGCCCTTCAGCAACTTGGCGAGATCGCAGTCCTGCTCGTCGCTTCCGTATCCCTATCCTGACTCTCTTTCGGAGACTTTGCCCCCATGTCTTTCAAATCGCTTGATGAACTTCGCGCTGCCTGCCTCGATCTGCCGGCCGGCAGCGACACCGCGGCCAATGCCGTCGCCCGCCGCCAGGACACGCTGACCAAGCCGCAAGGCAGCCTCGGCCGGCTGGAAACCATCGCCGCCTGGCTGGGGCGCTGGCAGGGTCGCGACATGCCGAAGCTGGACAAGGTCAAGGTCTTCGTCTTTGCCGGCAATCACGGCGTCACCGCGCAGGGCGTCTCGGCCTTCCCGTCGGAAGTCACCGTGCAGATGGTGGCGAATTTCGCCGGCGGCGGCGCCGCCATCAACCAGCTCGCCCGCATCGCCGGAGCCGATCTCGACGTCATTCCGCTCGACCTCGACCATCCGACCGGCGACTTCACCGAAGTGCCGGCGATGGACGAGAAGGCTTTCCTCGCCGCCGTCTCGGCCGGCCATGACGCGGTGACCAAGGATATCGACCTCGTCTGCTTCGGCGAAATGGGCATCGGCAACACCACGCCGGCGGCGGCGATTTCTGCCGCCCTGTTCGGTGGCGGCGCCGAGAAATGGACCGGGCGCGGCACCGGCGTCGACGATGCCGGCCTGAAGCGCAAGGTGACCGCGATCGAAGCCGGCCTCAAGCGCCATGCCGACGCGCTGTCCGACCCGCTGAAGATCGCCGCAGCCCTTGGCGGCCGCGAACTCGCCGCCATCTTCGGCGCCACGCTCGCCGCGCGCCGCAACAACGTGCCGGTCCTGCTCGACGGCTTCGTCTGCACCGCCGCCGCGGCGCCGCTGGCGCGGCTGCACCCGACCGGCCTCGCCCACACCATCGCCGCCCATGTCTCGGCCGAATCCGGCCACCGCCGCCTGCTCGAATCGCTCGGCCTCCCGCCGCTGCTCGACCTCGGCATGCGGCTCGGCGAAGGCTCCGGCGCCTGCCTTGCCGTCAACATCGTGCGCTCGGCGCTGGAATGCCACGCCCGTATGGCGAGCTTCGCAGAGGCGGGTGTGTCGGAGAAGTGACGAGACCGCCCATAGGTAAAGCTGCCTCATCAAGCGAATCTCAGGTTCTAAAAACCAGCCCCTGAGATCGCGAGGAGCTGGTCTATTAACCATGCCTCGCCAATTGCCAAATATTGCGAATGATTTGTGATTCAGCTCACATCTCAAAGACACCAGCCATGCCAATTACCTCGAGCCAATATTTCCGATTGTGGAAATATTACTGCAACGGAGGAAGACATGGCTCGTTCAATTCGTGTCCTCTACAGGGGTCAGCATGGTACAATTCGCAAGAATTTCAATTGGGACCCGATCAATCTTGACTCCACTGTGGTCATAACGGCGGCGGAATTCACACCCGCCTTCGGCGGCCTCGGCGGCGGCCCCAAGACACTTGGGCGCCCCAACCTTGGCCTGGCAAACGTCTATGTGACCAATGTTGGGCCTCACGGCCGGGCTGGCGTGGAAGCAGGAGGCGTTGAATTCCTCCTTCACGTCGACTGGAACAGCCCCCTGGACATTGTGGTGACCATCACCGTTTTGGATGACATCGAACAATTCTTCCAGGCATAGCGGACGTCTTGCCATCGCTATGCGCGGCGTTGGCCGCCACTATCCGATCCGGCGCTCGCCAGTTGGGCTAACTGGGCTGGCGATCGCTGCGTCTCACAGCCTTGGCGGCTGTTTCACCGCACATGAAAAAAGAAAAGTTCAGCGGAAAAAATGGTGGGTGTGCACAGGATCGAACTGTGGACCCGCTGATTAAGAGTCAGCTGCTCTACCAACTGAGCTACACACCCACGCGGCCGGGAAACCCAGCGTCGGCGGGCATATAGCCGCCGATCCTGGGGATGTCTAGCCCTGCCGGGATCATTTCCCGATAAATCGCTAAAGCATGATCCCGAAAAGTGGAATCCGGTTTTCGGAAGAGATCATGCTCAAACAAAAAAATGGAGCCCCGTCCCGATTCTATCGGGATGGGGCAGCCGCACCCATCATACAAAAAGCTTGCCTTCCGCCACCTTGACGGCATGGCCGCCGATGCGGGCGGCGGCCAGTTTGCCGCCATCGACATTGAGCTCGAGGCGGATTCGCGACGGCCGTCCCATCTCCAGCCCCTGCTCGATCCAGAGCTGCGAAATGCCGTCGGTCGGGCCGTCGAAATGCATGATGGCGCCGGCGAAGGCTGCCGCTGCCGAGCCGGTCGCCGGGTCCTCATAGGAAGGGCTGCCGGGCACGATCATGCGCACATGGAAGGCGCTCTCGTGGTTGACCGTCTCGCGGCAATAGACATAGGGGCTGGCGAAAGCCCATTCGCTCTTGCGCGGCGCCAGTTCCGACCAAGCCTGGTTGTCCAGCCGGATTTGGCCCGCCGCCTTCAGGTCGGCGACCGGAATGGTCACGTAGGGCACGCCGGCCGACCAGAACGAGACCCGGTGATTCTCGAAGCCGATCTCATGCGGCCCAAGGCCAAGCGCGGCGCCGATCGCTTCCGCGTCGGCGGAGAGCTCCAGCGGCTCCGGCAGCTTCGCCAGGTCGAACTCGGCGAAGGTGGCGCCGTCATGCTTGCTCACCGCGCAGCGCACCGGGCCGATATTCTCCTCGAGCACGAAGATGCCGGCGGTCTCGCCTGCCAGGTCGGCAAGCGCGATCGCCGAACCGACGGTCGGATGGCCGGCGAACGGCATTTCATAGTCGGGCGTGAAGATGCGAATGCGGGCGCGGTGCTTGGCGTTGTCGGGCGGCAGCACGAACACCGTTTCGGACAGATTGAATTCGCGCGCGATGGCCTGCATTGCCGCAGTGTCCAGCCCCTTGCTGTCCAGGACGACAGCCAGCGGATTGCCGGCCAGCCGCTCGGTCGTGAAGACATCGTAGAGCAAGTAGTTCCGGGTCTGCATTCTTGCCTCAATCCCAACATGGGCGAAATTTAATTTGTAATTCGAACCACAAAGCCTGATCTGTGCACAGATAGGGACATTGCGCGTTATAGGGGTCCAGCGTGGACCAAATTGTCAATCCGCCAAAGACGGAATCGGATTCCGCCATCGAGACGGCGCTTGGCCTCGACCATCAGGGCCTGCGCAGAACACGCCGTCGCGGCTGGCTCTATGCCCTGTTGGCGCTGACCGCCGTTGCCGCCGCTTTTGCCGGCTACCAATTGTATTCAGCTTCTCCAGCCAGGATTGATTATACCACGGTGCCGGCCACAGTCGCCGACCTCACCGTCCAGGTTTCGGCCACCGGCACGCTGCAGCCCCTCACCCAGGTCGACATCTCCAGCGAGCTTTCGGGCGTCGTCCGATCGGTCGCGGTCGAGGAGAATCAACGGGTCAAGAAAGGCGACGTGCTGGCGACGCTCGACACCGCCAAGCTCGAAGTTCAGATCGAGCGCGCCGAAGCGTCGGCCAGGGCGGCCGCGGCCAGTGTCGAGGACGCCACGGTGACGCTGAAGGAGAACGAGAACGCGCTGACACGCGAACGAGCTCACCAGGCGCGGCATGGCGACCGACCAGTCGCTCGAGGCGGCGACCGCGACGCGCGACCGCGCCAAGGCTGCGCGAGACAGTGCCGAGGCCAACCTTGCCATCGCCAATGCCGACCTCAAGGCGCAGCAGACCGATCTCGCCAAGAGCACGATCTACGCGCCGATCGACGGCATCGTGCTGACCCGTTCGGTCGACCCCGGCCAGACGGTCGCCTCCTCGCTGCAGGCGCCGGTGTTGTTCATCATTGCCGCCGACCTGAGGAACATGGAACTGCAGGCTGCGGTCGACGAAGCCGATATCGGCTCGGTCAACCCCGGCCAGCATGCCCGTTTCACCGTCGATGCCTTTCCGGAGCGGCCCTTCGACGCCGAGATCCGCGACATCTCTTATGCCTCCGTCACCACCGATGGCGTCGTCACCTACAATGCGCGGCTGGAGGTCGACAATGGCGAGCTGCTGCTCCGACCCGGCATGACCGCCACCGTCTCGGTCGTCACCAGGCAGGCCAAGGGCGTGCTCACCGTGCCGGCCACCGCCTTCCGCTACCGGCCGGCGCCGCCGGTCGCCCGCACATGGAGCCTGCGCGACTTGTTCACCGGCCGCATGGGCCGCCCCGGCCGTCAGCGCGACGCGGCGCCGAGACCGACCGACGGCTCGCGCACGCTCTATGTGCTGGAAAACGGCCGGCCGCACGCGGTCAACGTCAGGGTCGGTTCCACCGACGGCGAGCTGACCGAGATCACGTCCGGCCTCGACGAGGGCGCGCAGGTCATCACCGGCTCGCAGCTGCGGAACTGACGCCGTGTCAGGCTCCACGCTGATTGCCTTCGACAAGGTCTGGAAAAGCTACGGCCAGGGCGAGGCCCGTGTGCACGCGCTGGCCGGCGTCGATCTCGCCATCCGCAAGGGTGAATTCGTCGCCATCATGGGGCCGTCGGGTTCCGGCAAGTCGACGGCGATGAACATCATCGGCTGCCTCGACACGCCGACGGCCGGGACCTACAGTTTCGAGGGCATCGATGCCGGCCGGCTCGACCGCAACCGCCGCGCCATGCTGCGCAACCTCTATGTCGGCTTCGTCTTCCAGGGCTACAATTTGCTGCCGCGCACCACGGCGGCCGAGAATGTCGAGCTGCCGCTGATCTATCGCGGCGTCGCCGCGCGCCAGCGTCGCCAGCTTGCCATGCAGGCGCTGGCCGAGGTCGGCCTTGTCGGGCGCGAGCACCACACGCCGGCCGAACTCTCGGGCGGCCAGCAGCAGCGGGTGGCGATCGCGCGCGCCATCGTCACCAGGCCGACGCTGCTCGTCGCCGACGAGCCGACCGGCAATCTCGACACCGCCCGCACGCACGAGATAATGGAGCTGTTGACGCGGCTCAACGCCGGGCTTGGCCTCACCATCGTGATGGTCACGCACGAGGCCGACGTGGCGGCCTACGCCGAGCGCACGATCCGCTTCCTCGACGGCCATGTCGCGTCCGACTCCAACAAACTGGAGGCGGCCCAATGATCTGGGAGACAGTTCGCCTTTCGCTGATCTCGATCCGCCGAAACGTGCTGCGCTCGTTCCTGACCTTGCTCGGCATTGTCATCGGCGTCGCCGCCGTCATCGCCATGCTGACCATCGGCTCCGGCACCACCCAGAAGGTCAAGTCCGACATTTCCAAGCTCGGCAGCAATCTGCTCGTCGTCCGCTCCGGCCGTCCGGCCGGGCCTGGCGGGCCGGGCGGGCTCGACCAGGTCGTGCGTCCGCTTGCCGACAAGGACCTTGCCGCGCTTGTCAAGCATCTCGACGGCGCCCGCGCCATCTCGCCCGCCTCGCAAAAGCAGGTCCGCGTCATCTTCGGCACCGAAAGCGTGACATCGGGCGTCACCGGCACCGACAGCGCCTATCTCGACGCGCGCGACTGGAAGCTGGTCTCGGGGCGTCCGTTCAGCGATTCCGAGACCCGCGCCGGCGCCGGCGTCTGCCTGGTCGGCGAGACGGTGCGCCAGCAATTCTTCGGCGCCGGCGATCCGGAAGGCGAGACCATTCGCGTCAACCGCACCTCCTGCAAGATCATCGGCCTCTTGGAACCCAAGGGCTACACCGGCTTCGGCCAGGACCAGGACAATGTCGTGCTGATGCCGCTGGCCGCCTACCAGCGCCGCATCGCCGGCAACCGCGACATCGATTCCATCTACATCGCCGCCGACGACCGCACGCCGACAACCGAACTGCAGCCGCGCGTCGAGGACATCCTGCGCGACACGCGCCGCGTCACGCCCGACCGCGATGACGATTTCTCGATCCGCGACATGACGCAGATCGCCGACGCCATGGCCAGCGCCACCACCACCATGACCGGCATGCTGGGCGCGGTCGCCGGCGTCAGCCTGCTGGTCGGCGGCATCGGCATCATGAACATCATGCTGGTCTCGGTCACCGAGCGCACGCGCGAGATCGGCATCAGGCTGGCGATCGGCGCGCACGAGAAGCACATCCTCATCCAGTTCCTGGTCGAGGCGACGGTGCTGTCGCTCTTCGGCGGCATCATCGGCATCCTGATCGGGCTCTCGCTCGCCGGCATCGCCTCGGTGGCGCTGACCATCCCCTTCGCGCCGAGCCCGGCGGTCATCCTGCTCGCCGTCGGCTTTTCGGCGCTGATCGGCATGGTGTTTGGCTTCTTCCCGGCGCTGCGCGGCGCCAGGCTCGACCCGATCGACGCGCTGCGGCACGAGTGAGGCGCAAGGCAGGCGCGGCCTCGCCTGCCCTCTGTCGCCGTGCATCCGGCAATGCTACTGCTGTGACCTTTGGCGCATGGGGGAGATACGAATGAGCAAGAAGGCGCGGCTGGTCCTGACGCTGGCGATCATCGAGGCCGGCCTGGCTGGCCTGTGGTGGTATCTCGCCAGCTACGGCCTCCAGAATCCCGATCGCGTCGCCGCGAATTTCCAGGAGGTCGTCGGCCAGACGATGGGAATGGCGATGGGCGCGCTGCTTGGCCTCGGCGTGATCCTGTTCTTCGTCGCCGCCCGCAACGATCGCAAGGCATTGCCGGACAAGGGACAGCGCTGACCACCACCAAGAGCGGCCCTCTCAGAACGGCAGCCGCGCGTTCTCCTTGACCTCCTTCATGACGAAGAAAGTCCGGGTTTGCCGAACGCCCGGCAGCGCGATCAGCTTCTGCCCGTGCAGCTTGTTGAAATCCGCCATGTCGCGGACCCGTATCTTCAACAGATAGTCGAAGTCGCCGGCCACCAGATTGCAGTCGAGGACCTCCTTGAGCTTCAGCACGGCCTCCTCGAAAGCGGCGAAGCTTTCGGGTGTCGAGCGGTCGAGCACGACGCCGACCATCACCAGCGCGCCAAGGCCGACCGTAGCGGGGGCGATCTCCGCCCTGACTCCGGTGATGTAGGCCTCCTCGAACAGGCGCTGCGTGCGCCGGTGGCAGGTGGCGGCGCTGACGTTCACGCGGGCCGCCAGTTCGGCATTGGTCAACCGTCCCTCGGCCTGAAGGGCGCGCAGGATTTTGACGTCGATGCGATCCAGAGTTTCGGCGGAAGATTCTTCCATTTCTGCTGCCCTCTTCGAATGGTTAGGCCAATCATATCGCTGATTTGCGGGAGATGTGAAAAATCCGCCCGCAAGTTCGAGAGCACCTTTCGAGCCACTGCGCCTATGATCGCTTCATGAAAATCACCAGAAGCGGAGACAGAACGATGTCACTTCTCGCCAAGTTTGAACGCTATCCGCTGACCTTCGGCCCGACACCGATCGAGCATCTGCCGCGGCTGAGCGCTGCGCTGGGCGGCAAGGTGCAGGTCTACGCAAAGCGCGACGATTGCAATTCCGGGCTGGCGATGGGCGGAAACAAATTGCGAAAGCTCGAATACATCGTGCCGGATGCTCTTCGGTCCGGCGCCGACACACTGGTGTCGATCGGCGGCGTCCAGTCGAACCATACGCGGATGGTCGCCGCGACGGCTGCCAAGATCGGCATGAAATGCGTGGTGATCCAGGAGAAATGGGTGCCTCACTACGACGCGGTCTACGACCGGGTCGGCAACATCCTGATGACACGCCTGATGGGCGCCGACAGCCGGCTGGTCGACGACGGTTTCGACATCGGCATCCGCAAAAGCTGGGAGGACGCCATCCAGTCGGTGAAGGATGCCGGCGGCAAGCCCTATCCGATCCCGGCCGGCGCCTCGGTGCACAAGTTCGGCGGGCTGGGCTATGTCGGCTTCGCCGAGGAGGTGGCCCGGCAGGAAGCCGAGCTCGGCTTTGCCTTCGACTACATCATCGTCTGCGTCGTGACCGGCTCGACGCAGGCCGGCATGATCGTCGGCTTCGCCGCGCAGAACCGTGCCGACCGGGTGATCGGCATCGACGCCTCCGGCACGCTCGACCAGACCCGCGCCCAGGTCCGCCGCATCGTCGACGACACCGCCGCCCTCGTCGGGCTCGGCCGCGCCGTCCGCGACGACGAGATCGTCATCAACCCCGACTATGCCTATCCCGCCTATGGCGTTCCGTCGGACGCCACGAACGACGCGATCCGGCTGGCGGCCCGCACCGAGGCCATGATCACCGATCCGGTCTACGAGGGAAAGTCGATGCAGGGCCTGATCGACCTGACCAGGAAGGGCTTCTTCCCCGAGGGCTCGCGAATTCTCTACGCGCATCTCGGCGGCGCGCCGGCCATCAACGGCTACAGCTATTATTACAAGGACGACGGCGGCTCCCGGAAAAGCATGCCGGACGAGGCGCTGCCGCCGATCTTCCCATGAGGACTCAGGGGACTTCGTCGCCGCCCGCGAAATGCCATTCGATCAGCGGCTTCATATGTCCCATCAGCCCGCCCGGCAGGTCGGTGGCATCGCGGATGACGACGGGAGCTTCGATCTCCGGTTCCGCCTCCGTGGCGACGAAGGCGCTGATCCGCCGCGCGATCTCGTCGGCTGGCTCGCTCACCCGATAGCGGCGGAAGATCACCGTGCCGCTCGGCGTCGACAGCGCATGATAGCGCCGGCCGCGTTCGGCGCCCGACAGGTCGATCGCAGTCTCCTCGCGCACTTCGCGGATCATGTTGAAGTCGACATCGACGAGGCCGTCGCGGAAATCGATCGGCTCGAACGAGCCGGCGGCGAAGTAGACGCGGCCGGCATTGACGGTATGCGCGCCCATGCGGATCGCCACCAGCGCATTGTCGCCGGCGACCAGCATGGCATGCGCATAGGCATGCTCGGCGCCGCTCGCCTCGCGCTTCTTCCGCCACAGCATGAAGGTCGAATATTTCACCGCATGGCAGCGACCGACGAGCCGGCCGTCGCGATAGGCGAGCGCCGAGAGCAACACCACCGTGCCGTCGAACAGCGCCGGGTTCGCCCCCATCTCGCGCCGCCAGTTCTCGGCGATCGCCTCGGCGTTGTCGCGTTCGAACGGATGCGGGCCGGGGTCGAGCCTGACATCGACCTTGTCGACCGGCAGTATGACGTTGCGTGGAAGGTCGAAGCTCATCTTGCTCTGAGGTGTTTTGAGATGCAGCTCAGGCCATGTCCAGGGCGATCACCACCGGGCAATGGTCGGAGGCCTTCGGCCGGTCCCAGCCGGCGCGCGGGAAGCGCTCGACCTCCTGGCCCGCCGGAAAGATGGTGCGCCAGGGCTGGCCGTTGCGGACGATGTCGGGAACGGCGGTCGCGTTCTTCGCCGCCAGCCCCTTCGACAGCAGGATATAGTCGAGCTGACAGAGGTGCCGCTCCTCGGGACCGCGCGTGTGGTAAAAGCTCCAGCGGTCCATCTCCGGCCGCCGCTCGACCACGTTTTCGCAGAAGCCGCCGGCGGTCAGCACGTTGATGCAGGACTGGCTCTCGTCGATCACCTGGAAACGGTAGCCGTCGACGCTGTCGCCATCGATCTTCACCCGCTGCCGGTAGTCGTTCATGTCGCCGCAGATCGCCCAGCGCTTGTCGGCGGCGTGATCCTTGCCGAAGCGCTCCTCGATGATGCGGCGCACCGCCTGCGCCTCGGCGACGCGCAGCGGCATGGTCGCCTCGCGTCCGTCGAGACCGTTGCGCGGCGATCCCATCGACTTGAAGTGGACGAGATAGAGCGTCAGCGGCACGCCGCCGATCTTCAGGTCGACCTCGAGGCAGTCGCGCCGGAAGATGCGTTCGATGGCCTGATAGCCGAGCGCCGCCAGTTCCGGCGTGAACAGGCCGAATTGCTCGAAGGTGACGTGGGCGTGGCTGGTCATGCGCACGAATTCGATCGGCTGGCCCTCGGCCGTCTCGCTGCGCATCATCACGGCAACGTCGATGCCGCGTGAATCATTGCCGGCCGTGGTGTATTTCTGTCGGTAGCCCTGCCCGACCATCTTGAACAGATAGCCATATTCGAAGGCCTTCAGCGCCTCGATATTGTCGACTTCCTGCATGCAGATGATGTCGGCACGGGTGGCGGCGATCGCCAGTGCAGTGAGCTGGCGAGTGTCGTCGGACTGGGAAATGGCGCGCGCCTGCTCGAGCATCTTGTACTCGGCCTCGCTCTGGATATCGAACAGCGCCAGCGTGCGATCCTCGTTGAGCTGGTTGCGGTAGCCGGAAAAATCGAACCTGTTCATCAGGTTCTCGACATTGAAGGTGGCAAGGCGCAGCGACATGGCCGTGACCTTTGCCCAGAACTCCCGATGAAGACAAGGGCCTCCCATCAGCCCGTCATGGTTGACGGAACCTTTCCGTTCATCCGCCGTTCAGACGGCAAGTTCCATAAATGGGCCTCTTCCCGGGGTATTCTGGGCGTGGGGCCTGAAATCTTCGGAGTGTGCAATGAAAACGCTCTTTTTGTCTTCGTTGAGGTCCGGTCTGCTGACCCTGGGCCTTGTGGCGGGGGTGACGGCGCCGTCGCTGGCCGGTCCGATCCTTGAGCCAGACCTGTCGGTCCCGTCCAACCTGGCGGCGCCGGGCATCACGCCCGTCCGCGACGAGTGGGCCGGCGGCAATGACCGGCAACTCAACAATGAGGAATGGCGCTGGCGTAACCGCGACGGCCGCTGGCGGTCCGGCAATTTCCGCGAGCGCAATTTCTCCCGCAACTGGGATGGTGACAATAACTGGAACGGCGACGACTGGCGCTGGAGACGCCACCATCACCGCCGCCATTTCCGAGATTCCGATGCCGCAATTCTTGGTCTTGGCCTGGGTCTCGGTCTTGGCAGCCTGTACTACAACAACGGCTACTACAACAACGGCTACTACGCTCAGCCCCGGCGGATCTACCGGACGCAGCGTCTCTCGAGCGCGCATGTCCAGTGGTGCTACGACCGCTACCGCTCGTACCGGGCATGGGACAACACGTTCCAGCCCTATAACGGCCCGCGCCAGCAGTGCTGGTCGCCCTATAGCTGAGCGGCAAGGGATCGAAGAATGCTCGAACGGCGCCGCGCCTCGCGGCGCCGTTTTTGCCTGGGCAGCGGCATGACGCCATCGGCGCTAACGCGCTGTTCATCAGGCGGGTCTATCACATAGGCTGACCGGATCGCCCGGCAGCGGAAAGCCATGGCCGAGGACGAAAACAGGGACAAGCGCAGGCAGCGCGTGCTGAAGGGCGCGTCGATCCTGACCGGCATCGCCAATTCCGAAGTCAAATGCACGCTGCGCAACATGCATGCCGGCGGTGCCGAGCTGAAAGTTCCGATCGAGGCACGCGTGCCCGACGAATTCCTGCTCTACGTGCCGACCGACGGCATCGGCTACAAGGCCGTGGTGCGCTGGCGCCGCGACGGCCGCATCGGCGTCGAGTTCACCGGCACCGAACCGAAGCCGCACTGGCACTACGGCTGAAGCGGGCTCTTTTCCACCGCGAACTCATCCGCTTAACGAAAAGCCGGCGGATTGCTCCGCCGGCTCGGTGTTTCTCGACCGGAAGCTTGATGACAATTCGCCCTGCCGAGTCAGCTGGTGCGGGTTTCGAGAACCGGAGCGGACATTGCAGTCCGTGCGCACCGGAAGCGCAGAAACCCGTGGCGGATGGCCGGCAGGGTAGGATTGGCGCAAGCTTCCTAGTTCTTCGCCTTGTCGACCAGCTTGTTCTTGGCGATCACCGCGCGCCCGCAGGGCGAGGCCCGAGGACGCGCAATGCAAAGACCGTGGATCGCCTCAGTTCTTGGCCTTATCGACCAGCTTGTTCTTGGCGATCACCGCGCGCCCGCAGGGCGAAGCCCGAGGACGCGCAATGCAAGACCGTGGATCGCCTCAGTTCTTTGCCTTGTCGACCAGCTTGTTCTTGGCGATCCACGGCATCATCGCGCGCAGCTTCGCACCGACCTCTTCGATCTGGTGGCTGTCGTTGTTGCGGCGGATGCCCTTGAAGCGCGCCAGGCCGGCCCGGTATTCCTGCATCCATTCCGAGGTGAACTTGCCGGTCTGGATATCCTTCAGCACGCGCTTCATCTCGGCCTTGGTCTCGGCGGTGATGATGCGCGGACCCGAGACATATTCGCCCCATTCGGCGGTGTTCGAAATCGAGTAGTTCATGTTGGCGATGCCGCCTTCATAGATCAGGTCGACGATCAGCTTGACCTCGTGCAGGCACTCGAAATAGGCCATTTCCGGCGCGTAGCCGGCTTCCACCAGCGTCTCGAAGCCGGCGCGGATCAACTCGACCAGGCCGCCGCAGAGCACCACCTGCTCGCCGAACAGGTCGGTCTCGCATTCCTCGCGGAAATTGGTCTCGATGATGCCGGAGCGGCCGCCGCCGACGCCGCAGGCGTAGGAGAGCGCCAGATCGAGCGCATTGCCGGAAGCATCATGGTTGACGGCCACCAGGCACGGCACGCCGCCGCCCTTCTGGTATTCGCCACGCACGGTGTGGCCCGGGCCCTTCGGCGCAATCATGACGACGTCCACGGTCGACTTCGGCTCGATCAGGCCGAAATGCACGTTGAGGCCGTGCGCAAAGGCAATCGCCGCGCCATCGCGGATGTTCGGCGCGATCTCGTTCTTGTAGATGTCGGCCTGCAGTTCGTCGGGCGTCGCCATCATCATCAGGTCGGCCCATTTGGCGGCGTCCGCGACGGTCAACACCTTGAGCCCGTCGGCCTCGACCTTCTTGGCGGTCGCCGAGCCGGCCTTGAGACCGATGGCGATGTCCTTGACACCGGACTCCTTGAGGTTGAGCGCATGCGCCCGGCCCTGGCTGCCATAGCCGATGATGGCGACCTTCTTGCCCTTGATGAGGTTGAGATCGGCGTCACGATCGTAATAGACACGCATTTTCGTCTTCCTTCCCGTTTTGAAGATCAGAGGGCTCGGGGCCCGGTTTTTGCTCCGTAAAGAGCGAGAAACTGCTGCGTCGCACGGGCGGCATCGCCACCAATCGTCGCCTCAGTCAATTCCAGCCGGTCGCCGAGCAGAAGCCTCATCTGCACATCGCGGGCGACCAGCCCGAAAAAGGTGCGGAATGCCGTTTCGGCATCCGCGAAATCCAGCAATCCGGCCTCTCGTCCCGCTTCCAGCACCGGCTTCAAGCGCCTGGCGAGCGCGAAACGTCCATTCTGCAGCACGATGGCGCCGAGGTCATCCTTGCCGGAACCGGCATGGCCGACGGCCACCCGGTTCAGCGCGATCGACGTATCGCTCGAAATCACCTTGAGCCAGTCCGAGGCGAAGCGTTCGAGGCTCGCCGTCAGCGAGCCGATGTCGAGGCCCTTGCGGTCGACGGGCGCCACGCGCACCTTGGAAGCCTGCCACTGCACCGTCGCCGTCAGCAGCCCGTCGCGGTCGCCGAACCATTTGTAGAGCGTTTCCTTGGAGCAGCTTGCCCGCCGCGCCACCGCGGTCATGGTGAGGCTGTCGCCCTCCTCGACCAGCAGGCGAAGGGCGGCGTCGAGAACGGCCTGCTGCCGCTCCGTCAGCGCATCGCTGCTGTCGATCTCGGCGCCTGCCTGCAACTCGTTTCTTTCTCGCCTGATGAAAGGTCACGCCCGTTCTTGGTGGCGTACCGTACGTTACGGTTCGGCATATTGCGCAATCCTGCTGCCGACGCAAGGACAAAATGGAGAAAATCATTTTGGTATCCAGATGCAGCGCGCAACCCGCCAGGTCCTGGCTGGCTCAGTCGCCGGCAGGCGGATCGCGCAACCTGCCGAGCAGGGTGGCCAGTGTCTCAAGGTCCTCGACCGGAAGCCTGGCGCCCACCAGCTCGGCGATCGACCGCCCGTAGGCGGCCCACATGCGGCGGCGAGTCTCGCGCCCGCTGCCGGTGATGCGGATGGTCTGGCCGCGGCCGTCATCAGCGACCGGCAGCTTCTCGACCAGGCCATCGGCCTCGAGCCGGGCCAGCAGCCGCGAGATGTTGTATTGCGCAAACAAGGTCCGCTCGATGAGCTGGAACGGCCGCAGCCCGCCCTCGCCGGCTTCGGCAAGCTCGTGCAGCACGTCGTACCAGGCAAGCGGCGGCAGACCGCTGGCCTTCAGCGCCTCCTCCGCTCTTTCCACGAGCTGGCGCGAGACGCGCATCAGGCGCGCCCAGGCCTTGATCGCGGCGGGTGAAGGCGATGTCCTCGTCATTGGCGCAGCCTAAGCGATAGATGCAATTGCATCAAGCTTGACGTTCGATGCATTTGCATCCATATCAATGCAACTGCATCTATATGGAGTCATCCGATGAAACACGAAATCTGCAAAGCTGGGGAGGCGGTCAGCAAGCTGACCCTCGTCAGCCACCACCTCTGCCCCTATGTGCAACGCGCGGCGATTGCCCTTGCCGAGAAGGGCGTGCCGTTCGAGCGCGTCATGATCGATCTCGCCGACAAGCCGGCCTGGTTCAGGGCGAGGTCGCCGCTCGGCAAGGTGCCGCTGCTCAGCGTCGATCGCGGCGGCCAAGAGACGGAGATTTTCGAGTCCGCCGTCATCCTCGAATTCCTCGAGGAAACCGAGGCCAATCCGCTGCACCCAGCCGATCCGCTGACACGCGCCCGGCACCGCGCCTGGATCGAGTTCGGCTCGGCCACGCTGAACGCCATCGGCCGCTTCTATGCCGCCTCCAGCGAGGCCGCCTTCACCGCCGAGAGCAAAGGCCTGTCGGCGATGTTCGATCGGCTCGAAGCGGAACTAGCAGGCCGCACCAGCCCCGGCCCCTGGTTCGCCGGCGAGCGTTTTTCTCTGGTCGACGCCGTCTATGGCCCGATCTTCCGCTATTTCGACGTCTTCGACGAGATCGGCGATTTCGGCATCCTCGGTGGAAAACCCCTCGTCCAGGCCTGGCGCCGTGCATTGAGCGAACGGCAGTCGGTGAAGGACGCGGTCGATCCTGATTATCCGCAGCGCCTCGAGGCTTTCCTGCGGGCCAAGGCTTCCCATCTCTCGGAACTCATCCGGCAGCGCGATCAGGCCACCCCGCTTCCTGAAGCCCGATACGCCTGAACGGGTCGACCACCGTTCCGGCCACCATCGAAGCCAGCAACTGTGGCGCCGGTGGGATTTTGGCGATCGTCGCCACCAGGCGGTCGCGGATGAACGGCAGCGCCACGGAATCGGACTGATAGAACGGCGTGAAGGCCAGCGACAGCGCCTGGAAGATGCGCACGTGCCAGCGCCGCGCCTTTGCGTAGCCCTCCAGCGCCGCATCGACGCTGCCCGCCCGCGCAAGCGCATGGCTGAGCGCCGCCGCGTCGAGCAGCGCCATGTTCGCCCCCTGGCCGAGCTGCGGGCTGGTCGAATGGGCCGCGTCGCCGATCACCGCCAGCCGCCGACCGATGGGCTGCCTCATCGTGTGATGGCCATAGCGCGCCAGCGACAGTTGCTCGAAACTCTCGATCTGTTCGGTGAAGGCGGCGCACTCCGGCCACAGCGAGACCACCCTTGCCTTCCAGGCGTCGAGCCCCGCGGCGCGGGCGCTCTCGGCATCCGCCGGCTTCAGGCTCCAGAAGAAGGCAGCCATCCGTTCGGCGCCGGGCTCGGGCCGGCCGATCGGCAGCACGCCGATCATCACGCTCGCTTTGTCATAGCGCTGCAGCAGCGCGTTCTCGTCAAAGCCCTCGGCTCTCCAGCCGAGCGAGGCCCAGAACGCGCCATAGGTGAGTGGCCTGGGTTCAGTTGGATCGTTGAGGCTTTGGCGGCGCAGCCTGGAGCGCGCGCCACTGGCATCGACGACAAGATCGAACGACCCTGCCTTGCGTCCCTTGCCGCAGACCAGCACGGCCCTTTCGCCGGTCTCCAGCGCATCGACCTCGACATTGGTCTCGATCGCGATCGCTTCGCGCCGGGCGGCGCGGAACAGCACGCCGAACAGCGCCGCCCGATGCACCGCCAGCCCGAAGCGGCCGCCGCGTTGGGCATCGTAGCGGACGTCGAGCACCGTGCGGCCGCTTCTGGCGTCGGCGCCGTGCAGGCGATCGATGCGGCTGCCCAGCGAAAGGATGTCGCCGAGCAGGCCGAGTTCGGCCAGCACGCTGAGCCCGGTCGGCTGCAGGATCAGCCCGGAACCGACCGGCTTCGGCTCATCGAACCGTTCGAAGATGGTGACCCGGTGCCCTGCCCGCTTGAGATAGAGCGCGGTGGCCAGCCCGGCCGGCCCGGCGCCGGCAATCGCGATGTCTAGAGATTTTTGCATTGCCCGCCCAACCCGAAGTGGCCGGACAATCCTTCAGCGGCATGGCTAAATCAAGCCACCGCGCCGTCGCAGCGTGGGTCAGGCCTGCGCGGCGTCGAATGCTGCTCGCGCCTCGCGCACCGCGTCATGGTTGAGTTCGGCCCACTGGACGAGTTGATACAGGGGCACGAACATCGAACGCCCGAGATCGGTCAGGCTGTATTCGACGCTTGGCGGCTTGGTTGGGAACACCTCGCGATGGACGTAGCCGTCGCGCTGCAATTCGTGCAGCGTCTGGGTCAGCATGCGCTGCGAGATGTCGGGAACCAGCCGCCGCAGTTCACCGAAGCGATAAGGCTTTTCCGCAAGCGCCGTTACCAGCAACGGGCTCCATTTGCCGTTCATGCCTTGCATGACGTCGCGGACCGGGCAATCGGCGAAATTGGCGCCGTCCGTCATCGCCTTGTAGATCTCGATCTTCGATTTCAGATTGACGATCTTGCCGTCCATCGCTGGTTCCCTGCGTGTGCCTACGTCCCGGAAAACTGCCTTCTTTACGGGGAGCGGTCAATTCCTAATTTAGTGCTGGTCTCTTTTTGAGACCATCAAGAGCACCCGCCGCTTCGGCGCAAAATCAGGATCTCCCCATGAGCGAAACCCTTCTCGTCACCGGCGCCTCCGGCCAGCTTGGCCGCAGCGTCCTGCGCCACCTGCTCGACGCGCAAAAGATTGCGCCGGCACACATCATCGCCACCACGCGCAATCCCGAAAGCCTCGCCGATCTGGCGGCGCTCGGCATCACCGTCAGGGCGGCCGACTTCAACGACCAGGCCTCGCTGGAAGAGGCTTTCAAGGGCGCCGACCGCGTGCTGATCATCTCGACCGGCGACCTCGACCTCAAGAGCGACCGGCGCCTGAAGCAGCATCAGGCGGCGGTGGCCGCAGCCAAGGCGGCCGGCGTCTCCCACCTGCTCTACACCTCGATGCCCAATCCGGAGCCGGGTTCGCCGGTGCTGTTTGCCGGCGACCACTACGGCACCGAACAGGCGATCAAGGCGAGCGGTATCGCCTACACGATCTTCCGGAACGGCTGGTACCAGGAGAACCTGTTCCTGGCGCTGCCGCACGCAATTGCCTCGGGCAAGTGGTATACGTCGGCGGGCGAAGGGCGCATCGCCCATGGCGCGCGCGACGACATGGCCGCCGCGATCGCCGCCGGCCTCGCTTCCGGCTCGACCGACAGCCGGATCCACACGCTGACCGGCCCGCAAGCCTATACGACGACAGAGATCGCCGCCCTCGTCAGCGAGGTCACCGGCAAACCGCTGGAAGTCATTCAGTTGCCCGACGAGGCCCTGACCGAAGGCGTGAAGGCGGCCGGCGTTCCCGAGGAATTCGCCCGCGTCATCGTTTCCTTCGACGCCAACACCCGCTCCGGCCGCATCTCCATGGTGACGGACGCGATCGAGACGCTGTCGGGACGCAAGCCGAAGTCGCTGAAGCAGTTCCTCGAAGCCAACAAGGACGCGTTCGCCGGCTAGAGCGACGCATTCTGTGCGAAGGCCGTGCCCTGCGGCACGGCCTTTTGCTCCGCTGTTAGATGGCGACTTGCGTGCCGATCTCCACCACGCGCCCCGTCGGAATCTGGAAATACTCCGTGGCATCGGCCGCCGTGCGCGCCAGGCCGATGAACAGCCTGTCCTGCCACACCGGCATGCCGGAATTGGGCGAAGCTTTCAGCGAGCGCCGCGACAGGAAGAACGAGGTCGTCATGATGTCGAACTTCCAGCCCTGCTTGCGGCAGATCGCCAGCGCGCGCGGGATGTTCGGCTGCTCCATGTAGCCGAAGGTCAGCGTCACCCGCATGAACAGCTCGTTGACCGTCTCCATCTTGACGCGGTCGCTGTCAGGCACCACTGGCTGCGGCGCCGTCACCACCGACAGGATGACGTTCTGCTCGTGCAGCACCTTGTAGTGTTTCAGGCTGTGCATCAGCGCGGTCGGCGCGCTCAAGGGATCGCTGGTCAGGAACACGGCCGTGCCGGACACCAGTTGCGGCTTCTTCTTCAACAAATTGCCGGCCAGGAAATCGAGCGGGATCTCGTTGCGGCGGGTCTTGTCGAACAGGTAGCGGCTGCCCCGCACCCACGTCCACATGGCCAGGATGATCGTGAAGGCCACCGCCAGCGACGCCCAGCCGCCCTCGAACACCTTGACGATGTTGGAGGCGAAGAAGCCGACGTCGATGAAGGCGAACAGCGCCGTCATCGACACCGCCACCCAAAGCTGCCATTTCCAGATGCGCGTCATGACGACATAGAGCAGCACCGTCGTCACCAGCATGTTGCCGGTCACCGAGATGCCGTAGGCCGAGGCGAGCTTGCTGGATTCGCCGAAACCGACCACCAAGAGCATCACCACCAGCGCCAGCAGCAGATTGACGCGCGGCATGTAGATCTGGCCGGACTGCTTTTCCGACGTGTGCAGGATCTCGAGCCTCGGCAGCATGTTGAGCTGCACCGCCTGCCTGGTCAGCGAAAAGGCGCCGGAGATCACCGCCTGGCTGGCGATCACGGTGGCGGCGGTCGCCAGCACCACCATCGGGATCAGCGTCCAGCCCTGGTTCATCTCGAAGAAGGGATGGCCGACGGTGCCGCCATTGGCGAGCACGAAGGCGCCTTGGCCGACATAGTTGAGCAGCAGGCAGGGAAACACGATCGACAGCCAGGCGAGCACGATCGGCTTGCGCCCGAAATGGCCGAGATCGGCATAGAGCGCCTCGGCGCCGGTGACGGCGAGGAAGATGGCGCCGATGGTGACGAAGGCCACATCTGGCGAATTGATCAGGAAGGCGACGATGTAATGCGGGCTGACCGCCAGCAGGATTTCGGGGTCGGCGATGATATGGTTGAGGCCTGACAGGCCGATCGCCAGGAACCAGACCGCCGTGATTGGGCCGAAGATCAGCGCGACGCCGCCGGTACCGAAGCGCTGCACCGAAAACAGGATCGCCAGGATGACCAGCGTCAGCGGCACCACATAGGGCTGGAACGTCGGCGTGACGACATTCATGCCTTCGACCGCCGAAAGCACCGAGATCGCCGGCGTGATCACCGCATCGCCGAAAAACAATGAAGCGCCGACGATGCCGATTCCGAGGATGATTGCCGAGCGCGTCGGGAAACTGCCGCGCGCCAGGGCCATCAGCGACAGCACGCCGCCCTCGCCGCGGTTATCGGCGCGCAGCACGAAGTTGATGTATTTGATGGTGACGATGATGGTCAGCGACCAGATGATCAGCGACAGCACGCCGAGGATGTCGCCGCGATCGGCGACGTTGCCGCCGGACGACGCCACCAAAGCTTCGCGGAAGGCGTAGATCGGGCTCGTGCCGATATCGCCGTAGACCACACCGAGCGCGCCAAGCATCAACACCTTGGTGCTGTGCTGCTCGATTTCGGGATGGCTCGATTGGTCGACTGGTTCTGCCTCACTACCAGTGTTGGCAAGGGCCATAAACGACACTCCGATAAACGCGCGGTGCTCTACGCTTGCTGCGATGCAATATCAAGTGCCGTCGCGTTATGGCTTCCATGTCGGCAACGCGGGGCTCGCCTTCCTACCAACCGCAAGCTCCGAGAAACCGTCCCACCGTGCCGGCCATGCCATACTCCAACGCATCGGCTGTCAACCCGTGTCCGATCGACACTTCCGCCAATGCCGGAACGCGCCTGGCCAGCGCCGGCAGATTGGCCACCGTCAGGTCATGCCCGGCATTGACCTGCAGCCCGGCGGCAAATGCCGCATCAGCGGTTTTTCCCAATCTTTCCAGCTCCTTGGCCCCCTTGGCGGAATCGGAATGGCAGCTACCGTAGGGACCCGTATAGAGCTCGATACGGTCGGCGCCGGTGTCGCGCGCGGCATTGATGCCGCCCGGATCCGGATCGGAGAACAGGGACACGCGAAAGCCGCCTTTCTTCAGTCGCTTGACGATCGGAGTGAGGAACGCCGCGTCGGCGATGAAGTTCCAGCCATGGTCCGATGTTGCCTGGCTCGGATCGTCCGGAACCAGCGTCACCTGGTCGGGCTGGTGCTTTTCGACAAGCGCCAGGAATTCCTCGGTGGGGTGGCCTTCGATGTTGAATTCCGCCTTCGGGAACTCGTCGTCGATCAGCGCCCTGATCTCGGGCAGGTCCGTGCGCCGCGTGTGCCGCTCGTCGGGCCGCGGATGCACGGTCAGTCCATGCGCGCCCGCCGCAAGCGCGATACGCCCGAGCCCGATGACGCTCGGCCAGGGCAGGTCGCGACGATTGCGCAGCATGGCGATGGCGTTGAGGTTGACGGAAAGCTTGGCGGGCATGGCTTCGGCTCGGGCTCCTCTGGGCGCCCGATTGGGCGCCGCCGCGTTTGAATTGCGCGCATCTATAGCGTCTTTGACGGGAACAGACAGAGGGTTTCGGGTGTTCCAGGGGTACGACCCAACATTGAGCAGGAGGAAAGTGCCCGTGAACTTCCTCGAGTCCGTTCCGGCAATCCGGCGTGTCGACACCGACCGCGACACCCTGTTCGCCGTCGATGTGTTCGGCCATGTCACGCCAGCCGATGCGGAAAACCTGTTCGGCCTGCTCGAGGCGGCCTATGCGCTGCACGCCAAGATCGACGTGCTGGTGCGCATGGTGGACCACGAGGGCGTCGACTGGGCCGAAGTGTCGGATGAAACCGTCAAGCAGGGCACGGCCCACGCGCTCGAGCATGTCCGCCGCTGCGCTGCGGTCGGCAAGCCCGACTGGGTGCCTTACGCGCAAGGCTTCTTCGCCGCGCCCCTGCCCTTCGAGCTCCGGCATTTCGAAGCGCAAGACGAGGCGGATGCCTGGCGCTGGCTCGGCGCCAGGCCCGTCGAACGTCGGTGAGGCCGGAACGGCCTATCTGACCACGGTCAGCCGCTCGGCCGCGCGTGTGATGGCGGTATAGAGCCAGCGCTGGCGGGTTTCCTTGAACGCCCAGCTTTCATCGAACAGCACGACGTCGTTCCATTGCGAGCCCTGCGCCTTGTGCACAGTCAGCGCATAGCCATAGTCGAAATCGTCGAAACGTTTCTTCTGCTGCCAGGGAATCTCGGCGTCGGGGTCCTCGAACGCCGCCTTGAGCAGCTTGATCTTGGCGACGCCGCGGTCCGGATCGTCCTCTTCCGGCGAGACCAGCAGGTTGATGCCGGGCTTCACCGTCTCGCGCGACGAGGTCATCACCTTCCACAGCGAGCCGTTGAGCAGGCCCTTGGCGGGGTCGTTGCGCAGGCAGACCAGCTTGTCGCCGGCCTGCGGGAAATCGGCATTGAACCCCTTCAACTCGCGCAGCCGCTGGTTATAGCGCCGCCGCGTGCGGTTGGTGCCGACCAGCACCTGATCCGCCTTCAGCACCAGTTCCTGGTTGACGTCTTCCTTGCCGATGACCTGCGCCGAGCCGTAGTCGCCGCGCATGAATTCGCGGCCCTCGCGCACGTCGAGCGCCAGCCGGATGATCGGATTGTCGCGCGCCTGGCGATGGATCTCGGTGAGCAGCACGTCCGGCTCGTGTTCGGTGAAGAAGCCGCCGCCCGAGATCGGCGGCAGCTGCGCCGGATCGCCGAGCACCAGGATCGGCGTCCCGAAGCTCATCAGGTCGCGGCCGAGCTGCTCGTCGACCATCGAGCACTCGTCGATGACGACCAGCTTGGCGCGCGCGATCGGGCTTTGCCGATTGAGCGAGAAGGTCGGCGAGATCGAGGTCTTGCCGGTCACCTCGTCCGAGACCGATTCCTCGCCCTTCGGCCTGTAGATCAGCGAATGGATGGTGCGGGCGTTGACCGCGCCCTTGGAGCGCAGCACCTGCGCCGCCTTGCCGGTGAAGGCTGCGAACTGCACCTGGCCGTCGACATGCTCCGCGAAATAGCGCGCCAGCGTCGTCTTGCCGGTGCCGGCATAGCCGAACAGCCGGAAGATCTGCGGCCGGCCGTCTTTCAGCCAGCGCGCGACTGCCTTCAACGCCTCATCCTGTTGGGGAGAGAATTCCATCAGCTGGAAAGACCGGATTCGCAAGCGAAAGACAAGATCGGCTGCCGACAACTACTGTCAGCGGCGGCGGCCGTTACCCACCACTGGCTCGGCAGGCTATCAGGCGACAATGAGAACGTAAAGAGAACAGATGCCGATTTCAATCAGTATGCCTACACACCCGGCCCGCCACGGCCTGCGCTAGGCCCAGGATCGTTCTCCAGCAGGATCGGCTTGCCGTGCGGTGTGGCGTGCGCGGCGCGCTCCCAGGCGGCGGCAAGCGTGTCGACATCGCTCCTGCCGGCAACGCCCTTGGCCGACAGCAGGCTTTCCAGCGCCGCCAGCCAGTGCTCGTAATAGTCATGGCCGTCCGCTGCCGCATCCGGCCTCTTCACTTCGGCGGACAGCGCATCGGCCCATTCGCTCCAGGAAAACAGGCCCTTGTCGTGCAGCGCCACGGTCATGGCGAAGGCCTCGGCCTGCCACGGCTCGGCGAAGACCGGCTCGTCGAAGCCCGCCGGCAGGTCTTCACGCCGGCTCAAGATAGCTTTCCCAGGCATCGATCGACACGGTCAGCGTCGGGTCGGCGCCCTCGCCCCAGACCTCGGTGCCATCGAAGACCACCGTATAGAGCCATTGCGGGTTCTCGCCTTTCCCATGCGCGTTGCTGTCGGGGAAGACAAAGCCCTCGCGCACCGCCTCGACGGTGCCTTGCCTGCCGCGTGCGTAGCGCGGGAGCCGCGTGTGCCCGGTCGGATTGATATTCTTCATGAGCACCCGGTCGCCGGCCCTGAACCGCGCCGGCGTGGCGACCGGCCGGTTGCACGGGCCGCCCCTGGCCAGCGCTGCCGGGACGTTTTCCGCCTTCAGCATTCTCTTGGGAGCAACTGCCGGATCGACCGCCCGGCCCTCGGCCAGATCGCGGTCGCTGACGAAGCCATGCCGTTTGAGCAGCACTTCCAGCGCCTTGATCCAGATCTGGTAGTAGCTCGATGAATAGTAATCGGCCGGATGCAGCGATTCCCGCGCATGCCGGCTTTCGTCGATGTTCCAGGCGCCCATGGCGCCGGCGGTGAGCGTCACGCCGAGTGCCCGCCTTTCCCAGCCGGCATGGAAATAGGGCTCGTCCGTTTCGGGCGCGACCGGCCCAAAGCCCATCTGCCCGCCGAGATCCTGCGGCCCGTTCATGCCGGCTCCCCCGTCATGCCGGCGCCTTTGCCAGTGCGGTGCCGATCATCGCATCGCGGCTCACCAGCTCGGCCAGTTGCTCCTCGCTCCAGCCCTCAGTGCCCTCCGGCCGCATCGGCACCACCAGATAGCGCAGCTCCGCCGTCGAATCCCAGACGCGGATCTTCTTGTCCGCCGGCAGGGTCAGGCCGAATTCCGCCAGCACGCCGCGCGGATCGATCACCGCCCGCGAGCGATAGGGCGGCGCCTTGTACCAGACCGGCGGCAGGCCGAGCACCGTCCACGGATAGCAGGAGCACAGCGTGCAGACGACGAGGTTGTGCGTCTCCTCGCTGTTGAAGACGGCCTGCATGTGCTCGCCCTGCCTGCCGGTATAGCCCAGCGATTCGATCGCCGCCGTCGCATCGCGCCTCAGCCAGTCGGCATAGGCCGGATCGGTCCAGGCCTTGGCCACCACCCGGGCCCCGTTGCGCGGGCCGATCTTGGTCTCGTAGGTGTCGACGATGACGTCGATCGCGGCCGGATCGATCAGGCCTTTCTGGGTCAGGATCGTTTCCAGCGCGCGCACGCGCGCCGCGAACGGATCGAGCTCGTTGTCATGGTCATGATCATGCGACATGAGCTCAGACTAGAACCGCCGACATGTGGCCGCAAGCATGACGGCTTGGGCCAGCAAGCGGCGGTCGAGCTATTCGGCCGCGGCTTTCTGGAGCTGGATGACCCGGCCTTCTTCCGGATCGAACAGCGACGGTTGCTCCGCACTTTCGACCGCATGCAGCGCCGGCCGGCCCTTCTTCAAGGAGAAGCCGAGCAGCCAGCCGGAAAAATTCTCGAAATAGACGTAGATCACCGGCGTGACGAAGAGCGTCAGCGCCTGCGAGGCGAGCAGGCCGCCGACCACCGCGACGCCGAGCGGCTGGCGCAGTTCGGCGCTGGCGCCGGTGCCGAGCGCAATCGGAAACGTGCCCATCAGCGCCGCCAGCGTCGTCATCATGATCGGCCGGAAACGCATCAGGCAGGCCTTGTGGATGGACTCCACCGCCGACATGCCCTCGCGCCTGAGCTCCAGCGCCACGTCGACCATCATGATGCCGTTCTTCTTGACGATGCCGATCAGCATCAGGATGCCGATCACCGCGATCACCGAAATATCCATGCCGGCAACACGCAGTGCAACCACCGCCCCCAGCACCGCCGACGGCAGGCCGGTGAGGATGGTGAGCGGATGGATGAAGCTCTCGTAGAGCATGCCGAGCACGATATAGATGGTCAGGATCGCGCCGCCGATCAGCAGCCCCTGGTTGGCGAGCGAATCCTGGAAGGTCTTGGCGGTGCCGGCAAAGCTGGTGCCGATCGTTGTCGGCATGCCGACCTGCTCCTTGAGCTGGTCGATGCGGGTCACGCTGTCGCCCAGCGCCACGCCCGGCGGCAGATTGTAGGAAATCGTCACCGCCGGAAGCTGGCCGAGCTGGTTGACGGTGAGCGCGCCGGCTGTGCGGTCGACATGGGCGAAGGCGCCAAGCGGCACCAGGCTGCCGCTCGCCGTCCGCACCTGGATGGCAAGCATGCGCTCGGGCGACCATTCGATCTTCGGGTCGAGCTCGGTGATCACTGCATAGCTGTCGGCCGAGCCGAAGATCGTCGAGACCTGATCGGTGCCGAAGCCGCCATAGAGGGCCGAGCGCAGCGTATCGGTATCGATGCCGAGCTGGGCGGCCTTGTCGCGGTCCACCACCAACGACGCCTGTAGGGCATTGTTCTGCAGGTCGCTGGTGACATCGGCGAAGAAATTGTGGTCCGCCGCCATCGCGTCATTCAGCTTCTGTGCCCAGATATCGGTCTGGCCAGTATCGAGGCCTTGAACCACGAGCTGGTAGGCGCTGGCCGACGACCGCGAACCCAGCCTCAGGTTCTGCACCGGCTGCATATAGGTCTCGATGCCGGCCACGCCTGCCAGTTGCTTGCGCAGATCCGAGAGCACCTTTTCGATGTCCGGGCGCTTGTCCTTGTCCTTGAGCTGCACGAACAACTGGCCCTGGTTGAGCGCATTGTTGCCGCTGCCCGCCGACCACGCCACATGATCGACATAGGGCGAATGGGAGAAGACGCTGGCCACCTGGCCCTGCAGCTTCGCCATGGCGTCGAACGAGATGTCCTGGCGGGCGACCGTCGTCACCGATATCTGGCCGATGTCCTCTTGCGGGAAGAAGCCCTTCGGCGAGACCTCGATCAGCCAGACCGACGCCGCAGCGGTGCCGATGAAGACCAGGAACACCAGGAAGGTGTGGCGCAGGCAGAAGCTCAGCAGCCAGTCGTAGCAGCGTGTGACGAAGTCATGCCGGTGGCCGCCTCCATGGGCTTCCCTCTCCGCCTTCGAGACCGAAAGCAGGCGCGAGCAGAGCATCGGCGTCAGCGTCAGCGAGACGAACATCGACGCCAGGATGGCGACGGTCACCACGACCGCGAACTCGTTGAAGATGCGGCCGATGACGCCGCCCATCAACAGCACGGGAATGAACACCGCCACCAGCGAGATCGAGATCGAGATGATGGTGAATCCGATTTCGCGCGCGCCCTTCAGCGACGCGTCGAACGCCGAGAGCCCGTCTTCCTCCATGTGCCGGAAGATGTTTTCGAGCATGACGATGGCGTCGTCGACGACCAGGCCGACGGCGAGCGTCAGTCCCATCAGCGAGATGTTGTCGATGGAAAAGCCGAACAGGAACATCGCGCCGAGCGTGGCGATCAGCGAGATCGGCACCGCGACGGCCGGGATGATCGTCGCGGTGACGCGGCGCAGGAAGACGAAGATCACCATCACCACCAGCGCGATCGTCAAAAGCAGCGTGAACTGCACGTCGTCGACGGCCTGGCGGATCGAGGTCGAGCGGTCGTTGAGCAGTTTGATCGAGGCGGCGCCCGGCATCTGGTCCTGAAAGGACGGCAGCATCGCCTTGACCTTGTCGACGACGTCGACCGTGTTGGCGTCCGGCTGGCGCTGCACGGCCATGATGATGGCGCGGGTGCCGTCATACCAGCTCGCTGTCGTCGTGGTCTGAACCGAATCGACGACGCGGGTCACATCGCCCAGCCGTACCGGGTGACCGTCTTTGGTGGCGATGATTAGATTCGCGAAACCCGCCGCGTTGTTAAGCTGAGTATTGGCGGTGATGGTCAATTGCTGCTTGTCGTTCTGCAGCACGCCGAGCGGCGTGTTGCTGTTGGCCGACGCCACCGCCGCCTGCAACTGGTCGATCGAGATGCCGCGCGCGGCGAGCGCCGTCGGGTCGATCTGGATGCGCACGGCGTATTTCTGCTGGCCGTAGATCGAAACCTGCGCCACGCCGTCGATGGTCGACAGCGAGGGCGAGATGACGTTCTCGGCGAAGGCATCGAGATCGGTCAGCGGGACCGTGTCGCTGACCAGCGACATCAACAGGATCGGAGCGTCGGCCGGATTGACCTTGCGATAGCTCGGCGGCGCCGTCATCTCGGGCGGCAGCGACCTTTGCGTGCGCGCGATCGCCGCCTGCACATCCGCGGCCGCGGCGTCGATGTCGCGGTTGAGCACGAACTGGATGGCGATCGAGGTCTGGCCGAGCGAATTGGTGGTCGAGATGGAATCGATGCCGGCGATCGTGGCGAACTGCTTGATCAGCGGCGTCGCGACGGACGTCGCCATGGTCTCCGGCGAAGCGCCGGCCAGCTGGGCGGAGACGTTGACCACCGGAAACTCGGCGCTGGGCAGCGCCGCAACCGGCAGAAACTTGTAGGCGAACAATCCGCCCAGCACGAGGGCGAACGACATCAGAAGCGTGGCGACGGGCCTGCGAATGCAGAATTCGGAGATCATTGGCTGGCCTCGCCCGCCTTGCCGGCTTGCGCGACCTTGGGTGCGCCCTGAGCGCCGCCCTTGGCGGCCGCCTTGCCCTCATGCACGGCCGCGCCGTCCTTCAACCTGGTCTGGCCCTCGACGACCACCTTCTCCCCACCCTTGAGGCCCTGGCTGATGGCGCTGTTGTCGCCTTCGGTCAGCGCCACCTGGACGGGGCGCATCTCCACCGTATTGTCCGGCTTGACTACGTAGACGAACGGCCCCTTCTGGCTGGGCTGCACCGCGACGGTCGGAACCGAGGTCATTTGCGGCATCGTGCCGGCGTCGAGCACGACGTTCACATACTGGCCGGGCCACAGCGAAAGATCCGGGTTCGGTACGCTCGCCCGAGTGGCGATAGTGCCGGAGGCGGTGTCGACGCTGGAATCGACGAAGTCGAGCGTGCCCTTGCCGATCGGCGTCGGATCGCCGTCCTTGGTCAGCGTCACGTCGCCTTGCTGCGGGTCGGCCAGCGCCTTGTGCAGCAGGGCGAGGTTGCTCTCCGGCAGGGTGAAATTCACCTGCAGCGGATCCATCTGCGTGATCGTCACCAGCGGGGTCGAGCTGCTGCTGTTGCCGTTGCTGGTGGTGACGAGATCGCCGACCGAGACATTGACGGCCCCCAGCCTGCCCGAGATCGGCGCCGAGATCGACGCGTAGCTCAACTGCACGGTATCGGCGTCGATGGTGGCCTTGTCGGCATCGATGGTCGCGGCTGCCGCCTTCTGCGCCGCCAGCGCCTGATCGTAGGTCTGCTGCGTGCCGGCCTGCTTGGCGACGAGGTCCTTGGCGCGCTGCAGGTCGGCCCGGGCGCTGACCAGCATGGCCTGGTCCTTGACCAGCGTCGCCTGGTCTTTTGCGAGCTGCGCCTTCAGCGCCCGGTCATCCAGTGAAATGAGAAGATCGCCGGCCTTGACCATCTGCCCGTCCTTGACCGCGATCGAGACGATCTGGCTGGAGACGCGGGCGTTGATGGCAACCACCTCCGGCGAGGACACGAAGCCGATGGCATAGCGGCGGATGGGAAAATCGGCGGTGGTGGCGGCCGCGGAAACGATCGAGGCCGAATGCGAGCCACCGCCGCCGCCCTTTGCATTGTCCGGTGCCTTGGCCGTCTTTTCCGTGCCGTTGCTGGCGGCCTGCTGGCCCGAAATCAGTTGCTGGACTTTGCCCAGCGCCGTCGGCGAAAGGTAGAGACCGGCCCCGGCAACGCAGGCCAGCGCAATCACCGCAAAGACGATTTTTCCGCGCATCGACAACAAGCCCTCTCACGCGACACGCCGGATCCGGTGGTCTATTTTTGCTCGATCCGCGGCGCCTTGCCGCGAATTTCGCCGAAATAGATAGGACAAGGCTTTGGCGGAAAAGGGCCAAAACACGGCATTACGAAGATTTAATGTGCAGTGCACAATAAGGAGGCAACCCGACCCATGGGCCGGGACCGCGACCTGAGATCTGTTGAGATTCAGGTCAGGCCGAGTCGAAAACGTTGATTTCCGAGAACCGGAGCGGAGCGTACCTTTGGATAGGTGAGCACCGGAAGCGCAGGAAAGCGCCGTTTGCAGGCCGGCCGCACCTGAATATCGACAGATCTTAACGCAGCATCGGCCACAGCGTCGCCGCCAGCAGCGCACCCATGGCGATGTTGAACCACTTCAGCCGCACCGGATCCGACAGGAACCCGCGCAGCGCCGTGCCGAAGCCCGCCCACACCGAGACGCTCGGCAGGTTGACGATGGTGAAGGCGACCGAGATCAGCACCACCGACAGGAACGGGTGCTCCGCATTGGCATAGACGGCCATGGCGGTGATCGCCATCACCCAGGCCTTGGGATTGACCCACTGGAACGCCGCCGCATCGATGAAGCGCATCGGTCGCGCTTCCATCTCGCCCTTGCTGCTCAGCGAACGCGACATGGCGATCTTCCAGGCGAGATAAAGCAGATAGACGCCGCCGGCGACCTTCAGCGCCGTATGCAGCACCGGAAACGCCGTCAGCACTGCGCCCAGCCCGAAGCCGACGGCAAGCAGCAGCACCAGAAATCCGATGCTGATGCCGAGCATGTGCGGAACGGTCCTGACGATGCCGAAATTGACGCCGGAAGCCAGCAGCATGAGGTTGTTCGGCCCCGGCGTGATCGAGGTGACGAAGGCGTAGACCAGGAGCGCAAGGAACGTTTCAAGCGGCATGACGTCCTCCCACACAAGTCATCGCGTCGAATAGGTCAGTATAATTGTCCTTTTATACCGGGCGCGCAAAGGCCACCCTGGAGCATCAACCGGGCCAGACGGTCAGGACGGAAATGACGACCTGCCGGCGCTTCGGCGCCGGCCTACTACATGCCCTGCGGGCCGCGGTTCATCGCCGCCACGCCGGTGCGGCAGATCTCTACCAGGCCGAGCGGCTTCATGATGGCGATGAACTGGTCGAGCTTGGAGCCCTTGCCGGTGATCTCGAAGATGAAATGCTCTGTGTTGGCGTCGATGACGCTGGCTCGGAAGGCATCGGCAAGACGCAACGCCTCGACGCGGCTGTCGCCGGTGCCGGCGACCTTGACCAGCGCCAGCTCGCGCTCCAGCGGCCGCTCCTGGCCAAGCTCGTGCGAGCGCACGGTGAGGTCGACCACACGGTGCACCGGCACGATGCGCTCGAGCTGGTGCTTGATCTGCTCCAGCACATGCGGCGTGCCGCGCGTCACGATGGTGATGCGCGACAGATGCTTCTCGTGCTCGGTCTCCGAGACGGTCAGGCTCTCAATGTTGTAGCCGCGGCCGGAGAAAAGGCCGATGACCCGGGCAAGCACGCCCGGCTCGTTGTCGACCAGCACGGAGAGCGTGTGGTTCTCCGGCTTTTCCGTTTCCTTGGCGATGAAATAGGCGGAGCCGGTCGGTTGGAGCTGTGCGTTCATGGGGTGAATCTCGATTTCAACTCTTGGATCTAATTCTCTGTTTGCGCACGGCTTCCTTAGACCAGCCCTGCCTTGGCTCGTCGCCTACACCAGTTCCCTGCCTTTGGCGTCGATGGCATTGGCCACCGCCTCGTCGGTCGCCTCGTCGGGGAGCAGCATCTCGTTATGCGCCTTGCCCGAGGGGATCATCGGGAAGCAGTTGGCCAAAGTCGCCACGCGGCAGTCGAACAGCACCGGCTTCTTCACCGCGATCATTTCCTTGATCGCGTCGTCGAGTTCGTCCGGCTTGTCGCAGCGTATGCCGTGGCCGCCATAGGCCTCGGCCAGCTTGACGAAGTCCGGCATTGCCTCGGTGTAGGAATGCGACAGCCGGTTGCCGTGCAACAGCTGCTGCCACTGCCTGACCATGCCCATATACTGGTTGTTGAGGATGAAGATCTTGATCGGCGCTTCGTACTGCACCGCCGTGCTCATCTCCTGCATCGTCATCTGCACCGAGGCATCGCCGGCGATGTCGATGACCAGCGCATTGGGATGCGCGATCTGCACGCCGAGCGCTGCCGGCAGGCCGTAGCCCATCGTGCCCAGCCCGCCCGACGTCATCCAGCGGTTCGGCTTCTCGAAATGATAGTGCTGCGCCGCCCACATCTGGTGCTGGCCGACCTCGGTGGTGATGTAGGTGTCCATGTCCTTGGTCAGCGCATAGAGCCGCTGGATGGCGTATTGCGGCATGATCACGTCGGCGTTCGGCTTGTAGGCCAGCGAGTCGCGCGCCCGCCATTTGGCGATCTGCTCCCACCACGGGTAGAGCGCCTTCTTGTCGGCCTTGGCGGTCGCCCGCCACAGCCGCACCAGATCCTCCAGCACCCGGCCGACATCGCCGAGGATCGGCACGTCGGTATGAACGTTCTTGTTGATCGACGACGGATCGATGTCGATGTGGATCTTCTTCGAGTTCGGCGAGAACGCGTTGAGCCGCCCGGTGATGCGGTCGTCGAAACGGGCGCCGATGCAGATCATCACGTCGCAATCGTGCATGGCCATGTTGGCCTCGTAGGTGCCGTGCATGCCGAGCATGCCCACCCAGTTCTTGCCGGAAGCCGGATAGGCGCCGAGCCCCATCAGCGTCGAGGTGATCGGAAAGCCGGTGAGATCGACCAGTTCGCGCAGCAGATGGCTCGCCTCCGGACCGGAATTGATGACGCCGCCTCCCGAATAGATGATCGGCTTCTTTGCGCTGGCCATCAGCTCGACCGCTGCCTTGACCTTCTCCAGGTCGCCCTGGACCTTCGGCTGGTAGCTGGTGCGCGGCGCTGTCTGCGGCGGCACATAGGTGCCCTTGGCGAACTGCACGTCCTTCGGAATGTCGACCACCACCGGGCCGGGGCGCCCGGTGGTCGCGACATGGAAGGCCTCATGGATCGTGGCCGCGAGCTCGTTGACGTCCTTCACCAGCCAGTTGTGCTTGGTGCAGGGGCGCGTGATGCCGACCGTGTCGCATTCCTGGAAAGCGTCGGAACCGATCAGCGAGGTCGGCACCTGGCCGGTCAGACAGACCAGCGGAATGGAATCCATCAGCGCGTCCTGCAGCGGCGTCACCGCGTTGGTGGCGCCGGGGCCGGACGTCACCAGCAGGACGCCGGCCTTGCCGGTCGAGCGCGCGTAGCCTTCCGCCGCATGGCCGGCGCCCTGCTCGTGCCTGACCAGAATGTGCTCGACCTCGTCCTGTTGGAAAATTTCATCGTAGATCGGGAGAACCGCGCCGCCCGGGTAACCGAAGACATGCTTGACGCCATTGTCCTTCAGCGCCTGCACCACCATTTCGGCGCCCGTCATTTCGCGCCGCTCGTTCCGCTCGTTGCTCATCGGTCTGGTCCCGTACTGTCGCCATTTGGGCGTTGCTGGTCGTTTAGTCGTGTTTCGGGCAATAAAAAAGGCCCCCGAGGGAGCCTGTGTGATGCGCATGGGAGGTTTTCGCCCGGCGGTTACACCGCCTTGCCCACGCGCCTGCCTACGAGAATGAGTGCCGTTTTCATGGTGGCGGACAGTAGAGGCGGGAAAGCCGGCCTGTCAACCGGGAAAATGCTCCCGCCTCGC
Source organism: Mesorhizobium abyssinicae (assembly GCF_049887195.1). Taxonomy (NCBI): domain Bacteria; kingdom Pseudomonadati; phylum Pseudomonadota; class Alphaproteobacteria; order Hyphomicrobiales; family Phyllobacteriaceae; genus Mesorhizobium; species Mesorhizobium abyssinicae. The sequence goes on from NZ_JARAKC010000013.1 coordinate 112,173, forward strand.
CACCGTTCGCGTGCCGTCCCAAATGGCTTCAGCGCGGCGGCTTGCAGTGCGCGACAAGCGGATCGCATTTGGCTCCCTTCCTCGCCTGCACCAAGGAAGGGCGATGCGGCTCGGCCTTCGCCGGCCCATGATGCGGTGTGCGCATCGCCAGCATCTGCTGATGGTTGAGCCTCCTGCGCGGCGCATGTTTGCCATCGGATGTCTCGCCGATCTCCACCTGCCCGGCGCCGGCGATCACCCTCTTGTGCTTTCGGTCGGCCGTGTTCGGTTCCCCTTCGGCGATCGCCGCTGCGGGCCGGATCGTCCTGACGCCCGCGGGCTTCTTCGGCCCGTGGCCGGCGGCCTCGGGCGTGCCTGCGATAACCGGCGCAGCACCTTGCGCCGGCAGGGAAGCGTTGCCGGCCAGCATCTTCACCGCCTCGCCCTTCGACGGATCGAGCCGGGCTTCGGAGAAGTCGCCCTTGCGCGGCGGGACGATCTTCGCCGCTTTGATCGACGTCACGACCGCCCTGGGAAGCTCAGGCAGGCGCGGCCCGGCATCGATCGCGACGACCTGGTTGCCAAGCCGTACGCGCGGCGCGTTGTTGACGATCACAGTCTGGTTGATGATCGTCGTGTTGCGGATGATGGTCACGTTTTCACGCACTGGCCGCACGACGCTGACGACATCGGCCACGCCGATCGCCGCCACCGGTGCGAAGCACCACCAGCCCTCGTCGAACGCGACATCGGCAATACGCGGCGGCGCCGGAGCCCAGCCGATGTTGTCGCCGCCCTGGCGCCACACCACCCAGGCCGGCGCCCATTCGTAGCCGGCGATCCAGACCCAGCCGAATTCGGGATCGTACGCCCAGCGCCCGTAGTGGAAGACGATGCCGCCGAACGGCTCAGCCGACTCCCAGTACCAGCCCTCGTCGGTCCAGACCCATCTGCCTTCCGTATAGGGCCGCCATTCAGGCCGGACGGAGGGAACCCACACCTCGCCGAACCGGCTGGAAGTCCGCCATCCGCCGTAAGTCGCGAGCCGCTCGCGGACGGTCACGGAAACCACGGCCGCATGCGCCGCCTGATAGGACGGAACCGCCAATGGACCGGCCAAAGTCACGCCCAAAGCCAAGGTGACGGCTACGGAAGCTGCCAGCCCGCGCCGGGCGAATGGATGGATGGAGGACAATTGCATGACGCTCTCCTGGCTCCTTGCATCGCCATTCGCCCCCGTTGCTCTTGTCTTGAGACGCCATGGCCGCAATGCGGCAAAAGCCGATCACGATTGCGCGACCAATGGAGCGTCGCTCCACCTCCGGACAAACCATTGAAAACACGCCAAACTATTGGAGGGCATGACGCGAGATCAGTTTTGCCGAAATACTTGCGCATGCCGGACGGGGCGATCCGGCTCCAGCGCTCGATCAAGAAGCGATCCCAAGACCGGAGGAACTGATGCTCGACAAGACCCCGAACAAGAAGCTTTCCGACCTGCTCGACCAGTTCGGCGCGGCACTTGCCGCCGGCGATATCGACAAGGCCGTCGCCTGCTTTCAGGACGACTGCTACTGGCGCGATCTCGTCGCCTTCACCTGGAACATCAAGACCATGGAAGGCCGCGACCAGGTGCGCGACATGCTTGTGAGCCAGTTGGCGAAGACGAAGCCTTCGAACTGGGCGATCGCCGACGGCGAGGATGCCAGCGAGAACGGCGGGGTGCTGGAAGGTTGGATCCGCTTCGAGACGGCGGTGGCGCGCGGCTTTGGCCACATCAGGCTGAAGGACGGCAAGATCTGGACATTGCTTACCACCATGGCGGAGCTGAAGGGCCATGAAGAGCCGGCCGGCTTCGCCCGGCCGCTGGGCGCCAGGCACGGCCATGGCAAGAACCGGCCGACCTGGAAGGAGGAGCGCGAGAAGGAAGCGGCCGAACTCGGTTTCAAGACGCAGCCGCATACGCTCATCATCGGCGGCGGCCAGGGCGGCATCGCGCTGGCCGCCCGGCTGCGCCAGCTCGGCGTGCCCACCATCATCGTCGAGAAGAACGAACGTGCCGGCGACAGCTGGCGCAAGCGCTACAAGTCGCTCTGCCTGCACGATCCGGTCTGGTACGACCATCTGCCCTACATCGACTTCCCCAGGAACTGGCCGGTCTTCTCGCCCAAGGACAAGATCGGCGACTGGCTGGAAATGTACACCAAGGTCATGGAGCTGAATTACTGGTCCTCGACCGAGGCCAGGAGCGCCGCCTATGACGACAAGACGAAGGAATGGACCGTCGTCGTCCACCGTGACGGCAAGGACATCACGCTGAAGCCGAAGCAGCTGGTGCTGGCGACCGGCATGTCCAGCAAGGCCAACATGCCAAGCTTCAAGGGCATGGACAGCTTCAAGGGTGATCAGCACCATTCCTCGAAGCATCCCGGCCCCGACGCCTATGCCGGCAAGAAGGCAGTCGTCATCGGTTCGAACAATTCCGCCCACGATATCGCCGCCGCACTCTGGGAGGCCGGCGCCGACGTGACCATGGTGCAGCGCTCGACCACCCACATCTCCAGATCCGACACGCTGATGGAAATCGGGCTGGGTTCGCTCTACTCGGAAAAGGCCGTCCAAAGCGGACTGACGACGGCCAAGGCGGATCTCATCTTTGCCTCTTTGCCCTACAAGATCCTGCACGAATTCCAGATTCCCGCCTACGCCGAGATGAAGAAGCGCGATGCCGCGTTCTACAAGGGCCTGGAAGAGGCCGGCTTCATGCTGGACTGGGGCGACGACGAGTCCGGCCTGTTCATGAAATATCTCAGGCGCGGCTCCGGTTACTATATCGACGTCGGCGCGTCCGACCTCATCATCGACGGCTCGATCAAGTTGAAGAGCGGCGTCGAGGTGAAGGAAATCAGGGAGCATTCGCTGCTCTTCTCCGACGGCTCGGAATTGCCGGCGGACTTGATCGTCTACGCCACCGGCTACGGCTCGATGAATGGCTGGGCGGCCGACCTGATCTCCCGCGAGGTGGCCGACAAGGTCGGCAAATGCTGGGGTCTCGGCTCCAACACAACCAAGGATCCCGGTCCCTGGGAAGGCGAGCTGCGCAACATGTGGAAGCCGACGCAACAGGAGGCGCTCTGGTTCCATGGCGGCAACCTGCATCAGTCACGCCACTATTCGCAGTTCCTGTCACTGCAGTTGAAGGCGCGGCACGAAGGCATCGCGACACCGGTCTACGGGCTGCAGAAGGTTCACCACAAGGATAGGGCTGCTACTTCGCGACAGCAGGAGGTGCGGCCAAACCGCACCTCCTGCCAGGGGCATCACGCGGCCTTTTCCGCCGCGAACTTCCTCACCACCCGCTCCAGCAGCGGCGCGTAGTCGCGAAAGGCGCGCGTCTTCATGTTGGCGACCTTGCCGCCCTCGTCCCAGATGCGGACGCGCACCGCCTCCTCATGGAACGGGTTCCTGCGGAACTCGGCCACCTCCTCGGCGCTCATCGGCCCGCCCTGCAGCGACAGCGTGTGGACAGAGGCCGGCGAGAGCTTGCCGAAATAGGTCGGGTCGGTGGCGCAGAGATAGCGCTTGGCCGAGACATGCAGCCGCACGCATTCGACGATGACCGGCGGGAAGAACGGCGCCAGCACCTCGCCGCCCGCCTCGTCATGATGCTTGTCCTCGACATCGTCGGGCGAATAGGTGCCGAACTCGCTGGTGTAGTGTCCGATGTCGTGCAGCAGCGCCGCCGCCACCAGCTCGTCCGGCGCGCCGTCCTGCTCGGCCAGCCACGCGCCCTGCAGCATGTGCTCCGACATGGTGACGGGCTCGCCGAGATAGGATTCGGCACCACGTCGCTCAAAAATGTCGGCGATGAATTCGACGATGTTGCCGCTGTTCAGCGCCTGCCCGTTCATTCCGCCGCCTCCCTGAAATCGTGCTCGATCGCCGCAAGCGTCGACAACAGCCCGTCCTTGTCGGCGTAGCAGCCCTGCAGCCAGCGCTTGCCCGAGCCGGAAAACGCCTTGCGCGCATGCATGACGCGGGTGTTGTCGACGATGAAGGCCTGCCCAGCCTCCAGCTTGAAGGTCACCTCGAAGCCGGGATCCTCGATCAGCTCGGCGAACCGGCGATAAGCGGCGTAGTATTTGTCCATCTCGGCGAACGGCACGTCGACCGTCGGCGCCAGCGAGCGGTTGTTGAAGCGGATGCAGAGCAGTTCGCCATCCGGGCCGAGCTCGATCATCGGGCGCTTGGCTTGCAGACGCACGCCCGACGAGCCGGCATATTCGAAGCGTGCCGGATAGGAGCTCAGCAGACGGAACCCGTGCGGATCTTCGGCCTGCAGCGCGGCCGCCACCGCGAAACCGTCGACTACGGTGGATTCGCCGCCCTCGACCGTGTTCTCGATGCAGGCAAGGATCTGCAGCGTCGGCACCGGATCGCGGTAGGGATTGTCGGTATGCGCCTGCAGGCCGAGATTGGTGTAGGCGAGATTGTTCGGATTGACCTCGGCGCGCACCTCGAACCAGCGCCCGTAATTGGTCTCCCTGATGTAACCGAACAGGTCGGACACCTTGCACAGCGCCCCCGACTCCGCCGGCAGGCCATCCATCACCGCAAAGCCGTAAGTCCTCACTGCCGAAAGCCATTCCCTGAGCACGCTGCGATCGTGGCTGGCGGCCGCATATGCCGCGCGCGGCACCGAATTCTGCATCGTCGCCCTTGTCCAGCATTGAACCACGTCGGCCGTCCAGCCTCCCTTGCGCAGTTCGACACGGTCATAGGCATGCGCGTACAACCAGCCTGCCGGGAAACTGACGGTCTTTTGCTCGGGGACGAAGCTGATCTCCAGTGCGCCGCCCTTGACCGAAGCCGCCGCGATCCGCGTCCCGGCCGGAATGTCGAGAATGGTGATCAGGCGCTGACCGTTGCCGGCGCTGCGCGTCTTGTCGTCCAATGCATTGTCGCGCAGCCACATGGCGTGAAAGCGGGTGCGCATCCCGTTGTCCCAGCTCAGTTCGACCGTTCGTCCGTCGTCGCCGATCAGCGCCTTGGTCAGCATGTCCAGCAGCTCCATCTTTCCCACGGCATCCGCAGGGTTTCGGGTTGCATGATGCTGACTTCGTAGTCATAACTCAAGTTATCATTTTGCAGACTATGGCTATAGAATTCTAATGGCTGGAAGAATTGCCGGCGCCTTACCTCCGCTCGACTGGTTGCGCAGCTTCGAGGCGGCGGCGCGGCTTTCGAACTTCACCGCCGCGGCGGCCGAACTCGGCCTGACGCAGGCGGCCGTCAGCCAGCACATTCGCTCCCTCGAGCAGCGGCTGAAGACCAGGCTGTTCGTGCGTCTTGCCCGCGGTGTGGCGCTGTCGCCGGAGGGCGCCGCCTATCTTCCCCACATCCAGTCGGCCTTCGCCACCATCGGCAACAGCACCACGGAATTGTTCGAGCCGCGCGCCGTCCAGACCGTGACGGTGCGGGTGCCGATCTCCTTTGCCTTGCTGGTGCTCGTGCCTGCGCTCCCCGACCTGGCGAGAGCCCTGCCGCGGATCCAGCTCGACGTGGTGACCATTCATCGTCCCGCCGACTACGACCAGCCGGGCTCGACGCTCGACATCCGCTTCGGCAACGGGAACTTCCCCGGGCGCGAGGCCGACAGGCTGACTGTCGAGCGGCTGGTGCCGGTCGCCTCGCCGGCCCTGGCCGGCAATGCGGACTGGACGTCCCTGCCCTTGCTTCTGGTCGCCGGCGCGCGCGAGATGTGGGCCGAATGGTTTAGCGCTGCCGGCGTGCCGGGACATACCGGACGTTCGCACCGCTTCGACAGTTTCGTTGCCGCCATGGAAGCGGCCAAGACCGGCGCCGGCGCGCTGCTGGGCTCCAGGCCGCTGATCGATACGGCGCTTGGCAGCAAGGCGCTTGTGGCGCTTTCCGGCTTCGAGCTTTCCAGCAGCTCGGGCCATTTCCTGACCCGCGCTTCGGCCACTGGGCTGACCCAGGCCGAGCAGGATTTTCGTCTGTGGCTGCTGTCACGCCTTGCCGGAATCGGCGCTCTGTAGGCTTGCGCCGATCCGTTTCCAGTAGATCAGCGTGCCGGTCAATCCGCCATGCGGCTTCAGCGCGAAGTCGGGGATTTCGCCGGTCAGCGTGAAGCCGAGCTTCTCGTAGAGACCGGAGGCTCCCTCCTCGCTTGCCGTGTCCAGAACCAGCAAGGTGCGGCCGCGCTCCCCGGCGATGTCTTCCGCGGCCCGCATCAGTCGGGTCGCCACGCCTTGGCCACGACGATCGACGCGGGTCATCAGCTTGGCGATCTCGGCCCGGTGCGGCTGGTTGGGAGGAAAGTCGAGCAGCAAGGTGACCGTGCCGGCAAGGACATCGCCATCCCATGCGCCCAGCACCACCCGTTCGCCTAGCGCGGCGGCGGCAAGCGACTTCCGCCAGAAGGCCTCCGCTGCATCCTGCGCCAGCGGGTGCATAAAGCTCACCGACCCGCCGGCAGCCACCGTCTCGACCAGAAGCGCGGCCAGCAGTTTTTCCGTCTCGGCGTCCTGACTGAGGACGGTGATTTCTGTGGAAGTCATGTTCGCGGAGTGTCCCTTCGGATAAACGTGGATGACGCGGGGCGACCTGTTTCCAGCGTCACGAGAGATGGCTGAACCGCCTTCGCTTCCTTGCGCGGCGGATTTCGGCGATCCGCTCGGTGTCGCCTTCGCCGAGATGGCGACCGCGCTCGAGGATCTCGAGCGTGTATTCCTCATAGGTCAGGCCAAGCCGCTCGGCCCTGTCCAGCCGCATCAGCATGACGTCGCGGCTCGGCGCCTTCCATGCCTTTGCATGGGCCGCCTGCCAGGCGAAGAAGATGTAGGCGCCGCCCTTGCCCCAGGGCGGACCGTCATAGTCGTCGAGCGGCGGCCCGCCATTGTGCGAGCGTCGGGAACGTCGAGCCATGCCGTCAGCCTCTGACCAGCGCGACGAGATAGTCGGCGGCGTCCGGTCCCGGCGCATGGAAGGTGCAGTCGGACGGCGCGCCGAGCGCCAGGCAGTCGCCGGGCCGCAGACTGTGCACGACTTCGCCTTCCGTGAAATCGAGCCTCCCGCCGATCAGCCAGATCTGCTGCTTGATGAAGGCGTAGGACGCCGCCGGAAAGCTGACGCTCTGCCCCGCCGGCAAGCGCACCTTGATCAGTTCGAGCGGCATGTCGGAAGCCGGCGAGAGGTGCCGCCTGAGATAGCCGGTGGCCGGATCGCGCCAGACCGGCTGCTCGCCTTCGCGCAGCAGGCCGCCGCCCTTGAGTTCCGCCCTGGCAATGAGCGTCGACAGCGTCATGCCGAAGGCCGCGGCGATGCGCACCAGCAGCGCCGCGGTCGGGCTGGTCTTGCCCTGCTCTATGGTGCTGAGCATCGCCTTCGACACATCGGAGCGTTCCGCGAGCTCCGCCAGCGACCAGCCCCGCAAGGCCCGTTCCGAGCGTATCCTGCTGCCAAGGCTGGATGAAATGTCGTTCGCTATATCATTCATTCGTTCAATATAGCGAACTCGACACGGAATGAAAGTCGGCGTTCGATCGAATTTTCGCGGTCGGCTTAACGGCGCCTACACCATCCGACCTCACCCCGGCTTAACCTCATCTGTGTAGGTTGCATCCCGAGGGAATGGGGATCATGCCATCTATGTTTGTCGAACGCGAAGTCTCCGTTGGAGAAGCGACCTCGCAGGAGCGTCGCAACAGGGAGCAGAGCGACAAGCGCATTCTCGGCAATGTCGTGCAATGCGATGGCGCGCGCGCCACCATTGGCGCCTATGCCGACGATATCGAAGGCGCGATCACCGGCCTGTGGACCGTCGGCAAGATGATCTCGATCAACCTCGGCTCGACCCGAACGGTCGGCCTCGTTTACGCGATCGGCAAGTCGGACCGCGCCTGGAGCAATGAGGGGCAGAACCCGATCGAGGTCAGCATCGAGTTGATCGGCGAGGTGCGCGACGGCGCCGAGCCAGGCGCCAAGCCCGTCTTCGACCGCGGCATCACCACCTATCCGCATATCGGCGCCATTGCGCACCGCATCCGCAGCCGCGACCTGCAGGCGGTCTACGATCTCGCCGGCCGGCATTCGATCACCATCGGCACGCTGTCGCAGGACGAGGCGATCGACGCCAACATCGCCATCGACGATGTCCTGGCGCGTCACTTCGCCATCGTCGGCACGACCGGCGTCGGCAAGTCCACAGCCGTGTCGCTACTGTTGCGCAAGTCGATCGAGGCCCGGCCGGACCTTCGCATCCTCATCCTCGACCCGCACAACGAGTTCGCTGCCTCGCTGCCCGAATATTGCGTCAGGGTCGATTCCAAGACGCTGGACCTGCCCTTCTGGATGTTCAGGCTGGAAGAGTTCGCCGAGGTGCTGTTTCGCGGGCGCGAGACGGAGCCCGAGGAAGTCGATGTGCTGCGCGATCTCATCCCCGCCGCCAAGAACCTCTATCGCAACCCGGGCTCCGGAACCTATCTGCGGCGCGGCAGCGACGCGCTGACCGCCGATACGCCGGTACCCTACCGCATCGCCGATCTCATCAAGCAGATCGACGAGCGCATGGGCATGCTTGAAAGCAAGAACGACCGCCCGACGCTGAAATCGCTCAAGACGCGCATCGAATCGGCGGCGTCCGATCCCCGCTATCGCTTCATGTTCAACTCGCGCCTGATCGAGGACACCATCCACGAGACGATCGGCAACATCTTCCGCGTGCCGAACCACGGCCGTCCGGTGACCTGCTTCGAGATGGCCGGCATGCCGTCCGAGGTGGTCAATTCCGTCTGCTCGGTGCTGGCGCGCCTGGCGTTCGACCTCGCTCTGTGGAGCGAGGGGCGGCTGCGGCTGCTGCTGCTGTGCGAGGAAGCGCATCGCTATATGCCGGCCGATCCCCGCCTCGGTTTCGCGCCGACAAGGCACGCGCTGTCGCGCATCGCCAAGGAGGGGCGCAAATACGGCTGCTATCTCGGCGTCGTCACCCAGCGTCCGGGCGAGCTCGACCCGACCATCCTGTCGCAGTGCTCGACCTTTTTCGCCATGCGGCTGGCCAACGAGCAGGACCAGGCGATCATCCGTTCGGCGATCGCCGATTCGTCCGCCTCGACGCTGGCCTTCCTGTCCTCGATGGGCCAGCGGGAAGCCATCGCCTTCGGCGAAGGCGTGGCGACGACGATGCGGCTGAAGTTCGAGAAACTGGCGCAGGAACTCATCCCCGGCACCGGCACGCGCGAGCAGGCGGTGCCCTCCGAAACCGGCGAAGACGTCGATCTCGCCGCGATCGTCGAACGGCTGCGCAACGTGCCGAAGCCGCAGCAGCAGATGGCCTTCGCCGAGGTCGTCGACACCGCTCGCCAGGCGGGCGACCCGGACTACCGCAAGCCCGCCGCCCCGCGCATGCAGCCGGACGAGGACTTCGACACCCGCTACGGCCTCAAGCCCGCAACCTTCGGCATGCGCCCGCAGAACGATTGATCTCTTCTTCTTCGGAAGTTCGGAGAAATCCCGAGAGAGAATTCATCAGGCCGGATTGAATGGCGCGGCTTTCGAGAACCCGGAGCGGAGCGGACATGAGTCCGTGAGCACCGGAAGTCGAGAAGGCCGAGTCAGTCGGCTGGCCTCATGAATTCGCTCCGGGATTTAGGCGCAGACGCGGTTGCGGCCTTGCCTCTTCGCCTCATAGAGCTGGCGGTCGGCGCGGCGATAAAAGTCCTCGGCCGTTTCCTTACGGTCCCAGACGGCGAGGCCGACGCTGGTGGTGATTTTGAGGCGAACGTTGCCGGACAGCACCGACATGTTGGCGATCGCCTTGCGGATGCGCTCGGCGAATTTGGCCAGCAATTCGGCGTCCATGTTCGGCGTCACCACGGCGAACTCCTCGCCGCCGAGCCGCGCCACCACGTCATGATAGCGCGTCATGCCCTTCAGGCAGCCGGCGACCGCCTTCAGCACCTCGTCGCCGACGTCATGGCCATGCGTGTCGTTGACCTGCTTGAAATGGTCGAGATCGAGGATCATCAGCCCGACCGGCTTTTCGATGCGACGGAACTCCTCGAGATATTCCTTCAGCGCGTCGTCGAAATAGCGCCGGTTCTGCATGCCGGTGAGCCCGTCGGTCAGCGCCGCGTGCTCCAGCGTTTCCGAACGCGCGCTGAGTGAGACCGTCATGGCGCGCAGCTTGCCCTCTTCGGTCGCCTGCCTGCGGATCAGCGGGTAGATGAAGAAGACGCCGAAGAACAGCGCGGTCGCCAGCAGCACGCCGGTCGCGAACAGCAGTCTGTTGAGATACTTGATCTTTTCGATGCGGGAGGCCGCGTCCAGGTCGGTGGCGATGGCCTGCAGGAAACCGTAGGCGTGCAGCGTCACCAGGCCGGCGGCCAGGATCACGAAAATAAAGACGAAAAATGCGGATTCCGCCTTGTGGAAACGCATCTGCTCCCCGTGGAACTACCCAAAGTTCCTTATGCCATGCAGGGCCTTACGGAGGGTTAATCAGGACAACCTGAGCGAGAATGTCCGGTTTTTGTCTTACTTTCGTGATTGCATTAGCGGCCAGAGATCAGATCGCAGGCATGGCGCCGCCGGCGACATGCAATCGCCGCCATTCCGGACCCAGTTGATGGCGGAACCAGGTCGCCTGGCGCTTGGCATATTGCCGCGTCGCGATCTTGGCGCGCTCGATCGCTTCGGCGAAGCCCAACTGCCCGGCCATCGCCGCCTGCAAGTCGCGCACGCCGATTGCCTTCATCGCCGGCAGATCCGGATCGAGGTTGAGCGCCAACAGCTCTCTGACCTCGTCCAGGGCGCCGACGTCCAGCATGCGGTCGAACCGCGTCTCGATCCGCCCGACCAGCTCCGCGCGATCCGGTTCGATGACCAGGAACCGCGCGCTCTCGCGGTCGATAAGCGGCCGGCCCCGCGCCGCCTGCCATTCGGCTATGGAACGGCCCGAGGCGTCGAGCACCTCCAGCGCGCGCACGATGCGCTGGCCGTCGGTCGGCCTGAGCTGCATGCCGACCGCCGAATCCTCGCGCATAAGGATGCGGTGCAGCCTCTCGGCGCCCTGTTCCTTGAGTTCGTAGCGCCAGCGGTCGCGGATCGCCGTCGGAATCTCGGGCATGTCCGAAATCCCTTCGGCAAGCGCGCGAAAATAGAGCCCGGTGCCGCCGACAAAAATCACCGGCCGTTCCACGAAGGCACCGACCGGCCGTTCGGCGAGCAGGCGGTCCTCGATCAGCTTCGTCACGTCGCGCAGCCAGGCGCCGGTGGAATAGGCGACCGACGGATGGACGTGGCCGTAAAGATGGTGCGGCGCGCGGGCGAGATCGGTGGAGCCCGGCCGCGCTGTCAACACGTCGAGCACCGAATAGCCCTGCATGGAATCGGTGTTGACGATGATGCCGCCCTGGCGCTCGGCGAGATCCAGCGCAAGCGCCGACTTGCCGCTGGCGGTCGGCCCGGCTATCAGGATCGCGTTCTTCACGCGGCCCTCGCCCGCCTGTCCGGAAGTCCCGATGCCGCTGATCGCCACGCTTGTGTCCCATCCCGAAGGCCGCGCCGTATCGGCCACGCTAGCGAATATGGCCTCACGGTCGGTCGGCGCAAGCGCTGTTCGCTGGCTGGCCGAGGACATCGCCTGCGATCTCGTCCTGCCGGAAACCGCGGACGCCTCTGAAACGGCCGCCACCCTGCGCGCCGCGCTCGCCTCGCACCCGGTCGACGTGATCGTCCAGCCGGCTGACGGCCGGCGCAAGAAGATCCTCATCGCCGACATGGATTCGACGATGATCGACCAGGAGTGCATCGACGAACTGGCCGACGAGATCGGCGTCAAGGACCGTGTCGCGGCGATCACCGCGCGCTCGATGAACGGCGAGATCGCCTTCGAACCGGCCCTGCGCGAGCGCGTCGCCCTGCTGAAGGGCCTCGACACCGCCGTGGTCGACCGCCTCGTCGAGACCCGGCTGACGCTGGCATCCGGTGGCCTCGTGCTGGTGCGCACCATGCGGGCCAACGGCGCCTGGGCGGCGCTCGTGTCCGGCGGCTTCAATGTCTTCACCAGCCGCATCGCGGCGATGCTCGGCTTCCAGGAAAACCGCGCCAACCGGCTGATCGAGGAGAATGGCCGTTTCACCGGCCTGGTCGCAGAGCCGATCCTCGGCCGCGCCGCTAAGGCGGAGGCCTTGCTCGAGATCGCCGCCCGGCTTGGTCTCACCCCTGCCGACGCGCTTGCCGTCGGCGACGGCGCCAACGACCTCGATATGATCCGCCTGGCCGGCACCGGCGTCGCCCTGCATGCCAAGCCCTCGGTGGCGGCGGAGGCCAAGGTCCGCATCGACCATGGCGACCTGACGGCGCTGCTCTATCTGCAAGGCTATCGCCAGGAGGAGTTTGCCGGATGAAACCGATGCGCACCAAGCGCCTGATCCTGCGCAACTGGGAGGATCGTGATCGCGAGCTCTTCCATCGCATCAATTCTGACGAGCAGGTGATGGAATTCTTTCCGTTCCGCCGCGACCGCGCCGAGACGGATGCCAAAATGGATGAATTTCGCGGCTGGATCGCCGAGGATGGCTTTGGCTTTGCCGCCGCCGAGATCGCCGCGACGGGCGAATGCATCGGCTTTGTCGGCCTCTTGGAGACCGATCACGTGCCGTCCATGCCTTCCGACACAATCGAGATCGGCTGGCGGCTGGCGCCCGAATTCTGGGGCAAGGGCTATGTCACGGAGGCGGCCGAGGCCTGGCTCGCCTTTGGCTTCGAGACGCTCGACCGCGACGAGATCGTCTCCTTCGCCGTGGCCGACAACCACCGCTCCACCGCCGTCATGAAGCGCCTCGGCATGAGCGCCGATCCGGCGCGCGACTTCGATCATCCCGACATCCCGGACAGTCATCCGGCGCTCAAGCGGCATGTCTTCTACAGGCTGGCGCGCGATGACTGGCAGGCACGAAAAAGGGCGGCTCGTTAGCCGCCCTTTTCATTGAAACTCAGTCGGTTGCGCGATTTTCCGGACTCAATCCATCCGGATCGTAACGAACCGCAACTCACCGGTCTTCGACGCCAGCATCAGGAGCGCGTTCTTGCGCCCTTGTTCCTTCAGCGCGCCGATGCGGTCCATGACGTCCTTCGGCGTCGCCACCGATTCCTGGGCGATCTCGGTGATCACCTCGCCAGGCTGGATGCCGCGCTCGGCCGCTGCCGAATCCTTGGTGACGTCGGTGATGACGACGCCCGAGACGTCGGCGGCGATGCCGAACTTGGTCCGCGTCTCGTCATTGAGTTCGCCGATGGTCATGCCGAGCACGGCCGCCGTCGAGACCGCGGGCGCCTTGTCGCCATTGTCCTGGTCGGTGTTGCTGCCGTCCTCGCCGCTGGCCAGCTTCTCGCCGTCCTCGAGCCGGCCGAGCGTCACCTTCACCGTCTGCTCGACGCCCTTGCGCACGATGACCACGTCCACCGCCTTGCCGACCGGGCTTTCGGCGACGACGCGCGGCAGGTCGCGCATCTCGTGAATGTCCTTGCCGTCGAACTTGATGATGACGTCGCCGGCCAGGATCGTGCCGTTGTCGACCGGCCCGCCCTTGATGACGCCGGCCACCAGCGCGCCCTTGGCGGTCGCCATGCCGAGGCTTTCGGCGATGTCGTCGGTCACCGGCTGGATGCGCACGCCGAGCCAGCCGCGCCGCGTTTCGCCGAACTGGCGAAGCTGGTCGACGACGCCCGAGGCAAGCTGCGAGGGAATGGAGAAGCCGATGCCGATCGAGCCGCCCGACGGCGAGATGATCGCCGTGTTGATGCCGATGACCTCGCCCAGGCTGTTGAACAGCGGACCGCCGGAATTGCCGCGGTTGATCGCGGCGTCGGTCTGGATGAAGTCGTCATAGGGGCCGGAATTGATGTCGCGGTTGCGTGCCGACACGATGCCGACCGTCACCGTGCCGCCGAGGCCGAACGGATTGCCGATCGCCATCACCCAGTCGCCGACCCGCATCTTGGTGGAATCGCCGAACTTCACCGCCGTCAGCTTGTGGCCCTTCGGGTCGACCTTCAGCACCGCGACGTCGGTCTTGGTGTCGGTGCCGACCAGCGTCGCCTTCAGCGTCACGCCGTCGGAGAAATTCACCTCGATGTCGTCGGCGTCGGCGATGACGTGGTTGTTGGTGACCACGATGCCTTGCTCGGCGTCGATGACGAAGCCGGAGCCCAGCGACTGCACTTTCTGGGCGCCGCCGCCCTTGTCGCCGCCGCGGTTCTTGAAAAAGTCGTCGAAGAAATCCTGGAACGGCGAGCCCTCGGGCAATTGCGGCATCGGCACCGCGCCGGGTCCTTCCGAGCCCTTCACCGTCTGCGAGGTCGAGATGTTGACGACGGCGCCCAGCAGGCCCTGGGCAAGATCGGCAACCGAAGCCGGTCCGTCGGCGGCGACGGTCGGCGTCACGGTGGACGGGACAAGGAAGGTGCCGACGAGCAGCGCCGCTGCGCCGGCGACGAGCGTCCGCCTGGCCACGCGCAGAAGGGTGTTGGGTGTCATCGAGGGCCTCCCGGTGTTTCTGAAAGAAAGCGCTTCCGCAAAAACGCCGCGTTGCGTCATGTTGGCAAGAAATACGGCACGTTTGCGGCTATGGCTATCGGCAGAGGATAAATCGTCCGTTACGCCGGCACCAAGAAATTTTCGTCAGCCGCGCACCAGCCAGACGATGCCGACGCCAATGGCGATCGCCGCCAGTCCAGCGATGCGCAGCGCGGTCTCCGGCATCGACAGCACCTCGGTGGCGAGCTTCTTGGCCAAGCCCGGAAACCCGCCATAGACCAGGCCCTCGACGACGAGGACCAGGCCCATTGCCGCGAGAAAATCCTGCACCGGCCGCTACTGGCCGGTGCCGGGTTGCGCCGGCGGCGTGGCCGGCGCGGGTTGCGGCGCCGTTGGCTTTACCGGTGCTTCCATGCTGTTCGGATCGCGGAAATAGCGGAAGAACTCGGACTCAGGCGACAGCACCATGGTCGTCCCGGTGTTGTCGAGCGCCGTGCCGTAGGCGTTCATCGAGCGGTAGAACTCGAAGAAGGCCGGGTCGCGCTGATAGGCGGCCGCGAAGGTCGCGCTGCGCTGGGCTTCGCCCTCGCCGCGCAGGATTTCCGATTCCTTCTGCGCCTCGGCGACGATCTCGACCACTTCGCGGTCGGCGCGGGCCTTGATGCGCTGCGCCGCCTCGTTGCCGCGTGCCCTCAGCCGCTCGGCCTCGGCGAGACGCTCGGCCTTCATGCGGTCGAAAGTCTGCTGCGAAACCTCGGCGGTCAGATCGGTCCGGCGAATGCGCACATCCTCGATTTCGAGGCCGAGCGAGGTGGCGTCGGGCCTGAGCTGGTCGCGCACCTCGCGCATCATGACGGCGCGTTCCTCGGACAGCGCGGCCTCGAAGTCGCGCAGACCGTAGACACGGCGAAGCGCCGCGTCGAGACGCGTCCTCAGCCGCTGCTCGGCAAGCTCGATGCTGCCGGACACCGCGGCGCGGAAGACGCGCGGGTTCGAGATACGGTAGGCAATGAAGGCATCGACCTCGTAGAACTTGCCGCCCGAGACCTGGACGCGGATGTTGTCGAGGTCGAAGCGCAGTACGCGGTTCTCGATCAGCTGCACGCTGTCGGCATCGAAGAAGGCGAAGGGCGCCTTGAAATAGATGCCGGGCTCGGTCTTGACGTCGACGATCTCGCCGAACCTCAGCACCAGCGCCTGCTGGCGCGCGTTGACCACGAACACCGATGAGTAGATCAGGAACAGGACGACCGCCGCGACGACGGCGATGATGGGGAGACGGTTGGCCATCACTGGGTTCCTCCCGTCGTGGCGCCCAGGGCGCCCGGCACCGGCGCCTTCTGCTGCAATGCCGGAAGCGGCAGGTAGGGGACGACCCCTTGCCCGTTGCCCTGCTCGACGATGACCTTGCTCGAATCCTTCAGCACCCGCTCCATCGTTTCCAGGTAGAGGCGCTTGCGCGTCACGTCGGGCGCCTTGGCGTATTCGTCATAGACCGAGATGAAGCGCTGCGCCTCACCCTCGGCCTCCTGAACCACGCGGTTCTTGTAGGCCGCCGCGTCCTCGCGGATCTGGGCGGCCGCGCCGCGCGCCTGGCCGAGTTTCTGGTTGGAATACTGGTTGGCCTGCTCGACGAACTTGTCCTCGTCCTGCTCGGCCCGCTGCACCTCGTCGAAGGCGTCGGCCACCTCGCGCGGCGGCGCTGCATCCTCGATCGAGACGGCGTTGACGTTGAGACCGGCCTTGTAGCCGTCCAGTGTCGTCTGGATGATCTCGCGCACCGAGGCGGCTATGCCCTGGCGGTCATCGCGGAAGATATCCTGCGCCGGCCGACGGCCGACGGCTTCACGCATGGCGCTTTCGGCGACCTGCCGCAGCATGCCGTCGGGATCGGATACGTCGAACAGATAGGCCCTGGGATCGGAGACCTGATAGGCGACCGAGAACTGCACGTTGACGATGTTCTGGTCGCCCGAGAGCATCAGCCCAGAGCTGTTGCTGTTGGTCGCGCCGCCGCCGATATCGACGAGCTGTTCGGCGATGTTGGCCGTCTCGACGGTCTCGACCGGCCACCAATGGAAATGCAGGCCGGGCTCCGAAAGCTCGGCCTTCGGCTTGCCGAAGCGCAGTTCGACGGCAACCTCGTCAGGCTGCACGGTGTAGATCGCCTTGAATGCCCACAGTACGACGAGCGCCGCGGCGATCAGCCCGAACACCGCGGGGCTGGCGCCGCCGCCGCCCGGCAGGGCGCGCCGCAATCTGTCCTGGCCGCGGCGGATGATGTCTTCCAGGTCGGGAGGCGAGCCTTGCGGACCGCTGGGGCCCTTCGGCCCCTGCCCCCAGGGACCCTGATTGCCGCCGCCGCCCCATGGGCCGCCGCCACCGCTCTTGTCGTTCCAGGGCATGAATGTCCTTTCGCTTGGGATTCCCTCAGCGCCGGCCTGACGGCGCAAAATCCGATGTCGTACTTCTATAGGGACGCCACGGCGCGCTTTCAACGCGATCTGCTGGCCGGCCGTCCGTTTTGGGCCGCTAGCGACCCTTTGTCGTCCTCAGTTTGCGCCGCGACGGCGTTCGTAGACCGTATAGCGGGTCGCGTGGCTGTCCTTCTCGCCAGCCGGCACGTCCTCGGCGCCGACGGTGCGCCACACTTGCGGGTCGATCGGCGGAAAATGCGCATCGCCCTCGACGCTGGCGAGCACGTGGGTGACATGCAGCCGATCGGCCAGCGGCAGCGCCTGGGCGTAGATTTCGCCGCCGCCGACCACGCAGATCTCGTCGGCGCCGGCCATGCAGCGTCCGCGCACATTGGCAAGCGCGATGGCATCGCTGAGCGAATGCGCGGTTTCGACGCCTTCGGCCCGCCAGGCCTTGTCGCGCGTCACCACGATGTTGAGCCGGCCCGGCAGCGGCCGGCCGATGCCTTCATAGGTCTTGCGCCCCATGATGATCGGCTTGCCCATCGTGTCGGCCTTGAAGCGCTTGAGATCGGTGGAAAGCCGCCATGGCAGGCCGCCATCGCGCCCGATCACGCCGTTCTCCGCGATGGCGACGTAGATTGCGATATCCATCAGCCACCGTTCCCGTTGTCACCGCCGCTCGTGTCATCCGCCGGCTCGAGCAGCAAGATGTCGATGTCGTGCTCGGGATAGAAATCCTTTGCCGTCATCTCGAATGTCGTCGGTCCGACCTTGCGGACATTGTCGCCGCAGAAGGAGACCAGGTTCTTCGGGCTGCCCTTGTCGATGGTCAGCTTGAAGTCGCCGATATTGCCCGAGGCCCAGTTGCCGCCCGTGGTCAGGATATAGGCGATCCTGCTTTCGAAATATTGCGGGTAGCCGTCGGGATTGTCCTTGGCCGCCTTGCGCACCGCATTCTCGAAACCATCGTCCATGCAATAGCGGGTCTTGTAGGTCGTGTACTGGCCCTGGAACTGGCCGTCATAGAAGAAGCTGACCGACGAGGTTCCGCCGACGCTCGGCTTGTAGCGGTGCGAGACATGCACCGCCTTGTTGGCGGGGAAGGTCGAGCGCCACCAATAGGTCGAGCGCAATTGCCAGAACGGCGCGTAGACGGTCTTCATCCCCGAGCCGTCATCGGCGGTATCCTCGATGATGATACCGCGGTTTTCCCAGTCCTCGGCGACCTCCTTGGGAAGCTTCGCCAGCGCCGCCTTGGCCGCGTCGCCGAACGGATAGAGCGGCACGTTCTGCGCCTTGAGATCGGCGCTGATGTCGATACCCAGCGCAAAGGCCCTCTGCTCCAGTTGCGGCTTTGCGTCGACACCGTCGATCGTCACCTCGAAGCCGAGGAAATTGTCGCTCTGCGCTTCGGGGATCGCCGGCATCTCGTTCGGGTCGCCTTCGATGTCGGGCATCGGGAAGGCAATGATGGCACTGACGTCCTTGTCGGTGTTGTTGCGGAAGACATAGTCGACCGTCACCTTTTCCTGCGAGATGAAGAGGTCCTCGCTCTCCATGGCGACGGCGTCGCTGCGCGACAGGATCAGTCCGCCGGTTCCGAGTTCTGCGATCGAATCGTTGGCCAATGCCGGCGCGACCGACAATGCCAGCGCTGCGGTCAGGATAGTGCGGAACATGAACCCCCCTCTTGGCGGCAGAGCCGGCACTGGCCGGATGCGCGCCCACATCTAGAGCAAATCCAGGAAAAGTGGGTAGCGGTTTTCCGCCCGGACTTACGCAAGACAAATAGCTAGAGCAGTTCGGCGTTTCCGCCAAACGATGGCCATTCGGCGGCCTTGCCGGTGCTTGCTTCACGCTTGTCTGGACACCGGCTTCCCGATCGGGCAGGAGTTCGCGCATGCGCAAGCTTCTGGTCATCGGCATCGGCGCCGGCAATCCCGAACACATGACGGTCCAGGCCATCAACGGCCTGAACCGGGCGGACGTCCTGTTTATTCCCGACAAGGGCGCGAAAAAGAACGATCTCGCCGAACTGCGCCGGCAGATCTGCGACCGCTTCGTGACCAACCCGAAATCGCGCCGGGTGGAATTCGACGTGCCGGTGCGTGCCGAGCCCTCACCTTCCTACCGGGCGACGGTCGATGACTGGCATGAAGCGATCGCCGCAATCTACGAAGGCCTGATCCGCGATGAGCTTGCCGAAGATGGTTGCGGCGCTTTCCTGATCTGGGGCGACCCCTCCCTCTACGACAGCGCGCTGCGCATCCTCGAGCGGGTGCGGCTGCGTCGCAATGTCGAATTCGAACTCGAGGTCATTCCCGGCATCACCGCCGTCCAGGCGCTGGCCGCCGGCCACAAAATGGCGCTGAACCGCATTGGCGATCCCGTGTTGATCACCACAGGCCGCCGCCTGACGCAAGAGGGCATGCCGGGCAACGCCGGCAGCGCGGTCGTCATGCTCGACGGCAAATGCGCCTTCAACACGCTGGACGACGACAACCTCGTCATCCATTGGGGCGCCTATCTCGGCACGCCCGACGAGATCGTCATCTCCGGTCGCCTTGGCGACGTCGGCGCGGAGATCGAAAGGGTCCGCGAGGAAGCCCGGCAAAGCAAGGGCTGGATCATGGACACTTATCTGCTGCGCAAACCCGGCGAGCCTGAGGAATAGAGACCACCCGGAACGGGGCGGCGCTCAGCCCGCATCGATTTCCGCTTGCAAGGCCTCCATATGCTGCGCCGCCGCGGACGCTGCTGCCCGTTCTATGGCCCGGAAGCGGCTGACGACCGCCAGGCCGACCGCGGTCAGTTGCGCGCCGCCGCCCTTCTTGCCGCCCGTCTGCGCCGCGACCAGCGGCTTGCCGAACACCCGGTTCATGTCCTCGACCAGGTCCCAGGCATGCTTGTAGGACATCTCCATGCCGCGCGCCGCGGCCGAGATCGACCCGAAGGCGGCGATCTGCTCCAGCAGCTCGATCTTGCCCGGCCCGATCCGCCCGTCGGGATCGAGATTTATCCGCAAGCTCAGCGATGGCATCCCTTGTCCTCCGCGATCAGATTAGCCGCTCGGCAGCCCAATCGCTATTCCAAACCAACATAGCGACATTGTCCTTTCGTCACCCATCGGCCTCGGCCGGCAGCCCTGGTCCCGTCGTCGCGCTGTCGAAGCTCACCGTCTTGATCACCGCGAAGACCTTGCGGCCGAGCGCAAGGCGCAGCGTGTGCTTCGACTGTTCGGTGATGCGCGCCAGCACGATGGCGCCATTGCAGTCGATGGCGATCTCCACCGTCGGGCCGACGCCCGGCCTGACCGCGGTGATCGTTCCCGCCAATATATTGAGCGCGCTGAGGCCCACCGGCTCTTCGGTCGCGATCATGACGTCGCGGGCGCGGATGCGCAGCCGCACCGGCGTCCCGGCCGGCCGTGCCAGGCGCGGCACGCGGATTTCGCCGGCCGTCGAGCCGAGCACCGTCATGCCGAAGCTTTCGTCATGGCGCAGCACCCTTGTGTCCAGCACCGCGCCGCCCTCGCCGCGCTCTTCCGCCGGCAACAGATCGAGCCGCTGCATGATCGCCCCGGTCGGGCCGGCGGCCGCGACCTTGCCTTGCGCCAGCACCACCACGTCGCTCGCCAGCCGCGCCACTTCGGCGACGGAATGGCTGACATAGACGATCGGGATCTTCGTCTCGTCGCGCAATCGCTCGATATAGGGCAGGATCTCAGCCTTGCGCGCCTCGTCGAGCGAAGCCAGCGGCTCGTCCATCAGCAGCAGTTTCGGGCTGGCAAGCAGCGCCCGTCCGATCGCCACGCGCTGCTTCTCGCCACCCGAGAGCTTGGCCGGCGGCCGGTCGAGCAGATGGCCGATGCCGAGCAGCTCGACCACGGCGTCGATGTCGGCATAGCGCTCGGAGGCCGGCGTGAACCAGCGGCCATAGCGCAGATTGCCGGCGACGCTCATGTGCGGAAACAGCCGCGCGTCCTGGAACACCATGCCGATGCGGCGCTTGTGCATCGGCACAAACACGTCGGATTGCGTATCGACCAGCACGCGGCCGTCGATGGCGATCCGCCCCTTCTCGGGACGGATCAGCCCGGCGATCAGGTTGATCAGCGTCGACTTGCCGGAACCGGACGGCCCGAACAGCGCCGTCAGCCGGCCGGCGCTCTCGAAACTGGCTTCGATCTCGAAATCGCCAAACCGGTGGCCGATGTCGACGAGCAGCGTCATTCGATGTCCATCCGCCGGCCGACGCGCCGCGCCAGCACTTCCGACGCCACCAGCGCGGCCATCGAGATGACGATCGAGATCAGCGTCAGCCTGAGCGCGCCGTCATCGCCGCCCGGCACCTGGGTGAAGGTGTAGATCGCCGACGGCAGCGTCTGCGTCTCGTTGGGGATGTTGGAGACGAAGGTGATTGTCGCTCCGAATTCGCCCATCGCCTTGGCGAAGGCCAGGATGGATCCGGCGATCAGGCCGGGCAGGATCAGCGGCAGCGTGATGGTGATGAACACCCAGAGCGGATTAGCGCCGAGCGTGCCGGCCGCCGCCTCCATCCGGCGGTCCACCGCCTCGATCGACAGCCGGATCGCCCGCACCATCAGCGGAAAGCCCATGACGCCGCAGGCAAGTGCCGCACCCGTCCAGCGGAACGAAAAGACGATGCCGAAATGCTCGGCCAGAAAGGCGCCGGCCGGCCCCCGCTTGCCGAAGGTGAGCAGAAGCAGGTAACCGGTCACCACCGGCGGCAGGATCAGCGGCAGGTGCACCAGCCCGTTGAGCAGCGTCTTGCCCCAGAACTTTCCCCGGGCAAGAACCAGCGCGATCAAGATGCCCGGTGGCAGGCTGAAGAGCATCGCCACCGTGGCCACCTTGATCGACAGCCGGACCGCATTCCATTCGTCGGGAGTGAGGTCCAGCAGCCAGTTCATGCGTCGGGACGCTGCCTTAGTTGGAAGGCGCCAGGATGGTGAACCCCTGCGCCTTGAAAAGGTCCGCCGCCTTGGCGGATTCGAGGCATTTCAGGAATGCCGGCGCATCCTTGTCCTTCGAATCGGCGGTCTGGGCAACCGGGTAGATGATCGGCGGATGCGAATCCTCCGGGAAGGTGCCGACCACCTTCACGCCCTTTTCGGCATGCGCGTCGGTGGCATAGACGATGCCGAGCCCCGCCTCGCCGGTCGACACCAGCTTCAGCGCCGCGCGCACATTCTCGGCCTGCGCCACCTTGCTCTCGACCGAGGACCACACGCCCAGCGATTCCAGCGCCGCCTTGCCGTATTTGCCGGCCGGCACCGCCTTGACATCGCCCATGGCGAGCTTGCTGTCGCCGATCAGCTTGGCGAGGTCGAAACCCTTGTCGATCTTGGCCTCGACCTTGGAATCCTTCGGCGCCACCAGCACGATCTGGTTGCCGAGCAGCTTCGCCTCGGTGTCCGGCTTGGTCAGCTTCTTGTCCGAGAGATACTTCATCCAGTCGAGGTCGGCCGAGATGAAGATGTCGGCCGGCGCGCCGCCCTCGATCTGCTGGGCCAGCGCCGAGCTTGCCGCGTAGGAAATGGTCGCCGCTTCGCCGACATCGGCCTCGCAGGCCTTGTTGACGCCATCGAGCGCCTCCTTGAGGCTGGCCGCGGCAAAGACGACCACCTTGTCCTCGGCATGGGCGGCGGGTGCGGCGGCCATCAAAAGTGCGGTCAGCCCGCCAACAGCGAATGCATTAAGTCCGAAATCCGTGCGCGTCAGCATGAAACTCTCCCCGGGGGTTTGAAAATCCATTCGGCTCAAAGCCTGCCGATCGATATATCCGCACGAATATAACAAGGAAAGAGCTTTCGCGGCCACTGTCGTTGTGCGACAGGATTTTCCCAGCCAACGATGGATTTCAGCCAACACAGCGAAAGAGCCTTCCATGAAGATCAGCGCCCGCAATATCCTCAAGGGAACGATCGTCGAGATCGTCAAGGGAGCCACCACTTCGCATGTCCGCATCAATACCAGCGGCGCCGTCGTCACCGCCTCGATCACCAACGAGGCGGTTGCCGACCTCAAGCTCGAAAAGGGCAAGCAGGCCTATGCGGTGATCAAGGCCTCGGATGTCATGGTCGGCATCGACTGACACATACGGGAATTCCAAGCTTGGTAGCCGAAGGTGCGTTGAGATTCAGGTCAGGCCGAGCCGAGAACGGCGGTTTCCGGGAACCGGAGCGGAGCGTACGTGGGCACCGGAAGCGCAGGAAACCGCCGTTCGCAGGCCGGCATCCCCTGAATATCAACACACCTTAGACGGCGATCGGCGCCTTGATGGTCGCGTCGGCGAAGTAGTTCTCAAGCCGGAAATCCTCGAACCGGAAGGCGAAAAGGTCCTTCACCTCCGGATTGATCCACATCGTCGGCAGCGGCTTCGGCGTGCGCCGCAACTGCTCGCGCGCCTGCTCGAAATGGTTCGAGTAGAGATGCGCGTCGCCGAGCGTGTGCACGAAATCACCGGGCTTTAACCCGGTCACCTGCGCCACCATCAGCGTCAGCAGCGCGTAGGAGGCGATGTTGAACGGCACGCCGAGGAAAATGTCGGCGGAGCGCTGGTAGAGCTGGCAGGAGAGCCGGCCTTCCGAGACGTAGAACTGGAACAGGCAGTGGCAGGGCGGCAACGCCATCGCCTCCACCTCGGCCGGATTCCACGCCGAGACGATCAACCGCCGCGAATTGGGATTGCGGCGTATCTCCTTCAGAAGGCCCGCGATCTGGTCGATCTCGCCGCCACGGCCGTCCGGCCATGAGCGCCATTGCTTGCCGTAGACCGGGCCGAGGTCGCCGTTCTCGTCCGCCCATTCGTCCCAGATGGAGACGCCATTGTCCTTGAGGTATTTGATGTTGGTGTCACCGGCCAGGAACCAGAGCAGCTCGTGGATGATCGACTTCAGATGCAGCTTCTTGGTCGTCGTGACCGGGAAGCCGCGTGAGAGGTCGAAACGCATCTGGTAGCCGAACACCCCGCGGGTGCCGGTGCCGGTGCGGTCGCCGCGGTCGACGCCGTTCTCCAGCACATGCTTCAGAAGGTCGAGATACTGGCGCATCGGCTTGGCCTCGATTCGGGAGTGCGGGCATTATAGCTACCAGACAGCTGGCCGAACACATCAATACGGCACAAGCATTGCTTTGCCACCATTCTTTCCGGGCGGTTGCGCCGCCCCTCATTGCCCTGCCAGGCATTTCTCCCCGTATAGTGACGGGGAATAAGAGGCTGGCCGCGCGCCGCTGCCCTTCTCGCAACGCCGGTGATTGGCGAAACCATCAATGACCGCGTCCCCTCTCCCCGTCACTATACGGGGAGAGCGACTGTCTTGGCTGTCAAGCTGTTTGCCATGGTTTTTGGTCGCGGATGATGGCGTTGAGAATGGTCAGCAGCTTTCGCATGACGGCCACGACGGCGACGATCTTCGGCTTGCCGA
>NZ_JARAKC010000014.1:0-122619 GCF_049887195.1 Mesorhizobium abyssinicae
TGTCGAGCTTGGCTCGATCTCGGGCCACAAGCTCGAGGATGCCGACGGCAGCCTGGCGACCAGCGATGACCAGACGCCGGTCGAGAACTGGACGATCACGCTCTACAAGGACGCCAACCACGACAACATCGCCGATGCGGTCGAGCAGGTGGCGCAGACCACGACCGACGCCAGCGGCTTCTACCAATTCACCGGGCTGCTGCCTGGCGACTATTTGATCAAGGAAGAGAGCCAGTCGGGTTGGACGAATGTCAGCCCGGTGCAGATCGACCAGGACAGCCTGACATCGGGCCAGAACCTGACCGACCAGGACTTCGTCAATGTCGAGCTTGGCTCGATCTCGGGCCACAAGCTCGAGGATGGCGACGGCAGCCTGGCGACCAGCGATGACCAGACGCCGGTCGAGAACTGGACGATCACGCTCTACAAGGACGCCAACCACGACAACGTCGCCGATGCGGTCGAGCAGGTGGCGCAGACCACGACCGACGCCAACGGCTTCTACCAATTCACCGGGCTGCTGCCTGGCGACTATTTGATCAAGGAAGAGAGCCAGTCGGGCTGGACGAATGTCAGCCCGGTGCAGATCGACCAGGACAGCCTGACATCGGGCCAGAACCTGACCGACCAGGACTTCGTCAATGTCGAGCTTGGCTCGATCTCGGGCCACAAGCTCGAGGATGCCGACGGCAGCCTGGCGACCAGCGATGACCAGACGCCGGTCGAGAACTGGACGATCACGCTCTACAAGGACGCCAACCACGACAACGTCGCCGATGCGGTCGAGCAGGTGGCGCAGACCACCACCGACGCCAACGGCTTCTACCAGTTCACCGGGCTGCTGCCTGGCGACTATTTGATCAAGGAAGAGAGCCAGTCGGGCTGGACGAATGTCAGCCCGGTGCAGATCGACCAGGACAGCCTGACATCGGGCCAGAACCTGACCGACCAGGACTTCGTCAACTTCAAGTTCTTCTCAGTCTCCGGCACCAAGTACGAGGACCTGACCGGCAACGGTAAGACGGCGGACGACATTCCATGGTCGCACGATCCTGTGACGATCTACATCGACGAGAACGATAATCACGTGTTCGATCCAGGCGTGGACCTTTCGACGACGACGGGGGCCGGCGGCGCCTGGTCGATCGGCGGACTGACGCTGGCCGATGTTGGCAAGAGCATCTACGAAGTAGTGCCGGCCGGTTCCCAGCAGACCGGGATCCTCGTTCAGACGGTCGACAATCCCGGCAGCGGCGGCGTTGACACTGGCAACGACTTCACCAACTTCCTGCCACCGGAGGGCCAGGGCTTGACGCCTGGCTTCTGGAAGAACCACATCGATATCTTGAACCAGGAGTTGGGTGAGTTCCATTCGGGTTGGAACTCCAACACCTCCTTCGAGACCATCTTCGAGTTCCAGAACCTGTCGAAGATTCCAGGAACGCCCTCGATCGCGGACGCGTTGGGAGCCAAGGGCGGTGGGGTGAACCACCTCGAACGCTCCTCGGCGGCGGCGTATCTCTCCGCTGCCGTCACTGCCGTGCCCGACGGCCCCGGCGGTAAACCGGAACTCAATTTCAGTTTCTCCGCGGCGACCAGCTCGAACCCGGCCATCATCGCAATTCTCAATCAGATTGACACGAACGACGACCACACGCTGCAACCGGGCGAGGTGACCGCCGCGGTGCGGGACGTCCTTAACGACACCAACGCCCCGACCTCCAACTTCGGCCTGACCGGTCAACCGGGGATCAACGATATCGCCAACGCCTTCGATGCGATGAACAACCAGACGCATCCGGACGCCAGCGTCTTCCTCATCTGACGAGCTGGCGTAAATCTCGTCCGAACAGCAATCGGGGGCTCCTTGCCCCCGATCGTTCGATGACGGCAGCTTTCCTAAAGCAATAGACAGAGCGGAGCCTTCACGTCCGCGGCGCCGCGCTGCTTCCTGGCCCGGCGATGCCCAGCCTTTGGAGCAGGCTACTAACCCTTCGCGACCGGCGCATACTCCAGCGCCACCACGCCATTGCTGAACGGGACGGCCGAGATCAGCTCCAGCGCGAGCGGCTCCTCGGTCGGAAACAGCGGCTTTCCCTGGCCGACGGCGCCCGGATAGACGAGCAGCCTCAGGCGATCGACGAGCCCGTGACTGAGCAACTGCCGGGCAATGCTCAAGCTGCCATGCACATAGATGTTGCCGCCGTTTGTCTGCTTCAGGCTGGCGACCGCTTCGGGCAGGGGGCCTGCGAGCAATTGCGCCGGTTGCCAGTCGAGCGCCTGCAGGCTGGTCGAGGCGACATATTTCGGCAGCGCGTTGAAGCGGTCGGCGAAGTCACCGGTTTCGGAGGGCCATGAACCGGCAAAGATCTCGTAGGTCGTGCGGCCGAGAAGCATGGCGCCGCTGTCGGCGAGTTCGTCCTCCTTGAACGCGTTCATCTCGTCGTTCCAGGTGACGTTCGGCAACTTCTCGACCTCGGCGATGCCGTCGACGCTGATGAACTCCGTGATGATGAGCTTTCTCATGATGCTCTCCCGTCGGCAGTAGCCACTCTTGCAGTCAAGATCGCGACGATACAGCTATTCGCCTCGCTCTTTTCCCTCTAGCTCGCCCCGGTTCCTCATCATAATCTCGCGCCCGTTTGAAACACCTTGAGTCCGTATGAGCAAGCTTCTTTTCACCCGCGTTCCGTTCAACCCGTTCTCGCTTGGTCTGGTCTGCAATTTCATTGCGCACCATCCGCCGTTCGACGGCTACGAATTTGGCCAGATGGTGAAGTCGTTGCGCTATCAGATCGAGCAGCAATCCCATCTTATCGGCGCCATTGACGATGCTATCGTCGCCTACGTCGGCTGGGTCGTGACCAGCCGCGAGATCGCCGAAACATGGGTCGCGAACAATGGCCCGCTTAATCCCGATCCTGGCGGCAGCGCAATTGCCGCAACCGTTATGGCGACGCGCTCGTCCTCGCACATCCTGCCGCTGATCAAGGAGGCGAAACTGCTCAACCTCGACAAGTCGGTCTACTGGAAGCGCGACTTCATCGATGCCCGTGGCGCCATGAAACGCGCCGTGCGCAAGCGGGATGCATGATGGACCAGGCCGCGCCCGGCGAGGGGCTCACCCAGGAGATTCTGATCCGCCTCGGCGACCGTTATGCGTCGATGTTCGTGCGCATTTGGCAGCCGGCCGGCCAGTCTCGTGGGACAGTCTATTGCCTCCACGGTTTTACCGGGAACGGCGCCGATTTCGATTATCTCGCGACCTTTCTTTGCCGCAACGGCTATCTGGTGATCTGCCCCGATCTGCTTGGGCGTGGGCGCAGCGCGTTTCTTGGTGCGGGTTACGACATCGATCTCTATTCCAGGTGCTTGCGCGCGCTCGGTCGGTTTGCCGGCAAGGAGAACCACTTCATCGGCACATCATGGGGCGGGCTGATCCTGACCCTGTTCCTCTATGCAAACCGCGGCCGTGTCGATCGGATAGTCCTCAATGATGTTCCCATGACCGGCGGCCCGAAGGTCGACGCCTTGAGAGACGCGGTCATCCGGGAAAGCACGCTGACCTTCGAGACGCGCGCCGCGGCGAGGGACTATCTGCGTGCCGCAAGCGCTGAGATGGGCTCCGTCGAGGAAGCGGTTCTAAGCCGCTACATCGAGAACCGCATCACCAGCGGCACCGAAGGCGTTCGGCTGGCCTATGATCCGGCCGCGACCGAGAATTTCGCGACAATGACCGGACGTGCATACGACCTGTTTCCCATGGTGGCCAAGCTGGATGCGCGCATGTTGCTGATGTATGGGCGAAAGAGCGAATTCATCGACAGGAGCGCCTTGGAGCGGACGCGTCGCGTCCGGCCAGACATCTGTATCGTCGACAACATTGATGCGGGCAGCCCGCCCTCGCTGATGACGATTGATCAGGCTTTCTTGATCCTGGGTTTCCTATCCGCCGTTTGAACTGGCGCTGCCTTTGGGGGATCGGCAATGCACTTCGAGGAAGCATACGGAAAGCTGCTATCGGCTGCTTTTGATCAGGCTGGGTCGGATGGCAAACCGATCAAGATCCTGATTTGCACGACGCCCCGAACAGCCGGCCATTCCTACTGTCGGGTGCTGAAGCATTTCGGGCTCGGTCTGCCGACCGAGTACTTCCAGTGGCAGTTTGCGCTGCCGCTCCTGCGCCGCTGGACCGGCCACGATGCCATCGACGTCCCGGCACTCGATCGCGCGGCAGCGTCATACGGACGGCAACTTCTGGCAAGACGCTCGGTCAATGGCGTGTTCGCGGCAAAGCTGTTCGCAGGCAATCTGAACTTCGCGCGCAACGCGATCGGCCAGGACGATACAAGGTCATTTTATGTGTTCCTGTCCCGACGCAACAAGGTTGAACAGACCGTGAGCCTGCTTGCGATGCTCTATACCGGGCAACCGTTCGATGGCGGAGATACGCTGCCGGGAATCCCCAAGTTGAAGACGATAAGCCAGAAGGCGGTCATCGATACGGTGCGCCATATCGCCGACTGTGAGGTCATGTGGCGGAACTACCTCTCGACCATTGATCCCATGAGGGTAGTCGATGTCGCCTATGAGGATTTTGTCGCCAGCCCGTACGAGAATGTGCGAACGACAATGCGAAATTGGTTTCCGACCCATGATCTGGACAAGGCCGCCATCGAGGCAAGCGCGCGCTATCAGCACGATGCGGACATGAAGAGGATCATCGCAAGGCAATTCGGAAGCCTGATCCGGGACCTGTGGCGCGACATGCCTGGCGCAACGGACCGGCCCTTGTCAGCGCCTTGACACCACGACCGCCATGCCGCTCGCCGGACGCAATGCCAGCGCATAGTCGAAGCGGATGATGTCGTCGGTGCGGGCGAATGCGAACTGCCGCACCACCGCGCGAACCGCTTGCTCGACCTCGAGCCGGCCAAGGCGTGCGCCGCCGCACATGCGCGGCCCGGTCAGGAACGGGATGAAGGCGCGACGGTCGAAACTATTGTCGATGAATTCCTTGCGGCTGGCATCGAATGTCCGCGGATTCTCCCAGAACTCGGGATGCTGGTGCGCGCCAACGATGGAAAGCATGATGAGTTGTCCGGCCCTCAGCGCCACGCCGTCGATTACCGTGTCGGCGCTCACCTCGCGCGTCAGGAACGGAATGGGCGGAAAATACCGCATCGTTTCGTTGATAAAGCAGTCGGTGAACGGCGTATCGGCCTTGGCCCCGGCGATCTCGTCGTGGATACGCTCCTGTACTTTCTGGTTGGCGCCGAGCCTGTCGATCACCCACAGCACCGTCGTCACGGTGGTTTCGACGCCCGCGAAAAGGTTCATGACGAACTCTTCGATGGGCGAGAAGCTGTCGATTCCGCCTGATTTCTCGGAGAAGCGGCGCATTTGGGCGGCCGATCGTGGGTCCGCCATCAGCTGCGCTCCGAACTCGGCTATGACCGCGCGGGCGTCGCTGATGACGCTGGTGCGCTCAGCATCGGTCGGCGTGACCCAGGAGTAATATTGCAGGCGGCGCAGCACCTCGCGGGTCCGGTCAAGCAATGCCGCCGTCGACCGGGGCTCAGCCACAAGTCTGAACGCCTGATAGAAGATGGTCAGGGCGCCAGCGAACAGCGCCTCCTGGATGCCCGCCAGGGACGTTTCGCAGACGCTGAAGCACGAGGCGAAGATATCGGACACGCTTTGCACCTGGGCGGGCTTCGCCGCAGCGAGGTAACTGTCTTGCGTGATTGAGCGCCTTGTCGCCCACTCCTCGTCATTGGTGTTGAAGCGGCTGAAGCCGAGTGCGGAAATCAGCGAGAAGTTCTTGCGAAACAGGTTCGGGGCCTTGGCGATCCTGTCGACCGCGTCTGGGTGGTCGAAGACCGTGAGATTGCCGATTTCACGAGGCTCGGGGGTGATCTGCCCGCTCTGGGCAAAGAGCGCGTAGGCGAGATTGTTCAGAAAGCCTTCAATTTGCGCTGGATTGTCCAAGAAGCCCCCGTTTGTCATCGTCTGGCGCTAACCATCTCTAGTCATTGTGTTTTTTATTGCTGTTGCAAAGATGTTACACTGACGCGGCAAAGTGTCGGGGCATCCTCTCGGCAATAGGCCGTTATCCGAGTCTCTGCAATATTGGCAGCCGCGAGAATCTGGGGTGGGGATAAGCATGCGGGCTCAAGTACAGGGCAAACTTTTGGCAACGGTGGCGGCATCGGCCGCCTCCGTGACAACCATCGGCGTCGCCACGGCTCATGCCGGCGAGGCGCAACCATCGGACCCGGCGGTCATCGATGCGCGCATCAAGATGTCGTTCGAAGGCGCCTATTTCTGGAACAATGTCCACAAGGACGACAAGCTCAGCAGCGACAAGCTGGGCAACAGCAACGGCGACATCTCCGGGTCAGTAGCGTTGACCAAGCAGATTTCCCCGGGGCTGGATTGGCGTCTTTCCGGCACCTTTCATGTCGGCAAGCACCGGTCGATCCTCCTTGGCGAGGGGCCTGTCACCGATCCAGACGGTACCATTAGCGCTCGTTACGGCGACGGCTACGCCTTTCAGGCGTTCGATTTCGACGTCGGCAAGCACGTCAAGGCACAGCAGGCTGACATCCGCTTCTTTGGCGGCCTGCGGATCGCACATGCGGACGAAAAGGTGTTCGACTTCTCCGAGACGTTTACGCCTGACAATCCTGCCGACAAGGGCATTTCCGCCGACAAGGTTGGCTCGTCCGAATACTGGGGCATCGGTCCAAGGGTTGGTGCCGAGGCTTATTACCCGGTCGGCGAGAACTGGGGCCTGACGGGCGCCGTTTCGGGCTCCGTGATGTGGGGCCGCCGCACCAACCGTGTTGGCGGCAGTGTCACGCAAACAAACCCTGACATGCATGCTTCCGCAACGCTGTTCAGTGAGAGCTCGAGCGAAACGGTCTCTAACCTCGATGCGTCGGCCGGCTTGAGCTGGACGCCGATGCCGAACACGACCTTGACCGCAGGCTACAAGATCGAGGCATGGCACAACCTTCTTGTGAATGCCGACCACGAGAACCAGGTATTCCAGGGGCCGTTCCTGCGCCTCGAAGTCAAGATGTGATCGCAGCGGCCGGTCAGGGTGGCTTCGGTTACGACTTTCGAGTCCAGGTTCGCATCGAACGGGAACGTTAGGTTGCACTACATCGCGGCGGGCTCCGGCCCGCCGATCGTCTTTCTGCACGGGTTTCCCGACCATGGTCTTGGCTGGCGCCGTCAGATCGAATCTCTATGCGGCAACTTCAGGGTCCTGGCGCCGGATCTGCGCGGATTCGGGCTAAGCGACAAGCCGAGAGGACATGCACACTACGCGTTGCTGCCGAACCTCGTCCAAGACGTGCTGTCCATCCTCATGGCAGAACAACTCTCCCAGGCTTCAATCGTCGGCCACGACTGGGGAGGAACCATCGCCTGGTGGCTGGCCATGCGCGTGCCGTCGGCGGTACGCCACCTCATAACTCTCTCCAGTCCCCATCCGCGCAACTATCTTCGGGCCATAGCCGATCCAGCCAATTCCGGATATTTCGGTTACGTGCGCCGCTTCCAGGAAGCCGGTGTGGCAGCCCTGCCCACGCCGGACGAGCTTGCCAGCTGGGTTGCCGACGCGGACGACAGACAGGCGCTCGTGGCGTCGCTTCGGCAATGCGATCCGGAGGCGGTGCTGAACTACTACAGGGCCAATATTCCGCTGGGCAGGGTGCCCGACATCGGCCCGCTGCCGTTGATCAGGGCGCCGACCCTTGCCCTGTTCGGCACCGACGATCCCTATGTTCCGGCCAGCGCCTTCGACGGCACGTTCCGCGAGGTCGACAACGTCACTTCCGTGCTGGCGCTGCCCGGCGCCGGCCACTTCATCCACCAACAGGCTGCCGCCCTCGTCACGCGCGAGATCGAGGCCTGGGTGGCGCAGCCGCTGTCGAACTTCCGCCACCTCGCCTGAAGCCATTTCACGGCCGGATGTCGTCGACATATGCCGTTCGCTGGGCGATGATCGCGTCGGCCTGACGCTTCGCATTGGTCGCCGATTCGGCGTTTCGGCCTGTCCCATTGTCGCTCAGACCGGTCCACGGCTCTTTAGACCTCGGATAGGTTTTGCCGGTATCTATCGGAAAAAAGGAGCCGGAAAGTCATGACCGATATCTGGCGCTCACTCCTCGCCAATCTTGCCCTGGTCTCCATCCTGGTGGTCGCCTGGGATCTTGTGGCGGATTTTACCGGGCGTCTCTCGCAGCGCAGGCAGTCGCTGGTTCTCGGCGTGGTGATGTGCACGGGCGCGGTCATTTCCATGGCGACGGCGCTGTCCGTCTCCGGCTTCATCGTCGATCTGCGCGCCGCCTTCATCGCCGCCGCCGCCTTCTTCGGCGGATGGCCAGCCATGGTCATCGCCACAGCCGGCTCCATTGCCTATCGCATCCATCTCGGCGGCCAGGGCGCAAGCATCGGGATCGTGGGCATCCTCATCACGGCTGTCGTCGGCATTGCCTGGCATCACATCGTCGCGGCCCGGTCGCGCACCATCTTCGACATATTCGGCCTCGGCGTGTCGGTCGCTCTCGCCGGACTGATCACGCTCCTGGTCATTCCCCCGCAAGTCGTCGCCGGCATGGTGCAGCAGAGCACGTTCCCGTCGCTGGTGTTCCGCTTCCTCAGCACCATCATCGTCAGCGTGCTGCTCGACCGCCAGCAGCGGCGGCGCGATCTTGTCATGTCCAACATGATCTACCGGGCCATGGTTCGCGAGCTGCCGGATTGCCTGAACATAAAGGACGTCGACGGCCGCTTCATCGCCGCCAATCCGGCGACCGCCGAAATGGTGAACGCCACCTCGGTCGAGAACCTGATCGGCAAGACGGATTTCGATTTCTACCCGAAGGATGTGGCGGAGCGCTTCCGGCAGGACGAGATGGGCGCGCTGGAGGCTGGCCAGACGCTGCGCATCGACCAGCCGGCGATTTTCCCGGACGGCAGGCAGGGCTGGCTCTACACGCTGAAGGCGCCGTTCCGCGACGAGGCCGGCAAGATCACCGGCGTCATCACCTACAATCGCGACATCACCGAGCAGAAACGCAATACCCAGCTCAAGAACGATTTCATCTCGACGGTCAGCCACGAATTGCGCACCCCGCTGACGTCGATCCGCGGTTCGCTCGGCCTGATCGCGGCCGGCGTGGCGGGCGAGCTGCCGCCAAAGGTCGCCAACCTCATCAACATCGCCCACAACAACAGCGAGCGGCTGGTTCTTCTCATCAACGACATCCTCGACATGGAGAAGATCGAATCGGGCGTGATCGCCTTCAAGATCAAGCAGATGCCCGTCCGCCCCCTGCTGGAGCAGGCCATTGCCGCCAGCTCCAACTACCGGGCCGACGGCGGGATCCGCATCGTCCTGGTCGACGATGCCCCGCGCGCCGAGGCCAACATCGACGAGGATCGCCTGCATCAGGTGATGGCCAATCTGCTGTCGAATGCGATCAAGTTCTCCAATGCCGACGGCACCGTGACGGTGAAACTCGAGCGCCGTGATCGCGACATGCTGCGCATCTCGGTGATCGATCAGGGCGCCGGCATTCCCGAGGCATTCCGCAGCCGCATCTTCGGCAAGTTCGAGCAGGCGGACGCCTCCAGCACCCGCAAGCAGGGCGGCACCGGCCTTGGCCTGAGCATCGTCAAGACCATCGTCGAAAAGCTCGGCGGCGCCGTTTCCTTCGAAACCGAGGAAGGCACGGGAACCTCGTTCCACGTCGATCTCGCCGAGGCGCAAAGGCAGCCTGACAAGCCGGTTTCGACAGAGCGCCGGTCGCGGCCGCGCGATGGCCGCCTGCGTGTCCTCATCTGCGAGGACGAGACCGATGTCGCGGCGGTGATCGCAGCACTGCTCGATGCGGAGGGCTTTTCCAGCGACGTCGCCCCCGACATCGACACCGCCATGGCGCTGCTGCGCTCCCGTGATTATGTGGCGCTGACGCTCGACATCAGGCTGGCGGGTGAATCCGGCATCAAGCTCTTCCACGACATCAGGTCGTCACCGGTGAATTCCGACATTTCGGTGATCGTCATCTCCGCCGTCGCCGATGAGGCCAAGCGCTCACTCAACGGCACAGCCGTCGGCATCGTCGACTGGCTGGAGAAGCCGGTGGACTCGAAGCGGCTCCACGCCGCTCTCTCCAAGATCGTCGCCGGCAAGGTCGAGCGCAGGCCGAGGATCCTCCACGTCGAGGACGACGAGGGCGTGCTTGCCGTGATGTCGGCGGGGCTGGGTCCGGACGTCTTGATCGCCTCGGCGAAAACGCTGCAGGAGGCGCGGCGGGCGGTCGCCAAGCATCGCTTCGACCTGGTCATCCTGGACATCGCGCTTCCCGACGGGTCGGGGCTGGACCTGCTCATCGATCTGCCGCAGGAAACCAGAGTCATCGTGTTCTCGGCGGCGGAGATGGACGAGAAGCTCGGCGACCGGGTGCAGGCGATGATGACCAAGACCAAGGCGTCGGAGATCGATGTCGCCAAGCTGGTCCGGCGCATGTTGGTTGCGTCTCGCAACGCGGCGAAATCCGCCGCGCAAGCAGGGGAGTGACGTTGATGTCGGCAAGGATCCTCTATGTGGACGACGAGGACGACATTCGCGAAATCGCGCAGATGTCGCTGGAGCTCGAGCCTCGGTTCGAGGTGCGGTCCTGCTCTTCGGGCGCCGAAGCGCTGGCGGTCGCCGCCGACTGGCAGCCCAACCTCATCCTGCTCGACGTGATGATGCCGGACATGGACGGGCCGGAGACGCTGAAGCGGCTGGCCGCCTCGCCGCTCACGGCATCGATACCCGTGGCGTTCATCACGGCGCGCACCCAGACGCATCAGGTCGAACACTATCTGGTCATGGGGGCGGTCGGGGTCATCGCAAAACCCTTCGACCCGCTGGCGCTCGCCGCTGAGGTCGGGAAGTTGCTGGCGCTGCGCGCGCGCTGACGGGCTGTTCGGGCTTCCCGGCGGCCGCATCGGCGGGAAGCTGTACGGCGCCGTTTACGGCTCATATACCATGCCGACTTATTCATCTACTGATTGTAGCGAAATGCGGCCGTCGCGAATCGGCTATAACTATGATCGCACGGGTGTTGCGGGCCTGCGGCCCGCGCGGAACTATGGGCGTGGACCACATTGGCGGATGGCGGTTCGTTGATTGATCACTCCGGGGGGCGATGGAACCGGAGCAGCACAGGTGGATGGAGCGAAGGCAAGAGTTCTGATCTGCGATGACGATCCCTTGTTGCTCGAGCTGATGGAATTCAGGCTGCGGGCGAAGGGATACGAGGTCATCAAGGCGGTGGACGGGGCCGAAGCGCTTTCGAAGGCGGAGCGCGACGGGCCCGACATCATCGTGCTCGACGCCATGATGCCCAAGGCGGACGGCATCGAGGTGCTTGCGCGCATCAAGGGCGACCCCAACCTGTCCGAAACCCCGGTCGTCATGCTGACCGCCCGCAAGGCCGAAAAGGACATCGTATCGGCGCTCGAAAAGGGCGCCGACGACTATCTGGTGAAGCCGTTCATCCCCGAGGAGCTGCTGGCCCGGCTGGCGCGCCTGATCGCGCGGAAGAAACGCTGATGCGGCGAAGCCGGCGCGCAGCCCTTGCCGCATGCATGTTCCTGGCAATGGCCGCGCCTCCCGGTGTTTCATGGGCCCAGACGGTCGACGAGCTTTACGCGTCCGGCGTCAAGGCGAGGCAGGCCCAGCATTTCGACGAGGCGGCGGACCTGCTCAAGCGCGCGCTGGCGCTGAAGCCCGACAATGCCGATGCCCTGGTGCAGCTCGGCTTCGTCGAGCTCGGCCGCAACGATCTGCCGGCCGCGCGCGACGCCTTCTCCAGGGCGCTGTCGCTCGCCCCGGCCTATATGGATGCCAGCTTCGGCCTGGCCGAGGTCGAGTTCCGGTCCGGCAATCTGGATGCGGCGCTGCCGCTGGCCGAGAAGGTCGCGGGCGCCGAGCCCGGCAATGCCGATGCCGCCACGCTGGTCGAGACCATCCGCAAGGCAAAGCAGGCGGCCGGCGACAAGCCAAAGCCGGCTCCCGGAGCGGCGCCGGCGAAAAAGGCGCCGCTGCGGCGGGCGGATCCCGTCGCCGGGCTGATGGAGCAGGGCAGGCGGCTCAGGGCAGCGGGCAAGCTGCCCGAGGCCGAGCGGGCCTATCGCCGGGCCCTAAAGCTGTCGCCGAGGAACACCGACGTCCTGGTCGCCCTTGGCCTGGTCGCTGGCGCCGGCCAGCGCTTCGACGAGGCCGGGCAGTTCTTCGACCGGGCCCTGGCGATCAAGCCCGGCTTGCTCGACGCCCGGCTCGGCAAGGTCCGCCTGGCGATCTGGCAGGGCGACGTGCCGCGCGCCCGCTTAACTGTCGATGACGTGCTGGCCACGGCGCCGGACAATGTCGAGGCGCTGAACCTCGACGCCAGGATTTCTCTTCTCGAAGCGGACTACACGCGGGCCGGGCAATCATTTGATCGCGTGCTTGCGAGCGATCCGCGCAATGCGGAGGCGCTGGTCGGGATCGGCGATGTCCGTCGCGCTGAGGGCGACGACGCGGCCGCGCGGGCAGCCTACAACCAGGCGCTCGCCATCGAGCCCGGCTCGGCCGAGATCGAGCAGCGGCTGGCGGTACCGCCGCCGCGCAAATGGCGGCTCGACATCGGCACGGAGGTGAGCGACCTCACGGGCGGCCTCGGCGACTGGACCGACAGCGCGGCCGGCCTTGCCTATCGGCTGTCACCGGCGACGACCCTTTCCGGCCGCACGCGGGTGGCGACCCGTTACGGCCACACCGACGTCCAGATCGAGGGCCGCATCGACGAGGCGTTCTCGCCCGCCTTCTCCGCCTATGCGCTGGCGGCAGCGACGCCGGATGCCGATTTCCTCGCGCGCTATTCGATCGGCGCTGGCGCGTCCTGGCAGGTCGTGGCGCCGGCGAAAGCGTTCGGACCGGTCTCGCTCAACATCGACGCCCGCTACGACGATTTCGCCAACGCCGGTGTCACCACCGTCTCGCCCTGGGTGCAGGGCTACATCCTCGACGGCCGGCTCGGGCTGTCCGCCCGCTGGGTGCATGCCGAGGACGACATCGGCACCCGCGCCGACGGCTATATGCTGCGCGCCGACCTTGCGGTGACGCAGCGCTTCAACGTCTTCGGCGGCTACGCCGACGCGCCCGAAATCTCCGACGGCACGCTGGTGCCGACGCGCACCGTCTTTGGCGGCGTTTCCTTCGACGTCACCGATCCGCTGACGCTGCGCGCCAGCATCGCGCATGAGCAACGCCCGACATTCGACCGAACCATCGTCGGGCTCGGCCTGACCGCGCGGTTCTGACCATGTGGTACGTCTGGGACCTCTCCATCCTGCTTGGCGCGCTTTCCATCGCGATCATGCTGATCCTGATCCTGCGCCGGGTGCTGCAGGAGCGCCGCGGCACGGCCAACGCCGATCAGCGGCGCCAGCTTCTGACGGCGCTGATCGCCTTCACCGAAAACCGCGACCGCGAGGCCCTGAAGGCGGCCATCCTCGCGGTGCCGGCCGGGGTGGCGATCAATGCCGGCTTCGAATTCCTGTCGCTGCTGCGCGGCGCGGAGCACGACGACGTCCTTGCCGCCTTCAAGGAATGCGGCATGCCGGCCCGTGTCGGCAGGCAGCTTGAACGAGGCAACGTCGCCGAACGCATCCACGCCGCCGAGATGCTCGCGGCGCTGGATTCGGAGGATGCGTCGGCACGCCTGCTTTCGGCGCTGGCCGAGGACCGCTCGCGCGAAGTCAGGATCGCCGCGGCCATCGCGCTCAGCGATCTCGGCAGCCTGCCGCTGCTCGACTTCGTACTGGACAATATCGGCGTGGCGGGGCAGCGCTCGCGGCGCGTCATCGAGCTGTTCAGGCGCTTTCCGCGGACGCGCTTCAACGAGCTTGCGGTGCATGCATCGCGCGCGGACGGCGTGCCAGTCGTCAGGGCGGCCGCGATCGAAGCGCTGGCCCGCGCCGGCGGCTTCGGCTTCGCCGATTTCTTCGCCAGCCTCGCCGGCGATGCCTCACCCGAGGTCGCCGCCGCCGCGCTCCGCGCGCTCGGCCTGACCGGCCATGCCGACGCGCCGTCCATCCTGGCGAGCGCGATGGCGAGCGACGACCTCGACGTGCGCGCCGACGCCGCCGACGCCGCCGGCCGCCTCGGCCTCAGCGAACTCGCTGCGACGCTCGCCGGGCTGATGGACGACGAGGTGTGGACCGTGCGCTATGCCGCCGCCAACGCGCTGCGCTCCTTCGGCCAGCCCGGCGAAAAGATGCTGCGCGCGATGGCCGCCAGCGACGTCTCGCGCAGCCAGCGCACCGCCTCGCTCATCCTTGCCGAGGGCCCTGCCACATGATCGCCGACTGGAGCCACCAGATCGTTCTGACAGCCTCAATCCTGTCCTGGTTCATCATCGGGGCCGGGCTGGCGCAAACGGCGATCTACCTGTTGCAGCTCATCGTCGCCGCCTACGCGCTGTCCATGCGCCCGCCGGTGGCGCGCTCGGCGCTGCTCTGGCACCGCTATGGCGACGTCGCGCCGCCGATCGCGCTTTTGGTGCCCGCCTACAACGAGGCACTGAACGTCGTCGAGAGCGTCCATTCCATGCTGGCGCTCGAATATCCGAATTTCGAGGTGATCGTCATCAACGACGGCTCGAAGGACGACACGCTGCAGCGCCTGATCGACGCCTTCAGGCTGGTGAAGTTCCACCGGCCCTACGAGGAGGAACTGGCGCATCAGCCGATCCGCGGCCTCTATTCCTCGCCGATGACCGAGCGGCTGTTCGTGGTCGACAAGGAGAATGGCGGCAAGGCCGACGCCCAGAACGCTGGCATCAATGTCTGCCGCGCGCCGGTCTTCTGCGTCATCGACGGAGACTCCATCCTCGAGCCCGATGCGCTGATGCGCGCCGCGCAACCCTTCATCGACGACCCCGAGCGCACCATCGCCGTCGGTGGCACCATCCGCATCGCCAACGGCTCGACGATCGAGGCGGGCAGGGTGCGCGAGGTGCACCTGCCGTGGCGCCTGCTACCGCTGTTGCAGGTGGTCGAATATCTGCGCGCCTTCCTGATGGCGCGGCTGGCCTGGAGCCGCATCAACACGCTGATGCTGGTCTCCGGCGCCTTCGGCATGTTCCGCCGCGCCGAAGTGGTGGCGGTCGGCGGCTTCACCAAGGGCTCGATGGGCGAGGACCTCGACCTCGTCATCAAGCTGCACCGCCACATGCGCGATACCAAGCGCAAATACCGCATCCAGTTCGTCCCCGAGCCGGTGTGCTGGACCGAGGCGCCGGAGACGTTGAGCGTGCTGGCCAGGCAGCGCACGCGCTGGCAGCGCGGCGCGCTCGAATGCTTCTTCCGCTACCGTTCGATGCTGTTCAACCCGCGCTATGGCCGCGTCGGCTTCCTCGGCTTCGGCCACATCCTGATCGTCGACGTGCTCGGCCCGGTGGCCGAGGTGCTGGGCTATATCCTGATCCCGGCCTTCTGGCTGCTCGGCATCCTGTCCGGCGAATATCTGCTCGCCTTCACCTCGCTCGTCTTCACCTACGGCGTCTGCGTCAGCGTCTGTTCGCTGGTGCTCGAAGAAGCCGAACTGCAGCGCTTCCCACGTGCGCGAGACCTTGCCGTGCTGACGGCGGTCGCCGTGATCGAGAATTTCGGCTACCGCCAGCTCAACAATTTCTGGCGCGTGAAGGGCTGGTGGCAGTTCCTGCGCGGCAACCAGGGCTGGGGCGAGATGACCCGGACCGGCCTCGGCGGCGCCAAGAAATAGGCGCGGCTGGGCGGCGCACGACCGGCCGCGTCATTGCAATGTGCGCTCGACCTCCGCGATCAGCCCATCGAGCGCCGCGCCAACCGCCCCGCCGTCCGCCTGCTCGGTGAGCAGCGTCTCCAGAGCCGACGCCTTGGCGCTGATCTCCGGAAAGCCGAACGTGCCGGCCGCGCCCGCGAGCGAGTGCGCGAGCCGGATCAGCGGATCGTTGCCGGGCAGGGGAGCCTCACGCGCGGCCTTCAGCTCGGCGAGCTGATCGGCGCAGCGGGCGAGGAAGCGCTGGCGCAGAGGAGCGAAGGGATCGGTGGCGATGGGGGTGCTCCGCGGCTGGGTGAGGGGGTATTCAAGCAGAAAGCGGGGTGGGTTGGAATGGCGGGCTGGGGCTGCTCGTCGCTGTGGCCTGGCTCAGGCGGCATGATGCCCGGATTTGAGCCAACCGGTCATTCAAAACCTGCTCCTAGACAGGCTGTCTCCCCTGGTGGATCATGCGGTGGGTGGGCAAGCCAGGGGCGCCGCCATGGACGTCGGAGGTTGGCTGCGGAGGCTTGACCTCGAACAGTATGAGGACGCCTTCCGCGAGAATAAGATCGACGAGACGATCCTGCCGATATTGACGGCCGAGGATTTGAAGGATCTTGGCGTCGGATTTGTTGGACACCGTCGTAAGCTGCTCGACGCCATCGCAGCCTTGCGCGCTCAAGCAGGCGCACCAACGCCGCTTTTATCCGATGCGCCTCTGGCAGTCGACAACGCAGCGAAGGACACCGCCGAGCGCCGCCAGGTCACCGTGATGTTCTCGGACCTTGTCGGCTCGACAGCACTCTCCGCGCAAATGGACCCTGAGGATTTGCGGGAGGTGATTGCGGCCTATCAGAAGTGCGTTGCGGAGGCCGTGCGTCGCTTTGGCGGGTTTGTGGCCAAATACATGGGCGACGGCGTACTGGTGTATTTTGGCTATCCAAAGGCGCACGAGGACGACGCAGAGCGAGCCGTGCGGGCCGGGCTGGCGGTCGTTGATTCGATCGCAAGGCTCGCGACCCCGGCACAAGGCGCGCTTGCGGTGCGCGTCGGCATCGCTACGGGGCTGGTGGTGGTGGGCGATCTCATCGGCGAAGGAGCGGCGCAGGAGGAAGCGGTGGTCGGCGAGTCGCCGAACCTGGCGGCGCGGCTGCAGGCCTTGGCGGCGCCCGGCGAGATCGTGATCCCGCTCGCGACGCGCCGACTGCTCGGCGGGCTGTTCGAGTTCGCCGACCTGGGCTTCCACGAGCTGAAGGGGTTCGACGCCCCGATCCGCGCGTGGCGAGTGCTTCGCGAGAGTGCCGCCGAGACCCGGTTCGAAGCGCGCGCGACGAGCGGCCTCGCCCCCACGGTCGGGCGCGAGCACGAGCTTGCCCTGCTCGCGGAACTCTGGAGCAAGGCCGCGTCCGGCGAAGGGCAGGTGGTCCTGCTCTCCGGTGAGCCCGGCATCGGCAAGTCGCACCTGATTCAGGCGCTGCGAGAGCGTCTGCGCGACCGGCCGCACATCCGCATCCGCTGCCAGTGCTCGCCGTTCCACGCAAACAGCGCCCTTCGCCCGTCGATCGTCCAGCTCACCCGCGCGGCTGGCTTCCACCCAGACGATCCGCCGAGCGTGAAACTCGACAAGCTGGAGCGCCTCCTGGCGCGCTCTACAGGCAAGGTCCGGGATGACGCCCCTTTGTTGTCGGCGTTTCTTTCGCTCCCCGTGGGCAGCCGCTACGCACCTCTGAACCTCAGCCCTCAGCGCCAGAAGGAGCTCACCCTCGAGGCGCTGATCCGGCAGCTTGTTGGCCTGGCGGCCCGCCAGCCCGTGCTGTTGGTTTTCGAGGATATCCACTGGATTGATCCAACGTCGCTGGAGCTTCTCGACCGATTGGTCCCGCACATCCCCCGCCTTTCAGTGTTGGCGATCTTCAGTTTCCGCCCTGAGTTCGAGCCGCGGTGGATCGGCCACCCGCGGGTCACCTCGCTCGCGTTGAACCGCCTAAGCCACCGGCAGGGTGCCGCGCTGGTGGAGCGGTTGACCGGTGGCAAGGCGCTGCCGGGCGGGCTGCTCGAGCAGATGGTGGCCAAGACAGACGGCGTGCCCCTGTTCCTCGAGGAGGTGACCAAGGCGGTCATCGAATCCGACGTGTTGACCGATGAAGGCGACCGCTACGCGCTCTCGGGTCCGCTGCCACCGTTGGCGATCCCTGCAACCCTGCAGGATTCTCTGGTGGCGCGGCTCGATCGACTGGTGATGCCGGCGCGGGAGGTCGCGCAGATTGGCGCCGCCATCGGCCGCGAATTCTCTTATGAGCTGCTGGCGGCCGTCGCGCAGCGCGAGGAACGGGAACTGCAGGGCGCCCTCGACCAGCTCATCGGCGCCGAGCTCGTGATCGCGCGCGGCCGGCCGCCGCACGCGACGTGCATCTTCAAGCACGCATTGGTGGGAGATGCCGCCTATGCCACCTTGCTGCGCAGTCGCCGCCAGCAACTGCACACCCGGATCGCCCACGCGCTAGAGCAGCATTTCGGCGAGGTCGTCGAACACGAGCCGGAGATCGTGGCTCAGCACTATACGGCTGCAGGCCTCTCGCTTCAGGCC
This sequence comes from Mesorhizobium abyssinicae, assembly GCF_049887195.1. Classification (NCBI taxonomy): domain Bacteria; kingdom Pseudomonadati; phylum Pseudomonadota; class Alphaproteobacteria; order Hyphomicrobiales; family Phyllobacteriaceae; genus Mesorhizobium; species Mesorhizobium abyssinicae. The sequence goes on from NZ_JARAKC010000014.1 coordinate 18,441, forward strand.
ATCGGCTACTGGCAGCGCGCGGGAGAGAGCGCCAACCACCGTTCGGCCAACGATGAGGCCCAGAACCATCTGCAGAAAGCGCTGAACCTGATCGAAACGCTCTCCGCGGGCCCGGAGCGCCAGCGGCGTGAGCTCGCAGCGCTAACGGTGCTGGGCCGCGTGCTCGCCGCCAAGAGTGGCTACGCAAATCCCGAGGTCGAGCAGGTATATTCTCGCGCGCGCCGCCTTTGCGAGCTGATGCCGGAAGATGCGGATCTCTTCCCGGTTCTGCTCGGCCTGGCCATCTACTCGGCCACGCGCGCCGAACTGACGTCGGCGCACGAGCTGAGCGGACGGCTGCTCGACCTTGCCCGGCAGAGTAACGATCCCGTGTGGGTGGTCGAAGCCCATTATGCCCGGGGGGTCGGCCTTTCCTGGCGCGGCGCCTTCAGGGAGGCACGCAAACATCTGGAGCTGGCCTCCGAATCGTATCGCCCACAGCGACATCGAGCCCATCTCGCCCTCTACGGCCAGGATCCCGGACCGATTTGCCTGTGTCGTGGGTCGGCGGTGCTTTGGCAACTCGGCTACCCCGACCAGGCGCTGGCCCGGATGGAAGACGCTCTTGCCTTGGCCGAGCGATTGGCGCACCCCTTCAGCCGTGCCTACGTGCTGACATGGGCAGCGTGGTTACGAATATTCCGGCGCGAGGTGCCCGAAGCCGAGGAGCAAAACGAGCGTGCGCTCACCTTCGCGACCGAGCAGGCGTATCCGTTTTGGACTGCCATGGCCGCCCAGCAGAAGGGATGGCTCTCGGCGAAGCAGGGCCATAACGAGCGGGCGATCGCCCAGATCGAGGATAGCCTGGCCCGGATGCAGGCCGTCGGAACGCAGGTGACGCAGGCGTACACGATGGGACTGCTCGGGGAGGTGCTAGGCAGCGTCAATCGCGCGTCCGACGGCGTGCGTCTGATCGATCGGGCCCTCGACCAGGTGAACCGGACCCGCGAGCAGTGGTGCCATGCCGAATTGCTGCGGCTCCGGGGTGCCCTATGCGCTGCCGCGGAACCAGGCGATTGCCGCGAGGCCGAAATCTCGTTCCGCCAGGCGATCGAACGGTCTCGCCAGCAAGGTGCCAAATCCTGGGAGCTCCGCGCCGCCACATCGCTTGCGCGGCTTTTGGCCGAACAAGGCAAGCGCGCCGAGGCGCATGACCTGCTCGCGCCGACCTACGGCTGGTTCACCGAGGGCTTCGACACGCTCGATCTGAAAGAGGCCAAGACCTTGCTCGACAAGCTGGGGGCATGATCACATGCCAGCCATGCAATGTCCGGTGCTGGCGCATTCCGGACACCGATCTCGCGCTGAGTCAGTGCCACGCGTTCAAAATATCAAGCGAGTAGTCCATCGCGGCCTCGTCCCGGCTATCCGCCCGCGTGTTCGTTGCGACCGTGAGCCGCGATGAACATGGCGACAGCCGACCGGCAATAGGATTCGATTTCGTCATCGTCCTCTGCTCTCGCCTCATCAAAGCGTGCAATAATTAGAAGATCGGAGCCTTTGAAAAGTGCGGCAAACAAGCGGGCGGACCGGAGAGGATCGGGCACGTTGAGCACCGCCTTCGCGTGCAACTGACGTAACAGGGTCTCGATTTGGGCGACGATGTGGGCGGGGCCGGCTTCGTAATGGAGCTTGCTCAACGACTTTTGGTTCGGCGTGTCGGCCATGACTATGGCTTCGACGTTGCGGACATCGGGGCGCAGCAGCGTGCGAAGCATCGACGATCCCACCGCCATAAGCTGATCCTCGGCCGAGCCATCGACGCCTTCAAAAAGCGCCTGTGGGATTAACTGCTGACAGCGGACCGCAAAGGCCGCGCCAAACAGCGCCTCTTTGTTCTCGAAGTGCTTGTAAATGCTGAGCTTCGATATCTTCGCTCGCTGGGCGACCTTGTCCAAGGTCGTCGCTTGAAAACCCAATTCTGCAAAGAGTTCGCCTGCGGTGTCGACAATGGTTTGGCCAAGCGCCTCATTGGCGGGCCGGCCACGCCGGCCTCGACTATTTTCGGTCATCTCAATTACAGTCCTTGACAGTATCGTAATTCATGAATTACGATACTACGCAGTTTCGGAAATTCCAAGAGTGGATTTTATCGTGTCCTCCAAATCAGCATTACCTTGGCCGCCCACCGATATCGAATGCGCATCGCCGGACGATTCTGCGTGCCAGGCTCAGCCCAACCCGCTTCATACGCAACACGGAGCCCATCACCATGGATGACGTCATCATCATCGGCGGCAGCTTTGCTGGCCTTGCCGCCGCCCTGCAACTCGGCCGTGCCCGCCGCAAGGTCACCGTTCTCGACACTGGCCTGCCGCGCAACCGCTTCGCCGGCCACTCGCATGGTATGCTTGGTCACGATCACAAGCCGCCGCTGGACATCCTGGCCGAGGCGCGCCGGCAGTTGGCGCGTTATCCTGCGATCAGTCTGGTCAACGCTCGGGCCGACAAAGTCTCCGGCGGCATCGACGATTTCTCCGTCCTCATGGGCGATGGCGAAAGCCTTGGGGCGCGTCGGCTGATCCTGAGCTATGGCATCACGGACCAGATGCCCGATGTGCCGGGGTTTGCCGAAAGCTGGGGCACGTCCATCGTGCCCTGTCCCTATTGCGACGGCTTTGAAGTCGCCGGCCAGCATTGGGGCCTCGTCTGGTCCGGCCCGCAGTCGCACAATCAGGTCAGGCTGTTCCACGATTGGACTGACAGGTTGACGGTCTTCGCCGATGGTCACGACATCCCGACCGAAATCCGGGCCGATCTGGAGCGTCGCAACACACCTATCGTCGATGGCCGGATCACTGAAATCACCCGTCATGGCGGCCGCAGTCCCACCCTCAAGCTCGCTTCCGGCCGTGATGTCGCTGTCGACATTCTGTTCGCGCATCCGCGCAACAAGCCGTCCGCCGGCCTGCATGAATCACTGGGCCTCGCCACGGCCGCCACGCCCCTTGGCATCGTCCTCAAGGTTGATGAGCGCCGCGAAACCAGCATGCCCGGCATCTACGCCGCGGGCGACCTCACTAACCCCATGATCCCCTCGGTCACCACGGCATCGTGGCAAGGCGCGATGGCTGGCATCTTCGCCCAGCAGTCGATGCTGGTTTGAGAGCAGAGTTTCTCCGGTCCCAATTGGCCAACCCCTGCGGCGACGCTCCAACCTAAGCAAAAAGGGAAGTGATCCTCATGAATAAGACCAGTCCTGGCGTCGCCCTGGTGACCGGCGCCTCCTCCGGCATCGGTCTCGCCACCGCCAATGCCTTGGGGAATGCGGGCTTTCGACTGTTCGGAACCAGCCGCCGCGCCGCGGCGAAGAAATTCGACGGTTTTACTATGCTGGCCTGTGACGTTACAGACGATGAGTCCGTGGCCAAACTGGTCGAGCGGGTCCTTGCCGAGGCAGGCCGGATCGACGTGCTCGTTAACAATGCCGGCCTGGGCCTGCTCGGCGCTGCGGAGGAGTCTTCGACGGTTCAGGCGCAGGCACTGTTCGACGTGAACGTCTTCGGCGTCTTTCGCGTGACCAATGCGGTGTTGCCGACAATGCGACGTCAAGGAAAGGGCAGAATTGTTAATCTGAGCTCGGTGCAGGGGTTCATCCCGGGTCCATTTTTCGCGCTTTATTCATCGACCAAACATGCCGTTGAAGGCTATTCCGAATCGCTCGACCATGAACTGCGCCCGTTCGGAATTCGTGTCTCGTTGGTCGAGCCCGCCTACACCCGCACGTCCTTCGAAGAGAATCTCGCGAAGCCGGACCAGTTCCTGGATATCTATAACACGGGGCGCGCAGCCATGAATGGAGCGGTACGGAAGGAGATGGAAAATGGCGATGCGCCCGAAGTGGTAGCCCAGACCGTATTGGCGGCTGCGACCGATCCGGCTCCGAAGAGGCGCTATACGGCTGGGAAAACGGCGCGTCAGATCAGTCTCCTGCGCCGTTTCGTCCCCGCTTCCGCATTCGACAAGAGCCTGCGAAAGCGATTCGGGCTACCGGTTTGATGCAAGGATCAACCGGCTTTCGTTTCGCATTCCGAGGGAGAGCCTGGTCAAGAGCGCATCACGACAAGGATATGTCATGGCACAGCACAATGCGGATCGGGTCGCCGATTGGAATGACCAAAGCGGGGAGCGCTGGGCCGCCCATCAGGCGCGGCTCGACGCCATGCTGGCCGTGTTCGGCCAGGCCGCAATCGAAGCCGCCGCGCCCGTGACGGGCGAGCGCGTGCTCGACGTCGGCTGCGGCGCGGGCGCGTCAAGTCAGGCACTGGCCACCCTCGTCGGCCCGAGGGGCCATGTATTGGGCGTGGACATATCCGAATCGTTGATCGGCAGAGCGCGCGCGCTTACGGCACAGGATATGCCGGTCGTGTTCGCAATGGCCGACGCCAGCAGGGCCGAGTTGCCCGAGGGCGCGTTCGACATCCTGTTCTCGCGTTTCGGGGTGATGTTCTTCGACGATCCGACAGCGGCGTTCGCGCATATGCGCGGGGCGCTCCGGCCGGGCGGGCGGGTCGCTTTCGTTTGTTGGCGCGGCATGGCCGATAACGATTGGATGCGCCTGCCGATAGGCGCGATCAAGGGCATCGTCCCGTCGACCGCGCCGCCCGATGCCGAAGCGCCTGGCCCGTTCTCGTTCGGCGACCGCGGACGGGTGGCTCGCGTCCTGATGGCGGCCGGCTTCACCGATATCGCTATCGAGCCCTTCGATAGTTCCGTTCCGTTTGGTAAGGGCCCGACGCGGGACGCCGCGATTGACGACGCGGTGAAGATGACGCTCGAGGTCGGCCCGCTGTCGCGCGCGCTCGCTGATCAGCCCGACGACATACGCGCCCGCGCCTCGGCTGCGGTTCGTGCCGTCTTCGCGGACCGCCCCGGCGAGCGGTCGGTGATGATCAATGGTGCGGCATGGATCGTCACCGCGCGCAATCCGGTATGACCGCTTATGGCGCAAAGCAGCCGCCGGTGCGCTGGGCTCGGCGGCCTGGCGCCGAATGTCGGACATTGAGACCAGCGTCGCTGTGCGCTCAGAAACCGACCCTCACGATCCAGGATGGGCCAGTCGAACAGCAGACCCGCTCGGCCGAAAAGACGAGCACTCGATGGATCGGGTCCCAAGCCAGTTTCCGCCTGCCCGCTCCACCTTGTTGCAAACGTTCAAATTTGAGCTTCCGCACTCATGCTTTGTCGAGAGTATCTCCTTTAGTCTCCTAGACCTTCTGCGCCGTAAGTTTGGCCGTTTTGCATCGCCGTCGGCGACGATGACGACGAAATAGGAGAACGCAATGACTCGCAGTCACGTTGAACGTCTTGGAGAGTTCAGGGAGATCCTCGTCGCAACTCGGCGCGAAGGCGTCCGTAACGTGCACCATACCCGCGACGCAATGCGGGCAAGTGGCTTTCAGATCGGAGAAAGCGATGGCTCCAGCTACGGTGCCCAGCTGAAGGCGCTCCAGGAGGAAATCGAGGCAGTCGACCGCGCCATCGAAGACGAGAAGCGGCTGGCCTTGACCATCGAGAGCGCGACTCAATCCCGCCGACCGACCAAGCCGAGAATCGTCAAGGGAACGTAGAGCCAGGTACGGCGCTCAGCGGGACGGGTTGGAATCGCACCCGTGTGCAGCCGAGCGCAGCGCTTTCCCCGCGCCAGACCATGACCGGCCCCCGCGGCGCCAATCGAAAGCGCCCATGACGGGGTTGACCGCCTGTGCCACAGCATTCCTTCAGATTGTGTTGCCGCTGCAACATGCTAGCGCGGTCCAAAGGACACAAAAATCCCCCCTTGCCAACCCGCCCACCTTCCCCTAATCTTCGCTGAGAAAACCTTTTCCCAAATCCCCTTCGCTCCTTGACTCACCCGTCACCACCGCGCAGGGCGATAAGAGAAAACCTTTTCCCAACCTAGGGATGCGCCTCGCCACATGTCCTCCGATGCCTCGCCAGCGCCAGCCCCGGTCACCCTGCGTGAGGTGGCATCGGCCGCCGGCGTCAGCGTGGCGACGGCCTCAAAGGCGCTGAACGGGCAGGGGCGGATGACGGCGGAGACGCGCGAGCGTATCCGCGAGACGGCGCAGCGGCTTGGCTTTCGGCCGAACAGCCTGGCGCAGAGCCTGCTGCGAAAACGCTCCTTCACCGTCGGGCTGCTCACCAACGATACTTACGGCCGCTTCTCGCTGCCGCTGATGGCCGGCGTGTCCGATGCGCTGGTCGATGCCGGCGTCTCGGTGTTCCTGTGCAATGTCGAGGACGATCCACGGCTTGGCCAACTGCATGTCGAGGCCATGCTCGACAAGCGCGTCGACGGCATCATCGCCACCGGCAAACGCATCGATCGCCATCTTCCGGTCGATCTCTCCAACCTGCGCATTCCGGTCATCTACGCCTTCACCCAGCCCGATGCCGACGCCATCGGTTTCGAGTCCGACGATGCCGGCGGCGCGCGGCTGGCGGTCGAGCATTTTTGCGCGCTCGGGCGCCGGCGCATCGCCCATGTCAGCGGGCCGGCGAGCTTTGCCGTGGTGCATGAGCGCGCGCGCGCCTATCGCGAGGTGCTGGCCGAGCACGGCCTGCCGGTTGCCGAGCCGCTGCTCGGCGCCTGGTCGGAAGGCTGGGGGCATGAGGCGGTGGCAAAGCTCTTCGACGGCAAGGCGGGCAGGGGCGAGACGCCGGACGCCGTCTTCTGCGGCAACGACCAGATCGCGCGCGGCGTCATCGATGCGCTGCGCGAGCGCGGCATCGGCGTGCCCGAGGAGATCGGCGTCATCGGTTTCGACAATTGGGAGATCGTGGCCGAGGCGACGCGCCCGCCGCTGACCTCGGTCGACATGAACCTGGCGACGCTCGGCCGCGAGGCCGGGCTCGCTTTGCTTTCGCTCGTCGGCGGCCAAGCGGCCCTGCCGGGCATAAGAAAACTGCCGTGCCGGCTGGTGGTGCGTCAGTCATGCGGCCGCCCAGTGGGCGGCTGAGACAGGCCGCGCCTGATCGTCAGGCAGCGGCCGAACCGGGAGGAGAACCAATGAGGAGGAGAACCATGAAGACCATGATTGCCGGGCTCGCGCTCGCCGCGAGCATTTTCGCTCTGCCTGCTTTTGCCGCCGACACCGCCAACATCTGGGTGCGCGCCGACGGCTCGAACTTCATGCCGCCCATCGTCGATGCCTTCAACAAGAGCCATGAGAACCAGATCAAACTCGACATCATCCCCAACGCCGAGATCATCCCGAAATACGGTGCGGCCGCCGCCGGCGGCACCGCGCCCGACGCGCTGTCGCTCGATCTGATCTACACGCCGTCCTTCTCGGCCGCCGGCCAGCTCGAGGACATCACCGACTGGGCGAAGTCGCTGCCCTATTTCGCCAGCCTGTCGCCGGCGCATGTGAAGACCGGCACCTACAAGGGCCGCATCTACGGCCTGCCGTTCTCGGCCGATAGTTCGGTGCTGATCTGGAACAAAAAACTGTTCAAACAGGCCGGGCTCGATCCGGAAAAGGGCCCGACCAACTGGGCCGAGATCGAGGCCGATGCCGAGAAGGTCAACGCGCTCGGCGGCGACATCAAGGGCTTCTATTTCTCCGGCAATTGCGGCGGCTGCAACATCTTCACCTTCACGCCGCTGATCTGGGCTTCGGGCGGCGACATCCTCTCCGAGGACGGCTCCAAGGCGACGCTGGACAGCCCGCAGCTGCGCGGCGCCATCGACCTCTACCGTTCGATGGTCAAAAAGGATCTGGTGCCGTCGGGCGCGCAGACCGACACCGGCGCCAATTTCTTCGCCGCTTTTGCGGCCGGCAATATCGGCATCTCGCCGTCCGGCGCCTTCGCCATCGGCGCACTGAACACGCAGTACCCGAATGTCGACTATGGCGTCACCTTCCTGCCTGGCAAGGATGGCGGCTGGTCGTCCTTCGCCGGCGGCGACAATTTCGTCGTCACCAAGGGCACCAAGAAGCTCGCCGTGGTGAAGGAGTTTCTGGACTTCGCCTATTCGCTCGAAGGCCAGACGCTGCTCGCCAAATACGGCAGCCTGCCGGTGCGCGGCGACATCGCCAAGGAGGCGCTGAAGGACCTCGATCCGCGCTACCAGATCGCCGCCGAGGCGATGGCCAAGGGCCGCACGCCCTACACGGTGGTGTTCAACGACCTGATCAACTCCGCCAACGGTCCGTGGACGCAGATGGTCAACGAGGTCTTCTTCGGCGACGATGTCGACGGCGCGATTTCGAATGCGCAGGAGACGATGCAGTCGATCATCGACCAGGCGCCTCAGAAGTAGCGCCGCCCTCAACCTCCCCCTTGAGGGGAGGTCGGACCCGCAGGGTCCGGGTGGGGTCGCCCCGGCAGTGCTCGACGCTATCTCCCCGTCGGCGCGTCGCGGCGGACCCCACCCCCGGCCTTCGGCCGGACCCTCCCCTCGAGGGGGAGGGGGACGCAGCGCCAACAGCAGGACTATCGCGTTGAGAAAGCACTCATCTAACCGGAATGCCGCGGGTCGTCAGCAGGTAGGCTCCACCTTCTCCCCTTGTGGGAGAAGGTGTCGCCGAAGGCGACGGATGAGGGGTGCTCCAGCTTGGCAAGGACGGCGATCCTTCGCGCACCCCTCATCCGTCTCGGCGCTGCGCGCCGATCCACCTTCTCCCACAAGGGGAGAAGGGGAAGTGAGTGCTTACCCATGACCACTATAACCGCAGAAACCGCAGCCCCCGCGCGCCCGCGAAAGCTGGTCGGCGCCGGGCGTCGGCAGTGGATCGGGCTGCTCTATGTCGCGCCGGCGGTGGCGCTGGTCACGGTGTTCTTCATCGTGCCGCTCGGCATGACGGCGTGGATGTCGCTGCACAACTGGCCGCTGATGGGCGAGCATTCCTACATCGGCCTCGGCAACTACTGGGCGATCCTGCGCGACACGCGCTTCTGGAACGCGCTGCGCTTCACCGGCTGGTACACGCTGGTGGTGACGATCGCGATCTTCGCCGTCGCCTTTCCGCTGGCGATCTTCATCGAGCGGCCGCGGGCGATGACCAATGTCTACCGCACCGCCTTCTTCATGCCGGCCGTCATCGGCTTCGCCTCGGCGAGCCTGCTCTGGTCGTGGCTCTTGAACGTCGATTCTGGCCTGTTCAGCCCGGCCGCCTACGCGCTCGGCCTGACCGAAAAGAAGTTCAATCTGCTCGCCACCTTCCAGCCGGCCTTCTGGTCGATCATCGCCATGGTGGTGTGGAAGGTCGCGGGCTTCACCATGATCATCCTGATGACCGGCCTGCAGTCGATCCCGTCGGAGCTGCAGGAGGCGGCGATGATCGACGGGGCAGGGCCGTTCGCGCGCTTCCGCGCCATCACCCTGCCGCTGATGCGCCGCACGCTGGCGCTGGCGCTGATCCTGTCGGTCGCCGGCTCCATCCTCGCCTTCGACCAGTTCTACATCATCCTGCGCGGCGGCCCGCGCAACCAGACGCTGACCGCCGTCTACTGGATCTTCAACCAGTCCTTCGTGTCGTTCAAGCTCGGCTATGGCGCCGCACTTTCGATGATCCTGCTTCTGATCCTCGTCGTGCTCAGCCTCGTCCAGCTCTGGCTGCTGCGCAAACCGGAAGGGGTCGACTGATGGCGCAGGCGCGCAGCCGCAACAGCCGCATCCGGCTCGGCATCGCCGAGCACTTGACCGGCATCATCGCCTCGCTGCTGTTCCTGGCGCCGATCGTCTGGACGGTGCTGTCGGCCTTCAAGCCGTCTCAGGAGGCGCGCCTGCCGCCGCTGCCGCCATGGCCGACCACCGGCTTCTCGGTCGAGAATTACGGCACGCTCAACACTTTCGGCGACGGGCTCTGGCTGCCGGCGCAAAACAGCATCTACGTCTCGGTGATGACGGTGGTGTTTTCGGTCATCGTCAGCGTGCTTGCCGGCTACGGCTTCTCGCGCTTCCGCTTTCCCTTCAAGGACCTGCTCTTCGTCATCATCCTGTCGACGATCATGATCCCGTTCCAGTCGATCCTGACGCCGATCTTCCTGGTGCTGACCAAGGTCGGCCTGCACAACACGCTGACCGGGCTGGTCTTCGTCTATGTCACGCTGCAGCTGCCGTTCTCGATCTTCATGATGCGCAACGCCTTCGACGCGGTGCCGCGCGAGATCGAGGAGGCCGCCCGCATGGACGGCGCCAACAACGTCACCATGCTGTTGCAGGTCATGCTGCCGCTGGTGTGGCCCGGCATCGTCACCATCGCGCTGTTCGCCTTCCTCGGCGCCTGGAACGAGTTCCTGGCGGCGCTCGTGCTGATGACGGACCAGTCCAAGTTCACCCTGCCGATCATGATGACGGCGCTGCAGTCCGGCCGCTTCGGCGCCATCGACTGGGGTGCCGTGCAAGCCGGCGTCACCGTGATGATGGTGCCGTGCCTGATCCTCTTCCTGGCGCTGCAGCGCTTCTACATCCGCGGCCTGATGGCCGGCGCCGTGAAATGACGACAACGAAATTGAATGGAGTAAGCCGATGACCAACGCCCAAAAGACCGGCAAGCCGAAGCTCGCCTTCCGCCCGCTGCCGGTGCCGCAGGTCGACGTGCGCGGCTTCTGGGGCGACCGGGTCGATGCGGTCGCCGCGCGCACCGCCGAGATCCTCTACGAGCGCTGCGTCGAGGCCCGCATGCTGGAGCAGATCGACCCCGACCGGCCGTCGCCGGGCGTCGTCATCCCCTTCCATTCGCCGTCGCCCGACGAGGCCGCCAATCCGGGCTTCACGGGCTCGACGGTGACGACGCAGATGTTCTGGGATTCCGACTGGGGCAAGACCATCGAGACCGCCGCCTATTCGCTCTACAGGCGCCGCAACGACGCGCTGGAGAAGAAGATCGACGCCGTCATCGATCTCTATGGCAGGCTGCAGCAGTCCGACGGCTACCTGTCGAGCTGGTACCAGCGCATCCAGCCCGGCCTGCGCTGGACCAACCTGCGCGACTGCCATGAGCTCTACTGCGCCGGCCATCTGATCGAGGGCGCCGTCGCCTATTTCCAGGCCACGGGCAAGCGCAAGCTGCTCGACATCATGTGCCGCTATGTCGACCATATCGCCGACACTTTCGGCCCCGAGCCCGGCAAGAAGAAGGGCTATTGCGGCCATGAGGAGATCGAGTTGGCGCTGGTCAAGCTGTCGCGGGCGACCGGCGAGCAGAAATACATGGACCTGGCAAAATACTTCATCGACCAGCGAGGGCAGCAGCCGCACTATTTCGACGAGGAGGCGCGCGCCCGCGGCGCCGATCCGAAGGCCTATCATTTCAAGACTTACGAATACAACCAGTCGCACAAGCCCGTGCGCGAGCAGGACAAGGTCGTCGGCCACGCGGTCAGGGCGATGTACCTGTTCTCCGGCATGGCCGACGTCGCCACCGAATATGGCGACGATACGCTGCGCGCGGCGCTCGACCGGCTGTGGGACGACCTGACCACCAAGAGCCTCTATGTCACCGGCGGCCTCGGCCCGTCGGCGCACAATGAAGGCTTCACCAGCGACTACGACCTGCCCAACGAGACCGCCTATGCCGAGACCTGCGCCGCGGTCGGCCTGGTGTTCTGGTCGAGCCGCATGCTCGGCATGGGGCCGAACGCGCGCTACGCCGACATGATGGAGCGGGCGCTTTACAACGGCTCGATCTCCGGCCTGTCGCTCGACGGCTCGCTGTTCTTCTACGAGAACCCGCTGGAAAGCCGCGGCCGGCACAATCGCTGGAAATGGCACCGCTGCCCGTGCTGCCCCCCCAATATCGGCCGCATGGTGGCGTCGATCGGCAGCTATTTCTATGGCCTCGCCGACGACGCGCTGGCGGTCCATCTCTATGGCGACTCGACCGCCCGCTTCGAGATATCGGGCAAGCCGGTGAGCCTGGTCCAGACCAGCAATTATCCCTGGGACGGCGCCGTCTCGATCCGCGTCGAGCCGCAGGCGCCCGTCGCCTTCACCTTGCACCTGCGCGTGCCGGCCTGGTGCCGCAAGGCGGCGCTCAAGGTCAACGGCAAGGCGGTGGCTCTCGATGCCGTCTTGAGCGACGGCTACGCGGCGATCCAGCGCGAATGGCGGAAGGGCGACCATGTCGAGCTCGAGCTCGACATGTCGATCTCCCGCCTCTTCGCCAATCCGGAGGTGCGCCAGGACGTCGGCCGCGTCGCGCTTTCGCGCGGTCCGCTGATCTATTGTGTCGAGGCGACCGACAATCCCGGCCGGTTGCACCGCATCAGCCTGCCGCGAACGGCGGAAATCGAGGCGCATCACGAGCCAAACCTGCTCGGCGGCATCGTCACGCTGTCGGCCACCGGCAGAAGGGAGGGGTCGGAGGATTGGCGCAACGGCCTCTACCGCGCCGAGCCGCCGGCGACGGAAGAAGCGAGGGTGAAGGCAGTTCCCTACTACGCCTGGGACAACCGCGATCCCGGCGAGATGCTGGTCTGGCTGCGGGAGGGCTGAAGGCCGATCTTACAGATGCACGAAAGCCGTGAGCGGCAAATGATCCGAGGCGACCCGCGACAGCGGCGTGTCGTGCGCTTCCACCGCCGAGACCATGTCGTTGCGGTTGCCCATGATCCTGTCCAGCGCAAGCACTGGCAGCCCTGAGGGAAAGGTCGGCACCGCCGGCGGCGTGTGCCCGAATGTGGTATGCAGCGTGTTGAGCGCCGAGCGGTTGCCGAGCCGCCATTCGTTGAGATCGCCAAGCAAAAGCGTCGGCCTCTCGTCGGCGCTGCTCATGATGTCGAGCACGACGCGCGCCTGTTCGGAGCGCGAGCGGCGCAGCAGGCCGAGATGGGCGGCGATCACGCGCAGCGACCGCTTCTCGTCGAGATCGATTTCGGCGACCAGCGCGCCGCGCGGCTCGAGCCCCGGCAGCTTGATCTGGTGGACGTCGCGCACCGTGCCGCGTTTGAACAAAAGCACATTGCCGCGCCAGCCATGGCCCTTGCCGTTGCCGGACACCGGCACCGGCACCAGCCCGGTTTCGTGTTCGAGCCGCGCCAAATCGAGCAAGCCGGCGCGGTCGCCGAAACGGTTGTCGGCCTCCTGCAGGGCGATGACGTCCGGGCTGATTTCGCGGATGACGCGCGCGGTCCGTTCGGGATCGAATTTGCGGTCGGTGCCGATGCATTTATGGACGTTGTAGGAAGCGACCACCATCTCGGGGCCGTCGACCCGCTTGCGCGGCGTCGCCTTTGCCTTCCGCGCCTTTCTGTGGCGGATCGACAGGAGCACGGTCTCCGGCAGGTTGCGTCCGTTTATCTCCATGGTCCTGCTGCTCTGTTCCTTGCGCTATAGATAGGGCGATCCCAGCCACAGCAACCGGTCGAAGACGCGGATGAAGAAGGGGCGGGCCTTCAACGTCTCAAGCGTCACCGGCTGCGCGGAGGCGATGGCCGATCCGATGCGTGCCTCGATCTCGGCGGCAAAGTCCGCATCAAGAACCTCCATGTCGATCTCGAAATTCAGCCTCAGCGACCGGGCGTCGAGATTGGAGGAGCCGATATAGGCCCAGACGCCGTCGATCGCCATCAGTTTCGAATGGTCGAAGGCGCCTTCGTGGCGCCAGACCCGGCAATAATGCTTCAGCACCTGGTCGAACTGCGCCGTCATCGCGCGGTCGACGAGGAAGAGGTTGTTCACCGCCGGGACGACGATGTCGATCTCGACACCGCGCCGTGCCGCCGTGGTCAGCGCGCTGATCAGTTCGCGGTCCGGCAGGAAATAGGGCGACATGATGCGGATCGATTTGCGCGCGACGGAGAACGCCCCCATCAGCAGCTTGTGGTTGGTTTCGTTCGAGGCATCCGGTCCGCTCGCCGCCGCCCGCACCAGCATCGGCTGGCCGGGAGCCGACAAGGGTGCCGCCACCTGCCAGGTCTCGCCCTTCAGGGCCTCGTTGCCGGCGAAGCGCCAGTCCTCAGCCGCGACCGAGAACAGGTCGGCCACCACCGGCCCTGTGACCTTGAAATGCGTGTCCCGCGAACTGTCGGATCCGGCGAATTCGGCGGAGAAGCCCTTGCGGATGTTCATGCCTCCCGTGAACGCCACCGTGCCGTCGACGATGAGGATCTTCCTGTGCGTCCTCAGATTGGCATAGGGCAGTCTCAGGCCCATGACGATGTTGCCGTTGAAGAGGTCGGTGGTGACCTCCGCCTCCTTGAGCTGTTTGAGGATGCTGGGCACGGAGTAGCGCACGCCGACGGCGTCGATCAGCACGCGCACGGCGACGCCGCGCCGGACGGCGCGGCCGAGCGCTTCGACGAACAGCTGTCCGACCGCGTCATTGTCGAAGATATAGGTCTCGAGCAGCACGCTGCGCTCCGCGCCGTCGATGGCATGGCACATCGCGGCATAGGCCTCATCGCCCGTTTCGAGGACGACGATCGCGTTTCCTGAAGTCAGAGCACGGCGTGCCACCCTGTCGCCCAGCGTCTTCAGCCCGACGAAGCGCTGGCCGTACTCGGCCGTGATCAGGTCCTCGGCGGCGATGTCGCGCTCCTGCTTGGCCAGAGCCGCCTCGCCGGACAGCGGCCGCATGGCGCTGATCGTCGCGCGACGGATGCGGTTGATGCCGGCGATGGCGTAGATGATCGCGCCGAGGAAGGGCGACAGCAGCATCACGCCGACCCAGCCGGTGGCGGCGCGCACGTCTTCCTTGGTCATGATGGCGTGGACGATGCCGACGGCCGCCATCGCCAGGGAGAGGGCGAGGATCAGCGTAGACCAGTGACTCGCGATTGCCTGCAGCATCGGTCCGACTATTGTGCGAGCGGAAGCGGAAGGCAATGCGGTTGGTGGAACAGGTCGAGGACACGCTCTTGGCGAGACCTGCTAGGCGCAAACCGGTGGTGATCTCGTGCTTGTGGCGGGTCATGCGCGAGAAGGCGATGAACTCGAAGTGACGATTGGCGTCCGCAGACGCGGCAGAATTCAGCCGCGCCTCGCCACCAGCCGCAGCCAGGGCGCGAGGTGGAAGCCGGCCATCAGCAGGTACATCGGCACCATGCCGCCGAGCATGGAGGTGCCGGGACCGGGCATGCACATCATGTCGTGGCCGCCATAGGCGGCGGTCAGCAGCGCCATGACCGCGAAGGTCGGTGCTGCCGCCAGGCAGAGCCAGTCGGCGAGGCCGAAGCCGCTCAAGTCGTTGGGGCGAGGGGAATCAGCCGCCGCAAGGGCGCCGTCGTTTTCGCTGCTCATTGTATCCACTTTCCAAGGTGTAAGGGCCGTCAAGGCCCGATCGGGGATCGGCTCTGGCGGTGCGGCTAGCACCGCCAGAGTCGCTTCGCGCTCAGGCGTCCTTGTTGCGGAAGGCCGCTTCGCCGACATCCGACACCTCGACCCATCTCTGGTCGGGGGCGGCGCCCTCTTCGTAGTTGTCGTGCCAGTTCCACCATTTGTAGGTCTGGGTCTGCGGATAGCCCTCGGGCGAATCCTCCCATACCTCCTGGCGGCCGAGCGGGGTGACGTCGAGATAGCTCCAGACGGTGCCAAATGCCTCGTCGCCGCGATTGTTGATGAAATAGGTGCGGAAGATTCGACTGCCGTCGTGGATGAACACGTTGTGGCCGTGCCATTCGTCGACGCCGAAATCCTTATCCCAGCTGTCGGTGATCGTGTACCAGGGCATCTCCCAGCCCATCCGCTTCTTCAGCCGCGCGATGTCGGCCCGCGGCGCGCGCGAGGCATAGGCAAGCGTCGTGTCGCGGGCGTTGAGATGGGCAACGTTGCCGACCATGTCGGCGCCCAGCGAGCAGCCGCGGCAGGCATGTTCCGGCCAGCCATAGACGCCGGGCTCGAAGAATGCGCGGTAGACGACCAGTTGGCGGCGGCCTTCGAATAGGTCGAGCAGGCTTGCCTTGCCGTTCGGGCCATCGAACATATAGTCCTTGTCGACCGCCATCCATGGCATGCGGCGGCGCTCGGCGGCGAGTGCATCGCGGGCCCGCGTCATCGCCTTCTCCTTCACGAGCATCTCTTCATACGCGCCTTCCCAGGCCTCCTGCGAAACGATCGGCGGTGTCTTCATGTGTTGGGTCATTGCTCTTGTCCCATTCTTTCGGTTTGGTTGGGGTGCGAAGACAGACATAGGGCCGGATGGCGCGATGGTGAGAGTTACAAGTGTGACGGGATTTGCGCCGGCGGGCCCTGCATGGACTCGCTGATCACCGCAGCCGGCCGCGCGCTCGCCGCCGGTGATCCGCTCGGCGCCTTGAAGCGGGTCGCGCTGCGCGACGACGCGCCGGCGCTGGCCTTGCGCGGCATCGCCATGGCCCAGCTCGGCGATCTCGAGCGGGCAAAGGCGCTGCTCAAAAGCGCTGCCCGCGCGTTCAGCCCGAAGGAAATGGTGGCGCGCGCGCGCTGCGTCGTCGCCGAGGCAGAGATCGCGCTGGTGTCACGCGATCTCGGCTGGCCGGAGAAGGCGCTGCGGACGGCGCGAGCGACGCTTCAAGCGCATGGCGACCGTGTCAACGCCGCCTATGCGGGAAGCCTGGAAGCGCGCCGCCTCATCCTGATCGGCCGCCTCGACGAAGCCGAACGCCTGCTTGCCGGCTTCGACCCCGCACCGCTGCCGCCGGTCGCGCGCGTCGCGCACGAGCTTGCGGCCGCCGGCATCGCGGTCCGGCGCCTGAGGACAAAGGCGGCGCGGGCCGCGCTCGGCCGGGCAGCGCTCGGCGCCTATGAGGCGAACATACCGGCGCTCACGACCGAGGTGGAAAACGCTTCGCTGGTGCTGAAGATGCCCGCCGCGCGGCTCATCGCGCAAGGTTCCGAGAGACTGCTCCTGCTCGAAGAGGTCGAGGCGCTGCTGGCCTCGCAGGCGCTGATCGTCGATGCCTGCCGCAATGTCGTGCGCGAGGCGGGCGCGGTGGTTCAGCTGGCGACGCGGCCGGTGCTGTTTGCGCTGGCGCGCACGCTTGCCGAAGCCTGGCCGGCGGACGCGTCACGGGAGGCGTTGCTCAGACGCGCTTTTCGCGCCAGGCATGCAGATGAATCGCATCGCGCACGGCTGCGGGTCGAGATGGGCCGGCTGCGCGCCGAGCTCGGCGCATTCGCCGAGATCAACGCCACGGCCCAGGGCTTCGAGCTGGCCCCGCAGCGCGCCGGCGAGGTCGTGGTGCTGGCGCCGCCTGTCGAGGAAGAGCATGGCGCGGTACTCGCCTTCCTGGCCGACGGCGAGTCCTGGTCGAGCTCGGCGCTGGCGATCGCGCTCGGCGCCAGCGCGCGCACCGTGCAGCGGGCGCTCGAAGAGCTTTCGGGGCAACACAAGGTGCAGCCGGTCGGCCGCGGCAGGGCCCGGCGCTGGATGACGCCGCCGATGCCGGCATTCCCGACTGTGTTGTTACTCCCAGGTCCGCTGCCCAGCGACTAGGTTAGTGGCGAGATTGTTCATATCGATGGAGATCAAGATGAAACGAGCCGCCGCCGAAATCCTGCGTGAATACGGACCTTTTCCGGGGGTCAAGACCGTCGCCGGCGTGACCTTCGACGGCGAAAAGGTCTGGTTCGCCTCCGGCGACAAGCTCAACGCGCTCGATCCCGAGACCGGGGCGACGCTGCGCTCGATCGATGTCGCCGCGCATGCCGGAACCGCCTTTGACGGCAAGCACCTCTACCAGATCGCCGAGGACCGCATCCAGAAGATCGAGCCGCAGACCGGCGAGGTGGTCGCCACCATTGCGGCCCCTGGCAATGGTGGCGACTCCGGCCTGACCTGGGCTGAAGGCTCGCTCTGGGTCGGTGAATACCGCGCCCGCAAGATCCATCAGATCGATCCCGAAACGGGCAAGGTGATCCGCACCATCGAGTCCAAGCGCGTCGTCACCGGCGTCACCTGGGTCGACGGCGAGCTGTGGCACGGCACCTGGGAAGGCGATGAGAGCGATCTGCGGCGTATCGATCCCAGCACGGGAGAGGTGCTCGAGATGCTGGAGATGCCGGCTGGAACCGGCGTGTCCGGGCTGGAGTCGGATGGCGGTGGCTGCTTCTTCTGCGGCGGCGGCAACAGCGGCAAGGTGCGGGCGGTACGCCGCCCGGTGCACCCCTCCACGGCGGCGAACAAATAGCCGGCGAAGCAGAAGACGCGTTCAGAACTTCGTGATCGAGACGCTCGACGCGCGCCTCGATCTTGCCAGGTCTGAAAGAAAAGATAAAAGCAGGAGGGCTTTGGGGAAGTATCTTCATGCGTTTCGGCATGGCGATCAGCAATCTGTCGTCTTTCGGCGGGCTGCAGCGCGATTGCCTGTCGATTGCCAGGCACGTCGCCGCCGCCGGCCACGACGTCACCATCCTGACCACGGAAATACGCGGCGCGATCGATCCGGGCTGCCAGGTCCGGATCGTCAAGACCACCAACCCCACCAATCCCGGCCGCGACGTGGCGCTGGGCGCGGCGCTCGCCGCGCAGCGGCGCGACTTCGACCGCATCGTCGGCTTCAACAAGCTGCCGATGCTCGACATCTACTATTCCGGCGATCGCTCCTACGCCAAGGTCAAGCAAGGTGCCTGGCGCACCTTCTCGCCGCGCTTTCGCACCCAGATGCAGCTCGAGCAGGGTTGTTTCGCGCCCGGCGCCCGCACCAGCCTGATCATGCTCAGCGAGCGCCAGCAGAGCGAATACCAAAGTATCTGGAAGACGCCGGACGGCCGCTTCCGGCGCATCTCGCCGAACCTCGACCCGGCGCGGCGGATGCCGCATTTGCGGAGCGACGGAACGCGCGAGCGCATGCGGGCGGAACTAGGCATCGGGGCGGGGGCGCAGACCTGGCTGTCGATCGGCTGGGCGGCATGGGTGAAGGGGTTCGACCGCGTGGCGCGCGCGCTTGAGGCATTCCCCGACTGCGTCTGGCTGGTCGCAGGGATCGCCGCCGGCACTCCGATGGCGGGCCATGTGCTGCGCGGAGTGCCGCGGCAGCTGCGCGGCAACATAAGATTCCTCGGTTTTCGCGATGATATCCCCGCCATCATGTCGGCGGCGGACCTGCTTGTTCACCCGGCGCGCATCGAGACCACCGGAACGGTCATCGTCGAGGCGCTGGCCAACGGGCTGCCGGTCATCCTCACCGAGACCTGCGGCTTCGCTCATCTGGTGGAGAAGGCCGATGCCGGGCTCGTCATCCCAGGCGCCTGCTCGCGCCGTGACCTGATCGCGGCGATCAGCCGGGGCAAGGCGCCAGGCCGGCTGCAGTCATGGTCGTCGAATGCGCGGATCTTCGGCGCCGATCCGGCCCTGTCGCGCGGTCACGAGGAAGCGGCTCGCCTGGTCGCCGGCGAGCTCTGGTAGGTCTGGACTCGTCCTGAACTCAGTCCTTGGCGCGCTCGACGTAGGAGCCGTCGGCCGTCATCACCACCACACGCGTGCCGGCGGAAATGTGGGGCGGCACTGCCGTGCGCACGCCGTTGGAAAGCACCGCCGGCTTGTAGGACGAGGACGCCGTCTGGCCCTTGGTGACCGGCTCGGTGTCCACCACCTCGAAAGTGGCGCGTTGCGGCAGCACCAGCGCGATTGCGATACCGTTGAACTGTGAGACCTGCACGGGCATGCCTTCCTGCAGGTAGGGCGCGGCGTCGCCGACCACGCTTTCCGTCACGGCCACCTGATCGTAGGTCTCCGGGTTCATGAAATGGAAGCCTTCGGCGTCCGAGTAGAGGAAGGTGTGCTCGCGCTCCTCCACATAGGCGCGCTCCACCTGCTCGGTGGTGCGGTAGCGTTCCGAAACCTTCACCCCGTCGCCGATGCGGCGCATGTCGAGCTGCGTCACCGGCGTGCCCTTGCCAGGGTGGATGTTTTCGGCAAAGAGGATGACATAGAGCTTGCCGTCCTTATCGACGACGTTGCCTTTGCGTAAGGAGCTGGCGATGACCTTGACCACGGTGTTCAATCCCAATCGAGTTTCTTGGCCTGAGAATGCTGCTTGCCACAAATCGGCAACGGCGGCCATCCCGCGCGCCCTAGCGCATCTCGCGCCGAACCGCCAGCCTTCCCGGCGATTTTCCCGCCCATGACCGGCGCTTCCCCCTGGTGGACGCCCGATGTCCATGCCGATCGCCGGCCGCGGCTGATCGCCCGCAACGCCATCACTGCGGCGCTGCGCGGCTGGTTCGGCGAGCGCGATTTCATCGAGGTGACGACCTCGGCGCTGCAGGTTTCGCCTGGCAACGAGGCGCATCTTGCGGCATTCGCCACCGAGGCGATCGGGACGGACGGCGCGCGCCAGCCGCTCTATCTCCACACCTCGCCGGAATTCGCCTGCAAAAAGCTGCTGGCCGCCGGCGAACGGCGCATCTTCAGCCTTGGCCCGGTCTGGCGCAACCGCGAGCGCGGCCCGTTGCATCATCCGGAATTCACCATGCTCGAATGGTACCGGGTCGGCGAAACCTATGAGAGCCTGATGCGCGACTGCGCCGAATTCCTGGCGCTGGCGGCGGAGAAGGCGGGTGCCAGGACCTTCCGCTTTCGCGGCCGCGAGGCCGACCCGTTCGCCGAGCCGGAGCGGCTGAGCGTCACCGAGGCCTTCATGCGCCATGCCGGCATCGATCTTCTCGCGACGTTGGCAACCGATGGCGGCACCGATCGCGCCGCCCTTCACGCAGCCCTGGTCAGGGCAGGCATACGCACCGCCCCTGACGACAGCTGGGCCGACCTGTTCAGCCGGGTGATGGTCGAGAAGGTCGAGCCGGCGCTCGGGCAGGGGCGCGCCACCATCCTCTATGGCTACCCGGTCTCGGAAGCCGCGCTTGCCAGGCCGAGCGCCGAGGATCCCCGCGTCGCCGAGCGCTTCGAGCTCTATTGCTGCGGCGTCGAGCTCGCCAACGCTTTTGGTGAACTCACCGATCCGGCGGAACAGCGCCGCCGCTTCGCCGCCGAGATGGACGAGAAGGAGCGCATCTACCAGGAGCGTTACCCGATCGACGAGGATTTCCTGGCGGCGCTGGCCAGCATGCCGCAGGCGAGCGGCTCGGCGCTCGGCTTCGACCGGCTGGCTATGCTGGCGACCGGGGCGACCAGGATCGACGATGTGATTTGGACCCCGGTGGCCGGGGCACCGATCTAGGGTGCGGTGCCCGGCCGTTTCTGACCGCGCCGCGCCAAAAGATTGGCCACCACCAGAAGCACGATCGACAGCGCCATCATCAGCGTCGCGGCGGCGGTGATCGCCGGGCTGAGCTTTTCGCGAAGGCCGATGAACATTTCGAGCGGCATGGTGCGCTGGCCGGCGCTGGCCAGGAACTGCACGACCACGACCTCGTCGAAGGAAGTGACGAAGGCGAAGGCCGCGCCAGAGAGCACGCCGGGCAGGATCAGCGGCAACATCACCCGGAAGAACGAAGTCAGCGGCTTAGCGCCCGAGATCGCCGCGGCGCGCATCAGATTGCGGTCGAAGCCAGTAAGGCTCGCGCCCACCGTCACTACGACAAAGGGACTGGCGAGCGCGGTATGCGCGAGAATAATGCCGGCATAGGTGCTGGCAAGGCCGATGCGCGCATAGAACAGGTACGAGCCGACGGCGGTGATCACCACCGGCACGATCAGTGGCGACAGAAGCAGCGGCATGACGATGCGGCGCCCCGGGAATTTCTCGTCCGAGAGCGCGATTGCCGTCAGCGTGCCGAGCGTGGTTGCGATCAGCGTCGTGCCGAAGGCGACGATCAGGCTGTTGCCGATCGCCGACTGCCAGCGCTGGGTGCCGAGCACCACCTCGTACCAGCGCGTCGAGATGCCTTCCAGCGGGAAGATGAAGAAGGCGCCGCTGTTGAAGGAGAGCGGCACCGGAATGAGGATCGGCACCAGCAGGAACAGGATGACGAGCCCGCACCAGATCCACAGCAGGGTGATGCGGATGCGTTCGCCGGTTGTGGGGTAGGGAGACAACAGCATGGGCTACACCAGCTTTAGGCGGTCGAGGCCGAGGATGCGGGCGAAGATGCCGAACAGCGCCAGCGTGAAGACGAGCAGGATGAAGCTCAGCGCCGCCGCCATCTCCCAGTTCAATTCGACATTGACGTAGTTGGCGATGAAATTGCTGATCAGCTGGTCGCTGGCGCCGCCGATCAGCGCCGGCGTGATGTAGTAGCCCAGGCACAAGATGAAGGTGAGCAGGCAGCCGGCCATGACGCCCGGAAACACCTGCGGAATGTAGACGCGGCGGAAGGCAGTGAAGGGCTTGGCGCCGAGCGAATAGGCGGCCTTCATCTGCGAGGGCGGGATCGTGCGCATGACGCTGTAGATCGGCAGTAGCGTGAACGGCAGCTGGATATGGGTCATGGCTATGATCAGGCCGATACGGCTGTACATCAGGTCGAGCCGTTCGCTTGCGACGCCGATAAAGAGCAGGAAGTCATTGACCAGCCCGAATTTCTGCAAAAGGACCGTCCACGCGGCTGTGCGCACCAGGATCGAAGTCCAGAACGGCAAAAGCACCGCAACGATCAGGATGGCCGCCAGCCCCTTCGGTACGCTGGCGATGAGATAGGCCAGCGGAAACCCCAGCAGCAGCGTGGCCAGCGTCACCGCGGCGGCGACGAAGAAGGTGCGCAGGAACACCTGCACGAAAATCGCCTGCTCCGGCGGCACCCGCTCGATGCTGCCATCGGCATTCCAGCGCAGGTCGAGGGCGCTGAGCAGATAGAACGAGGTGAGGCTGTGAGTGCCGTTCCGGATCGTCGGCCAGGTCGACGGCGCTGACCAGAACGGCAGCGATTTCACGGCGTCGAGCGCGGCCTGGCCGTCGGCGCTTTCGAGCTTGCGCGCCGTCTTCAGCACCTGGCTGCGCGCGCCGGGCAGGCGGGCGTTGAGGCTTTTTGCCAGCTCATAGGCCGTGCCCTTGGCCTGATTGTCCTTGAGGTCCGCCGCGAGCGCCGCGAAGGCATCGTCACCCGGCAGGCCCTGGCCGTTCCAGCCGCCCAGGGCCACGGTCGTCTTGGGCAAAGCATCTGCGATTGTCGGATCATAGACGGCGCGCGACAGCAGGAGCACGATTGGGATGCCGAAGCTCAGCGCCAGGAGAATGAGCAAAGGCGCCGCCAGCAGCAGCGTGCGCAGCCGGTCGCCGAATTCGGCGCGCCGGAGCGCCGCCGACACCGATTTCAGGTCGGCGTCGGCGGCTGCCCGGCCGCGGGCCAGCGCGGGCCGGTCGAGTTCGCTGGGCTGGAGCGCCGACATCTCTCGCCTACTGCGCAAGCCAGGCGTTGAAGCGCTTGACGAGGTCCTCGCCATAGTCGCCCCAGAACTCGGTGTCGGCAACCAGATAGGCGCCGCTCAAGTGATCCGGAGCGTTCGGCAGTTTCGGCAGCGCGTCGGGAGCGACGAAGGACGCCGCGTCGGTGCGCACCGGCCCATAGGTGATGTAGCTGGCGAGCTTGGCGTTGTTTTCCGGCTGGCTGATATAGGCGAGGTATTTGTAGGCCAGCTCCGGATTCCTGGCGCCCTTTGGAATGGAGATCATGTCGTATTCGAGGATCTGGTTGTTCCAGACGATCTTGAATGGCTTCTTGTCGTTGTCGATGGCGTTCTGGATGCGGCCGTTCCAGGCGGTGGTCATCACCACTTCCTGGGAAGCCAGAAGCTGCGCCGGCTGCGCGCCGGCATCCCACCAGACGATGTCCTTCTTGATCGTGTCGAGCTTCTTGAAGGCACGGTCGACGCCCTCCGGCGTGGCCAGCACCTTGTAGACGTCTGCCGGCGCCACGCCGTCTGCCATCAGCGCCCATTCGAGGTTCTGCGCCGGGAACTTGCGCATGGCGCGCTTGCCGGGGAATTTGGTCGTGTCGAACAGGTCGAGAACCGAGGTTGGCGCTTCTTTCAGCACGGTCGGATCGTAGGCGAGGATGTCGCCGTAAGCGTCGAGACCGACACCGCAATCGAGCGCCGAGCCTTCGATGAACTTGTCGCGCGGCCCGATCTTGGAATAGTCGAGGCGTTCGAGGATACCGGCGTCGCAACCCTGCAGCACGGTCGCCGTCTCGACCGTCACCAGGTCGATCGGCACGTTGCCGGTCTCGACCATCGCTTTGACCTTGCCGAGATCGCCGAGATACTCCTGCTCGAGGATCTTGGCGCCTGTCTCCTTGCTGAAAGGTTCGAACCAGGCCTTGCGTTGCGCGTCCTGCCAGGCGCCGCCGCTCGCCATGATCGACAGCTCGTCGGCGAAGGCGGCGCCGGCGATGGTCATCGAGGCCGTGGCGGCCGCGAGCGCGAGAAGAGTCTTCCTCATGAGTGTCATTTCGTTTTCCCCTGTTTTGGAATGGCACCGCCCGATCCGGCATCGGCCGGAAAGGCGCGGCAATCATTGGACGCGCAGGAGACCGTCACGGTCTCGCCGTTTGCCATCGTCGATTCGGGGCCGACCTTGACGGTCAGCACCTGGTCACTGGCGAGCTTGGCCAAAAGGCGCAGGTGGTCGCCGAGATAGATACGCCCGTCCACAGTGGCGGGCAGGGCATTGCCGCCGGCCGCCGTCGGCGTCAGGGTCAGCCGCTCCGGGCGGATGGCGACGTGGCAGGGAGCGCCCTGCGCGACGCCGATGGCGAGCGCGGTAAGCTCGCCGCCGCCATTCAGCCTGACACGGCATTCTGCGCCGGAGACGCGATCGACCACGCCTTCGAGCGTGTTGTTCTCGCCGATGAAGCTCGCCACGAAAGAGCTCTGCGGCGCGTTGTAGAGATCGTCGGGCGAACCGAGCTGGACGATGCCGCCATTGTTGAAGACAGCGACGCGGTCCGACATCGTCAGTGCCTCGCTCTGGTCATGCGTGACGTAGACAATGGTGACGCCGAGCATGGTGTGGATTTGTTTGATCTCGAGCTGCATGTGTTCGCGCAGCTTCTTGTCGAGCGCGCCGAGCGGCTCGTCCATGAGCACCAGGCTCGGCTTGAACACCAGGGCGCGGGCAAGCGCCACGCGCTGCTGCTGGCCGCCGGAAAGCTGGGTCGGCCTGCGGTCGCCAAATTGCCTGAGCCGCACCATGTCGAGTGCGCTCGCTACCCTGGACGCGATATCGGCCTTGCCGACCTGCCGGACCGAGAGCGGGAAGCCGACGTTCTCCTCGACCGTCATATGCGGGAACAGCGCGTAGTTCTGGAACACCATGCCGATGTTGCGCTGATAGGGCGGCAAGCGGTCGACCGGCTGGCCTTCAAGCGTGATCGTGCCATGCGTCGGCCGCTCGAAGCCGGCAAGCATGTTGAGTGTCGTTGTCTTGCCGGAGCCGGAAGGACCAAGCAGCGTCAGGAATTCGCCGCGCGCAACGGTGAGGTTCATCCGCGTCACAGCGAAGGCCCGTCCGTCGTAGGATTTTTCGACATCGGCGAATTCGACGAAACCCTTGCCGACGGGATCTGCTTGCGTGGCGGGCGCGATCGTGGCCGCCACGGCCGGCAATGCGGCCTGGCGGGCGCTCATAGTCCGCAATCCTTGATGCGGCTGAGATGCGGCTTGCGATCCATGCCTCGTCCTCCCGGAAACCGGCCTGCTGCCCGGCAGGTCGTGCGACTTGTATGGTCACACAACTAACCTGAAATCGACCATAGATGCAGACAACTTTGTCCGTCAAGCCGATTATTAACGAATTGTGTGAGATTTCTGGCAGGGCGTCTTGCGATTGTGCGTCAGACAAGCTCTATTGTACGGAGTATTGTCTTATGCTAGATGCGCCAACAGTGAGACATCAGCCGTAGTCGAATCCCGTATGCTCCAAGATCTTCGCCTCGCCGACGACGAAAGTCCGGTCTACCGCCGTCTTGCCGATGCGATCGCCGAACGCATCGCCGCCGGCACGCTCGCTGTCGGTGACCGGTTGCCGCCGCAGCGCGAGATCGCGCGGGCGCTGGGCATCAATGTCACGACCGTCACGCGGGCCTTGTCGACCCTTCAGGAGCAGGGGCTGCTCGAAGCGCGGCCCGGGCGCGGCACGACGGTCGCCGCCCGTGACGCCGGCGAAAAACCGGGCTTCGTGTCGGCGCCGAGCGACCAGAGCGGCATCATCGACCTTTCCGTAAATCGGCCCGCCACATCGGCCTATCTCGATGCGGTAGCAGCACTCTTGCCGCGCCTGTCCAAGGACCGACACTACACCGCGCTGCAGGATTACCATCCGCCGGAAGGACCGCTCTGGGCGCGAGTGGCGGTGGCCGACTGGTTCAAATCCGTTGCCGGCGATGGCGACCCCGGCCGCGTCGTGCTGGCTGCCGGGGCCCAGCATGGCCTGGACTGCCTGCTCGGCGCCGTCACCCGGCAAGGCGAGGTGGTGTTGGCCGACGAGGTGACCTACCAGGGCATCAATGCGCTGTGCCGCGTGCACGGGCTGGACCTCAGGGGCATCGCCATGGACCGCGGCGGCATGCGTCCCGACGCTTTCGACGCCGCCTGCGCGCAACTGCGCCCGCGCGCCGTCTTCCTGGTGCCGACGCTGCACAATCCGACGACGATCACGCTGAGCGAGGAACGCCGGCGCGATCTCGCCGCGGTCGCCAGGCGCCACAACGTGCTGATCATCGAGGACGACGTCTATCGGCCGCTTGCCGACGATCCGCCGCCATCCTTCGCCAGTCTCGAGCCGGAGCTGACGATCCATCTCGGCGCGCTGTCGAAATGCCTGGCGCCAGGCCTGCGCCTGGGCTTCGTCATCGCCCCGCGCCCCATCGCTGGCCAGGTCGCGGCGGCGCTGCGCATCAACTGCTGGAGCATCAGCCCGCTGACGGCGCTGATCGGCGCAAGGCTGATCGAGGAA
Organism: Mesorhizobium abyssinicae; assembly: GCF_049887195.1. NCBI lineage: Bacteria > Pseudomonadati > Pseudomonadota > Alphaproteobacteria > Hyphomicrobiales > Phyllobacteriaceae > Mesorhizobium > Mesorhizobium abyssinicae. The sequence continues at coordinate 45,201 of NZ_JARAKC010000014.1, forward strand.
GGCTCGGCCGCCCGCATCATCGAGATCCAGAAACAGGAGCTGCGCCAGCGCCAGGCCATCCTCAGCGAAATCCTCGGCCGCTTCGATATCCAGGCGCATCCGACGTCGACCCATGCCTGGCTGCGCCTGTCTGAACCCTGGCACGGCGCGGGCTTTGCCCGCACTTGCCTGGAACGCGGCGTTGCCGTGCTGCCCGGCGATGCCTTCGCGGTCGGCCGCGAACCGGTCCAGCACGGCGTGCGCATCAATGTCGGCGCGGCACGTTCGCAGGAGGATCTGCGCACGGCGCTCAGCACGATGGCCGAGTTGCTCGCGGCCGGTCATCTGCAACTGCCGGGTTTTGTGTAGGTCATCGGTGGCAGCGTCCAGGACAGTCGAGATCGCCATCATTGGCGCCGGTGTCGTCGGGCTGGCGACAGCGTTGCGGCTTGCTGGCGAAGGCCGTGAGGTTCTGCTGATCGATCCCAACGAGCCGGGCTCGGGCGCCTCGTTCGGCAATGCCGGAACGCTCGCCGAATACGCCTGCATGCCGGTTGGCAATCCGGCCGTCCTGTGCGCTTTGCCGAAACTGCTGCTCGATCCGGACAGTCCGTTTTCGATGCGCTGGGCAGCACTTTTCCAGTTGGCGCCATGGCTGGTGCGCTTTGTCAGGCAATCGCTTCCGGCGGCCACCCGCGCCAATGCAGTGGCGCTCGCCGGGTTGCTGGCGGAAGCCTTGCCGGCCTGGGAGGAGATGGTGCAGGAGGCGGGCCTGCAGGACCTCTTACGCCGCAAAGGCTGCCTCTATCTCTATCGACGCGAAAGCGATTTCGCCGCTGGTGCCGGGGGCAGGGCGCTGCGCGCCGGGTTTGGCGTTCACCAGCAGGTGCTGGATGCGGAAGAGGTGGCCGCGCTGGAGCCCGGCCTTCCGGCGACGGGAGCGCGCGGCCTCTATTTCCCGGACTCGATGAACGTCACCGATCCCGGGACGCTGATGCAGCGGCTGCTCGATGCCGCAACCGTGTGCGGGACGTTGCTGGTCAAGGCTGAGGTGACCGGGCTGCAAATCGAGGGGAGCAGTGTCAGGCTGAGCGGTCCCGATATGGATATCAAGGCGGGCGCGGTGGTGATCGCCGCCGGCGCGCGGTCACGGGCCCTGGCAGCGCAGGCCGGCGACAAAATCCCTCTCGACACCGAGCGTGGCTACCATCTCGAATTCCCGACAGATGTTCCCCCGCTCAATCGCCCGGTCTGTCCTGTCGATCTCGGTTTCTACATGACGCCGATGGCTGGCCGGCTGCGGGTCGCCGGCACGGTCGAGCTCGGCGGGCTTGCCGCGCCGCCAAATCCGCGCCGGCTGGCGCTGCTCGATCGCGGCGTCAGGCAGTTCTTCCCCAACCTTGGCCAAAGCTCGTCCGAATGGCTGGGGTTCCGTCCATCGCTGCCCGATTCCCGGCCGATCATCGGCCGTTCGCGCGGCAGTTCCAGGGTGATCCACGCCTTCGGCCACGGTCATCTCGGCCTAACCTTGGCGCCGATCACGGCACGTTTGGTTGCGGCACTGATCGGCGGCACGGTGGATGCCTCTCGGCTGGGTCCTTTTGCCGCCGATCGCTTCAGCGCCTGATAGAGGCCAACGCTCCGCCCCCTTGCATCCAATCCTCCCCATCACAATGATGGCGCGATCGCCGCGTATTCCGGCGTGGCGATCGGCGGGCAGGGGTTGTCATTGGGGCTGGCTGAATTGAAATCGCCGCGGGCGCCTTGGCGCCTGGCGCGCATCTGTCTTCTGGTGGCCGGGCTGGCGTCTGTCGGCGCCCCGGCAGTCGCGCCGGCGGCCGACCGCCACCTTGAGGATGCGTTCGAGGCCGCGCAATGGGCGCTGCTGTCCTCAGCTGGCAACGCGTTGCAGCAGCTTGGCCTGCGCGCCGCTGCCGGCTCGCCGGAGCTGGCGGGCATGGTGCGCCAACGCCAGGATATCGTTTCCATGGTCGCCGAGAAGGAAAAGGCGTTGGGGCAGGCGACGTCTGCCGGCTCGAGCGGAGCGGACGCGCTGGTGCGCCTTCGCGGCGAGATCGATTCGCTGCGCGCCGAACTGGTTGGCGTCGACGCCAAGCTGGCGCAGTCCTTCCCGCGCTATGCCGACCTTGCCCATCCCAAACCGCTGTCGGTGGCCGACGTGCAGGCCCTGCTCGATGAGGACGAGGGCCTGCTGCTGATGCTTGCCGGGCAGGATCACATCTTCGTCTGGGCGATCGGCAAGCATGACACCGCCTGGACCGAAACCAGCTATGGTGCGGAGATCCTTGGCGGCGACATCGCCAGGTTGCGGGCCGAGCTCGATCCGGCGGCGGCCGCGCGCGGCGCCAGGACACTGGTCCCCGGCATGGACAAGCCGCGCGTCGCGCCCTTCGATCGCACGACGGCCAGCATCCTCTATGGCGAGCTGGTCCGGCCGGTCGAGCCGGCGCTTAAGGCCGCGCGCCACGTCTTCGTCGTCAGTGACGGTCCGCTGGCCGGCCTTCCTCTGTCGGTACTCGTCGCCTCGGCTCCCACCGGTGAAGACACTGACCCGGAGGCGCTGCGCCGGACCGACTGGCTGGCGAGGCACTATGCCTTCACCACCTTGCCGTCCGTCGACAGCCTGGCCGTCATCCGCAGATACCCGCCGCCGCGTGGCGGCAAAAAGCGCATCGCCTTTCGCGGCTTCGGCGCGCCTCTGCTGGGCGGCGAGACGGTCGAGGTCGCTTCCGCCCCTCCCGCAAGTTTCTTTCGCGGCAGCCTCGCCAATGTCGACGCAGTGCGCGACCTGCCGCCGCTGCCTGAGACCGGCCCGGAGTTGCGCAAGCTAGCCGCCATTCTCGGCGCGCCGGAAACGGACCTCTTTGTCGGCGCGAGGGCGAGCGAAACCATCGTCAAGCAGACGGACCTGTCGACGACGGACGTCCTGGCTTTCGCCACTCATGGCCTGCTCTCCGGCGACCTGCGCGGTCTGGCCGAGCCAGCCCTGGTGCTGACCCCGCCGCAAGTCGCCACCGCGCGCGATGACGGCCTGCTGACCGCCTCCGAAGTGGCGGAGCTCAAGCTGTCGGCGCAATGGGTCATCCTCTCGGCCTGCAACACCGCCGGCGGTGACGGCCGGCCGGATGCCGAGGGCCTGTCCGGCCTGGCGCGCGCCTTCCTCTACGCCGGCGCGCGGGCGATCCTTGTCTCCCACTGGCCGGTCCGCGACGATGCCGCCGCACGTCTGACCACGCTGACGCTTGCGGCGCTGGGCAGCGGCTCAAGGCTCCGCCGAGCCGAGGCGCTCCGCCTCGCCATGCTCGACATCATGCAGGACAAGGATGATCCCTCGCTTGCGCACCCGTCCGCCTGGGCGCCCTTCGTCCTTGTCGGGGAGGGCGGCTATTGAAGACGGTTCTGCGTTTCTTCGCGGCGTCGCTGCTGTCTCTCCAGGCAAATATCGCCTTGGCAGAGCGCGTCGATCCGTTCGCCCTGGCCGAGAAGGCCGCCGAGGCCTACCGCAAGAACGACAGCTACTCCGAAGTGCGCGGCATGTTCAGCGAGGCGCTGCGCGACGCCCGCCGCAGGGGCGAGCTCACGCCCGACTTTGCGATCATCTACGCCATGTATGCCGACACCACCCGCTTCGACGGCAACCCGGCGTTTGCGCTGCAACTGGCGGACGAAGGCCTGTCGCTGCTGCTCGGCGCGCAGCAGCCCGACGCAGACATGAAGAATTCGCTGCTGGTGTCGCGCGCCTATGCGCTGGCCGATCTCGGCCGTTACAAGGAAGCGATCGAGACCGTGACCATCACCGCGCTGTGGATGGGCGAGCGCTTCGGCGAGGCGCAGCGCAAGCAACTGGAGGACCAAGCCCGGTCGTGGGCGAAGAGCGCCACCGGCGCCGATGCCGGGCAGGCTCTGCCGTCGGCTGCCGAACTGGCGCTCGATCTTGCCGGGAAGGCCGACCAGGCGCTGGCTGTCGGCAATACCGAACTCGCTCTGACCCTCGCATCGCGGGCCATGCTGCCGGGCGATACCGGTCTTGCCGGGGATGATGTCGATTTCCAGAACGCCCACTGCCAGTCGATCTCCGGCACCGCCTATGCTTTCGAGGGGCGCAATACTCTGGCTGTGACGGCGCTGCGCCGCGCCGCCGATCTGCTCGTCGCCTCGCCTTGGGATGGCCAGTCGAAGCCGAAGCTGCGCGATCTCGCGCTGACCGACGCTGGCTGGCGGCGTTTGACCTGGAGCGTCTTCAGCCGTCTCGCCGCTGCAGCCGTGGCGACCGGCGACCGGAAGGCGGCCGCGGCCGCCATCGACATAGCCAGCGATTTCGCGGCGACACCGGAACAGCGCTTTGCGCTGCTGTCGCAGCAAGCCGGACTTGCCTTCACCAGCGGCGACTACCGGCGCGCCGAGGAGACCTTCAGGAAGAGCGAGGCGGATGCGGCCCTGTCGGGCGATGCGGTCAACGCGGCGCTGTCGCGCTTCTATGTCGCGATCGCGGTGCTGGCGCGCGGCGACGGTGCCCCCGACGGGCTCGCGGTGCGCGATCTGCTGCAAGCCGCCACCGCCGCGGCGGACGTCGCGCGGGACGATCCGCAGGTGACCGAATATGTCCTGGCCACGACGGTTCGCATGATTGTCACCAAGACCAGCGGCTATGAAGCCGCCATGCCGCTCGCCCGCCGCGCCTACGACATTTTCAGCCAAAGGCAAACGGCGATGGCCAATTACGACGCCGGCCAGGAGGCTTCGCGCCGCGACGGGCGGCGCTTCCTCGAAATCTTCATCGCCGGCCAATACGAGACGGACGCGAAGTAGCAGCGCGGCTCAGCTTGTGGCGTGGCCCGATCGGCTCAATGCGCGAAGATCTGCTCCAGCGAACGGAAGCCCTTGAATTCCAGGGCATTGCCGGAGGGGTCGCGGATGAACAGCGTCGCTTGCTCGCCGGGCTCGCCCTTGAAGCGCACCATCGGGCGCTCCAGCCAGTCTATGTCGGATCGCGCTTCCAGCCTGGCTGCCAGCCGCTCCCATTCGTCCATCAGCAGCACCGCGCCGAAATGCGGAATCGGCACCGCGACACCGTCGACCTTGCCCTCGTGCGCCGCCACTGATGCCTGCGGCCGCAAATGCGCCGACATTTGGTGGCCGAAGAGATCGAAATCCACCCAGCTCGCCGAGGAGCGACCGATGGCGCAGCCCAGCACCTCGCCATAGAAAGCGCGGGTTTCATCGAGATCACGCACCGGAAAGGCGAGATGGAAAGGCGTCATGGCGAAGGCTCCTGGCAGTTTGGCGATGCATTGGGCGATGGTTTCGGCCGGTTCGGGTGCGATTTGGTCGCGGCACTCTGATTGTCCTTCCGCCATTGCACAAGCGGCAGGGGAACAATAGATGGTGCGGCAGCTTCCCAACCACGGCGAAGAAACAGGATCAAGTGCATGACCGACAAGCTCGACGCAGCAAAACTGACCGACCGCGTCGCGGCCCTGGTCGAGGCTGCAAGGCGCGCCGGCGCCGATGCCGCCGACGCTGTCGCGGTGCGTGGTCGCTCGGCGGGCGTTTCGGTGCGGCTGGGCAAGGTCGAGGGCACCGAATCGTCGGAGAGCGAGGATGTCTCGCTGCGCGTCTTCGTGGGTCAGCGGGTGGCGAGCGTTTCGGCGACCGCGGCCTCGGACCCAAAGGCGCTGGCTGAACGCGCCGTCGCCATGGCCAGGGTATCGCCCGAGGATCCCTATCAGGGCCTTGCCGATCCGGCCCTTTTGGCCGGCAAGCCGCGCGATCTCGACCTGTTCGACGCCACCGAGGTCTCGGCTGATGCGTTGAAGGAGGCGGCACTTGCGGCGGAAGCGGCCGCACTCGCCGTCAAGGGCGTCACCAACTCGGCCGGCAGCGGCGCCAGCGCCGGGCTGGGCGGCCTGGTGCTTGCCACCTCGCACGGTTTCGTCGGCCAGTATGTCGCCTCGCGCTTCTCACGCTCGACCAGTGTCATTGCCGGCGAGGGCACCGGCATGGAGCGCGACTATGAGTTCTCGTCGCGCCAGCATTTCGCCGATCTCGATGCGCCCGAAGAGATCGGCCGCAAGGCCGGCGAGCGCGCCGTGCGCCGCCTCGGCGCTCGCAAGGCGGCGACCGGACCGGTCGACGTCGTGTTCGATCCGCGCGTCGCGCGCGGCATCGCCGGCCATCTCGCCGGCGCCATCAATGGCGCCGCGGTGGCGCGCAAGACCAGTTTCCTGCGCGAGATGATGGGCAAGCAGGTCGCCGCGGCGGCGATCACCGTCACCGACGAGCCGCTGAGGCGCCGCGGCCAGGCCTCGCGCCCCTTTGACGGCGAAGGCGTCGAGGGCGAGAAACTGCTGATGGTGGACAAGGGCGTGCTCAACCACTGGTTCCTGTCGACCTCGGCCGCGCGTGAGCTCGGCCTTGTCACCAACGGGCGCGGCTCGCGCAGCGGCTCCTCGGTCTCGCCGTCCTCGACCAATCTCGCCATCGAGCCGGGCGAGCGGACGCCGGAAGACCTCATCAAGTCGCTGAAGCGCGGCTTCTATGTCACTGAAGTCTTTGGCCAGGGCGTCGACATGGTGACAGGCGAATACAGCCGCGGCGCCTCCGGATTTTGGATCGAGAATGGCGAGCTCACCTATCCGGTCGCCGAGGTGACAATTGCCTCCAATCTGAAGACCATGTTCCTCAATATGGTGCCGGCGAGCGACCTCGACCGCAATTTCGGCACCGCGGCGCCGACGCTGCTCATCGAAGGCATGACCCTTGCCGGCGCCTGATCCGACCGTCCTGGCCGGGGCCCGCGAGGACCTCGCTCTGCTGCGCGACGCCGCCCGCGAGGCGGGTGCGATCGCCATGCGCTATTTCGGCAATAACCCGCAAGTCTGGATGAAGGGTGGCACTTCGCCGGTCAGCGAGGCCGACCACGCGGCCGACGCCTATCTTCGCCAGACCTTGCTCAGGGCGCGGCCGGGTTACGGCTGGCTGTCGGAGGAAACCGCCGACGACCACGCCAGGCTTGCCGCGCACCGCACCTTCGTCGTCGACCCGATCGACGGCACGCGTGGTTTTCTCGATGGCCTGCACTCCTGGTGCGTCAGCGTCGCGGTGGTGGAAAACGGGGTGACGCTTGCCGGCGTCCTCGAATGCCCGGCCAAGCATGAGACCTACTGGGCGCTGCCTGGCGAAGGCGCCTTCCTCAACGGCGAGCGGATTCGCGTGCGCGCGCTGGCGGACAATGTGGATATCGGCGGCCCGAAGCCGCTGGTCGACCTGCTGCCGGAGGCGTGGCAGGGCCGGTTGCACCGCATGCCCTATATTCCATCGCTCGCCTACCGGCTGGCGATGATCGCCGCCGGCAAGCTCGACGCCACCTTCGTCAAGCCCAACGCGCATGACTGGGACATCGCCGCCGCCGACCTCATCCTGCGCGAGGCGGGCGGCGCCTTGCTCGACAGACAAGGCCGGCCGCCGCGCTATGCCGGCGCGGTGATCCACCACGGCGCGCTGGCCGCCGGCAGCGGCGAGCTGCTCGACGTGCTTGCCGGCGTCATCGCCGGGCTGGAAAGTTGAACCATCATCAAAGGTTCCAAAGTCGGCGGCTTTGGTCTAGACCTTTGCAAACTCACGATATGTGAAGGACCGACATGGCCGTGGAAGACGGAAAGAAGCAGCTTTTGCACCTGGTATTTGGTGGCGAGTTGAAGAAGCTCGGCGGAACCGAATTCCGCGACCTCGACGGACTCGACATCGTCGGCATCTATCCCGACTACCAGTCCGCGCACTCGGCCTGGAAAGCCAAGGCGCAGGCCAGCGTCGACAATGCCCATATGCGCTATTTCGTCGTTCACCTGCACCGGCTGCTCGACCCAGACGTGAAGGCCGCCGGTTGACACCGTTGGAGCATGAAGCGGTGAAGGGGCAGCCCGCCCATACGGTCAGGCGTGGCGGCAAGACGCTCTGGCGCAGGATTCGCGAGCCGCTGGCGCAGTCGCGGTTCGTCAAAAGCTTCATCGCCGGCCTGTTCGCCAATTTTGTCCGTCTGGTTCGCCTGACCAGCCCGCTGGTCAAGGGGTCGACTCAGGTCGCCGGCGGTGCCTACGCGCATCTGGAGCCCGGTATCATCGCGCTCTGGCACGGCCAGCACCTGCTGACGCCCGCCTATTACCCGAAAGGCCGGAAGCTGGTCGCCATGGTCTCGCGCAGCGCGGATGCCGAGCTCAACGCGTTGATGCTTGAGAAGTTTGGCATTGAGGCAGTGCGCGGCTCCGGTGGCCGCGACGGTACGAGGCATCTCGACAAGGGTGGCGCCAAGGCATTGATTGCCCTGAAGAAATCGCTCGCCGCCGATAAGAACGTGGCCATGATCGCCGACATTCCGCACGGCACGCCGCGCGACGCCGGGATGGGCGTCGTGCTTCTGGCGCGGCTGTCCGGCCGGCCGATCCTGCCTTCGGCGATCGCCACCAGCCGCCGCAAGGTGCTTGAAAAAAGCTGGGATAAAACCACCATAAACCTGCCTTTCGGCCGCTCAGCGGTTATCGTCGGGCCGCCGGTATTCGTGCCGGCCGATGCCGACGACGCCGAGATGGAACGCAAGCGCCAGGAAGTCACCGACGCGATCAACGCCGCAACTGACGAGGCCTATCGCCTCGTGGACGGTTCGAAATGAGCGAGCGCTGGGCGCGCGCCATGCTGTCGGCCTACCGCTACGCGGGCGCCGCCGCCTATCCGCTGATCGGCCCCTATGTCGCCTGGCGCACCTCCAGGGGCAAGGAAGATCGCGTGCGCCGGCGCGAGCGCTACGGTGTCGCCGGCCGCCCGCGTCCGGAAGGACCGGTGATCTGGATCCATGCGGCCAGCGTCGGCGAGACGATCGCCGTCGTGCCGCTGGTCAAGAGCATCCTCGACTATGGCGTCAACATCGTGCTCACCACCGGCACGGTCACCTCCGCGCAGGTCGCCGACGAGCGGTTGGGTGACCGCATCATCCATCAATACGTGCCGCTTGACCTGAAGCCCGCCGTCAGCCGCTTCCTCGACCATTGGCGGCCGGACCTCGCGATCATCGCCGAATCGGAGATCTGGCCGATGACCATGCTGGAGCTCGGCGCCCGCCGCGTGCCGCAGGTGCTGGTCAACGGCAGGCTGTCCGACCGCTCCTTCTCGTCGTGGAAGAAGCGCGCCAACATCGCCGAGGCGCTGTTCGAGAACCTTGCCCATGTTGTTGCCCAGTCGGATGTGGATGGCGAGCGCTTCCGCACGCTCGGCGCCCGGCCGGTGACGGTGTCTGGAAACCTCAAGGTCGATACCGCGCCGCCGCCGGTCGACGAGCGCGCGCTGGCCTCGCTGAAGCGGCAGATCGGCGAACGGCCGACCTGGGCGGCGATCTCGACCCATGACGGCGAGGAGGTGGTGGCGGCTGAGGTGCATGCGACCCTGCACCGGCGCCACCACGGCTTGCTCACCATCATCGTGCCGCGCCACCCCGATCGCGCCGAAGCGCTTTCCGCGCAGATTTCCGCCATGGGCCTGAAGCTCGCCCGCCGCAGCAGGGGCGACAGGATTACGGCCGACACCGACATTCTGCTTGGCGACACGATCGGCGAGATGGGTCTCTACCTGCGGCTGACGGAAATCGCCTTCGTCGGCCGCTCGCTGACCTCCGAGGGCGGCCAGAACCCGCTCGAGCCGGCGATGCTGGAGACGGCGGTGCTCGCCGGCCGCAACGTGCAGAACTTCCGCGAGGCCTATCAGCGCCTGCTCGACAGCGGCGGCGCCAAGCTGGTGCGCGACCGCGACATGCTGGCCGGCGCCGTCAATTTCCTGCTGACCAACGAGGTGGCGCGCCATGAGATGATGGCGGCGGGAGCGGCCACCGTCGACGAGATGCGCGGCGCGCTGGCACGCACGCTGAAGTCGCTGGAGCCCTACATCCAGCCGCTGATCGTCAAGTCGCGCCTGAAGGGCGCAGACGGGAGGTAGCGTGACCTCCGAAGCACCGCCCTTCTGGTGGGAAAAACCGGACTGGCGCGTTCTGGCGCTGTCGCCGCTGTCGGCGGTCTATGCGCTCGTCGCCGGCCGCCGCATGCGGCGGGCACCGCGCGAAAAGGTCGAGGCGCCGGTGCTGTGCGTTGGCAACTTCACCGTCGGCGGCACCGGTAAGACGCCGGTCGCGATCGCGCTCGCCAGGCAAGCCAAGCGTATGCGGCTCAATCCCGGCTTCCTGTCGCGCGGTCACGGCGGCTCCTTCGGTGAGCCGCACATCGTCGATGCGCATCACGACGCCGCCAAACACGTCGGCGACGAGCCGCTGCTTTTGGCCGAGCATGCGCCGGTGGCGGTGACGCCGAACCGTGCCGCAGGCGCCAGGCTGCTGAAGGAAAAGCTCGGCTGCGACTTCCTCATCATGGACGACGGCTTCCAGAGCGCACGCCTCCATATCGATTTCGCGCTGGTAGTCGTCGACGCGCGCTACGGCATCGGCAACGGCCGCGTCATCCCGGGCGGACCGCTGAGAGCAAACATCGTCGACCAACTGGTCTTCACCAGCGCGCTGCTCAAGATGGGCGAGGGGACGGCCGCCGACGCGGTGGTGCGCCAGGCGGCGCGCGCCGGCCGGCCGATCTTCGAAGCGCATACCGAGCCTCGCGCCCGCAAGCGCTTCGCCGGCAAGCGCTTTCTCGCTTTCGCCGGCATCGGTCATCCCGATAAGTTCTTCCGCACGCTGAGCGAGGCTGGCGGCGAGGTCGTGCTCGCCAGATCCTTCCCCGACCATCATTTCTACGCCGAGGACGAGCTTGCCGAATTGGCGGCGACCGCCAAGCGCGATGGGCTTCGCCTGGCGACCACCGCCAAGGACGCCGCCCGGCTGCGCCATGGCGCGTCGCAAGAGTTCCTGGAGCAGCTCGACGTGCTGGAGATCGACGCCGTCTTCGAGCTCGACCATGCGCCAGAACGCATCATCGACGAGACGCTGGATGCCTGGCGGCAGCGCAAGCTGCGGGGATGAGAAGACCTACTTTCGGCTGCGCAGCTCCGGGTGCATCTCGATCTCGCGGCGCAGCGAGGCGGTGGCGTTCACGTAGGGCTCCTGCCGGGCGACGCTCCAGTATTTGAGCTCATCCAGCGGAATGCTCTCGCCCGTCACCGCACAGCGCACGAATGCGCCTGGGCTGGTGACCTGGAAGTCGCCGTCGAGATAGCGGATGCGGGCTTCCTTGCCGCCCGGGCCTTCAAAACGGTTCATCATGAAATGACGCTTGGGTTCATGAGATTCAATCGCCACAAATCGCCGGCAAGGTCAAGCTTGACGCAATGCTCGTGGAGTATCGCTCGATCAGCATAATGGTTGATGGGAACCGGCATGGACATTTCCTCCACCCGCCTGACATCGCTGCTGAAGGAGGCGCTCACGCCGCAGCCGGTGCCAACGGCCAAGGCCGATCCGGCGACCGCGGCGCTGGTCAAGGCGCTTGTCCAACCGCCGGCGCCGTCGGCCGCCACTTCGGCCCAGTTCGCCGCCCAGGCTTTCAACGGCTCGTTGCCTCGGTCGCCCGCCCACGCGACTCAACGCCTGTCTTCCGACCAGATCGAGGATGCCTACAGGGCGGTCATGGAACCGGAAGCGGATCGTGCCTCGGCGGGCGTTCGGCCAGGCAGGCCGGCGGCGGAAGCCGAAAAGGCTTCGCGCGGCACGACCTCGCCTCAGACGGCGATAGCCGACAGCATGACGAGGGCTGCGGCGGCACCGTCATTGCCTGTGTCCACGATCGCGGTTTCCTCTTCAGTGCTGGTTGCTGCCAATTCCAACGCGCCCAGGCCACGAGGCGCAGCCGCCCGACCGGGTAGCGCTCGATCTTCGCAACCCAGCCAGCCGCCGCTGTGGATGATGTCGATCTTAACGGCGCTGCTCTCGGCGACGATCACCACCATCGCGCTGTTGCTGCTTCGCTGACCGGGTCTGACCGGCTCTACGCGTCGTCCTGCAGGAAGGCTTCGAGTTTTTCAGTCGCAAGGCCTGCCTGTGCCGCAATGCGCCGCGCAAGGTCTGCCGCGGCGGCGCGCGGGCGGCCGACGGGCCGGTCGAGCCAGTAGGACACCGGATTGAGCGCGGTGCGGTCATCGACGGCGACGATCCGGCCCGTCTTGAGTTGCGCCTGCGTCAGTGGCGGCCGCGCCAGCGCGATGCCCAACCCGTGCGCCGCAGCGTCGAGCACCAGATTGTAATCTTCGAAGCGTCGATCCTGCGGACGAGGGCGGTAGTCGATATCCTGCGCCGCGAGCCAGGCGCGCCAGGCGGATGCGTCGGAATCGTTGATCAGCGGGAACTTGAGCAGCCGGGCAGGGTCGCCGTGCCCTATTTCCTCCGCCAGTTCCGGCGAAGCGATCGGGAAGATGTGCTCCTCGAACAGCTGCACCGAGACGCGACCGGGAATGCGACCGCGCCCGCAACGCACCGAAAGGTCGATGCCTTCGTCGGCGAGGTCCGCCTGGCGGTTGTCGACATCGAGCACGATGCGCAGCCGGGTCGGGCTGTTCTCGAGCGCCGCCATGCGCGGCATCAGCCACAGGCCGCTGACCGAGGGGATCGAGGCCAGCCGCACCACCGCGGTGCCGCGCGGCTCCACCCAGCGGTCGGAATTGACCGAGATCAGCGCGAAGGCCTCGGTGGTTCTCAGATGCAGGCGGTTGCCCTCATTGGTCAGCGTCACGCCGCGCGCGTTGCGCTCGAACACTTTCAGCCCCAGCCAGTCCTCCAGCTTGGCGATCTGCCGGCTGATGGCGCCGTGGGTGAGGTTCAGCCTCTCGGCCGCCGCCGAAAAGCTCCCCGTTCGCGCCGCAGCATCGAAAGCGCGCAAGGTCTCCAACGGGAGTAACTGGTTCGAGCTGTGATCCATGCTCACAGGTGACCCTCGAATTGGTCGTTTGTCAATCGACGGTTGATGCGGTCTTCTATCCCAATGGAGCCAAGCAACGAGGATATAGCGATGACCGCCTATGCCGGTACGTTGAATCAGACACAGCGAATGGACACCACGGCGGCCATCGCGGTAGCGCTCACAGTGGTCGGCTGGGCCTCCGCCTTCCCCGCGATCCGTGCAGGCCTCGCGGCCTTCCAGCCGCTGGAGCTCGGCGCGCTTCGTTTTGCCATCGCCGCCGTGCCGGCGGCAATCTTCCTGGCCGTCAAGCGCCCGGCGCTGCCCAAGGTCGACGAGTTGTGGCGCTTCGGCTTCGGCGGCGCCATCTTCGTCGCGCTTTACACGGCGATGCTCAATTTCGGTGAGCTGACCGTGTCGGCGGGCGCCGCCGGCTTCATCATCAACGTCAGCCCTATCTTCACCGCCATCATGGCCATGGCGCTGCTCGGCGAGCGCTTTTCGGGCATGGCCTGGCTCGGCACGTTGATCTCGTTCGCCGGCATCGGCATCATCGCCATGGCCGACGGGCAGGGGCTGCACTTCAACACCGGCGCCCTCTTGGTGCTGGGTTCCGCGCTCTGCTCGGCTGTCAACACCATCGTCCAGAAGCCGCTCTTTGCCCGCCATCATCCGCTGACCATCGCCGCCTCCAACATGGTGCTCGGCGCGCTCTGCCTGGCGCCCTTCCTGCCGGAAGCGATCTCGCAGGCGGCGGTTGCCGACACAGCCGGTCTCGGCGCCGTCATCTACCTCGGCATCGTGCCCAGCCTGATCGCCTACGCCGCCTGGGCGACCGCGCTGTCGCGCCTGCCGGCTGCGCGTGCCTCGAACTTCCTCTATCTGGTCTCGCCGATGTCCGCCCTGATCGGCTTTTTCTGGCTGGGCGAAGTGCCGACGATGCTCGGCATCCTCGGCGGCGCGCTGGCGCTCGGCGGCGTCATCGTGGTGAATTTGAAGCGGTAAGTCAGGGGTCTATAAGTCAGGCGTCTAGCAATCCCGAGTCAGGAAAAGAGCCGCATCGAGCGGCTCTTTTCATGTCCCCCACCCGGACCTTCGATCCGACCTCCCCGCAAGGGGGAGGTAGGGCACCGCGCTTACCTCCTCCTTGTGGGGAGGGTCGCCGCGAAGCAGCGGGGCGGGGGCTGCGCCGTGCGATCCTACCGCCGCCCGAACAGCCGCTCGATGTCGGCGAGCTTCAGCTCGATATAGGTCGGGCGGCCGTGGTTGCAGGTGCCGGAGCCGGGCGTCGCCTCCATCTGGCGCAACAGCGCGTTCATCTCTTCTGGCTTGAGCAGCCGCCCCGAACGCACCGAGCCATGGCAGGCCATGGTCGCCGCGATGTGGTGCAGCCGCTCCTTCAGCGTCTCGACCGTGTCGTTGTCCGCGATCTCGTCGGCGAGGTCGCGCACCAGTTGTTGCACATCGGTTTCGCCGAGCATCGACGGCGTCTCGCGCACCGCCACCGCGCCCGGGCCGAAGCGCTCGAGGCCGAGGCCGAATCTGGCCAGCGTCTGCGAATGCATGGCCAGCCGCTCGGCGTCTTCTTCGGCCAAGTCGACGATCTCCGGCAGCAAAAGCATCTGCGAGGGCACCGCACGCGAGTGCAGCGCGTTCTTCAGGGCCTCGTAGACCAGCCGCTCATGCGCGGCGTGCTGGTCGACGATGACCAGCGAATCCCTGGTCTGGGCGACGATATAGTTCTCGTGTACCTGCGCCCGCGCCGCGCCCAGCGCCGTGCCGAGCAATGTCTCGGCCGGCTCTCCCCGGCTGGCGCGCGCGTCGGCGCTGTGAAGCGGCCCGGCATCGAACGCCGCCTGGTCGGGTTCACCGAAGCCGGCCCTTTGCTGCTGGGCGTCGCCATATCCCATGTCGAGCGGCCGCTGCGGCGAATGCTCGAAGCCGGCGAAACCCGACGCGCGGTAGGCCGCCTCGTAGCTGCGGTGGCCATTGGCCGGCCCGCCATGGCCGAAGGGAGCGCTGCCGGGCCGGAACGCCGCCATCATGCCGGCGGCTCCCGTCGTCGCGGCGCGGATGCCGGCGCCGGCCAGCGCCTCGCGGATGGCGCCAACGATCAGCCCACGCACCAGGCCCGGATCGCGAAAACGCACATCGGCCTTGGCCGGATGGACATTGACGTCGACGGTCGCCGGATCGAGCGAAAGGAACAGCACGGTCACCGCATGGCGGTCGCGCGGCAGCACGTCGGCGAAGGCGCCGCGGATTGCGCCGGCGATCAGCTTGTCGCGCACCGGCCTTCCGTTGACATAGGCATATTGCTGCAGCGCGTTCGCCCGCGTGAAGGATGGAATGGAGACGTGGCCGGCAAGATGCACGCCATCGCGCGTGGCATCGATGGGGATGGCATTGTCGGGGAACTCGGCGCCCATCACTTGCGCCACGCGTTGCAGCCGGCCCTCCGGATCGTTACCGGTCGCCGGCAATTCCAGCGTCGAGCGGTCGGGGCCGGCAAGCGTGAAGCGCACGCCGGGGAAGGCGATGGCGATGCGCTTCACCACATCACTGGTCGCCGAGCTTTCGGCCCGTTCGCCCTTCATGAATTTGAGCCGTGCGGGCGTGGCGAAGAACAGGTCGCGCACCTCGACCGTGGTGCCGCGGTTGGCCGCCGCCGGCTTCACCGCCGAGACCCGGCCGCCCTCGATGCCGATCTCGGCCGCGCTGTCGCCGGCGGCCGTGCGCGAGCGGATCGACAGCCGCGCCACCGAGCCGATCGAGGGCAGCGCCTCGCCGCGGAAGCCGAGTGAGCGGATGTCGAGGATGTCGTCTGAAAGCTTGGAAGTGCAGTGGCGTGCGATTGCCAGCGCCAGTTCCCGCTCCGGGATGCCGGAGCCGTCGTCGGTGACGCGGATCAGGTTCAGCCCGCCGCCGGCGGTGACGATGTCGACGCGGGACGCCCCGGCATCGAGCGCATTCTCCACCAGTTCCTTCACCACGCTCGCCGGACGCTCGATGACCTCGCCGGCGGCGATCTGGTTGATCATCGTTTCGGAAAGCTGGCGGATGGGCATCCGGAGATTATAGGCGGATTCGACAGCGTTGGGGGAGGGGCGGAATACAGTTGGCAACAACTACCGTCACGATCCCCTCGCGCTCCGCTGCCGCGCAGAAGCTGGCGACCTCACGCCTGCGTCACCAGCCAGTCCCTTACCTTGCGCGCATTGTCGCTGAGTTCGCGGTTCTTTGGCCAGATGACGTAGAACCCGATGCCGGTTCTCAGCACGTGATCCGTCACCGGCATCAGCAGCCCCGATGCCACGAGGCGCTCGACCAGATGCCGCCAACCGAGCGAGATGCCTTGCCCTTCCATCACCGCCTGGATCACCAGCGCATAATCATTGATGCGCAAGCCGCGCTCGGCGTTGCGCAGGCTGGTTCCGGCCGACGCGAACCATTCGTCCCAGTTCGGGGCCTCTCGGTAGGGCTCCTCCAGATGGATGAGCCGGTGCGTGGCGAGTTCCTCGACCGTTTTCGGCTTGCCGAATTTGGCGAGGTAGCTGGGGCCTGCGACCGGGAAGATCTCCTCGTCGGACAGCGACATCGAATGATAGTCCGGCCAGTCGCGCGGCATGCCGCCGCGCACGCCGAGCGGGATGCCCTCGGCGATGATGTCGAGATCGCGATCGGCGGTCTGGATGCGCAGATCGACGCCCGGCAGTTCGTCGCGGAACTGCTGCAGGCGCGGCATCATCCAGAACGAGCCGAAGGCGGTCGAGGCGGCAAGCGTCACATGGCCGCCGGTCGCCTGCAGGCGCAGGTCCTCCGCCGACTTGCGGATATGGGAAAGGCCGAGCGAGACGTCGGCGTGGAAGCGCTCGCCGGCCTCGGTCAGGAGAACCTGGCGATGGCGGCGCTGGAACAGCTTGGCGCCGAGCTGCTCCTCCAGTCCGCGCACGGCGTAGGACACGGCCGCCTGCGTCATGCCGAGCTCGCGACCGGCGGCGGTGAAGCTCGACAGCCGGCCGGCCGCCTCGAATACGATCAGGCTGCCGGCGGAGGGCAGCAGGTGGCGCAGGCTTCGCATAAGCAGAGTTTATACAAGAGATCAGGATTTTCCAGCGTCACAGCTATGTTTCGCCTCGTTAAGTTGACGGGCTGTTGGAGGATGAATTGCCATGAATGCACCGGCCGTTGCAGTGACCGAACATGCCAACCGCAGAAGCGGCGGCCGACTGGGGCGCAAGGCGATACGGGGCGCTCCCGTGGCCTCGTTTCCGACGCTGGTGCGCCAGATCCCGGCGTATCAGATGGTCCCCGACGAGGCGGTGGAACTGATCCACCAGGAATCGCTCTCGATCCTCGAAGAGGTGGGCTGCGAGTTCCGCGACGACGAGGCGATCGCCCTGTGGAAGGCCGCCGGCGCCGATGTCTCCGAAACGCGCGTGCGTATCGACCGTGCGCTCTTGATGGAACTGGTCTCGAAGGTTCCATCGGAATTCACGCTCAATGCCCGCAACCCCGAGCGCACCGTCCGCGTCGGCGGCAAGAATTCCATCTTCGTGCCGATGTATGGCGCGCCCTATATCCGCGACCTCGACAACAACAGGCGCTACGGCTCGCTCGCCGACCTCAACAATTTCCACAAGCTCGCCTACATGGCGCCGGCGCTGCACTCGTCGAGCTCGGTCATCTGCGAGCCGATGGAAATCGCTGTGCCGAAGCGTCATTTGCACATCATCCATTCGGCGCTGAAGCACTCCGACAAACCGTTCATGGGCATCGTTACGTCGAAGGAACGCGCCGAAGACACGATGGCGATGGCCGGCATCGTCTTCGGCGAGGACTATGTCCGCGACAATTCGGTCCTGGTGGCGATCACCAACTGCAACTCGCCGCTGGTGTGGGACGCCACCATGCTCGACGCGATGAAGGTCTATGCGCGCAGCAACCAGCCGCTGATCCTGGCGCCCTTCGCGCTGTGCGGCGCCTCGACCTCGGCCTCCGCCGTCGGCGCGGTGGCGCAGGTCAATGCGGAAGCACTGGCCGGCGTCGCCTTCACCCAGCTGCTGCGTCCGGGGTCGCCGCAGATCTACGGCCAGTTCATGGTGACGGTCGACATGAAGACCGGAGCGCCGATGGGCGGCACGCCGGAGGCGGCGCAGATGATGTATCTGATGGGCGCGCTGGCCAGGAAATATAAACTGCCGTGGCGCACCTCGGGCTTCCATGTCGGCTCCAAATTGAACGACGCCCAGGCCGGCTACGAGGCGAACATGCTGATGCATGCCGCCATCCTTGCCGGCGCCAACTACATCTGGCACTCGGCCGGATGGCTGGAGGCAGGGCTGACCTGTGGCTATTCGAAATTCGCCACAGACTGCGAGCAGCTTGTCGGCTGGTACAAATATGCCGGCGGCCTTCCCTTCGACGATTTCAAGGAAGCGATGGCGGCGATCCGCGAGGTGGGGCCGCAAGGCCATTTCCTCGGCACCCAGCACACGCTCGAACATTTCGAGTCCGCTTTCTTCATGCCTTCGATCATGGACTTCAATTCGTACGAGCAATGGAACGCCGAAGGCGCGAAGGACCACGACACGCGCGGCCGTGAGAAGGCGCGCAACATGCTGGCCGACTATGAGGAGCCGAAGCTCGACGAGGGCATCGCCGAGGGTCTTAAGGATTTGATCGCGCGGCGTGAGGAAAAACTGCCGGACAGCGTTAGTTAGTAAAACAGGCGAAGACCTGACGAACATAAGGGAGGAAAAAATGGCACTCTTCAGAAGCAATGGCGACCGCGTGCCGGGCGCTATCGAGGCAATGGCAGAAGAAACGCGGGCGGGCCGCATGGACAGGCGTGAATTCCTGGCGCTGGCCAGCGCCTTCGGCGCGTCGACGGCGTTCGCCTATGGCATGATCGGCCTTGCCGCGCCGACTAAAGCACTGGCCGACGAGCCCAAGAAAGGTGGCACGCTGCACGTCTCGATGTCGGTCAAGGCGCAGAAGGATCCGCGCACCTATGACTGGACCGAGATGGCGAACGTCACCCGTTGCTGGCTGGAGCCGCTCGTCCGCTACACGCACCAGTTCACTTTCGAGCCGGTGCTGCTCGAAAGCTGGGACATCAACGACGACGCCACCGAATACACGCTGCACCTGCGCAAGGGCGTCACCTGGAACAATGGCGATGCCTTCAACGCCGATGACGTGGTCTTCAACCTGAATCGCTGGTGCGAGAAGGGGGCTTCCGGCAATTCCATGGCCGCCCGCGTCGGCGCGTTGGTCGACACCAAGACCGGCAAGGCAAGGGATGGCGCAATCACCAAGGTCGATGACCATACGGTCAAGCTGAAGCTCAGCGAAGCCGATATCGCGATCATACCGGGCTTCACCGACTATCCGGCGCTGGTCGTGCATCGCGACTTCGACAAGGATGGCGCCGACCCGATCAAGAAGCCGATCGGCACCGGAGCGTTCGAGCTGGTATCCTACGATGTCGGCCAGAAGGCGGTCGTCAAGCGTCGCGAGAGCGGCAAATGGTGGGGTGGCGAAACGCCGCTCGACAGTGTCGAGTTCATCGACTACGGCACCGACTTCAACGCCACGCTGAACGCCTTCGATTCCGGCGAGATCGACCTCGACTTCGAAACGCCGGCCGACTTCATCGATGCCCTCGACAAGATGGATTTGGTGAAATCGGAGGTCGCGACGGCGACCACGCTCGTCGCCCGCACCAACATCACCCACAAGCCATATGACGACCAGCGGGTGCGCAATGCGCTGCAGATGGCGGTCGACAACGATGCCGTGATGCAGCTCGGCTACGCCGGGCGCGGCACCGTTGGCGAGAACCACCACGTCAGCCCGATCCATCCGGAATACTATCCGCTGCCCAAGAAGACACGCGATGCCGCCGCCGCCAAGAAGCTGATGGCGGATGCCGGGCAGGCCGACTTCGAGCATGAGCTGATCACCGTCGAGGACGAATGGCAGAAGAACACCGGCGATGCGATCGCCGGCCAGTTGCGCGATGCCGGCATCAAGGTGAAGCGTACGGTGCTGCCGGGCTCGACCTTCTGGAACGACTGGACGAAGTATCCCTATTCGATGACCATCTGGTACATGCGTCCGCTCGGCGTCCAGGTGCTGGCGCTCGGCTATCGCTCTGGCGAGGCCTGGAATGAGACGGCGTTCGCGAACCCGGATTTCGACGCCAAGCTCAAGGAGGCGCTCTCGCTGGCCGATCCCGCCAAGCGCAAGGAAGTGATGAAGGACGTCGAGCAGATCCTGCAGGATTCCGGCGTCATCATCCAGCCCTTCTGGCAGAAGCTCTACTGCCACATGAGCAAGAAGGTGAAGAACTATTCGATGCACCAGACCTACGAAATGGATTTCCAGAACGTCTGGCTGGACGCCTGAACAACTCCCGCGACTTGCAAGCAACTGCCGCCGGCACCTCTGACAAAAGGTGCCGGCGGCCCGTAATTCACTCATGAGCAATTGGCGCCGAGAAAAAATGTCCGACGACGAGATCATCCTTTCCGAGCTTTCCGACGACGAGCTCGTGCAGCAGATGCACGACGACCTTTATGACGGTCTGAAGGAAGAGATCGAGGAAGGCACCAACATCCTTCTCGAGCGCGGCTGGGTTCCTTACAAGGTGCTGACCGAGGCGCTGGTCGAAGGCATGCGCATCGTCGGCGAGGATTTTCGCGACGGCATCCTGTTCGTGCCGGAAGTGCTGCTGTCGGCCAACGCCATGAAGGCCGGCATGGCCATCCTTCGCCCGCTGCTCGCCGCCACCGGCGCGCCCAAGCAGGGCAAGATGGTGATCGGCACCGTCAAGGGCGACATCCACGACATCGGCAAGAACCTGGTCGGCATGATGATGGAGGGCGCCGGCTTCGACGTCATCGACCTCGGTATCAACAATGCGGTCGAGAAGTATCTGGAGGCGATCGAGCAGCACCAGCCCGACATCATCGGCATGTCGGCGCTGCTCACCACCACCATGCCCTACATGAAGGTCGTTATCGACACGATGAAGGAAAAGGGCATCCGCGACGACTATGTCGTGCTGGTCGGCGGCGCGCCGCTCAACGAGGAGTTCGGCAAGGCGGTCGGCGCCGACGCCTACTGCCGCGACGCGGCTGTGGCGGTCGAGACCGCCAAGGACTTCATGAAGCGCAAGCACAATGTGCGGACTTGAGCACAGCGATGCGATCCGGGTTTGTGAACGTCAGGCGTGAGGTCTGCTGGGTGGCCAAAATCGCTTGGCTCGAAGGGGGCTGACGCCCGCATGCGCATCGCGTCGATCAAGGTCTATCAGGTGCTCCTGCCTGTCAAAGGCGGTGCCTACAGGATGGCCAGCGACACCGTGCGGGATCTGGACTGCACGCTGGTTGAAGTCACCACCGAGGATGGACTGTCAGGCTGGGGTGAGACGTGCCCGGTCGGCCCTGTCTACCAGCCCCAACACGCCCTGGGTGCGCGAGCGGCAATTGCCGAAATGGCGCCCGGGCTGATCGGCGAGGACACCGCGTCCATGCGCCGCCTTGCGAAGCGAATGGACGAGCAGCTGAACGGCCACAACTATGCCAAGGCGGCCTTTGACATAGCCTTCCTCGACCTCACCGGCCAGCGGCTGGGCGTGCCGGTTTCAACACTCCTGGGCGGCGCGCTCACCGATCGTGTGCCTTCCTACTACTCGACTATCGTCGGTGCGCCCGACGAGACGGCGCGTATTGCCGCGGACAAGGTCAAGGCCGGATACAAACGGCTTCAGATCAAGATAGGCGGACGGGATCTCGAACAGGACGTCGCCACCGTGCACAAGGTATGGGAGGCGGTGGGCTTCAAGGCCAGCATCGCGGTCGACGCCAATCGTGGCCTCACCACCGCGGCGGCGCTGCACATCGACCGGCTCTGCCAGGCAATCCCGTTCGTGTTCGAACAGCCCTGCAACACCATGGAGGAAGTCGCGAGCCTCAAGGGCCGCGTGACCCATCCGGTCTACCTCGACGAGAATACCGAGGATTTGAATGCCGTCCTGCGGGCAATTTGTTCAGGCATCGCGGACGGATTCGGATTGAAGGTCACCCGCCTTGGCGGCCTCACCAAGATGGTCACGGTCCGCGACCTGTGCGCGATACGATCGCTGCCGCACAGCTGCGACGATGCCTGGGGTGGGGACATCATCGCCGCGGCATGCGTGCACCTCGCCGCTACTGTCGAGCAGAGACGTTTTGAGGGGGCCTGGATCGCGCAGGAATACATCGAAGGGCACATGGACCCCGCAAACCCGATCATTATCGAAAACGGGCATATAGACGTCCCCCAGAAGCCAGGGCTCGGCGTCAAGCCCGAGCGCTCCCAACTCAAAGCGCCTGTCGCGACGTTCGGAGGCTGAGAATACAGTGACGGTCGCGGCGATTGCATATGGCCAGCATCGTCGGCGATTGCGACCCTCCGCGACATCCGGCGGGCCGCCCGTGTCCGGCGCTCCGGGACTTCATGAGCCGCAAAAAAGCCGATATGCAAGGGGCGTCTTGCCATTTTTGCCGATGCCCGGAGATCCTCGATGAGACCGATAGTGCTGGCCGCCGTCCTTTCCGTTGCCTTGCCCGCCGCCGCTCTGGCGGGCCCGGCCTCCAACGCCGTGAAGTTCTTCTATCTTCCGCAGGTCAGGTTCGAGGGCGACGAGCAATATCGCGACCGTTTCACCGAGCCGGTGACCAAGCTGTTTGCCCTCAACGATCAGGCCGCCAAGAACAATCCGGACGAGGTCGCCTGCCTCGACTTCGATCCGGGCCTCGACGCGCAGGACTTCGATCAGAAAACCCTGGCGAAAACGCTGAAGCTTGCCGAAGCCGTCAACGGCGATAGCGCCGAGGTCACGGCGACTTTCAGCCTGTTCCCGGAAGGCGATGATTCCAAACGCGAAATGGTCTGGTCACTAAAGAAGGTCGACGGCAAGTGGAAGATTGCCGACATCGCCTCCAAGACCAGCGGCTGGACGCTGAGCGCGCTGGAATGCATGCCCGACAAGGCGCCGGAGTGATGCCATGGTCCGTCGCATTGTCCTGGCGTTTGCGACCATTTCGATGCTGGCGGCGGGATTGAGTGGCGCCCGCGCCCAGGGCCTGTTCGGGGCGCCACCGGCAAATGCCCCGGCCGACAACGCGCCTTCCGACGACACATCGCCAGCAACCCCGCCGGCCGCATCGCCGCCAGCGGAAAGTGCACCTGCAGCATCGGTGCTGCCGGGTTCGCCGACGGCGCTGGTGAAGCCGTTCTACGAGCATCTCGGGCTTGAGCTCGATCCGGCTGAGCGCAAGAACTTCATCGACCCAGCGAAAACGGTGCTCGACAAGAGCGATGCGCTGCGCAACTCAGGGCAGGGCGAATGCCTCGATCCCAACATGGCGCTCGACAATGCCGACTACGACAAGGCGGCGATCGAAGGCAGCCTGAAGACCATCGAGGCGGTCAGGGGCGACGAGGCCAAGGTGGTCGTCGCCTTCGTCGTCGCAAACAACGCGCACCGGCTGGAATGGAAGCTGAAGAAGGTCGGCGGCGACTGGAAGATCTCCGACCTTCTGTCGGTCACCGGCGAATGGGCGCTCAGCCAGTACCAGTGCGAATGAGCGCGATCACGCCATCCCGCTCAGCCGCGCCCGCGATAGGGTGCCACGCCGGTGTCGGGCAGCCAGGCGCCTTCCGGCGGCGCGCCGGTCTGCCAGAACACGTCGATCGGGATGCCGCCGCGCGGGAACCAGTAGCCGCCGATGCGCAGCCAGAGCGGCTTGGTCGCTTCAACGATGCGGCGGCCGATCATCACGGTGCAGTCTTCATGGAAGGCGCCGTGGTTGCGGAACGAGGTCATGAACAGCTTCAGCGACTTCGATTCCACCAGCAGAGCATCGGGCGCATAGTCGATGACGATATGGGCGAAATCCGGCTGGCCGGTGACCGGGCAGAGCGAGGTGAATTCCGGGCAGGTGAAGCGCACGATCGCCGGCGGCCCGTCGCCGCGCGCAAACGGCACGGTCTCCAGGACCGCCTGTTCGGGGCTCTGTGGCGTCTCGACGTGCGCACCGAGCTGGGTGAG
Source organism: Mesorhizobium abyssinicae (assembly GCF_049887195.1). Taxonomy (NCBI): domain Bacteria; kingdom Pseudomonadati; phylum Pseudomonadota; class Alphaproteobacteria; order Hyphomicrobiales; family Phyllobacteriaceae; genus Mesorhizobium; species Mesorhizobium abyssinicae. The sequence goes on from NZ_JARAKC010000014.1 coordinate 69,177, forward strand.
GTTTTTGGTGTCGATCATGGGTCCGAGTTCCTTGAGTTTTGCCGCTCATTAGCACCGGAGCGAAAGGCGCGCAGCGGTTTTCGGACCGATCCGATGCGAGAAATGGACGCTGGGCGGCGCGCGCTGCTCAACCACAATCTTGAACCAGCAGGAAGACGATGACCAGCAACGACCCGCTTCTCCAGCCCTACCAGCTCAAGCACCTGACGCTGAAGAACCGGGTGATGTCGACGAGCCACGAGCCGGCTTACTCCGAGGACGGAATGCCGAAAGAGCGCTACCGGCTCTATCATGCCGAGAAGGCCAAGGGCGGCATGGCGCTGACCATGACCGCCGGGTCGGCCATCGTCTCGCGCGACAGCCCGGCCGCCTTCGGCAATCTGCATGTCTATGACGACCGCATCGTGCCGTGGCTCGCCGAACTCGCGGATGCCTGCCACGAGCACGACTGCAAGGTGATGATCCAGATCACCCATCTCGGCCGCCGCACCGGCTGGAACAAGGCCGACTGGCTGCCGGTGCTGTCGGCTTCGCCGGTGCGCGAGCCGGCGCATCGCGCCTTTCCGAAGACCATCGAGGACTGGGATATCGAGCGCATCGTCGCCGACTATGCGTCCGCCGCGCAGCGCTGCCAGGCGGCCGGCCTCGACGGCATCGAGTTCGAATCCTACGGCCACCTGATGGACGGCTTCTGGTCGCCGGCCACCAACCATCGTGACGACGAATATGGCGGCTCGCTCGACAACCGCCTGCGCTTCACCAACCTGGTGCTCGACGCCGTACGCGCCGCGGTCGGCGAAAAGTTCGTCGTTGGCATCCGCATGGTCGCCGACGAGGATTTTGAGAAGGGCCTGTCGAAGGAGGAGGGCGTCGAGATCGCCAGGCGGCTCGCCTCCTCGGGCAAGGTCGATTTCCTCAACATCATCCGCGGCTCGATCGAGACCGATGCAGCACTGACCAAGGTCATCCCGGTGACCGGAATGCGCTCCTCGCCGCATCTCGATTTCGCCGGCGAGGTGAGGGCGGCGACGAAGTTCCCGACCTTCCATGCGTCACGCATTTCCGACGTAGCGACCGCGCGCCACGCGATTGCGACGGGAAAACTCGACATGGTCGGCATGACCCGCGCCCATATCGCCGATCCGCACATCATGCGCAAAGTGATGGAGGGCCGAGAGCATGAGATCCGGCCTTGCGTCGGCGCCACCTATTGCCTCGACCGCATCTACGAGGGCGGCGAGGCGCTGTGTATCCACAACGCCGCGACCGGCCGCGAGGCCGAGATACCGCACATCATCAAGAAGAGCGGCGGGCCAAGGCGCAAGGTGGTCGTGGTCGGCGCCGGCGCCGGCGGCCTGGAGGCGGCGCGCGTCGCGGCAGAGCGCGGCCATCAGGTGACGGTGCTCGAAGCCTCCAGCCAGGCCGGCGGCCAGGTGCGGCTGGCGACGCAGAACCCGCGCCGCAAGGAACTGATCGGCATCATCGACTGGCGGCTGGCGGAGCTGGACCGTCTGGGCGTCGAGATCCGCTACGATACCTGGGCCGAGAAGGATGATGTGCTGGCACTGTCGCCGGATGTGGTGATCGTCGCCACCGGCGGCTTGCCGCAGAATCCGCCGCTGACGGCCGGCGATAACCTCGTCACCTCGAGCTGGGACATCATGGCGGGCGCCGTCAAACCGGCCGAGAGCGTGCTGCTCTATGATGACAATGGCGGCCATCAGGGCATGGGCGCTGCCGAGCTCATCGCCAATGGCGGCTCGAGGCTGGAGCTGGTCTCGCCGGAGCGCTTCTTCGCGCCGGAGATGGGCGGCCTGAACCATGTGCCCTATATGCGCGCTTTCCAGGAGAAGGGCGTCACCATCACCATCAACACCAGGCTGCGTTCGGTGCGGCGCGAGGGCAACCAGCTCGTCGCCGAGCTCGCCTCGGACTTCGCCGACGGCTGGCGCGTCGAGCGGCGGGTCGACCAGGTGGTGGTCGAGCATGGCACCGCGCCGCTCGACGACCTCTATCTTTCGCTGAAGCCGCTGTCGAACAATGGCGGCGCGGTCGACTACGAGCGGCTGGTGAGCGGCGGCGATATTTTCCCCAAGCGCAATCCGGAGGGCGGCTTCATCGTGTTCCGGATTGGCGACGCGGTCGCCTCGCGCAACATCCATGCCGCCATCTACGACGGCATCCGATTCGGCCTGAGGATCTAGGCCGCTGTGGCTGATGGCCGGACTGGACTTGGCCTGTCATATTTGCAATTTTCTGTCGCCGATCCGGGGCTGGCACAGGCTGTGCTGAAGGGTCCGCACAGCCGGGGGCTTGCTTGACCGCACAAGACCTGTTCGTTCCGCGCCAGACCAACACGGCGCTTTACATGCAGCTGCACGACGCCGGGCAGCCGGTGGAAGATATCCTGCGCGTCCAGAAGGCCTACCGCGTGGCCTGCGCCATGTTCAATGGCCGCTACCGCAAGACCGGGCGACCCTTTATTTGCCATGCCGTCGGCGCCGCGTCATCGGTCGCGCATTTCGACAAGGATCTCGATCTTGTCGTCGCCGCGATGTTCCACGCCGCCTATGACAGCGCCCAATATCCGGACGGCAAATCCAGCCGGCGCACCGAGACCCACCGCAAGTGGCTGGAGCAGAAGCTCGGACCCCGGGTGGAAGGTCTTGTCGCCAGGGTCGGCGCGATGAAGTTCGACACCGGGGATCCCGAGCGCCTTGCGGCGCAAGGCGTCCCGGCCGGCGATGAGGACATCCTTTTCCTCGTCCTTGCGCATGATATCGACGATATGGCGGATGGCGGGCTGGCATTCGCGCCCAAATATGGCCGGTCGATTGAATCGCGGGTGGCTGCCTGCGCCATTCTGGCCCGGCGCATCGGCCGCGAGAGCCTTGCAGCCACGATCGAAGCCTATGGCAGCCGCTATGCGGCGCTGGGGTGGGCGGCTGCGCTCGAGGATAGCAGGCTGGAAGGTTTTCGCATTGCGCCGAATGTGCGCAACTACCTCAAATTGCGCCGCGACAAGCTGCGCGGAGCCCGGGTGGAGGTGCTTTGAGGGGCATGCCGCCGCCAGCGCAATTCCAGGAAAAGTGCGTAGCGGTTTTCCGTCCGGAGTTGCGCCAAAACAAAGGGATAGAGCGGTTCTGCGTTTCCGTGAAACGATGAACCGCTCTAGCGAGGCACGCGCACCGGACCTTCGCAAGGAGAGCCACCTGCCGCTCCGGTCCGGTGCGCGCCGCGCCCGACACCGGCTTGGCGCCGGCGCCGAGCGGTTCCTTGCGGGCTAGAACATCCTTGCGGTTGCCATGCACAGCACGGTGAGCACCAGCAGCCAGGCGGCGATGCGTTCGCCGACGGCCATCTTTGCGCGCAGCATAGGTACGGTGGCTGCGTCGGCACCGGCCAACTGGCTGCTCGGCCGGCGCACCATGGCGCCGAGGACGCCGGCGGCCGCGATGGCCGCCACGATGCCGATTGCCAGCACGATCTCCATCGAGCCGAAGCTGCCCTCGTGGAAGAAATACCAAAGCAGCGCGCCGGTCAGGAACACCATGCCCGATGCGCCGAGTTGCGGCCGGATGAAGCGCTCAGCCTTGATCTCGGGATCGCGGGCGAGCGTGATTGTCGTGCCGGCCCAGAACACGCCGGCCATGACGTGAAGGCCGATGACGATGATGTAGACATATTGCATGACCGCATTCCTTCCTTTCCGCCCGCCGACACCAAATAATTAGATATCGAATGATTTGATGTCAATGTATAATGGCGCGTTCCAACGCCCAATGGCTTGTTCTACTGTCGGATCATGACACCCTTTGACCGCCCGCCCGTCGGAATGAACCTTGCCCGCACCGCCAAGGCGGTGGCGCAGGCCTTTGACGCCGCCCTGGTCGAGGCCGGCGGCACTCTGCCGGTGTGGCTGACGCTGCTCTCGGTCAAGTCGAAGGAACTCGCCAACCAGCGTGAACTCGCCGGCATGATCGGCATCCAGGGCGCGACGCTCACGCATCATCTCAACGCCATGGAGGCGCAGGGGTTGCTGACGCGGCGACGCGATCCGCAAAACCGCCGGGTCCATCAGGTGGCATTGACCGAGGCCGGCGAAGCGATGTTCGAGAAATTGCGAATGGCCGCTGTCGCCTTTGACAAGCGGCTGCGGGCGGGATTGCCGGACGAGCGGTTGGCAGAGTTCGCGGAGGTATTGGCGGCGCTGCGGGCGAATGTCGGCGGCTGACCAGTCGGATTGTTTCCGCCGGTCAGAGGTGCTATATGACTACAATAGTCATATGCGGAGTTCGGCCATGCGAGAGATTCAATTGAAGGATGCCAAGGCGACGCTCTCGGCGGTGGTCGATCAGGCGGTCGCCGGAAAGCCTGCCGTCATCACGCGGCATGGTCGCAAACAGGCTGTCATTCTGTCATTCAAGGACTATGAACGGCTGTCGCGGGTGCCCAGCTTTGGGCGATTGCTGGCGGCTTTTCCCGGCGCAGAAGCTGACATTCCGCCTCGCTCCCGAAAACCAGCTCGCACGGTTGACCTCTAACGCGGGCTTTGCGTTTGATGTTCCTGCTGGACACCAACATCATTTCGGCGCTGGCGCCTTCCAAAACGGTCGAGCAAGCGGCCTTGACGGATTGGCTTGATCGGGCCAGCGACTACCTGTTCCTGTCTGTGGTTACGGCATCCGAAATTACCGCGGGAATAGCGAAGGCCGAGCGCGAAGGCGCTAAGAAAAAGACGGCTCTGCTTCGCCAGTGGTGGCAGGCGGTCGAATATCTCTACAACGAAAGAATACTCCCCTTCGATCTGCGTGCCGCGCATGCGGCGGGATCTATCTTGGATCGGGCCAGGGCCCATCTGCCAGGGTTCGAGGACATTGCGATCGCCGCGACGGCGGAGGTTCATGCCTTGACGATATTGACCGACAACGAGCGTCATTTCGCCCCTCTCGGGGTGCCGATGCTCAATCCGCTAAAGGCTTTGCCGCCTCTGCCGGCAACGTAAATGCCGACCATGAACACCGTCGCCGGAACCTGCTCGGCCTGCAGCACGTCGAGGATGTTGCTGGTGCCGTTCAGCGGCCCGTCGCCGAAGGAGAGATAGATGGTGCGGTCCGCTGCCAGTGCCGGCCACGGGATGAGCAGCAGGAACAACAGAACGAGACGAGGCGGCATCCGCGAGATCCGTTTGCGATCTCCGCAGGCCGCCATGGCCGGACCGGCCTTGTGAAGTTTGTCGACGAACGAGCTAAGCCAGGCTGCCCTGCAGCACCTTGAGCTTCGCCTTCTTCGGGCTGCGCGCCAGCAGCCAGTCGCGCGCCTTGTCCTGCGGCATCGGGAAGGCGATCGAATAGCCCTGCACCTGGTCGCAGCCGATCGCCATCAGCGAATCGAGCTCGGCTTCGGTCTCCGCACCTTCCGCCACGATCGAGATGCCCAGCCCGCGCGCAAGCTCGGTGATGGCGCGCACGATCTTGGAGTTGTCGCCGTTCTCGTTGATGTTCTGGACGAAGCGGCGGTCGATCTTCAGGCGGTCGATCTCGTTCGGGTTGACGTGGCTGAGCGAGGCATAGCCGGTGCCGAAATCGTCGAGTTCGAGATGCACGCCGGCGGCGCGGATGTGCCTGAGCTTGGCCGCGATGCCGGTCTTCTCGTCGTCGAGGATGACGGACTCGACGATTTCCAGCGACAGTTTCTGCGGTGCCAGCCCGGCCTTCTCCAGCGTTCCGAACAGGAACCTGTCGAAGTCCGGCTCGCGCAGCTCGGTGCCGGAGACATTGACGGCGAGCCGCCCGAAATCGATGCCGGCCCGGTCCCACTCCGCCGCCTCGTTGATCGCCTTGGTGATGACGATGCGGCCGATCTCCGGCATGAACCCGCATTTCTCGGCGACCGGGATGAACTCGCCCGGCGAGATCATGCCGCGCGAGGCATGCTTCCAGCGCACCAGCGCCTCGATGCCGCTGATCTTGCCGCTGGTCAGCGACACCTGCGGCTGGAAATAGACCTCGAACGTCTTGTCGGCGATGGCGGCGCGGATGTCGTGCTCGAGCTGCTTGCGGTAGTCGAGCTCGCGCCGCAACTCCTCGGAGAAGAACGAGAAATTGCCGCCGCCTAGCTTCTTGGCCGAGTAGAGCGCAAGGTCGGCGTGGACAAGCAGGTCCTCCGCATTGTCGGCGTCGACCGGATAGACCGCGATGCCGGCGCTGGCGCCAGGCAGGATGGTCGTGCCCTGGAAGGTGATCGGCTCGTTGATCTGCTCCAGAATGCGCCTGGCCAGCATGTTGATGTCCTCGGTGCCGCCGGCGCCGTTGAGGATCATCACGAATTCGTCGCCGCCAAGCCGGGCGCACAGATCCGAGGCGCGGCAGGAGTCGCGCATGCGCTGCGCGGTGACGACCAGCACATAGTCGCCGGCCGCGTGGCCCAGCGTGTCGTTGATCTGCTTGAACCGGTCGAGGTCGAGCTGGATCACCGCCAGCCGCTCGCGCCGGCGATGCGCGCCCTTGATCAGCGTGTCGAAGTGATCGGTCAGGAAGGTGCGGTTGTGCAGTCCGGTCAGCCCGTCATGCACGGCGATGAAGGCCATCGAGTTGCGCGCGTCGACCAGCTCATGCGTCTTGCGCAGGATGGCCTTCGACATCGGCCTGAAGATGAACAGCGCCACCAGCACGATGACGCCGATGGTGGCGAAGAACAGGGTGCGGTGGAGATCGAGCAGCTTTCCCGAGCGCTCGTCGGCGAAGGCACTGATGCGCTGGCCGAGCGCGGCATAGCCCGACAGCGTCGCATTGGCCACGGAGGCGTCGAGATCGACGCGGTCGGCACCACCCTTGTAGCCGTCGACGCCCGTCGTCAGCTTGGTCTCGAACGAAGAGATAAGGCGTTTGCCATTGGCGATCAGGCCGACCGAGAAGTAGTCGAGGTGGAACGGCTTGGCGAACAGCACGTTCTCGATCGACTTCGGATCGAAGCGCGCCGGCGACATCGGATCGGCACCCGTCTTGTCCAGGAGCAGGTCGTAATTGGTTTCGAATTCGACGGTCGCCTGCTTGAGCGCGGCAACGAGGGCCGGCTGCTTGTCGCGCGAGGCGGCGCCGGTCGCGCCGGCCAGGAAGACGATGCGCTGCGACAGCGCCTTCTGCATGCTGACGATGTTGATCAGCGTGTCGTTGTTCTGCTGCGCCGCCATCATCTGCTGCAAGAGCACGAACGAGCCCATCACCATGGCGGCGATGATCAGCAGCGCCAGCCAGTAGCCGCTCTTGATCAGCAAGATCAGCTTGCGCGAAACGCTCTGCACCGGCTGCTGCGACATTTCAGGGCGACCCCTCCCGCCGACGGAATCCCGCCTTGGTTTCGTTCTGCGAACACCATTGACTTGAAAGGGTTAACAGGCAGGCAAGCAGCCCGGCCGGTTGCGCGGGCAGAGAGGGAAAGCTGCGGAGATGGTTATCATGTTCTTTCACCGCGTCGATGCATTTGAACGCATCAACGCTCGAGCCGCCGAAATTGGGAGCCATGCGGCTTTCGCCGCGCCACCGAAGCCGTCGCTTTTGCGGTGGATTTTTCGGCCGCGCGGGGCGACAGTCCGGCTCGAACCGAACAGGGCTGGATCATGAGCGCAGCATTCCTTTCCCACATCGACAACGAACTTGCCGGGCTGAAATCAGCCGGCCTCTACAAATCCGAGCGGGTGATCACCTCGACGCAGTCGGCCGAGATCGAGGTTGGCGGCGACAAGGTGCTGAATTTCTGCGCCAACAACTATCTCGGCCTCGCCGACAGCGCAGAACTGCGCGAGGCGGCGAAGCAGGCGCTCGACCGTTACGGCTACGGCATGGCCTCGGTGCGCTTCATCTGCGGCACGCAGGAGGAGCACAAGCAGCTGGAGGCGACGATCTCGTCCTTCCTCGGCATGGACGACACCATCCTCTACGGCTCCTGCTTCGACGCCAATGGCGGCCTGTTCGAGACGCTGCTCGGCGAGGAGGACGCCATTATCTCCGATGCGCTGAACCATGCCTCGATCATCGACGGTGTCAGGTTGTCCAAGGCCAAGCGCTTTCGCTACGCCAACAACGACATGGCAGATCTCGAAGCGCGGCTGAAGGAAGCGAAGGATTGCCGCTTCCGGCTGATCGCCACCGACGGCGTGTTTTCTATGGACGGCATCATTGCCAACCTCAAGGGCGTCTGCGATCTCGCCGAGAAATACGATGCCATGGTCATGGTCGACGACAGCCATGCGGTCGGCTTCGTCGGCAGGAACGGCCGTGGCTCGGCCGAGCATTGTGGCGTCGAGGGCAGGGTGGACATCATCACCGGCACGCTCGGCAAGGCGCTGGGCGGTGCTTCCGGCGGCTACACCTCAGGCAAAACCCAGGTGGTCGACTGGCTGCGCCAGCGCTCGCGGCCCTACCTGTTCTCCAACACGCTGATGCCGGCGATCGCCGGCGCCTCGATCAAGGTGTTCGACATGATCCGCAATGGCGGCGCCTTGCGCGAGCGCCTCTATGCCAATGCGGAACGCTTCCGGTCTCAGATGGGCAAGCTTGGCTTCACGCTCGCCGGCGCCGATCATCCGATCATCCCGGTGATGCTGGGCGATGCGGCTCTGGCACAGGAGATGGCGGCACGCATGCTGAAGCGCGGCATCTATGTCATCGGCTTTTCCTTCCCGGTGGTGCCGAAGGGCCAGGCCCGTATCCGCACCCAGATGTCGGCGGCGCATTCCAGCGCCGACATCGACAGGGCAGTTGAGGCATTTGGCGCCGTGGGACGCGAGCTCGGCGTGATTTCCTGAGCGCCGAAAACGATTCCGGATCAAAAGAATCAAGGAACAAAAGAATGTCCAACATGATGAAGGCGCTGGTGAAGGCCAAGGCCGCACCGGGCATCTGGATGGAAGAGGTGCCGGTGCCGGAGATCGGCCCCAACGACGTGCTGATCAAGGTCAGGAAAAGCGCGATCTGCGGCACCGACGTGCACATCTACAATTGGGACCAGTGGGCGCAAAAGACCGTACCGGTGCCGATGGTGACCGGCCATGAATTCGTCGGCACCGTCGCCGACTTCGGCGCGGCGGTCACCGAATACAAGCTCGGCCAGCGCGTGTCCGGCGAGGGCCACATCGTCTGCGGCCATTGCCGCAACTGCCGCGCGGGCAGGGGGCATCTCTGCCGCAACACGCTCGGCGTCGGCGTCAATCGCCCCGGCGCCTTCGGCGAGTACGTGGCGATCCCGCAGCACAATGTCGTGCCGATCCCCGACGATGTGCCCGACGAGATCGCGGCGATCTTCGATCCGCTGGGCAATGCGGTTCACACCGCATTGTCCTTCGATCTGGTCGGCGAGGACGTGCTGGTCACCGGCGCCGGGCCGATCGGCATTATGGGCGCGCTGGTGGCGCAATGCGTCGGCGCGCGAAAAGTCGTCATCACCGACATCAACCCGGTCCGGCTGGACCTGGCGCGCAAGCTCGGCGTCCAGCATGTCGTCGATGCCTCGAAGGAAAAGCTGCGCGACGTCATGCCGAAGCTCGGCATGACCGAGGGTTTTGACGTCGGCCTGGAGATGTCGGGCGCGGCCCCCGCCTTCCGCGACATGATCGACACCATGAACAATGGCGGCAAGATCGCCATCCTCGGCATCGCGCCGACCGGCTTCGAGATCGACTGGAACAAGGTCATCTTCAAGATGCTGCACCTGAAGGGCATCTACGGCCGCGAGATGTTCGAGACCTGGTACAAGATGATTGCCCTGGTGCAGGGTCCGCTCGACGTGTCGGGCTTGATTACCCATCGCATCGGCATCGACGATTTTCAGGTCGGGTTCGATGCGATGCGGAGCGGCAATTCGGGTAAGGTTGTGATGGACTGGTGAGCGCTACCTGGGCGAAAGCAAAGCGCCGCAGGCACCTGCCGCTAGACATAGGAAGTCCGTTTGGGGTCTAAAATGGTGGGATAATGACGCTCGTCGAGCATGTCCAAGAATGGGTCCAACCCGACCGTCTTGATGAATTCATACTCGGCAGCGGAGATCAAATGGACGCAAAGGATGGTGACGTCATCGTCGTCAATGGTCAGCGCTTCTGCAATGCGTTTATCCGGTGCAATGATAGGGGTCAAAAACATGAAAATTCTGAAATCCGTGCCCGAGACGGGCGACCAAGGCATTTCAATGCGGTGACCAAAGCCCAACCATGTATTGTCGATAAAGGGATACTCCGCCAGCCATTTGAGATTGCTGATGATGTTTGGGTCAGGCTCGCGAACATACCACATCAGTTCGGCTCGCCGCTCAATGTTCTCGCCTGCCGTTGACGGGGTAGCCATACGCCGGTCGCTCATACCGTTGGTTAGGAGTACAAAGCCGTTGCCTGCAGGATCGATGAGCGAGAAGTCTCTGGGAAACGCAAGAACCTCAACGTCGTCAGACCCATTGCGCGGGAAGATGCTTTGGGGCTCACCGAGCTCTTTGGTGTAGACCGATTTTCGATAGAAGTTGTTAGAGTCACCGGATCCGGGTGGCCCTCCGGCAGGAAATCTCTTTGGGAGCCAAGCCATCCAAATGCCCTGATTTCAGCCCTTTAGTCCAACGTGATAGCACCAACTTTGTCTTGTCCCAAACAGGCTTCAAGCGCCGCTACGCCCTTCGCAATCGCGGACCGCTCCTCCTCTCCTAGCCTCGCTAGCAACTCCCTCTCAAACGCCTTCGCCAGCGGCACCATTTCGCGATAGGCGGCAAGCCCCGCCTTGGTCAGCGCCAGGCGCTCCACCCGCCGGTCGTGATCGTCCGCCGTCCGCGTCAGCCAGCGCCGCCGCTCCAGTTCGGCTACCGCTCGCGAAACCTTGGTCTTGTGCATGGCCGACTGCTCGCCGAGCGCCGTCGCCGTCATCGTGCCATGCTGGCCGAGCCCCGAAAGTGTGCGCCATTCCGGCCGGGTCAGGCCGTGGCGATCCCGGTAGATTTTCGAGAATTCGCGGCTGACGACATCGGCCAGCCGGTAAAGCCGGTAGGGCAGGAAGCTTTCGAGCTCGAGGATTTCCGATTCCATGATGCACCGTGGATGCGGCGTTCGCCGTTGATAGTTACATTTTCGATGGTTACAAATGAAACCAAGTTGGTCAACATCGCCGGCAGGCCGCGCCTAGCGAGGCTGAGAACCGGGATCAGGGAGGATCGGATGGGCTTTTCCTACATGCCGGGCTTCGGCAACGATTTCGAGACCGAGACGCTGCCGGGTTCGCTGCCGCAGGGACGCAACTCGCCGCAGCGGCCGGCCTACGGGCTCTATGCCGAGCAGCTTTCGGGCTCGCCCTTCACCGCGCCGCGCGGCACCAACGAGCGCTCCTGGCTCTATCGGATCCGGCCGAGCGTCCGCCACACCGGGCGCTTCACGTCCACCCTCTATCCGCTCTGGAAGACCGCACCCAATCTCGGCGACCACGAACTGGCGCTCGGCCAGTATCGCTGGAACCCGGTGCCGATGCCGAAGGAGCCGACCGACTTCATCGAGGGCATGCGCACCATCACCACCGCCGGCGACGTGCTCGGGCAGTCCGGCATGGCGGCGCATATCTATGTCGCCAACCGCTCGATGACCGACGACCACTTCTTCAACGCCGACGCCGAGATGCTTGTCGTGCCGCAGGTCGGCGCCTTGCGCTTCGTCACCGAGATGGGGGTCATCGAACTCAGACCCGGCGAGATCGCCGTGCTGCCGCGCGGCCTCGTCTTCAAGGTCGAGCTCGCCGATGCCGAGGTGCGCGGCTATGTCTGCGAGAACTACGGCGCCAAGCTGACCATGCCCGATCGCGGGCCGATCGGCGCCAATTGCCTCGCCAATCCGCGCGACTTCAAGACGCCCTGCGCCTGGTTCGAGGACAGGGAGACGCCGTGCCGGCTGATCGTCAAATGGTGCGGCTCCTTCCATGTCACCGAGATCGGCCATTCGCCGCTCGACGTCGTCGCCTGGCACGGTAACTACGCACCTTACAAATATGATCTGGCGACGTTTTCGCCCGTCGGCGCCATCCTTTTCGACCACCCGGATCCGTCGATCTTCACCGTGCTGACGGCGCCGAGCGGCGAGGAGGGCACCGCCAACATCGACTTCGTCATCTTCCCGCCGCGCTGGCTGGTAGCGGAGGATACGTTCCGCCCGCCCTGGTACCACCGTAACATCATGAGCGAATTCATGGGCCTGATCCACGGCCAGTACGACGCCAAGGAGGAGGGCTTCGTCCCCGGCGGCATCAGCCTGCACAATCTGATGCTGGCCCACGGGCCTGACGCGACTGGCTTCGAAAAGGCCTCGCGCACGGAACTGAAACCGGTCAAGCTCGACAACACCATGGCCTTTATGTTCGAGACCCGATTCCCGCAGATGCTGACCCGCTACGCCGCCGAGGTCGAAACCAGGCAGGACAACTACATCGACTGCTGGGCCGGGCTGAAGAAACGCTTCAACGGCACGCCCGAGGGCGACTGGTCTTGAGTCTGGACCGCCTCGTCCTGCTCGGGTCCAAGGGCGGCCCGGCGATCCGGCCGGGTGGGCCGTGGCCAAGTTCCTCGCTGCTCGAGATCGGCGGCCGCGCTATCGTCGTCGATTGCGGGCTGGGCGTCACCCGCGCGCTGACCGATGCCGGGCTCAGCCTGAAGACGCTCGACCTAGTCTTCATCACCCATCTCCATTCCGACCATCTGCTGGAACTCGGACCGCTGATCCACACCGCCTGGACGGCGGGCCTCGCCACGCCGGTGACCATCTTCGGTCCGCCCGGCACCGGCCACTACTGGCAGCGCTTCTGCCAGGCGATGGATTTCGACATCGAAATCCGCATCGTCGACGAAGGCCGGCCGGATATCAGGGATCTGGTCTCGGTCGAGGAGTTCGGCGAGGGACTGGTTGTGGAGGAGGGCGGGCTCAGGGTGACGGCGTTGCGCGTCGACCATCCGCCGGTGACCGACTGCTTTGCGCTGCGCGTCGAGCATGGCGGCAGGAGCATCGTGTTCTCCGCCGACACGGCCTTCTTCCCGCCGCTGGCCGACTTCGCCAAAGGCGCCGATATCCTCGTCCACGAAGCCATGCTGGAAGAGGGGATCGAGCGGCTGGTGGCGAAGACCGGCAATGGCGCGCGGCTGCGCGAACATTTGCTCGCCAGCCACAGTTTCGCCGAGCAGGCCGGCCGCATCGCCAGCGACGCCGGTGTCAAACGACTGGTGCTGAACCACCTCATCCCGGCCGACGATGCCGCGATCGGCGAGGCCGACTGGATCGCCGCCGTCAGGAAAACTTGGGCCGGCGACTTGACGATCGCCCGCGACGGCCTTGTTGTGGGGTTAGAGCATGATCCCGAAAAGTGGGACCCGGTTTTCGGAAAAGATCATGCGACAGACAAAGACCAAAGCGGCGAACAAGCCGCGCAAGGAGAGGAAACCGCATGAAGCTTGCAACATTGAAGAACGGGACCCGCGATGGAAAGCTGGTCGTCGTCTCGCGCGATTTGACGCGGTTCTCCGACGCCTCCTTCCTGGTGCCGACGCTGCAAGCCGCGCTCGACGACTGGCGGCGGATTTCGCCGCATCTGGCGACAATAGCGGAATCGCTAGAGAACAATGCCGTGCCCTCGGCGCGCTTCCACGAGCATGACGCCCACTCGCCACTGCCGCGCGCCTATCAGTGGGCCGACGGCTCGGCCTATGTGAACCATGTCGAACTGGTGCGCAAAGCGCGCGGCGCAGAAATGCCAGCAAGCTTCTGGACCGACCCGCTGATCTACCAGGGCGGCTCGGACAGCTTCATTCCGCCTCGCGATCCGATCCGCATGGCCGACGAAACCTTCGGCATCGACATGGAGGCGGAGGTCGCCGTCATCGTTGACGACGTGCCGATGGGCGCCGGCCCCGACCAGGCGCGGGACGCGATCCGGCTGGTCATGCTGGTCAACGACGTGACACTGCGGGCGCTGACTGGTCCCGAGCTTGCCAAGGGTTTTGGCTTCTTCCAGTCGAAACCGTCCTCGGCCTTCTCGCCGGTTGCGGTCACGCCGGATGAACTGGGTGACGCCTGGGACGGCGGCAAGGTCAGCCTGCCGCTGCTCGCCGATCTCAACGGCAAGCCGTTCGGCCGTGCGAACGCAGGGGTCGACATCACTTTCGACTTCCCGGCGCTGATCGTGCATGCCGCGAAAACGCGCCCGCTCGCCGCCGGCAGCATCATCGGTTCGGGCACCGTCTCCAACAAGCTGGACGGCGGGCCGGGCAAGCCTGTCTCGGCCGGCGGCGCCGGCTATTCCTGCATCGCCGAACTGCGCATGATCGAAACCATCGAGAGCGGCGAGCCCAAGACGCCGTTCCTGCAATTTGGCGACACGGTGCGCATCGAGATGAAGGACAAGGCCGGCCATTCGATCTTCGGCGCCATCGAGCAGAAGGTCGAGAAATACGCGGGGTGAGGGGATGCCAGGCGAAGCCGTCTATTTGCTGTTTGGCGTGTGGGCGCTGGCCATTCTGGCGGTCTTCATCCAGGCGATCCGCCTGAGCTACCGCATCGAGGCGCGCTCGCCTGATCTTACCAACCGCAGCGGCGTGCCGCGCAACGCGATGATGTTCCACACCATCACCAATCTCAGCGTCGCGCGGGATGAAGAAACGCAAGGCCTGCGGCGGAAAATGATCCGGCTGCTGCTGGTCGTTGTCGCCGGCTTCGCGCTTATGGCGGTCGGCATCGGCCTTGTCGACAGGACGCCATGACGCTGCTTGATCACTTGCGCCGCATGGCGCGCAACAATCGCTGGTCGAACGACCGCCTGTACCGCGCCGTGCTGTCCCTCGAGCCTGGGGAATTTGAGGCCGCGCGCACCAGCTTCTTTCCGTCAATCAAGGAGACGCTGAACCACATCCTCGCTGTCGACCATCTCTATCTCGATTTTCTGACGGAGGGTGGTGTCGGCGCTGCCGCCTACGATGATTTCGTGCCGTTCGACAATGTCGCCGATTTGGTAGTGGCGCAGATCACCTTCGACCACAAACTTATCGCCTTCTGTGATGCCCTGTCCGAGGCCGATCTCGACCGTCGCGTCATCACCGATAGACGCGAGGACGGCATGATCCCTGAAAAGATCGCCGACATCCTCGCCCATGTCTTCCTGCACGACATCCATCACCGTGGCCAGGTGCACGCCATGCTCGCCGGCACTTCCGCTCCGCCGCCGCAGCTGGATGAGTATCTGCTCGATTGCGATTTGAAGCTCAGGAAGACAGAGGTCGAGCGGCTCGGTCTTTGAACCGCTCGCCCGCCTGGGCCTTACGCCGCCTTGCCGTCCAGCTTGATCACGCCGCGCTTGATCTGGTCCTGCTCGATCGACTCGAACAGCGCACGGAAATTGCCTTCGCCAAAGCCTTCGTCGCCCTTGCGCTGGATGAATTCGAAGAAGATCGGGCCGATCACGGTTTTCGAGAAAATCTGCAGCAGGATCTTGGTCATGCCGCCGTCGACAACGCCTTCGCCATCGATCAGGATGCCGTGCTTCTTCATCCGCTCGACCGGCTCGTCGTGATCGTGCACACGCTCGTGCGACATCTCGTAATAGGTGTCGGGCGGGGCGGGCATGAACTTCAGCCCGTTGGCGGCGAGCCTGTCGGTGGCCTCGTAGATCGCATCGGTGCCCACCGCGATGTGCTGGATGCCCTCGCCATTGTACTTCTTCAGATATTCGGCGATCTGGCTGGTCTCGTCCTTGGACTCGTTCAGCGGAATGCGGATCTTGCCGCAGGGCGAGGTGATCGCACGGCTGACCAGACCGGTGATCTTGCCGTCGATGTCGAAGAAATGGATCTGCTTGAAGCCGAACAGGTCGCGATAAAAGTCCCACCACTTGTCCATATTGCCGCGATAGACATTGTGGGTGAGGTGGTCGAGGAAGTAGAAGCCGACGCCCTCGGGCTTCGGATCGCGCTCGCCCAGCCATGCGAACTCGGCGTCATAGGCCGAGCCTTTCTCGCCATAGGCCTCGATGAAATAGAGCAGGGAGCCGCCAATGCCGACGATGGCCGGCACGTCCAGCGCCTTGTCGGTGCCCTCATAGGGCGTCGCACCCTTCGACACGGCATGCTCGAAGGCGTGTTTCGCGTCGACCACGCGCCACGCCATAGAGGCTGCGCAGGGTCCGTGCTTGTCGACGAACTTCATCGCATGCGAGCCGGGCTCGGCATTGACGACGTAGTTGATGTCGCCCTGCCGCCAGACCGTGATGTCCTTGGTGCGGTGCTTGGCCACCGCGACATAACCCATGCGGGTGAAAAGCTCGGCGAGCTTTTCCGGCTCCGGATGCGCGAACTCGACGAATTCGAAACCGTCGGTGCCGGCTGGGTTCGCCTTGCTGATCCTGGCGGGCGGCGCGTCGTGCGGGAAGGGGCCCATGGCGGTTCTCCGAAGCTGTTGCGGCCGTTCCTGGCCATCTTTGCGCATGATAGCGCCTGAGGGCCGCACGGTGCTTGCATTTGAACGCCTGAAATGCTCATGTCATGCGTGGAATGTGCATGAATGGAGGAAAATCCGTGGATGATGCGCGGCTTGACCAATTTGATCGCAAGTTACTGGCGCTTCTGCAAGGCGATGCGCGGCTCACCAACAACGACCTTTCGGAGCGGGTGAACCTGTCGGCGTCGCAGTGCTCGCGCCGCCGCCAGCGACTGGAAGAGGACGGCTACATCAAGGGCTACCGCGCCGTGCTCGACCGCGATCGGCTGGGCTTTTCGCTAGTCAATGTCATCTCGGTGACCTTGGCCACCCACAATCGCGACAATGCCCGCCGCTTCGGCGAGTTGGTGGCGCGGCTGCCCGAAGTACAGGAGGCGCACGCGCTGACCGGCGAGATGGACTACATATTGAAGGTGGTGACGCCCGACCTCAAATCATTGTCGGAGTTCGTCAACGGCGTGCTCCTGCCGCATGAATCCGTCCAGCACGTGAAGACGGCTATCGTGCTGGAGACGCTGAAGGAGACCGGCGCTCTGCCGATTTAGCCCCTCGACTGCTGAATCAGCCCATAGAGATTGGTGCAGCGCGCGCCGGAGCGGCAGTAGGCGAACACCGGGCCTTCGAGCTCGTCGAGCGCCGCGGCCTGGTCCTGGACATTCTCGAAGGTGATCTGGCCGCTGATGACCGGGATGAAGCGGAAGGCGAGGCCCGCCGCCTCGGCCGCCGCCTGGACGCTTTCGGCCGAGGGCTGGCCAGGCTGCTCGTTGTCCGGCCGGTTGCAGATCACGCTCTTGAAGCCTGCTTCCTTGATGGCGGTGATATCGCTGGGCTGGATCTGGCCCGAGACGGAATAGTCGTCGCTGATCTCTCGATATTCCATGGTCGTCCTCGCAATCTGCTTCGGCGGCAGTCTTGCCATCCCCTGAGGCGGCCGGCAACTGCTCCCGCCGATCGCGTATCGTCGCACGCCGTCGGCGTCGTCTTTGCAGATAGACATTCGCGGCGGAAAATCCAGCCGGATCGTCGCTATCCGGCTGGATGAGCCGACTTCAGCTGCCGAGGATCGCACCTTTGATCTGGGCGATGTTGTTGTGCATCATGTCGATATAGGTCGAGGCCGGGCCGTCGGGCTGCGACAGCGCATCCGAATAGAGCGTGCCGCCGACCTTGATGCCGGTCTCGCTGGCGATCTGCTCGATCAGCCGCGGATTGGTGATGTTCTCGATGAACATCGCCGCCGCCTTGTCCTGCTTGACCTGGTTGACCAGCTTGGCGACATCGGCGGCCGACGGCTCGGAGTCCGTCGAAATGCCCTGCGGCGCCAGGAAGGTCAGGCCGTATTCGTGCTCGAAATAGCCGAACGCGTCGTGCGATGTGATGACGACGCGCTTCTCCTCGGGGATCGACTGGATCGCGGCCTTCACTTCGCCTTCCAGTGCATCGAGCTTCTTGGTGTAGGCAGCCGCATTGGTCTGGTAGCCGACGCAGCCCTCGCTGTCGGCGGCACAGAAGGCCTCGGCGATGTTCTTCACATAGATCCTGGCGTTGGCGATCGACTGGAAGGCGTGCGGGTCGGTAACGGTCTTGCCGGCGCCTTCGGCAGCATCCGCGTCAGCGAATTCCGGCTTGAAGTCGATCGGGGTGACGTCCTTGGTCAAAGTCACGATCGCGGCCTTGGTGGCGCTGGCGTCGACCAGGCGCTGCAAGAAGCCTTCGAAATGCAGGCCGTTGACCAGCACCACGTCCGCGCCGGCCATTGCCACAGCGTCGGCCGGGCTCGGTTCGTAGACATGCGCGTCGCCATCCGGCCCAACGATGGTGGTGATGCTGACCCGGTCGCCGCCGACATTCTTGGCGAAATCCGCAATCACCGTGAAGCTCGCCACCACCTTGAGCGGCGCGGCGAGGGCCGACGATGTTCCGAGAGCGGTTAATGTTATAACGCTCAGGGTCAGGGCGGCACGGAAGGATTTCAGCATTGGGCGGGTCTCCTTGCTTGGGGGATCAGGCGGTGCGGTGGCGGTGGTGGACGATGCGGGCGCGCAACGCGCCGCGCGAGCCGAACACGATCGAGAAGAAGTAGACGACACCGGCCGACAGGATGATGGCCGGGCCGGACGGCAGCGAGGCGTGATAGGACAAGAGCAGCCCGGCGATGCAGGAGGCAAAGCCGATCAGCACTGCCAGCACGCACATCGGCTCGACCCGCACCGTCCAGAAGCGGGCAGCGGCGGCCGGCAGCATCATCAGGCCGACCGACAAAAGCGTGCCCAGCGCCTGGAACCCGCCGACGAGGTTGAGCACAACGAGGCCGAGGAAGATGAAATGCACCGGGCTGCCCATGCGGCTCACCGAGCGCAGGAACAGCGGGTCGAGGCATTCGGCGACCAGCGCCCGCCAGAAGATGGTGAGGCTGACTAAAGTGACCAGCACGATGCCGCCGATCAGCGTCAGCGCCTCGTTGTTGAGCGCAAGCACGGTGCCGAACAGCACGTGCATGAGATCGACGCTGGAGCCCCGAATTGACACCATCAGCACACCGACGGCGAGCGAGATCAGGTAGAAGGCCGCCATCGAGGCGTCCTCGCGCTGGATGGTGAAGCGCGAGACCGCGCCCGCGCCGAGCGCGACGATGATGCCGGCGATCAGTCCGCCAATGGTCATCGGCAGGATTTCCAGGCCGTAGAGCAGGAAGCCGGCGGCAGCACCCGGCAGGATGGCATGCGCCATGGCGTCGCCCGACAGGCTCATGCGCCGCAGCATCAGGAAGACGCCGACCGGGCAGGCGCCGAGCGACAGCAGCAGCGAGCCGAACAGCGCCCGCTGCATGAAGGCGAAATCGGCGAAAGGCGCGATGAACAGGTTGTAGAGGAAATCCATCAGGCGGCCCTCGGTCCGGAGCCGTGCTGGTGGTCGTGATCATGCGCATGGCCGTGGGCATGGTCGTGATGATCGTGCCCATGATGGTCATGGTCGTCCGGCTCGCACCAGGGCGCGTTCTCTTCCCAGGCCTCGTGGAAGCGCCGTGCCTTGAGAAGGTTTTCCGGCCGCAGTGTCTCTTTTGTCTCGCCCCAGGCAACAGGCTGGCGGGCAAGCAGCAAGGTCTCGGGGAAATTCTGTCGCACGAGATCGAGATCGTGGACGACGACCATGATCGTGCGCTCCTCGCCATGCCAGCGCTTGATGAGCTGGATCAGGTCGCCGACGGTCTTGGCGTCGACGGCGTTGAACGGCTCGTCGAGCAGGATGAGATCGGCATCTTGCAACAGCACGCGGGCAAACAGCGTGCGCTGCAACTGGCCGCCCGACAGCGTGTCGATCGGGCGTTTTTCGAAGCCGCCGAGGCCGACCGCCATCAGCGCCTGGCTGACGGATTCGCGGTCCTCCTTGGTGTAGCGCCCGAGCAGGCCGCGCTTTGGCCACAGGCCGAGCGAAACCAGGTCAACCACCCGGGCCGGGAAGGAGCGGTCGAGCTCCGACTGCTGCGGCAGATAGGCGGTGCGCACGTCGGGCGCGCGCGTGACCGCGCCTTCCATCGGCTTCAGCACGCCGACAATGCCCTTCATCAGCGTCGACTTGCCCGAGCCGTTGGCGCCGACAACGGCCGTCAGCGATCCCTTGCGGATCGTGCCGTTGAGATGGTGGATCGCCGGGTGGCTGCCATAGCCGAGCGTCAGGTCGCGGAAGGTCAGGCAGGCATTGGTCATCGGCGGTCCGTAAGGGCGGCGGCCCGTCGTGCGGGCGGCTCAAGTCGATATGTGATGTTATTACATTAGTCAACAAGATGGCCCGACGCAATTTGGTCACGGCGGTCAACTCGCCGTGTACGCAACGGGCAGGGGGCACACAATTGGCTCAATTGGTTTCGTCCCTGCCGGCCTTGCCCGAAACGGGCGCGGACTCTAAAGAGGCGCGACCGACAATAGGAAGGAACGCCCCATGAGCATTCGTCGCATCGATGTTGGCCCGCGCATGAGCCAGATCGTCATTCACGGCAACACCGTCTATCTGGCCGGCCAGGTCGGCGAGCCCGGCGGCAATGTCGCCTCGCAGACCCGCGACATCCTGAAGACCATCGACGAATTGCTGGCCAAGGCCGGAACCGACAAGACCAAGATCCTGCAGACCATCATCTGGCTGGCCGACATGAGCACCTTCGCCGAGATGAACGCGGAATGGGACAAGTGGGTGCCACAGGGCCACACGCCCGCCCGCGCCACCGGCGAGGCCAAGCTGGCCGGCCCGGAATATCTGGTCGAGATTATTATTACGGCGGCGATCTAGCGCCTGCCTTCTACCGACCCCCGCCCCGCTGCTGCGCAGCGACCCTCCCCGCATGGGGGAGGGTAAAGAGGCACTACCCCTGCGACGGCGTGAACCTTGCCACCAGCGTGTGGCTTTCCGCCGGATAAATGAAACGCACATGCGTCACCGGGTGCTCCGCGCTCCAGGTGCGGCGCTCGACCACCAGACAGGGCGCGCCGGTTTCGATGTCGAGCGCGTCGGCGACATGGTCGTCCGCGGCCGTGGCGCGGATGCGGTGCTCGGCTTGGCTCCACGGCACGCGGCCGATCAGCCAGGGGCCGGGCGCTATGCCCAGGAATTCCTCCTCGCCGGCTTCCGCGACGGCGGCGAGATTGATCAGCCGCTGCTCATGCGCGAAGGGCCGCTGGCCGGCGAAATGCAAGCATTCCAGCGAAAGCACCAAGCCTGGGGCGGAAAGCCCGAGCAGCGCCCGGTCGTCGGCGCTGCTGCGCCGCTTTAGCCGCGCCAGCCTTTCGTAGCGGTAGGGCAGGCCGAGCGCCTCGACCTCGATCCGGATGTCGTGCAGTTCCAGCACCGCCGCCTGCGACTGCGGCTGGCGGACAAAACTGCCGGACCGGCGACGGCGTTCGATCAGCCCGGCCTTCGCCAGCTGCGACAGCGCCTTGTTCACCGTCATGCGCGAGCAATTGTACTCGGTCGTCAGCTCGTGCTCGAACGGGATCCTGTGACCGGGCGCCCAGGCGCCGGACAGGATCTTCTCGCTGATGTCGGACAGGATGCGCTGGTGCAGCGAGACAGCCTCGCCTCCTTCCGCCTCCATTGTCTCGATCATGCTCATGTCGCGGTTCGCCTGTTGAACGAGCTAGGCTGCCGACAGCGCGGTCATGACGGCACGGAACCGCTCGGCGATCGCCTCGCGCCCGATATGCCTGCCGCCGCTGACTTGCTTCTTGCCGTGCACCCAGACGCAATCGACGCTGGTGCCGTTGGCGAAGATCCAGGCATCGAGGATGGCGTCGCCCCTCTTGCCGGCGAGCGAAGGATGGTTTTGGTCGAGCGAGACAAAATCGGCCGAGACACCGGCAGCGATCCGCGCCGGGCCGGCGCCAAGCGCGGTGCTGCCGCCATCGAGCGCGGCATCGAACAAGGCGCGGCCGGTCGAGCCGCCCGCCACTGCCAGCACGTTGCGGGCGCGGTGCGCCAGGCGCTGCGAATATTCAAGTTGCCTGAGCTCGTCCGGCAGGCCGATGAGCACGTTGGAGTCTGAGCCGACGCCGAAGCGTCCGCCATGTTCGACGAACAGCGGCGCGGCGAAGGTGCCGTCGCCGAGATTGGCCTCGGTGATCGGACAGAGGCCGGCGATGGCGCCGCTCTCGCCCATGCAAACCGTCTCTGTCTCGGTCATGTGCGTGGCGTGAATCAGGCACCAGCGCCGGTCCACCTCGGCATGGCCAAGCAGGAATTCGACCGGCCGCGCACCCGACCAGGCGATGCAGTCTTCCACTTCCTTTGTTTGCTCTGCGATATGAATGTGGATCGGGCCGTCCGGCGCCATTGCGGTCACCGCATTGAGTTCGTCCAGCGTCGCGGCGCGCAGGCTGTGTGGGGCGACGCCGACAACGGCCTGATCGAGCGAGCGAACGCTCTCGCGGCTTTTCTCAAGCAAGCGTCCGAACCGCTCGACATCGTTGATGAATCGCCGCTGGCCCTCATTGGGCGCCGCGCCGCCGAAAGAGGAATGAGCATAGAATACGGGCAACAGCGTCAGCGCGATGCCGGTTGCGCCGGCCGCTGCGGCAATCCGCTCCGCCATCTCGGCGATGTTGCCATAGGGTTTTCCGTCGCGATCGTGGTGGAGATAGTGAAACTCGCCGACTCGCGAAAAGCCGGCCTCCAGCATCTCTATATAGAGCTGCGCCGCCACCGCCTCGACCTGGTCCGGCGTCATCGACAGCGCGAACCGGTACATCACCTCGCGCCAGCTCCAGAAACTGTCGGCCGAGGGGCCGCGCAGTTCGGCGAGCCCCGCCATGCCACGCTGGAAGGCGTGGCTGTGCAGATTGGGCATGCCGGGGACAAGGACGGCATGGCGCTCGTCGCCGGGCAGCAATGAGGCGCCCGGTTCGACCGCCGCGACGCGGCCGCCCGCCAGCCTGATCCTGACATTGTTGTTCCAGCCGTCCGGCAGAAGTGCCTGTTCCGCGAAGATCGCCGTCACGATTTTCTCCGAATCCCGCTTTCCGATGACAATAGGACTTGCAGTGCGTCTCAATATGTATATACATAATTGCCATCTAATCAAACGGAAAAGATGATGGCGGCAGAAATCAAAAGCCGGGCAGGGGGCCTTCACCTTTGGCGCAATGCGCGCCTGGCGACCATGGCCGAGGGCGCGGCGGGATTGGGCATCGTCGAGAACGGCGCGATCGTCGCGCGCGACGGCCTGATCGCCTATGCCGGATCCGAAGCCGCCATGCCTGCGGCGCTCGTCCAGGGCGCTGACATCACCGACTGCGAGGGTCGCTGGATCACGCCCGGGCTGATCGATTGCCACACCCATCTCGTGTACGCCGGCAACCGCGCCAACGAGTTCGAGATGCGGCTGGCCGGCGCCACCTATGAAGAGGTCGCCAGGGCCGGCGGCGGCATTGTCTCCTCGGTGAAATCTCTTCGCGCGGCGAGCGAGGACGAACTGGTCGCCCAGACGCTGCCGCGCCTCGATGCGCTGCTGGCTGAAGGCGTGACCACGATCGAGGTGAAGTCGGGCTATGGCCTCAATGTCGACAATGAGAAGAAGTCGCTGCGCGCCGCGCGCCGCCTGGGCGATCAGCGCAGGGTGACGGTCCGGACCACATGCCTGGCCGCCCATGCGCTGCCGCCGGAGGCCAGGGGCGACAAGGACGCCTTCATCGATCTCGTCGCCACGGACATACTGCCGGCGGTCGCGGCGGAAAATCTTGCCGATGCGATCGACGGTTTCTGCGAGGGGATCGCCTTCTCGCCGGAGCAGATGGCGCGCGTCTTCGACAAGGCCAGAGCGCTTGGCCTGCCGGTAAAACTCCATGCCGACCAGTTGTCAAACCTGCATGGCGCGGCGCTTGCCGCGCGCTATGGCGCGCTGTCGGCCGACCACCTCGAATACACAGACGACGAGGGCGCGGCGGCGATGGCCGGCGCCGGAACCGTGGCGACGATCCTGCCCGGCGCCTATTACTTCATCCGCGAGACCAAGAAGCCGCCGGTCGAGCTGTTCCGCCGGCATGGCGTGAAGATGGCGGTCGCCACGGACAGCAATCCAGGTACCTCGCCGCTTACCTCTCTGCTGCTCACCATGAACATGGCCGCGACGCTGTTCGGCCTGACTGTCGAGGAATGCCTGTCCGGCGTCACCCGCGAGGCGGCGCGCGCGCTTGGCCTGCAGGAAAAGACCGGCACGCTCGAGGCGGGAAAGTCCGCCGACCTCGCCATCTGGAACATCGAGCGCCCGGCCGAACTCGTTTACCGCATGGGCTTCAACCCGCTGCATGCCCGCATCTGGAGAGGACAATGACCGAACTCGTTCTGAAGCCCGGCAACGCAACGCTGGCCGACTGGCGCGCCATCTATCGCGGCGCGGTGCCGAAGCTGGACGCCGCCTGCAAGCCCAGGATCAAGGCCAGCGCCGAGGCGGTTGAGCGGATCGTCGCCAAGGGCGAGCCGGTCTATGGCATCAACACCGGCTTCGGCAAGCTGGCCAGCGTGCGCATCCCCGCCGCCGATCTCGAAACGCTGCAGCGCAACATCGTGCTGTCGCATGCCGCCGGCGTCGGCGAGCCGATGCCGGTTGCCGTCACCAGGCTGATGATGGCGCTGAAGCTCGCAAGCCTCGCGCAGGGCGCCTCCGGCGTGCGGCCGCAGACCATCGCGCTGCTGGAAGCGATGCTTGCCAACGACGTCATTCCGGTGGTGCCGGCGCAAGGTTCGGTCGGAGCCTCCGGCGATCTCGCGCCGCTGTCGCACATGACGGCGGTCATGATCGGCGTCGGCGAATGCTTCACCCCGCATGGTCGCTTCCCGGCCAAGGTCGCCTTCGTTTCGCACGGACTGGAACCGGTGACGTTGGGCGCCAAGGAAGGCCTGGCGCTGCTCAACGGCACGCAGTTCTCGACGGCTTTCGCGCTCGCCGGCCTGTTCGAGGCCGAGACGCTCTATCAGTCGGCGCTGGTCGCCGGCGCGCTGTCGACGGACGCCGCCAAGGGCTCGGACGCGCCCTTCGACCCGCGCATCCATCTGCTCAGGAAGCATCGCGGCCAGATCGAGACGGCGGGCGCGCTGCGCGATTTGATGGCGGGCAGCGCCATCCGTGAATCGCACCGCGTCGGCGACGAGCGCGTGCAGGACCCGTATTGCCTGCGCTGCCAGCCGCAGGTGATGGGCGCCGCGCTCGATGTGCTGCGCAAGGCGGCCGACACGCTTGAGACCGAGGCCAATGGTGTCACCGACAACCCGCTGATCTTCGCCGAGGACGACACCGCGCTCTCCGGCGGCAATTTCCACGCCGAGCCGGTGGCCTTTGCCGCCGACATGATCGCGCTTGCCGTCTGCGAGATCGGCTCGCTGTCGGAGCGCCGCATCGCCATGCTGGTCGATCCGGCGCTGTCCGGCATGCCGGCCTTCCTGACGCCCAAGCCCGGACTGAATTCCGGCTTCATGATCCCGCAGGTGACGGCGGCGGCGCTGGTTTCCGAAAACAAGCAGAAGGCCTATCCGGCAAGCGTCGATTCGATCCCGACCTCGGCCAACCAGGAAGACCACGTCTCGATGGCCGCGCACGGCGCCCGCCGGCTGCTCGGCATGATCGAGAATGCGACCGCGGTCATCGGCATCGAACTCCTGGCGGCCGCTCAAGGCTGCGATTTCCATGCGCCGCTGGCGTCTAGCGAAGCGCTTGAAGCGGTGCGCAAGCTGGTCCGGGCCGAAGTGCCGCATCTCGACAATGACCGCCATTTCCATCCCGACATGGAAAAGGCCATCGCCATGGTGCGCAGCGGCGCCGCGGTGAGTGCGGCGAGCGCCGTGGCGTTGCCGGCGATCGCGGGAGCGGCGTGATGGCCACGCCCTCCTGGCTCAGCGTAACCCGAGGCACCGCACCCTTGCTGGTCTCGATCCCGCACACCGGCATCGACCTTGCCGGTCTCGACAGCCGGCTGGTCTCGCCCTGGCTCGGCCGCCGCGACTGCGACTGGTGGATCGACAAGCTCTACGATTTTGCGGCCGACCTCGGCGCGACGGTGGTGCACACCGCGATCTCACGCACAGTCATCGACGTCAATCGCGACCCGTCCGGCGTCTCGCTCTATCCCGGCCAGGCGACGACTGGCCTTTGCCCGACCGAGACCTTCGACGGCGATCCCCTCTACCATATGGGCGAGGAGCCGACGCCTTCGGAAATCGACGAGCGCCGCGAGACCTACTTCAAGCCTTACCATGCCGCCCTGCAGGCCGAGATCGACCGGCTGCACGGCATGCACGGAAGAATCGTCCTCTACGACTGCCACTCGATCCGCTCGGTGCTGCCGCGCCTGTTCGGGGGCACGCTGCCGGTGTTCAACCTCGGCACCAATGACGGCAAAAGCACCGATCCCGCGCTGCAGGCCAAGGTTGCCGAGATCATGGCTGGTACCGGTCAGACCTGGGTAGTCAACGGCCGCTTCAAGGGCGGCTGGATCACGCGCAATTTCGGCCACCCGCAAAACGGCGTCCATGCGCTGCAGATGGAGCTTTCCAACCGCGGCTACATGCATGAGCCCGAAGGCAGAGGCGCGCCGGACAACTGGCCGGTGCCCTACGACCCCGAATACGCGGCGCCGATCCGCGGCACGCTGAAGACCATTCTCGAAACCGCCATTGACTGGGCCGGGCGCTGACGCGCCGCCTTACTCGAAAGGGACAATGATGACCAATCCTCGTCACAATATCCGCGAAATCCGCAGCCCGCGCGGCGCCGAGCTCAATGCCCGCAGCTGGCTGACCGAGGCGCCGCTGCGCATGCTGATGAACAATCTCGATCCCGACGTCGCTGAAAACCCCAACGAGCTGGTCGTCTATGGCGGCATCGGCCGTGCCGCGCGCACCTGGAACGATTTCGACCGCATCGCCGCCTCGCTGAAGACGCTCGGCGACGACGAGACGCTGCTGGTGCAGTCCGGCAAGCCGGTCGGCGTGTTCCGCACGCATGCCGATGCGCCGCGCGTGCTGATCGCCAACTCCAACATCGTGCCGCACTGGGCGAACTGGGAGAAGTTCAACGAGCTCGATAAGAAGGGCCTGATGATGTACGGCCAGATGACGGCCGGCTCCTGGATCTATATCGGCACGCAAGGCATCGTCCAGGGCACCTACGAGACCTTCGTTGAGGCCGGCCGCCAGCACTATGGCGGCAACCTCAAGGGCAAGTGGATCCTGACAGCCGGCCTCGGCGGCATGGGCGGCGCCCAGCCGCTGGCCGCCGTCATGGCCGGCGCCTGCTGCCTCGCCATCGAATGCAACCCGGACTCGATCGATTTCCGTTTGCGCACCCGCTATGTCGACGAGAAGGCCGAGACGCTGGACGAGGCGCTGGAGAAGATCGAGCGCTGGACGAAGGCCGGCGAGGCGAAGTCGGTCGGCCTGCTCGGCAATGCGGCGGAGATCGTGCCGGAAATGTACAGGCGCGGCATCCGCCCCGACATGGTCACAGACCAGACCTCGGCGCACGATCCGGTGAACGGTTATCTGCCGAAGGGCTGGACAATGGCCGAGTGGCGCGAGAAGCGCGTCTCGGATCCGAAGGCGGTCGAGAAGGCGGCGCGCGCGTCGATGCGCGAGCATGTCGAGGCGATGGTCGCGTTCTGGAACGCCGGCGTGCCGACGCTGGACTACGGCAACAACATCCGCCAGGTTGCCAAGGAAGAGGGCTTCGAGAACGCCTTTGCCTTCCCCGGCTTCGTGCCGGCCTATATCCGCCCGCTGTTCTGCCGCGGCATCGGCCCGTTCCGCTGGGCGGCGCTGTCGGGCGATCCGGAGGATATCTACAAGACCGACGCCAAGGTGCGCGAACTGACCCCCGGCAACACCCATCTGCACAACTGGCTGGACATGGCGCGCGAGCGCATTGCCTTCCAGGGCCTGCCGGCGCGCATCTGCTGGGTCGGCCTTGGCGATCGCCATCGACTGGGTCTCGCCTTCAACGAGATGGTGGCCAAGGGCGAGCTCAAGGCGCCGGTCGTCATCGGCCGCGATCACCTCGATTCCGGCTCGGTCGCGTCGCCCAACCGCGAGACCGAGGCGATGAAGGACGGCTCCGACGCCGTTTCCGACTGGCCGCTGCTCAACGCGCTGCTCAACACCGCCTCGGGCGCCACCTGGGTGTCGCTGCACCATGGCGGCGGCGTCGGCATGGGCTTTTCGCAGCATTCCGGCATGGTCATCGTCGCCGACGGCACGCCGGCCGCCGCCAAGCGCCTGGAGCGGGTTTTGTGGAACGATCCGGCGACCGGCGTCATGCGCCATGCCGATGCCGGCTACGACATCGCCATCGAGTGCGCCAAAGAGCACCAGCTCAACCTGCCGGGCATACTGGGCTGAGCATGCGCATCCTTCGTGCCGCCGGCTACCGCGTCATGCCGTGGAAGAACGGCGGCGGCACAACGACCGAAATCACTGTTTCGCCCGACGGCGCCGGCCTTGACGATTTCGACTGGCGCGTCTCCATGGCGCGCGTCGAGACGGGCGGGCCGTTCTCGAGCTTTGCCGGCATCGACCGCACGCTTTGCGTGCTGGAAGGGCAGGGGATCGTGCTCGATATTGCCGGCGAGCCACCGGCTGAACTGACCGGGCCCTCCGCCCCGTTTTCCTTTGCAGCCGATGTGCCGACCGCAGCCGCGCTGATCTCCGGCCCGATCACCGACCTCAATGTCATGACCCGGCGCGGCCGCATGACGCACACCGTCGAGCGCCTGACGCCCGCGACGCCTCTGGAAATCGAGGCCAGGGCGGACACGACCCTTGTGCTGCCCCTCGATGGCGAGATCGTGCTCGCCGGCACTACGCCCGAGCGCCTCGGCCCGCTCGATGCGCTGGTGCTGGATCGGGGTACCCCGAGACAGCGCCTGGAGCCGGCCGCCAGCACGATCCTGTTCGTGATCCGCATCGATCGGGCTGGCAGCAACCATTAACGCCTGTTGCCAAACATGATCGCGACGCCGGCGAAAATTGGCGTAAGCTCTTGCCCGCATCACGAAAAAGCCGGATTCCTTGCCTCGATCAGATATGGGACGGGGAGCGTGGGGCGCTCGTCCACCGCGTTGCTGAGAGATGACGCCCTGGGTGGTGCGGAAAACGAACTTTCGGCCTAAGTTGACATGCAACCAATTGCATTTGAGCAGGTTTTAGGGCCATTGCCGTGGCGGGGACGCCGCACCGTGCCCGCCATACGGAATTATAAATGAACATACAGACGAATCCCGCCAAAATCGAACTCACGAGCGCCAGCTTTCCGGTCATCACCGAAGCGCCGATACGCTCCAATTTCATGCCGGAAGACCGGCTGCGTGAGCTTGGCGCGGGTCTCGCCAAGGGAGACGTCAAGGATCTGTTCGGCCTGGCGCCGTTCGAATTCCAGGGCCGCATCCGCGACAGCGCCAAGCGAATCCTCGAGGTCTACCGCTCGACCAATGCCGCGCAGGCCAAGGGCGAAACCATCACGCCGGCGGCGCAATGGCTGCTCGACAACAATTATCTGGTCGAGGAGACGATCTTTCAGGTCAAGCGCGACCTGCCGCGCCGCTTCTACCGCCAGCTGCCGACGCTGAAACTGGCGGACGGAACCAGTGTGCCGCGCGCCCTGGCGCTGGCCTGGACCTATGTCGCGCATTCCGACAGCTCGGTCTCGGCGACGATGTTCAAGGCGATCGTCGAGGGCTTCCAGTCGGTCGAGCCGCTGAAGATCGGCGAGCTCTGGGCGCTGCCGTCGCTGCTGCGCTTCGTGCTGATCGAGAATCTTCGCCGCATAGCCGTGCGCGTCAACCGCACCAGGCAGATGCGCCAGATCGCCAACGAGGTCGCCGATCGTGTGCTGGCGACCGACGACAATGCCGACCGGCAGAAGATCCTGTCGCACTACGGCACCCATGCGCAGGACACCACCTTCGCCACCCAGTTGCTCTACCGTCTGCGCGACGGTTCGCAGAATGCCGGCCGGGCGCTGGAATGGCTGGAAAGCGAGCTGGAGAAGAGCGGCTCCGATGCCGAGGAGATCATCATCTCCGAGCATCACACGCTGTCCAGCGGCAATGTCACCACCGGCAACATCATCCGTGGCCTGCGCCTCATCAACGACGTCGACTGGACGGTCTGGTTCGAGGGCGTCAGCCGCATCGATACGCTGCTGCGCGAGAAAACCGACTTCGCCGCGCTCGACTTCTTCTCGCGCGACCAGTATCGCACGGCCATCGAAGAGCTGGCGCGCCGCTCGGAACTCTCCGAATTCCGCGTTGCCGAAAAGGCGATCGAACTTGCCGGCCATGTCGTCATCGCCGACGCCTCCGGCGCCGAGGTCCCCCAGGCCGAAGCGACCGACGCCGAAGGCATGGTGCATACCGATGTCGGCTTCTTCCTTGTCGGCCCTCGTCGGCTGGAGCTGGAACAAGCGATCGGTTACCGGCCGACCATCAGTGTCACGGCCAAGCGCGCCTTCACCAGCACTGGCTGGCTGGGCGTCGTCGTGCCGGTCTTCGCGCTGACGGTGCTGCTGCTGGCGCTCGCCGGCAACGCCCTCGACCATCTCGGCCTGTCGCTGCCGTCCATCGTCCTGATGCTGGCCCTGTTCGCCGTGCCGGCCTCGGAAGGCGCGCTCGCATTCTTCAACACCGTCGCGTCGCTGTTCCTGAAGCCGACGCGGCTGGTCGGCTATGACTACAAGCATGGCGTGCCAGCCGAGGCGCGCACGCTGGTCGTGGTGCCCTCGCTGATCGGCTCGCGCGACGATGTCGAGGAAAACATCCGCAACATCGAGGTGCATCACCTCGCCAATTCGGCGGGCGAAATCCATTTCGCGCTGCTTTCGGACTGGCCGGATTCGAACACCGAGATCGATGCCGCCGACATCGAGATCCTGCAATATGCGCGTGACGAGATCGCCAGGCTCAACGCCCGCTATCCCACCGAAGGCGCGCCGCTCTTCTATGTCCTGCACCGGCGCCGGCTCTACAACGCCGCGCAAGGCTGCTGGATGGGCTGGGAGCGCAAGCGCGGCAAGCTGCACGAGCTAAACCTTCTGCTGCGCGGCGATAGCGACACCACCTATTTGCCGCTCGACGTGCCGCTGCCGGAAAACGTCGTCCATGTGATGACGCTGGACGCCGACACGCGCACCACCCGCGATGCCGTGGCCAGTCTGGCCGGCAAGCTCTGCCATCCGCTCAACCGCCCGCATTTCGACGCCGCCAAGCGCGTCGTCACCGCCGGCTACACCATTCTGCAGCCGCGCATCACTGCATCGCTGACCAGCGGCGACGACGCCTCCTTCTTCCAGCGCGTCTTCTCCGCCAACCGTGGCCTCGACCCCTATGTGTTCGCCGTTTCCGACGTCTACCAGGATGTCTTCGGCGATGGCTCCTTCACCGGCAAGGGCCTCTACCATGTCGATGCCTTCGAGGCGGCGCTGAAGGACCGCATCGAGGAAAACACCGTCCTCAGCCACGATCTGCTCGAAGGCGCGCTGGCGCGCTCGGCCCTGGTCACCGACGTCGAATTGGTCGAGGACTATCCGACCCGCTATTCGGTCGACGCGTCGCGCCACCATCGCTGGGCGCGGGGCGACTGGCAGCTTCTCGGCTTCATCCTCGACCCGCGCTCCGGCGTGCCGGCGCTGTCGCGCTGGAAGATGGTCGACAATCTGCGCCGCTCGCTCACCCCGATCTTCTGGGTGATGGCGGCGATCGCCGGTTGGACGCTGCTGCCCTTCACCCAGGCCGCGCAATGGCAGGCGCTCTTGATCCTCAGCCTGTTCATGGCGCCGACCTTCGACATCGTCAACGGCATCCTGCCCAAGAGCGGCGACCAGACGCCGCGCGGCCATTTCTCGGCGCTGGCGCGCGACACCATCTTCGGCACGGCGCTGGTGGCGTTGAAGGTGCTTTTGATGGCGCATCTCGCCTGGATGATGGGCGATGCCATCGTGCGCACGCTCTACCGACTGTTCGTCAGCCGGCAGAACCTGCTCGAATGGCGCACCGCTTCGCAGGCGCACAAGAGCGGCGGCAGCGACCTCGCCGCCTATTACGGCATGATGTATGGCGCGGTGATCATCGGTGTCGTCGGCCTTGCCATCCCGGTGCTTGCCGATTCCACCGGCGCCTTCGTCGCCTTCTTCTTCGCCTTGTTCTGGATCGGCTCGCCGGCGGTCGCCTGCTGGATCAGCCGCTCGGCCGAGACCGAGGACCGGCTGCGCATCTCGGCCGCCGACATCCATACGCTGCGCACCATCGCGCGCCGCACCTGGCACTATTTCGAGACCTTCGTGACGGCCGAGCATCACCATCTGCCGCCCGACAATTTCCAGGAAAGCCCGGCGCCGGTGGTGGCGCCGCGCACCTCGCCGACCAATATCGGCGTCTATCTGCTGTCGGTGGTTTCGGCGCGCGACTTCGGCTGGATCAGCCTGTCCGACGCGATCACCCGCATCGACGCGACGATGACGACCATCGAGAGCATGCCGCGCGACCGCGGCCATCTCTTCAACTGGTACGATACGACCACGCTGAAGCCGCTCTATCCGCTCTACATCTCGGCGGTCGACAGCGGCAATCTCGCCGGCCACCTGGTGGCCGTGGCGGCGGCTTGCGCCGAATGGGCGGAAGCGCCCTCCGTCCACCTGCAGGGCGATTTCGAGGGCATCCTCGACACGGTGACCATCCTCGACGAGAGCCTCGAGGAACTGCCCGACGACCGCCGGCAGCTGCGGCCGCTGCGCCAGCGGCTGGCCGACCGTCTCGACGGCATGCGCCGCGCCGTCATGACCATCAAGGCACAGCCCGAGATGGCGTCGATCCGCACCATCAACCTGGCGGTGCTGGCAGGCGAAATCCGCAAGCTCGCCGCCGCCATCCACACCGAGGCGGCGTCGCCGAAGAGCGACGTCATCGCCGACTGGGCGGCAAGGCTGGAAGCCACCTGCGAGGCGCATGTGCACGACTCGCACAATGACGAGAACGCGGTCGAGGCCTTGCGCGCCAAGCTGCTCGCGTTGCGCGAGCGCACCCGTCGCTACGCCTTCGAGATGGATTTCTCCTTCCTGATGCGGCAGGAGCGCAAGCTGCTGTCGATCGGCTACCGGGTCGAGGAGCATCAGCTCGACGAGAGCTGCTACGACCTGCTCGCCTCGGAGGCGCGGCTGACCAGCCTGTTCGCCATCGCCAAGGGCGACCTCCCGACCGAGCACTGGTTCCGGCTTGGCCGGCCGATCGTCGAGATCGGCTTCCAGGGTGCGCTGATGTCCTGGTCGGGCTCGATGTTCGAGTACCTGATGCCGCCGCTGGTGATGAAGGAGCCGCATGGCTCGATCCTCAATCAGACCAGCAAGCTGATCATCAAGCGCCAGATCCAGTACGCCCGCTCCAAGAACGTGCCGTGGGGCATTTCGGAAGCGGCCTACAACGCCCGCGACCGCGAGCTCACCTACCAGTACACCAATTTCGGCGTGCCCGGTCTCGGCCTCAAGCGCGGCCTTGGCCAGAACACGGTGATCGCGCCCTACGCGACGATCCTGGCGGCGCAGTTCAATCCGCGCGAGGCGGTGCACAATCTCGCCCGGCTGAAGGCGATCGGCGCGCTCGGCCGGCACGGCTACTACGACGCGGTCGATTTCACCCCGCAGCGCGTGCCGGAGGGCACCGACCATGCCGTGGTGCTCAACTACATGGCGCACCATTCCGGCATGTCGATCGCCGCCGTCGCAGACGCCATCTTCGAGGGCCGCCTGCGCGATCGCTTCCACAGCGATCCGGTGATCGAGTCGGCCGAGCTGCTGCTGCAGGAAAAGGCGCCACGCGACATTCCGGCCGCCACCGTCAGGACCGAGGCCGACGAGCGCGCCAAGGACGAGACCGAGACCGAGAGCCCGGACACGCGCGTCATCCTAGACCCGGCCAAGGCACTGCGCGCCACCAATGTCATGTCCAACGGCCGCTATTCGGTCATGGTCACCGCCACCGGTTCCGGCTACAGCCGCTTCGGCGAGCTTGCCGTCACCCGCTGGCAGCCGGATCCGAGCGAGGACCGGCTGGGCTCCTACATCTTCCTGCGCGATGCCGGCACCGGCGACTGGTGGTCGGCGACATCGGAACCGCGGCGCGCCGACCACGAGCGCGTCCAGACCCTGTTCTCCGACGACAAGGCGAGCTTCGTCAAATCGGTCGGATCGCTGCGCTCCGAGGTCGAATGCATCGTCATCTCGGAAGGCAACGGCGAGGGCCGCCGCGTCACCCTCTACAATGACGGCGCCACGGACCGGCACATCGAAGTGACCTCCTTTGCCGAGCTGGTGCTGGGCAACGAAGCCTCCGACAACGCCCATCCGGCTTTCTCGAAGATGTTCGTCGAGACCGAGATTGCGCCCAACAATGGCGCGATCTTTGCCATCCGGCGCAAGCGCGACAAGAACGACCCCGACATCGCCATGGCGCATTTCGTCACCGATCCTTCGGGGCCTTCGCGCGATGCCGAGGCCGAGACCGACCGGCGCGCCTTCATCGGCCGCGGCCGCACCATCGTCGACGCGGCCGCTTTCGATCCGGGCGCCAAGCTCGGCGGCCATTCCGGCTTTACGCTGGACCCGGTCGCCTCGCTTCGCCGCCAGGTGCGCGTGCCCGCCAACAAGAAGATCTCGCTGACCTTCTGGACCATCGTCGGCGCCAGCCGGGCGGAACTCGATGAAGCCGTCGCCCGGCTCGACCATCCGGAAAGTTTCGCCCGTCAGGCGATGCTGGCCTGGACCCGCAGCCAGGTGCAGACCCGCCATCTCGGCCTCAGTCTGACCGATGCCGCCAATGTGCAGAAGCTGGCGCGCTATCTGATCTATCCCGATCCGTTCCTGCGCCTGCCGGCGGATTCCATCGCCTCCGGGCTCGGCAAGCAGTCGAGCCTGTGGCCGACCAGCATCTCCGGCGACTTCCCGATCTTCCTGGTCCGCATCGGCGACGTCGCCGACCTGGAGATCGTCGCCCAGGCGCTGCGCTTCCAGGAATACATGCGGGCGCGCGGCATGATGATCGACTTCGTCGTCGTCAACGAGCAGGCATCGTCCTACGTGCAGGACCTGCAGCGGGCGGTCGAGACGCTGTGCGAGAACAGCCGCCTGCGCGGCAAGGAGCTCGGCCCGCGCCAGCACATCTTCGCCGTGCGCCGCGACCTGATGGACGAGGCCACCTACAAGACCCTGCTGGCGGTCGCCCGCGTCGTGCTACACACGCGTAACGGCACCATCTTCGACCAGATCGAGCGCGCCGAGGCGGCGGCCCTGCAGGCGCGCGACGCCCTGCAGCAGGCCGGTGGCGTCGGAGCTGCATCGACCTTGCCGGCCATTGCGCCGCCGCCATTCGCGGCGCCAGGGCCGGCGAGCGCCAATGCCGATGGCAGCGGCTTGAGCCTCTGGAACGGTTTTGGCGGCTTCGACGGCGACGGCCGCCACTATGTGACGCGTCTCACCGGCCGGCGTACGACGCCGCAGCCGTGGATCAATGTCATCTCCAACGCCTCGTTCGGCTTCCACGTCTCGGCCGAGGGCGCCGGCTTCACCTGGAGCCGCAACAGCCGCGACTACCAGCTGACGCCATGGTCGAACGACCCGGTCACCAATCGGCCGGGCGAGGGCATCTACATTTACGACCAGGCCAGCGGCAAGGCGTTCTCGCCGATGGCGGCGATCGTGCGCGATCCGGCGATGACCTACGAGACATGGCATGGCCAGGGCTTCTCGACGTTCCGCTCGAAACGCGGACCGCTGTCGATGGACCTGACCCAGGTGGTCGACCCGGCAGACCCGGTCAAGATCACCCGGCTGCGCATCCAGAATGCGGGGCCCGTGCCGGCCAGACTGCGCGTCTATGCCTATGCCGAATGGGTGCTGGGCGGCCATCGCTCGCGGACGGCGGCGACCATCGTGCCGACCAGGGATGCGGCGACCGGCGCCCTCCTGGCGCAGAACCCATATGGGCTCGACTTCAGCGAGCGGGTGGCGTTCCTTGCCCCTGCCGGCGCCGTCCAGTCGGTGACAACCGACCGCGGTGAGTTCATCGGCCGGCACGGCAGCAGCGAATATCCGCAGGCCGTGCTTGCCGGCGCTGCCCTGTCCGACCGCGTCGAGGCCGGCGACGATCCCTGCGCGGCGATTGCCAGCGACATCGACATCCCCGCCGGTGGCGACGTCACGCTCATCTGGCTGCTCGGCGACGCGGCCACGCCCGCCGAGGCGAGCGCGCTGGTTCAGGCCCATCGCGGCAAGGATTTCGACCAGCGGCTGGCCGACAACGAACGCGTCTGGCGCGGCTTCCTCGACACCATCCAGGTCGAGACGCCCGACAAGGCGCTCGACGCCATGGTCAACCACTGGCTGCCCTATCAGAGTCTTGCCTGTCGCATCCGCGCCCGTTCCGCCTTCTACCAGGCGAGCGGCGCCTTCGGCTTCCGCGACCAGTTGCAGGACACGCTGGCCTTGCTGGCGCACGATCCGAAACTGGCGCGCGACCAGATCCTCAACGCGGCGCGCCGGCAATTCCCCGAAGGCGACGTGCAGCACTGGTGGTTGCCACGCACCGACGCCGGCGTGCGCACCATGATCTCGGACGACGTCGTCTGGCTCGCCCACGCCACGGCGCGCTACATCGACGTGACCGGCGATGCGGCGATCCTCAAGGAGCAGCTTCCCTTCATCGACGGGCAGCCGCTCGGCGAGGACGAGCACGATGCCTTCTTCACGCCGGAGGTCTCCAAGACCACCGCCTCGCTCTATGATCACTGCGCGCGGGCGCTGGATCTCGCCATCAAGCGCAGCAGCCCCGCCGGCCTGCCGCTGATCCTCGGCGGCGACTGGAACGACGGCATGAACCGCGTCGGCGAGGGCGGCAAGGGCGAGAGCGTGTGGCTGGGCTGGTTCCTGCTGAAGACGCTGGGCGACTTTGCCCCGGTGGCCAAGGCGCAAGGTGACGCCAAGCGGGCGCAGGCCTGGAACAAGCATGCCGACGTGCTGAAACGGGCGCTGGAGACCACAGCCTGGGACGGGCAGTGGTACCGGCGCGGCAGCTTCGACGACGGCACGCCGCTCGGCTCGCATGACTCAAAGGAATGCAAGATCGACTCCATCGCCCAGTCGTGGAGCGTGCTTTCAGGCGAGGGCGACCCGGCGCGTTCGACCACGGCCATGTACCAGGCGACCAAGATGCTGGTCGACGACGAGCTCAAGATCGTCAAGCTGTTCACACCGCCCTTCTCGAAGACCGAGAAGGACCCCGGCTACATCAAGAGCTATCCGCCCGGCGTGCGCGAGAATGGCGGCCAGTACACCCACGCGGCCACCTGGTTCGTCATCGCGCTGGCCGAGATGGGCCGCACCGACGACGCCTACCGCTGCTTCTCGATGCTGAACCCGGTCAATCACGCCTCGGACGAGGCGGCGGCCGAGCACTACAGGGTCGAGCCCTATGTCGTGGCGGCCGACATCTATGCCGGCGAAGGCAAGGGCGGTCGCGGCGGCTGGACCTGGTACACGGGTTCCGCCGGCTGGCTGTACCGCGCGGCGGTCGAGGGCATTCTCGGCATCGAGCGGCGCGGCAAGCACATCACATTCAGGCCGAAGCTGCCCGGCCACTGGGACGGCTATGCGGCGACGCTCAAGATGCTGGGCGCGGAAGTCAAGGTTCGCGTCATCCGCGACAAAAAGACCAAATCCATCTCGCTCGAAGTCAATGGAACCAAGACAAAATC
Source organism: Mesorhizobium abyssinicae (assembly GCF_049887195.1). Classification (NCBI taxonomy): domain Bacteria; kingdom Pseudomonadati; phylum Pseudomonadota; class Alphaproteobacteria; order Hyphomicrobiales; family Phyllobacteriaceae; genus Mesorhizobium; species Mesorhizobium abyssinicae. Next base: position 106,930 of record NZ_JARAKC010000014.1, read on the forward strand.
CTCGTCTTTCGAGCCGAAGGCCGGCGAGGCGAGTGAGGTTGTCGTCAAGATACCTGCGTAAAATCAATGACTTGATGCTAGAAGCGCGCGCCCTTCGGGGCGCGCGTTGTTTTTGCGCCGTTATTTGCGCATGCGCTTTGCCGGCATGCGGGCGGGCGCATTAGCTTCCGCTACGCAAGCTCTTGGTGATTAAAAATGTGGCAGCTCTCGGCTGCTGCCATGATTTCGCCGCAAGGCTGACATTTCACCTTTTATCTCAAACCGTTAGGTGATCACGGCAGATTTCGCAGCGTCGTCATCTTTTGTTCGCAGAATGGGAACGGAAGAGCTAGACGGGCATTGTTTTGCGACCCGTTAACCGGTACGTGTCAAGAAATGGTGCACTGCACAATCAAAGTTTGGCGGAGTAGCTGAAGTGTCACTTCTGCAGATCTACTGGAGAGCCCTGGGTTATCTGGCTGCCGACAAGAAGCGCGTCGCGCTGATTTGCGCCGCCAACGTCGCCCTCGCCGCGATCGCGATCCTCGAACCGATCCTGTTGGGCCGGGTGATCGGTGCCATCTCTGAAAACGGCCCGGTGTTTTCGACGCTCGCCGTCTGGGCTGCTCTCGGCGCCTTCAACGTCATCGCTGTCGTGCTGGTGGCGCGCGGCGCCGACCGCTTCGCCCATGCCCGCCGCTCGGAGGTGCTGTGCCAGTCCTTCGAGCGCGTCATCACCATGCCGCTCGCCTGGCATCACCAGCGCGGCACCTCCAATTCCCTGCAAACGCTGTTGCGCGCCATCGAGACCCTGTTCAGCCTGTGGCTCGAATTCATGCGCGTGCATCTCTCGACGGCCATCGCGCTGGTGCTTTTGGTGCCGACCGCGCTTGCCATGGACATTCGCATGTCGCTCGTGCTGCTTGGCCTTGGCGTGCTCTATGTCGCCATCGGCCGCATCGTCATGCGCCGCACCAAGTCCGGGCAGACCGCCGTCGAGCGCCATTACCACACCGTGTTTGCCCATGTGACCGACAGCGTCAGCAATGTCGCCGTGCTGCAGAGCTACAACCGCATCGGCCATGAGACCGCGACGCTGAAGCGCTACGTCAAGGATCTGCTGGACGCCCAGAAGCCGGTGCTCGACTGGTGGGCGATCGCCAGTGCGCTGAACCGGCTGTCGTCGACCATCTCGATGATGATCGTGCTCTCGATCGGCGCCTACCTCGTCACCCGTGGTCAGCTCCGCGTCGGCGACGTCGTTGCCTTCATCGGCTTTGCAGGGATGCTGATCGCCCGCCTTGATCAGGTGTCGGCTTTCTCCAGCCAGATCTCCGAGGCGCGCGCCAAGCTCGAGGACTTCTACCGTCTCGAGGACTCTGCCGCTGACACCGCCGAGCCGGATGGCCTGCGCGAGCTGGCCAACGTCACCGGCCACGTCCGCTTCGAGAATGTCGGCTTCGAGTTCGCCAATTCGGGCCAGGGCGTCGACGACGTCTCCTTCGAGGTCCAGGCCGGCCAGACGGTCGCCATCGTCGGTCCGACCGGCGCCGGCAAGACGACGCTCATCAACCTCTTGCAGCGCGTCTTCACGCCGTCCAGCGGCCGTATCCTGATCGACGGCATCGACACCCGCTCGGTGACCCGCAAGTCGCTGCGCCACTCGATCGCCACCGTGTTCCAGGATGCCGGCCTGCTCAACCGCTCGATCGAGGACAACATCCGCGTCGGCCGCGCCGAAGCGACCTACGATGAGGTGCACGCCGCCGCCAATGCCGCCGCCGCCCAGGATTTCATCCTGTCGAAGAGCAGCGGCTACGACACCGTCGTCGGCGAGCGCGGCGGCCAGCTTTCGGGCGGCGAGCGCCAGCGCATCGCCATTGCCCGCGCCGTGCTCAAGGACGCGCCGATCCTGGTGCTCGACGAGGCGACCAGTGCGCTCGACGTCGAGACCGAGGACCGCGTCAAGGAGGCGATCGACGAGCTGCGCCGCAACCGCACCACCTTCATCATCGCCCACCGCCTCACCACCGTTCGCGACGCCGACCTGGTCGTGTTCATGGACAAGGGCAGGGTGGTCGAGCAGGGCGGCTTCGCCGAGTTGTCGCTCCGCAACGGCCGCTTCGCCAGCCTGCTGCGCGCCGGCGGTCTGCTCAACGACGAGGAAGTCCGCCGCCTCAGCCGCACGGTGACGGAAGCGGCGTAACCAAGCGCCTTTCCCTTCTCCCCTCGTGGGAGAAGGTGGCCGCGAAGCGGCCGGATGAGGGGTGCTCCAGCTTGGCATAGCCTTGCGGCGAACCGCCTCATTTCTTCCAACACCCCTCATCCGTCTCGGCGCTGCGCGCCGACACACCTTCTCCCACAAGGGGGGAAGGAAGAGCCTGCCCTGCCTGCGACAACCGCTCGATTGCCCAACACGCGCCGCCGGTCTATTTAAAGCCGCATGAGCGACACCACTTCACGCCTGAGCGGCTGGGCCGACCTCGCCAACCCGACGCGCTTCGTCGGGCTGGCCGACAGGCTGGTGCCTTGGCTGGCTGCGGCCGCGGCGCTCCTTCTTGCCGCCGGGCTCTATATGAGCTTCACCGCGCCAGAGGATTTCCAGCAGGGCATCACGGTGCGCATCATGTACATCCACGTGCCTTTCGCCTGGCTCGCCATGATGTGCTACTCGCTGATGGCGGTTTCTGCGCTCGGCACGCTGGTCTGGCGCCATCCGCTGGCCGACGTAGCCCTGAAATCGGCGGCCCCCATCGGCGCCACCTTCACCGCGCTTGCGCTGGTCACCGGCTCGATCTGGGGCAAGCCGATGTGGGGCACCTGGTGGGTGTGGGACGCAAGGCTCACCTCGGTCTTCGTGCTGTTCTTGATGTATCTCGGCATCATCGCGCTGACCCGCGCGCTGGATGACGTCAGCCGCGCCGCCTGGGCCGCCGCCATCATCACCCTGGTCGGCTTCATCAACATCCCGATCATCAAATTCTCGGTCGACTGGTGGAACACGCTGCACCAGCCGGCCTCGGTGTTCCGCATGGGCGGCTCGACCATCGACGCCTCCATGCTGAGGCCGCTGCTGGTGATGGCGCTCGGCTTCACCGTGCTGTTCTTCGCCCTGCATTTGATGGCGATGCGCACGGAGATTTTCCGGCGCCGGGTGATCGCGATGCGCAGGGTCGCGGCGCGCCAGGCTAACTGATCAACCCATCCGTCCCCGCGCCGCCACCGGCAGCGTTTCCAGCACCTTGTCGCCGTCGATCAGATGCACCTGGTCGAACAGGTTCGTCACCACGCAGCAATGGTCCGGCACCACGCGAACGCGCTCGCCGATGCGAAGCTTTGCATCGCCGGAAAGCGTGACGTTGCCGTGTTCCTCGCTGAGGCCCGTCACCCTCGCGCCCGGCAATCCCAGCAACTCGCCGAAATCGGCCAGCCCCAGCGTGTCGCTGGACAGCGCCTTGCTGCCGCTATCGAGGATGGCGCGGGTCGGCGTCGGGTGGCTGACCACGGTGGCGAGCACCGTCAGCGCGCAATCGTCGAGGCTGCCGACGCCTTTGGCGACCTGGTAGCGGTCCAGGTAGATGTAGGTGCCAGGCCGGTATTCGGTGACGACGCTATCGTCGCCCGAGCGCCACATGTCCGGCGTGCCGCCGCTGGAGATGCGCTGGCACTCGAACCCCGCCGCGGCAAGGGCCTGCTTGGCCCCTGCCAGCCATGCCTCCGCCTCCGCCTGCTTGCCGGCAGCCGGATAGGTCATCAGCCCGCCGAAGGTCAGTCCCTTGGCGCTGTCGATCGCCTTCGCCAGCGCCAAGGCTTCGGCCGCCGTCTGGACGCCGCAGCGGCCCATGCCGGTATCGCACTCGACCAGCACCTGAAGCGGGTGACCGGCATCGGCAAAGGTCGCGGCAAGACCTTCCAGCGTCTCCTTGCTGTCCGCCGTCACCGAAAGCGTCACCCGGCCATGCAGCGCCTTCAGCCGCTCCAGCTTGGTGCGCCCGAGAATGTTGTAGGGGAGAAAAATGTCGGTCAGGCCGGCATCGGCCATCACCTCGGCCTCGCCGATCTTCTGGCAGGTGATGCCGACCGCCCCGGCCGCCACCTGCTTCTTCGCCCAATAGGGGAGCTTGTGGGTCTTGATGTGCGGCCTGAGCTTCAGGCCATGACGATCGGCATGCGCCTGCGCCTTCCTGATGTTGGCTTCGGCGCGTGCGGCGTCGATCAGGATCGCCGGCGTATCGAGGTCGTCTATGCTTGGCATGAGATTGTCACCACCACAAAAACCGGTCGCGTTATGGCCCCGATCCGGCCGGATGTCACGAGGCCAGAGCCGTCGGTTTGCGTCGACAGCCGACCGGCATTGAGCTATTCGGATTGGCAGATTGCAGCAGTCAGCGGCCGGAAGGAAGGGAACCCATGAAGCGCTCCAAAATCAACGACATCATCCGCGAAGCCGACGCCTTCATCCGCTCCTTCGGTTATATCATGCCGCCCTTCGCCTATTGGTCGCCGGAAGAGATGAAGGCGCATAAGGGAGACTCTTCGGCGATCTTCACCTCGCGCCTCGGCTGGGACATCACCGACTACGGCCAGGAGAAGTTCGACGAGCTCGGTCTGTTCCTGTTTACCGTCCGCAACGGCCGCTACGAGGACATGAAGCTTGGCATGGGCATGCTCTATGCCGAGAAGATCATGATCTCGCGCAAGGACCAGCTCTCGCCGATGCACCGCCACAACATCAAGGCCGAGGACATCATCAACCGCGGCGGCGGCAAGCTGGTGCTGGAACTGTTCATGCACGACCGCGACGGCGGCATCGATCCCAAGGCCGAAGTGTCGGTGCCGGTCGACGGCACCATCCACAGACTGCCGGCGGGCGGGCTGTTGAAGCTCGATCCGGGCCAGAGCGTCACGCTTTTGCCCGGCGTCTGGCACGCCTTCTGGGCCGAGGGCAAGGACGTGCTGATCGGCGAGGTCTCGACCGTCAACGACGATCTGACGGACAATGTCTTCCGCGAGCCGATCGGCCGCTTCTCCAACATCGACGAGGACGTCGTGCCGCTGCACCTCCTGGTGTCGGACTACGAGAAGTGGGTGGGGTAAGAAATCAGCCCAGCGAGCCAGGCTTCGGTTCAAAGTTATTGTGAGTCGGCGCGTCGCGTGGGGTTTCGCCAACCGCAGGCGCGGCTATGGCCTTCTCCTCGTTTACGGGGAGAAGGTGCCCGAAGGGCGGATGAGGGGCGGCGCCAAGTTCCGGTATCTGCCGCTACCGCGCGTGCTTGTCCGCCTTGCGGTTGCCGAGCAGCAGTTTGCGCTCGAGATGCGCCCTGAGCTCGCTGTAGTAGGCCGTGAGGAACGCCCTGGAATCCGGCGCTTCGATCGTCACGCCGATCTTCTTCCCGATCATTTCGGCCACTGTCTTCAGCGCGAAATAGTCGTCGCGGCGTAGCACCTCTTCCAGCTTGTGCAGTTCGGCGATGCCGTAGGCATCGAGTTGGGCCAGGCTGAAACGGAAACGGGCGGCGACCGGGTCCTGCCTGCGCGACAGGTCTTCGACCAGCTTCAGCTTCGGCGCTTCGACCACCCAGGTTCCGGCGAGCAGGTCGCCGATGCGCAGGCGGTCGCGGTTGAACAGCGGGAAGAGCGCGAAGAGCAGCGCCCACGCCAGCCCGAAAATGGTCGTCAGCGTGTCGGCGACGCCGGCGCCGCCGCGCCCGGCGATGATCGACAGCGGCAGGAAGATCTCGATCTCGCGCATCAGATTGCGCGCGATGACCTGATCGACCGACAGGCCGGCGCCGCTGCGCGAGGCGACGCGGATGCCGACGATGCGCTTGCCGGGCGTCGCGGCGCGGCGGCCGGCTTCGAAGGCGATGAAATAGGCGTTGCGCAGCAGGAAGATCAGGATGATCCAGACGACGAACAGCGGCTGCAGCCCGCCGAAGCCGATGCCGCGCAGCCCGAACAGGGCGATGATCGTGATGACAATCGCAGCAGTGGTGATGATCACCACATCGAGCACGAAGGCCGCGGCCCGCGTGCCGGCATCGGCAAGCTTGATGCGCAGATCGACGCCTTCCGGTGTGATCAGCGGCCGCGTCGGCGCGAGGGTGGCGCGTCTAACCGTCGCCATGCCGCACAATCCTCAACAGATAGAAATAGGCGCACCATAGCGCCAGCATGCCGCCGCCGATGGCATAGCGGGCGCCGTCGCCGGTGATGGTCTGCCGGCCGATGCCTTCGAGCAGGCCGGCGAACAGAAGCATCACCACGACGCCGACCATGGCGGTCGCCGCGATGCGCCCGGCTTGCGCCGCCGCCGCCATGCGGGTCAGCTCGCCGGGGAAGGCGATGCGCGTGCCGATGCGCATGCCGGCCGCACCGGCAAGCGCGATGGCGAACAGCTCGGTCGTGCCGTGGATGGACAGCCAGCCGCCGAGCTCGAAGCCGAGCCCCTTGGCGGCGTAGATCTGGAATATTGCGCCGAGCATGCAGCCATTCATCAGGATGATCAGCACGCTCGGCACGGCGAAGGCAAAGCCGAGCGCGAAGGCAAGGATCGCCACCTGGGTGTTGTGGGTGAAGAGATAGGCGGCGAAGCTCGACAGGAACTGGTTGTCGGCGCCGTCATAGAGCACGCTGCGCAGCATCGCTGCCGACGAATCCGGATTGCGGCCGCCGGCAAGGCTGGGCGCGATGATGGCGTCGTACCAGCCCTTGTTGGAAGCCACCAGCCAGTAGCCGGCGCCAGCGCCGACAGCCGTCAAGCCGACCGTGACCAGGGTTTCGCGCCACAGTGCGCGTATAGCGTTCGGCCAGTCGTGAAGGAAGAAATCGCCGATGCGCTGCCGCAAGCCGCGCCGGGCGCCATAGAGGTAGAAATAGCCGCGCAGGCAAAGTGCTTCGAGATACGCGACAAGCGCATGGTCGAGCGAGGTCGCCCTGGCCACCGACAGTGACGACAGCGCCGAGCGATAGAGCAGCGGCAGCGACAGCAGTTCCTCTTCCGAAAGCGTGCGCGGCGCCCGCTTCTCGACCCGGGCCAGCAGCGCCTCGAACGCCTTCCAGTCGGCCTCGCGTTCCTGGCGGAAGCTGGCCAGCGTCTGGCGCACCGCATCGGTGCCGGCCGGGTTCGTCACAGCAGATTCTCCTGCTTGAGCTCGAGATAGCGCTCGACCAGCGCCGGGCCGAGCCGCTGGTGGCCGGCCTCGATCACATGCGCGCCGAGCAGCCTCAGCCGGCCGATCACGACCTGCCGTTCCCGCAGCAGGCCGCCGGCGGTGACGGCGCGCGCAACATCCTCCGGCGTCGCGGGCGGCATGTCGGCGAGGCGCTCCAGTTCGACATCCTTCATCATCATGAACAGCACCAGATGCCGCTCGGTCAGCCGGCCGACGGTGCGCAGCATCAGCTCGGCGCTGATCGGATCGACGAAATCGGTGAAGATGATGACCAGCGAGCGCCGGTCGAGCTTGCCCGAAAGCGTCGTCAGCGCCAGCGTGAAGTTGGTTTCCTCGCTGGAATAGTCGATTTCGGCCGCTCGCTTCTGGATCATCGGGAAGCTGGCCGAGCCGCGCACCGCGCCGCTTGAGACGCGCGGCCTGGCATCGAAGGAGAACAGGCTGACGAGATCGCCGCCTTTCAGCGCGATGAAGGCTGACAGAAGCGCCGCCGTCACCGCGCGGTCGACCTTCGGCACGCCGTCGACCGGCTCGCACATCAGGCGTCCGCTGTCGATGGCGAGCACGATGCTGTTGTTCTCCTCGATCCGGAATTCGCGGGCCAGGAGCTTGCCGTGGCGGGCGCTGCGCTTCCAGTCGATCATCCGCCGGCCCATGCCGGGCTGGTAGTCCTTCAGCGCCTCGAATTCGCGGCCCTGGCCAGCCCGCTTTTGGGCATGGCCGTCAGCCTGCGCCGAGCGTTGCAGAAGCGTGATCGCTTCGTCGCGGGCGCGGCTGACGTCGGGCAGCACAGCGACCTTCTCGTCCATCGGCAGCACGACCTGGTTCCAGACCAGCCCGAACGGCCCGCGCCAGCGCAGCCACAGCCGGTCGAAATTGGCCATGCCGCGCCTCAGCGCCGTGAATTCGAGGTCGAGCGTTCCGCCATTCGCCGGCAGCGCGCCGCCCGTGCCATGGATCGGCGCCAGCCGCTGGTCATGGCCGACGCGCGCCTGCAGCAGGCGCGCCTGCTTGCCGAGACTGGCGGCGACGCGGACGGCGAAACGCCCGCCGACGCCGACCTGCGGCGGCGCGTCGAGGCTGGCGCTGAGCGAGGCGCGCCCGCGTCCGGCGGCCGCGTCCACCGCCAGGAAGGCAAGCAGCAGGCAGATCCAGAGCAGGCCGATATACCAGAAGGACGGCAGCGCGAGCGCGATCAGGAAGGCGGGGATCGCGCCCGCCGCCGCTGCCCAGACCGCTCTACCGCTCGGATAGATCAACGCGGCGCTTCCGTCTGGTCGACGAGGTCGGACACGATCTGCTCCACCAGCCGCCCGTCGATCTGCGCGGCCGGCGAGAGGATGACGCGGTGGCGCAGCGCCGGCACGGCGAGCGCCTTGACATCGTCGGGGATCACATAGGAACGGCCGTCGAGCGTCGCCCGCGCCCGGGCCGCCCGCGCCAGCATGGCGCCCGCGCGGGGGCTGGCGCCGACCTCCAGGTCGGCGCTCTCGCGCGTGGCGCGCACGAGCGCCGCGATATAGTTGACGACATCGTCGACGAGGGTGACGGAGCCGACGGTGTCGAGCGCCTTTTCCAGCGTCTTGCGGTCGGTCTGCGCCTTGATGCCGTATTGCGCGATGTCGTGTGAGGCGGAGCCGCCGCCGTGATGGACGATGATGGCGCGCTCCTCCTGCAGGTCCGGATAGCTCACTCGGTGCTTGAACAGGAAGCGGTCGAGCTGCGCTTCGGGCAGGGGGTAGACGCCCTGATGCTCGATCGGGTTCTGCGTCGCCACCACCATGAAGTTGCGGCCGAGCGAGTGCGTGGTGCCGTCGAAGGTGACGGCATGCTCCTGCATGGCTTCCAGCAGGGCGGCCTGCGTCTTCGGCGGCGTGCGGTTGATCTCGTCGGCAAGCAGCAGGTCGCAGAAGATCGGGCCGCGCGTCAGCGTGAACTGGCCGGTCTGGAAATTGTAGATGTTGGAGCCGACGATATCACCGGGCATCAGGTCCGGCGTGAACTGGATGCGTCCATAGGCGACGCCGAGCGCCTGCGCGAAGCAGCGCGCGGTCATGGTCTTGGCGGTCCCCGGTGGCCCTTCGAGCAAAATATGCCCGCCGGCGAACAGCGCGGTCAGCATCAGGTCGACCGTGTCGCGCTGGCCGGTGATCGCTTTCGCCACTTCTTCCCTGATCGCTGTCGCCAGGGCCTTTACATCATCGACGTTCACCGAGCCTCCTTGCCGTCCAGTCGTGCAGCTTCCCGGCTGCCTCATGCATATCCGCCAGCGAGCTGGCATTGTCCGCGGCCTTGAGCCGCGTCGTGAACCCCTGGGCCTCGCCCTTGTCGCGGGAATCGAGCCAGCGGTCGAGCGCTTCGCCCTGCAGCCCGTGCGGCGCGCCGAGCAGCGCGGCGGCGCGCTGCCGCATCAGCGCGCCATAGCGGTCGCCCAACTCGTTCAGCCGTCCGGCGCGCTTGAACAGCATCGCCGTGGTGTCGACCAGCGCCCGCTTGCCGAAAGCGATCGCCCGGCCCTCGGCGCGCGGCGGGCCGAAACGGCCAAGCCCGTGCAGGAAGGCCAGCGCAGCGGCGGCCAGGATCGACAGCGTCAGCGCCAGGAAGGGCGGTTCGACCAAAAGCTTGGCGAGATCGTATGTGCGCCCGGCGCCATGCAGCGTGAGGTCGAACATCACGGCGCCCTTGCCGGGCTCAAGCATGGCGATCAGATCGAGCGCCGCCCTGGCCCTGTTTGGATCCTTGAGCGCTGCGTTGTTGATGAGGTCCGGATCGGTCAGGATGTAGAAGGGCTTGTCGTCGAGTTCGGTGAGAACGCCCTTGCCTTTGCCGGCCGAGATCAGCGGATGATCGTCGGCCACCCATTGCATGTCTTCCGGTGCCGCGACGAGGTGGCCGTTGATGTCGAGTTGCTCGACCGTGCTCTTTCCTTCGCCAAGCTTTGCCTTGCCGATCCGGCCCAGCCATTGGTTCACGGCCGTAGCGGGCAGCCGCTCGATCTTGATATCCCAGCCTTCATGCTGCTCGAGCGGCATGGTCTGCCATTTGGGCAGCACGAACAGCGTGGCCTTGTCTTCGCGGAGCTTGACGATGCGGTCGAGCGCGGCTGGGTCGCTGTCGGGCGAAATGGTGACGATCAGCAGGAAGCCGGACATCAGGCCGGTACTGAGGTCCTCCTCGCTGTGCGCCATCGGCGATGGAGTCCCGGTCAGCTTCAGCCATTCCACCAGCCCCGCATAGCCGGAGCCGCCCTTGGACAGCGGCGTCGCGCCGCCATTGCCGGGCGTACGGAAATCGGGCGCATAGGTCGACAGGAGGAAAAACCCCGCGGCGGCGAACAGGCTGGCGAAAATGCCCCAGAACAGCGTTCTGCGGCTGAACGGTTCCTGTGCCGTCTCGGCCGCGGGCGCGCTCATGCCCAGGCATCCCGGAAGGCGAACCGCTCATAGGCGCCGCGCGCCTGCTGCCAGCCTTCGGCGCCGACGGGCCGGCGGGCGAACAGCGCCGCCTCGACAATGCGTGCGATCTCGCTGAAGGCGCGGCGTGGCCGCGCCGGCAGGGAAGGAGCATTGGCGATGTCGCGCGCCGTCAGCGAGGGACGCAGGAAGTCGGGCAGGCGCCCGGCTATGTCGGCGACGCTGCGACGAAGCAGGAGATGGACCGCCTCGTCATAGTCGCCGCGCGCCGCAAGCGCGTCGGCTTCCGACAGCAGGAACTGCGCCGTCGCGGCATCGGGGCGCCATTCCTCCTGCGCCTCGGCTTCGCCGCGGGAGCGTCGCCACGGCAGGCGCCAGGCGATGCCTTTCATTTCGAGGACGATCAGGAACAGGATGATCACGGCGCCCGATATGACCGCGCCCCAGAACAGGTAGATCATATAGGGGCCGAGCTGCGACAGGAAATCCAGCAGCGGCTTCAGCCAGGCCGGCGGTTGGGGCTGCGCGAAGGCCGGCAGGTCGAACTGTATGGACGTATCGGCCAGCAGCTGCTTGTGCACTTTCGCCAGCCATTCGGCGTCCACTGTGCCCGGCTGTGCAACTGCCACCCGCTCGCTCCCCCGTAAGCCCGCCGCGCCGACACTGGCAACGCGACACAACAATTGCAAGTAGGCTAGACGCTAAGTGTTAATCTTGTCACATTTACTGTCATGCGAACCAGCCATTATGCGGCTGTGGTAAAGGGGGCAGACTATGACTTCGACGACACTGGCACGGCCAGAGAAATTCCAGATCGGCAAGGTGCTCAACAACAGCTTTGCCGTCATCAATCGCAATATCGGTCTTTGCCTGGGGCTTGCCGCGCTGTTCTCGGGGCTGCCGACATTCGTTTTCCAGTTCTGGAACGAGGTGCGAATGGGCGGCCTGGCGGCTGGCGATCCGGCGGCGCTGGCTATGGCCGATCCCGCCACCATGTTCCGCGATTCGATGCTGACCCTGGTCTTCGCGATGCTCTATTTCATCCTGTCGCTGCTGCTGCAGTCGGCGCTGGTCAGGGCAACGATCGAGGACATGAACGGCAAGAAGCCGACTTTCGGGGATTGCATCCAGATCGCGCTCCGCTGCCTGCTGCCGACCATCGGCATCGGATTGATGGTTGCCCTCGGCGCCGGCCTCGCCTCGATAGCGCTGCTGGTGCCTGGCATCATCCTGTGGCTTGGCTGGTCGGTGGCGGTGCCCGCCCTGGTGCAGGAGAGGCTCGGCGTCTTCGGCTCCATGTCGCGCAGCCGTGCGCTCACCAAGGGCAGCCGCTGGGCGCTGTTCGGCCTCTTCCTGATCCTCATCCTGATCGCCTTTGGCATCCAGATGGTGCTCGGCACGGTCGTGCTGCTCTTTGGCGGATATATCGCGATTGTCCTCGGCGCTGTGGTCTCGGCGTTCATGTCGACGCTGATGTCGATTGCCTCCGCGGTCAGCTATGTCGAGCTGCGCCAGGTCAAGGAAGGCACCAGCGTAGAGGATCTGGCGGAAATCTTTTCCTGACGGAGAAGACCGCCGCCTTCACCACATGATGGAGGCGGCGTCGTCGAAGACCTTGCCGGCGCCGCCATCGGCGACCGCCTCAGGCCGCCTGCTCGGCAGGGACCGCCGTGATGCAAGCAGCCTTCTCACGGTTCCAAGGCCTTGAGCGCCGCCGGAACCGGATAGCGGTTGCCGTCATAGCGGAGCCGGTAGGTCCGTTTCACAGGCTTTCCGGGGTGCGACTGGCATTCGCCCTGCGTGTCGAGGTCGGGCTCGTCGGTATCCCTCCGCTCGACCACGCTGATGTCGCGATAACCGTGGTGGCTCGCCGATCGCATCGACAGGCCGGCTTTGCTGGAATGAAAGGATCCGGCGCAATTGGCGTCGCCTTCGCCGCCATAGCTGTCGACGACGAGGCCGTCGAGCACCAGGCGCAGCCCATCGCGGGTGAGGGCATAGAGCCTGAGGTCGGTTTCACGGAAGGGATTGGGCCGAGAATCGCTTGCCATTTCGATGCGCAGGCCGAAGGCGCTGACATCGGGCGCCAGCCTGTAGCGGCCGGTATCGAACTCGATCTTGCGGATGTAGATGGCATCATCATTCATCAGCCCGGGCTGGAGCAGGCGCTGGCGCACCCGCAGGCTGTTCATGTCGAGGACGAGAATCTCGATATCGCCGACATGCTGGCCGTCGCCGGACTTGGCGCTGTCGATCAGTGGCACAGCGACCAGCAGCAGGTCGTCATGGGCGGGCCAGACCTTGCAGACCAGGCCGAATGAATTGTCGCCTTCCCGCAGCGTCAGGGAGATGCTGGTATGGGGTTCCAGCGTGAACGATCTTTCGTCGGCGCTCTTCTGCGCATTGGGATAGGCCAGTTGCACCAGCGCGGCGGCATCGCCGCAATCGTCCGCCGCGGCCCGGGCGGGCGACAGGCCGGCGGCGGCGAGGCCGAGGAAGAGACTACTTAGCACCAATCGCATGGGGTTCTCACGTCGCGGGGCCGGGTTGGATCAGGACTTGTGTACGCGAGATTGGTGACCGCGCACAGGGGCGGGCTATCTTCAATGGCAGCAGTCGTGCCCTGAATGCGCGCTTGTCCTGCACAGGCAGGACGAGGTGATCGGCACGTCGGTCTTTGCCAACGCCGTGGCGAGCCTGGCCTGGAACCCAGGCAACTGGTCGGTCTCGCCGCGCCGCCTCAAGCATTCGACCAGCCCGCGCAGCGCCCAGACATTGTCCGGATGCTGGGCGCAGCGCTGAACCGCGCCACTCAGGCCTCGGCCTCGCCATGCTCCTTCCAGGTCAGATCGTAGAAAGGCCGGCAGCTAGGCGATGCCCCAGTGCAGGAAGGCGCAATGGGGATCACTCTGCAGCGCCTTCGCGAAGCATTTTATGCCTTCCTCGTGGTTGAAACCGTAGCACCAGTTCAGCCCGATATCGAACCAGCGCTGCGTCTCTGCCGAGGATGTGAAGATTGGCCGGCGGTAGGTGCCGAGGTCGAAGTGATCCATGCCTGACTGCTTCCCCGTTTGCCGGTCTGAGGCCGTATGCAATCTGTGCTGAATGGGCGCACATGGCAACGGCCGGCGCGGCTCTTGCTGAGCCGCGCCGGCCGGGGTTGCCACCCTGGGAGGGATCAGGAGTCGAGCCACACTTTCTCGAAATGCTGCTCGAGCGACTGGTGCTGCTCGCAGCCTTGCACGCCCTTGCGGTAGGTGCGGTAGACCGAGCGCCAGTAGGGCTGGATGATGATGCCGCTATCGCGCAAATTCTGCTCAATCTTGGCCATGATCTCCTTGCGCTGGGCGGCATCGGGCATCGCCAGCGCCTTGTCGAGAAGCTCGTCGAACTCCTTGTTGGCATAGGCGCTTTCGTTCCAGGCGGCGCCCGATTTGTACGCGAGCGCCAGCACCTGCACGCCGAGCGGCCGCCCCAGCCATTCCGTGCAGGAGAAGGGGTATTTGCTCCAGTCGTTCCAGAAGGTGGCGGCCGGCAGCACGGTGCGCTTGATCTTCAGGCCCGCCTCCCGCATCTGCGCGGCGATCGCGTCGCCGGTGCTCTTTTGCCATTCGACATCGACCGAGATGAGGTCGAATTCGTGGTCCGCCTTGCCGGCCTCGGCGAGCAGCTTCTTGGCGCCATCCACGTCACGCTTGGCCGGGCCGATATCGGCGAATTCCGGATGCATCGGGCCGACATGGTGGTTGTCGGCGGGTTTGCCGCGACCGTCGATGCCGAGCTTCAGCACGGCCGAGTTGTCGACGGCAAGCTGGGCGGCGCGGCGCACCTTGTCGTCATCGTAGGGCGCGTTGCCGACATTGAAGCGGGCGACGATGGTCGAGCCGGTGGCGATCTCGGAATTTTCGAGCCCCATCTCTTCGGTCTGCGATACGGCGTCCGAAGCCGTCTCGTGGTCGGTGTCGATCTCGCCGGATTCGAAGGCCGACAGCATGGCGTTGGGATCGGAGCCGTAGTCGACCCATTTGATGCCATCGAGATGGAACTCGCCCTTCCACCAGGGCTTGTCCTTGCGCTTCACCTCGGCACCCGTCTCGGCATCCCAGCTCACCAGTTCGCAAGGGCCGGTGGTGATGGCTAGAGCCTTCTTCGGGTCGCCGTCGCCCTCATAGGAGCGGTGCATGATCAGCGCCGGATAGTCGGCCATGCCGGCGATCAGCGAGATGTCGGGCTTGGGCAGGTTGAGCTTGACGGTGAAGTCGTCGACCTTCTCGATGCCGCCATCGACCGGCTTCTTGGTGTCGGCGTTGACCAGTGCGCCCATGCGCGCGGCGACCGAGTTGCCGGCGACAGAAGCATCGCACCAGCGCGTCAAATTGTGGATGACATCGTCGGCGTTGAAGGTGTCGCCGTTCGACCAGCTGATGCCCTTGCGCACGTGCAGCGTGATTGTCCTGGCATCGTCGCTGGTCTCCCAGCTTTCCAAGAGCCATGGCTCGAAGCTGAAGTCTGTGTTCCAGCGCACCAGATATTCATTGCAGTGGCGCGCGACGTTGGACATCTCGACACCGTCGAAGGTGCGCGGATCCTTGAAACCTTTGACGTTCATGGCGACGCGCAAGATGCCGCCCTTTTTCGGCTCCTCCGCGCGGGCAGGCGACGTGCCGAGCCCGCCCAACGCGAAGGCGCCGGCGGCGCTGACGCCAAGGCCGGCCATGATGGCAAGATATTCGCGCCGGCTGATGCCGCCTTTCCTGAAATCGTCGGCGGTGGGCTTTGCCCGCGGGTGCAGTTTTCTGTCGGTCAGCATGAATTTCATCGTCGTTCCCTCCCTGTTGGGCGCCCCGGCCGGTCGCGGTGCGGGGGGCGGATGCGTCTCGCCGGAGCGCCCGTTGACCTGCGGCGATGATAGGGCGGGGTTACGCAGGGAAATGTTCGCTTTTCCGCAGTTCTTGTGCGCTGTTCCGCACGTGGGTAGCGCCAATCTCCCCCTTGTGGGCAGGGGAATCGCATATGGCTTTTTGGGACTTGAAGTTGGGCTGAGAAGGGATTCTGTGAGCAGGCAGTCTTAACGAGGGAGAGACTGCCATTTCGAGCCTTGAAAGCTATTTCGGCGCCGTGCC
>NZ_JARAKC010000015.1:0-120557 GCF_049887195.1 Mesorhizobium abyssinicae
GCCATCCTGGGCGATCCGGCCTTCAGTCTGGATAGAGTGGGCCTTGAAGCTGGACCATTATCGCAATGGCTGTTCGAAGGGCTGGCAAAAGCTGGCTTCCCGGTCTTCTGCATCGAGACGCGCCACATAGGCAGCGAAAGCTGCTGGCAAAAATTATTTTTAATTTCAGTTAGTTAGATCGATTTCTGGCGTAATTTCGGCGACGTTCGGATAGACCTGAATCATTCCCACTCGATCGTCCCGGGCGGCTTCGACGTCACGTCGTAGACAACGCGGTTGATGCCCCGTACCTCGTTGATGATGCGGGTGGCGGCGGCGGCGAGGAAGTTCATGTCGTAGTGGTAGAAGTCGGCCGTCATGCCGTCGACCGAGGTGACGGCGCGCAGCGCGCAGACGAACTCGTAGGTGCGGCCGTCACCCATCACGCCGACGGTCTGCACCGGCAAGAGCACGGCGAAGGCCTGCCAGATGGCGTCATAGAGACCGGCCTTGCGGATCTCGTCGAGATAGATGGCGTCGGCCTCGCGCAGGATCTCCAGCTTGTCGCGGGAAATGCCGCCCGGACAGCGTATGGCAAGGCCGGGGCCCGGGAACGGATGGCGGCCGATGAAGCTTTCGGGCAGGCCGAGTTCCTTGCCCAGCGCCCTCACCTCGTCCTTGAACAGCTCGCGCAGCGGCTCGACCAGCTTCATGTTCATGCGCTCGGGCAGGCCACCGACATTGTGGTGAGACTT
Source organism: Mesorhizobium abyssinicae (assembly GCF_049887195.1). Lineage (NCBI taxonomy): Bacteria > Pseudomonadati > Pseudomonadota > Alphaproteobacteria > Hyphomicrobiales > Phyllobacteriaceae > Mesorhizobium > Mesorhizobium abyssinicae. The sequence goes on from NZ_JARAKC010000015.1 coordinate 735, forward strand.
GATCGTCACCGACGGGCCGCCGGAGAAGGAGACGCTTTCGATGACGTCGGGATAGAGCGTGCCCTGGGCGAGGAAGTCGGCGCCGCCGAGCTTCTTTGCCTCTTCCTCGAACACTTCGATGAACAGCCGGCCGATGGTCTTGCGCTTCTTCTCCGGATCGGACTCGCCTTCCAGCGCCGAGATGAAACGGTCGGAGGCATCGACCAGGATCAGCGGCAAATTGTAGTGCTGTCGGAACATCTCCACCACGCTCGCCGCCTCGTTCTTGCGCATCAGCCCGTGGTCGACGAGGATGCAGGTCAGCTGGTCGCCGACCGCCTCGTGGATGAGGAGCGCTGCGACCGAGGAATCGACGCCGCCCGACAGCGCGCAGATCACCTTGCCCTTGCCGACCTGGTTGCGGATCGCCTCGACGGCATGCTCGCGATAGGCGCGCATTGTCCAGTCGCCCTCGATGCCGGCGATGTTGTGGACGAAATTGCGGAGCAGCCTGGCGCCATCCGGCGTGTGCACCACTTCGGGGTGGAACATGATGCCGTACATCTTGCGCTCGACATCGCCGAAGATGGCGAAGGGCGAGCCTTCCGATCTGCCGAACACCTCGAAGCCCTCCGGCAAGGAGATGACGCGGTCGCCATGGCTCATCCACACCTGGTGGCGCTGGCCGGGCGCCCACAGCCCCTCGAACAGCGGGCTTTCCTTCTCGATCTCGACGAAGGCGCGGCCGAATTCGCGATGGTTGGAGCTTTCGGCGACGCCACCCATCTGCACGCAGAGCGCCATCTGGCCGTAGCAGATGCCGAGCACCGGCACGCCGGCCTCGAAGACAATCTGCGGCGCGCGCGGGCTGCCGATATCGGAGGTCGAGGCCGGGCCGCCGGACAAGATCACCGCTTTCGGATTGATGCGCTTGAAAGCCGCCTCGGCCGACTGGAACGGCACGATCTCGGAAAAGACGCCGGCCTCGCGGATGCGGCGGGCGATGAGCTGCGTGAACTGGCTGCCGAAGTCGACAATCAGGACGGTGTCGGAGCGATTGGCTGTTTTCATGGCGAGCGTTTAGAGAAAGAAACGAGTCGGCGCAATGGGTTGCGGGGCGTCTGGCTCAATCCAGTCCTTGCCGGGAACCAAGCCGGATCGTTCCGGATGCGATCGCCTGCTCCAGCAGGCCAATGGCGCCGGCCAGCTTCTCGTCGATGACGTGGAGATACTCCGTCCAGTCGCCGACATGCCTCAGATCCGCCGCACCGTCGGAAATGCCGCGCAGGCCGATCAGCGGCACGCCGAAGAGCTGGCAGGCGCGCAGGCAGGCGAAGGTCTCCATGTCGACCATGTCGGCGGCGATCGCGTCATAGGCGACGCCGGAGATGACCGCGCCGCCGGTCGACAGCGATGCCTCCCTGATGCCCGGAATGCGTATCGGCAACGGCACGGTGACCGGCAGGTCGAGAAACGGCGTGGCGCCCTTCTCGAAGCCCAAGGGCGAGGCGTCGATGTCGCGATAGGCGACCGAAACGGCCTGGTAGATCTCCGCCTGCTCCAGCCTTCGGCTGCCGGCCGAGCCCAGCGAGACGACGAGATCCGGCAGCGCGTTTTCCAGTTTCAGCCTGGCAAGCTCGGCGCCCAGCCTGATCCCGGCCTCGACCGGTCCGACGCCGGTCATCAGCGGCGTGAACAGCTTTCTCAGATGCGGGCCGTATTCGGCCTCCACGGCCATGACGAAGAGAACGTCGCTGCCGGACAGACGTGACACTTTGACGGTCATGACGGCCCCTACCCCCTGTTTGTTGCCACTACGAAGGGAAAGGACAATGTGCCCTCGCCGCCTGCCGGCCCTTCGCTAGGGCTCGGGGCGTTCGTCGCTCGAAAAGCCCATTTGGGGGCTTTTCGTCCGCTGCGCGGACCGCTCCTCACCCTTCGATCCCGTCCCGTCCGACGACCGTCATCATCGTGCCGGTCATGGTGGCGATCAGCTTGGCCTCGCCGTCGGCGGCAAAGGCATATGCCTGGCCATCTGCAACGACGATGGTGCGGCCGGGCTTGGTCACCGAGCCGCGGAACAGGAAGCGCTCGCCCCTGCCCGGCGCCAGCAGATTGACCTTGAACTCGATGGTCAGCACGCTGGAATTCTGCGGCAGCAGCGAGAACGCCGCATAGCCGCAGGCCGAATCCAGCGCCGTCGAGATGACGCCGGCATGTAGGAAGCCATGCTGCTGGGTGAGCGCCGCCGAATAGGGCATCTCGATCTCGATGATGCCGGGCGTCACAAGGGTCAGTTCGGCGCCGATGGTCGTCATCGCCTGTTGCCGGGCGAAAGAAGTCCGGACGCGATCCTCATAGTCCGAAGCGGGTACGATCTTTGCTGCCATGGCCATCGCCCTTGTTTCCTGGGAAAGCTTATTGCAGAGGCACGCAGCGCAGGCAATCTCTTATGTTGCAGTGCAACAATGCCGCCGCGCGGCCGTTCTCACCGGCCTGATCCCGCCCTGCGCAGCGCACAGACATAGAAGCCGTCGGTGCCGCTCAGCGCCGGCGACAGCGAGATGCCACCGTCGCTGCCCAGGCGCGCGGCGGCCGGATGGCCTGGAAAGCGGCTGTCCCAGAGCTTGCGGTGGTCGACCGGCGTGAAATCGCCGTGGCGCGCACGAAACGCCGCGACCTGCTCGCCGTTCTCGGCGTCGAACACCGAGCAGGTGATGTAGACCAGCAGCCCGCCCGGTTTGACGAAGGCCCTGGCCGCGTCGAGGATTTCGCTCTGCTCGCCCCGGCGCTGGTCGAGCTGCTTTTGCGTCAGCCGCCATTTGGCATCGGGGCGGCGTCGCCATGTGCCGCTGCCGGTGCAGGGCGCGTCGACCAGCACGATATCCATGTGGCTTGACAGCGGGGCCAGCTCGGCCGGCTTGCTGACGATCTGGATGTTGCGGTTTTCCGAACGGCGGATGCGGTCGAAGATCGGCGCCAGCCGCGCCTTTTCGGCGTCGTGGGCGAAGATCTGGCCTGTATTGCCCATCTCGGCCGACAGCGCCAGCGTCTTGCCGCCGGCGCCGGCGCAATAGTCGAGCACCTGCATTCCGGCCTCGGCGCCGGCGAGCGCCGCGACGATCTGCGAGCCCTCGTCCTGGACCTCGAACCAGCCCTTCTGGAAGGCAGGTTCGGCCTGGACATTCGGATGCCTGCCGTCGCCGTCGATCGGCGGGATGCGGATGCCTTGCGCGGCAATGCTGGCCGGTGCCGCGCCCGTCCCGTCGAGTTCGGCCAGCACCCTGGCCCGGTTGGCCTGCAGCGTGTTGACCCTGAGGTCGAGCGGCGGGCGGGTGGCGAGTGCCGATCCTTCCGCGACCCAGGCCTCGCCGAAAGCCTGCTCGAACAGCGGCACGCACCATTCGGGAATATCGGCGCGCACCGCATCGGGCGCGTCGCCCGGCCGGCGGTCGGCAACCGCCTTGAGCTCGGTGTCGCTCAACAGCGGCGGCGCGAACTTGTCGCCTTCGAGGGCGTCGTTCAGCGACTGCGCCGTCTGCCCCCATTCGAGCAGAAGCGCGCCGAAGCCGATGGCGCGCGGCGTGTCCTCGCCGAGCAGCCAGCCGGCGGAACGCTTATGGCGCAGCGCGTCGTAGACGATGTTGCCGATCGCGGCGCGGTCACCGCCGCCGGCGAAGCGATGCGACAGGCCCCAGTCGCGCAGTGCATCGGCCACCGGCCGATGACGCCGGCCAATGTCCTCCAGCACTTCGATGGCCGCCGCCAGCCTTCCGCCCAATCGCATTCTCTTGTCTTCCGTTTTCCGAGCAAATTAATTCCGCCCTGCTCTTAGAGCCTTTCACACCCGATTTGAACCAACTCAATTTGCCGGCGGCCGGAGCAATCCCGGCGAAGGCTGCGAGCTCTCGACAAACCGGGCATCCGCCAGCGCGAACGGAACAATTCATCCAATATATGAAAGCTCTCTAATGGGCGCGACTGGCGGGCACAAGCATGCCGCGTGGAGCAAGTGCTCTGCTTTCCAAGGTTTCAGGTTGCGAATACTCTTTTGGCTGTGATTCGCGACGCAGGAAAAGCGGATTTGCGGATCGATACGAGGAGAGGGCAATGAAGACTTATCTTGCGGAAGTTCTAGGCACTTTTCTGTTGGTGTTCATCGGCACGGCTTCTGTGGTCACGGGCGGCTTTGGCGGCGCGCTGCCGCTCGGCCAGGAAGGCATCGGCCTGGCGTTCGGCATCGGCCTCATCGCGGCGGCCTATGCGATCGGGCCGATCTCGGGCGCGCATCTCAATCCGGCGGTGACGCTTGGCGCCTTCCTCGCCGGCCGGCTGCCGGCAAAGGATGTCGTTCCCTACTGGATCGCGCAGATCATCGGCGCCATCATCGCCTCGCTGGCGCTGTGGATCATCGTCTCCGGCCAGGTCGGCGGCCACACCGGCGGCTTCGGCGCCAATGGCTGGGACGAGGCGAAATGGGGCGTCAGCTCGGCCTTCCTGTGGGAGCTGATCGGAACCTTCACCTTCGTCACCGTGATCCTCGGCGTCACGGCGCAAAACCACAGCACGACCTTCGCCGGGCTGGTCATCGGCCTGACGCTGGCCGGGCTGCACTTCGCCATCATCCCGGTCACCGGCACCTCGCTCAATCCGGCCCGCTCGATCGGTCCGGCGCTGTTTTCGGGCAGTGCCGCGCTCAGCAAGCTGTGGCTGTTCATCGTCGCGCCGCTGATCGGCGGCGCCATCGCCGGCGTCGTAGCCAAGGCGCGCATCTTCGAAAAGGAGTGATTTTCGAAGCCTGAGGAAAAAAAAGGCGCGGGGCTGGCCCCCCGCCTTTTCTTTGCAGTGAATGCTTGGCGTCAGGCGATCTCGAAGCGGTCGAGGTTCATCACCTTGGTCCACGCCTTCACGAAATCCTTGACGAACTTCTCCTTGGCGTCGCCCGAAGCGTAAACCTCGGCCAGCGCGCGCAGCTGCGCGTGCGAGCCGAAGATCAGGTCGGCGCGGGTGCCGGTCCACTTGACCGCCTTGGTCTTGCGGTCGCGCGCCTCATACACGCCGTCTGAGCCCGAGGCCGGGTCCCAGATCGTCGCCATGCTGAGCAGGTTGACGAAGAAGTCGTTGGTCAGGGTGCCCGGCCGGTCGGTGAACACGCCGTGCTTCGACCTGCCGGTGTTGGCGCCAAGCACGCGCAGGCCGCCGACCAGCACCGTCAGTTCGGGCGCCGTCAGCGTCAAAAGCTGCGCCCGGTCGACCAGCAGCGCCTCGACCGAGAGCACCTGCTTGCCCCTGGCATAGTTGCGGAAACCGTCGGCGACCGGCTCGAGCGCGGCGAAGGAGACTATGTCGGTCTGTTCCTGCGAGGCATCGGTGCGGCCCGGCGTGAACGGCACCTTCACGTCATGTCCACCGTCCTTCGCCGCCTTCTCGACGGCGGCGACGCCGCCGAGCACGATCAGATCGGCGAGCGAGACTTTTTTCCCGCCGGCATTGAACTCGGCCTGGACGGCCTCGAGCTTCGCCAGCACCTTCGCCAGTTCGGCCGGCTGGTTGACCTCCCAGTCCTTCTGCGGCTCAAGGCGGATGCGGCCGCCGTTGGCGCCGCCGCGCCTGTCGGAACCGCGGAAGGTCGAGGCCGAGGCCCAGGCGGTCGAGACCAGCTCGGAGACCGACAGGCCGGAGGCCAGGATCTTCGCCTTCAGCGCGGCGATATCCTGTTCGCCGACCAGTTCGTGGTCGATCGCCGGGATCGGATCCTGCCAGATCAGCTCTTCCTTCGGCACGAGCGGGCCGAGATATCGCACGACCGGACCCATGTCGCGGTGGGTCAGCTTGAACCAGGCGCGGGCGAAGGCATCGGCGAATTGCTCGGGATGCTGGTGGAAGCGCCGCGAGATCTTCTCATATGCAGGGTCGAAGCGCAGCGAAAGGTCGGTGGTGAGCATGGCCGGGGCATGGCGCTTCGACGAATTGTGCGCGTCCGGAACGGTGCCGGCGCCGGCACCGCCTTTCGGCGTCCACTGGTTTGCACCCGCCGGGCTCTTCGTCAGCTCCCATTCGTAGTTGAACAAATTGTCGAAGAAGTTGTTGCTCCACTTGGTCGGCGTCGTGGTCCAGGTGACCTCCAGGCCGGAGGTGATGGCGTCGCCGGCAATGCCGGTGGCATGCTTGCTCGACCAGCCGAGCCCCTGCGCTTCGATGCCGGCGCCTTCCGGCTCGGCGCCCACCAGCGCCGCATCGCCGGCGCCGTGCGTCTTGCCGAAGGTGTGGCCGCCGGCGATCAGCGCCACGGTCTCCTCGTCGTTCATCGCCATGCGGCGGAAGGTCTCGCGGATGTCGCGCGCCGCGGCGAGCGGATCCGGCTTGCCGTTCGGTCCTTCCGGATTGACGTAGATCAGGCCCATCTGCACGGCGCCAAGATGGCCGCTCAGCTCACGATCGCCGGAGTAACGCTCGTCACCCAGCCACTTGGCCTCGGAACCCCAATTCACGTCCTGCTCGGGCTCCCAGACGTCGGCACGGCCACCGGCGAAGCCGAAGGTCTTGAAGCCCATCGATTCCAGCGCGACGTTGCCGGCGAGGATCATCAGGTCGGCCCAGGAGATCCTGCGGCCATACTTCTGCTTGACCGGCCAGAGCAGGCGGCGCGCTTTGTCGAGATTGGCGTTGTCCGGCCAGCTGTTCAGCGGCGCGAAACGCTGCTGCCCGGCGCCGGCGCCGCCGCGGCCGTCGCCAATGCGATAGGTGCCGGCGCTGTGCCAGGCCATGCGGATGAACAGCGGCCCGTAATGGCCGAAGTCGGCCGGCCACCAGTCCTGCGAATCCGTCATCACCTGATGCAGGTCCTTGACCACCGCATCGAGATCGAGGCTCTTGAATTCCTTGGCGTAGTCGAAGCCTTCGCCCATCGGGTCCGAGAGGCTCGACTGCTGGTGAAGAACGCCGAGGTCGAGCTGGTTCGGCCACCAGTCACGATTGGTCCTGCCGGCGGATCCATGCGGCACGGGGCATTTGCCCGCGCTGTTGTCGTCGGTTTTCGCGTCCATCTTACTCTCCGATTTTTACCGAGATTTGATTTTTCACCAGGGGCGGCCAGCGGCCGCGCCAATCTGGAACGATTCCAGACTAGGCCGGCGAGTTGATAAAGACAAATTGCCTTTCCTGTTTTTTCCGATAGGATTTTCTTATGATTGGCCTCACCGTGCGGCAGATGCAATATTTCGACGCGCTGGCGCAGACGCTGCATTTCGGCCGCGCCGCCAAGCTCGCCGGCGTCAGCCAGCCGGCGCTGTCCTCCCAGATCGCGGAGATGGAGCAGCGGCTGAGCTGCCGTCTGTTCGAGCGCGGCGGCAAGACGGTGCGGATGACCGACGAGGCGCTGGCCTTGCAGCCACGCATCGAGCGCATCCTCGCCGATATCCGTGACGTCGAGACGACGGCGCGGCGCGGCCGCCCCGCAATGGAAGGACGCTTCCGGCTAGGGATCATCCCGACAGTCGCGCCCTATCTGCTGCCGCATGCGTTGCCGGAACTGAGGCGGCATTTCCCGGTCTTGCAGCTCGAACTGCGGGAGGCGGTGACGGCGTCGCTGGTCGACGACACTGCCTCCGGGCGGCTCGACGCGTTCATCGCCGCTCTGCCGCTCGACCATCCCGGCCTGGTCAGCGAAGAGCTCTTCCCCGACCGTTTCTTCCTTGCGGTGCCGTCAGGCGATCCGGCCTTCGCCTCGCCGCCGGTGCCGCCGGAAAGCCCGGCGCTGGAAAGGCTGATGCTCCTGGAGGAAGGCCACTGCCTGCGCGAGCAGGCGCTGGCCGTCTGCGGCAGTGTGCGGCCGGTGGCGATGGCGAGCTACGGCGCCACCAGCCTGACGACCCTCTTGCAGATGGTGGCGCATGGATTGGGCGTGACGCTGGTCCCGGAGATGGCGATGCGGCCCGCCGGCACCATCCCCGACCTCAAGATCGTGCCGTTCCAGGAGCCGATGCCGCAGCGCATGATCTGCCTCGCCTGGCGCCGCAACAAGGCGCGGCACGACGAATGCCTGGAACTGGCGAAGATCATTCGCGGGCTGGATGCGGCGGTGCTGGCCGCGTGAGGGTGCGCCGACTACGCTACCGGCTTCTCGACGATCGGCTCTCGTGCCAGGACCTTCCGCGACTTGCCCGTTTTCGCAAAAAGCGTTCACGGCACAAATATCAGAAATACATAGGTAAAAAACACCACGACATGGACCATGCCGGTCAGGAACGTGGTTCTCTCGGTGCTGAAGCTGATGCTGCATACGAAAAGCGCCAGGACCATAAGGACCGCGTCAGCCGCCGGGAGCCCCAGGGTCAGCCCTCGTCCCGTCAGCAAGCTGGCTGCCGCGACCGCCGGTATCGTCAAGCCAATTGTGGCGCAGGCAGAGCCCATCGCGACATTCAGGCCGCGCTGCAGCTCGTTGTTGAGGGAAGCGCGAACCGCCGAAATCGCCTCCGGCATCAGAACCAGCCCCGCGATCAATGCCCCGACAATGCTGTCGGCCTGGGTCACCTCGTAGGCAACGAGCGTGTCTTCGACACTCGCGGCGACCTGCTCGGCCAGCATGACAATTCCAATCAGCCCGACGAACAGCAGCAGGGCGCTGGCGTAGACGCCTTCATGCGGGGCGGTTCGGATCGAAACCTCGTGGGCCTGTGCTTCGATGAAGTCTTCCCGGTGGCGGACGGTCTGCGCGAACACAAAAGCCGCATAGAGCAGCACGGAAAGCACGCTGACAAAGCCGAGCTGAGCGGCTGAGAACGTGCCGGGATCCGTGGTCCGCGTGTAGGTCGGCAGAACAAGCGTCATGACCGTCAGCGCGACCAGAACCGCCAGATAGGCGCTGGTCCCCTGGCGAACGATCGCCTGCTTGCGATGACGCCAGCCGCCAAGCACGAGACAAGTGCCGACAACGCCGGTGGAGGTAATCATCACCGTCGAGAAGACGGACTCACGCGCAAGCGTCGGGTTGTTCTCTCCATGCAGCATCATCGACACGATGATCGACACCTCGATCGCCGTCACGGCAAAGGTCAGCACCAGCGTGCCATAAGGCTCGCCGACCCGCCGGGCCACCGCCTCGGCATGCTCGAGCACCACAAAGATGGTGATGAACATGATCGCGCTCGAAAGCGCTCCGACGAGGATCCTGACGCTCGGCGACCCTACGTCCACGGAGAGCCCGCTGGCCCTGACCGCGACGGCCATCGCCAGGGCGGCCAAGGGCATCGCGTAGGACGTTGCCGATCGTCCGAAACCTGTCATCCGAGCCCCTCCCCGAACGCCGCGCGTTTCCGCGAACTTAGCGGAAAAGCGCGGCGGGGGCACCTCTCACAGGCATCTTTGCCTGCCAGGCGCACCATTCAAAACACGATTGAGGCCTGGGCACCGTTTTGCGCATCGAATGTCTCGATGGCCTTGCGAACCGCCCCACAAAATCGTTCCAGAAGTTCCAACTCGCCCCCCAGTCGACGGCGCAACGACAAGGGCACTTCCAGCTGTGCTCCTTTCCCCGTCAAGCCTCGGTTGACGATGTTCAAATCCTGGATACCTGGAAAGGGATGGTTGTCCTTTTGCGTCTGGAAGTCGACGTCCTGCAGACGCCAGGCTATCTCCGAAACCAACGCGGCGTCCTTGCCGCCGAGGTAAACTGTCGAGGGATCGTCCCGATCCTGACGACCGTGGATGGCGACGACCGTCGACTTGGTCCGCAACAGTTCCAGCGCGGTTGCCTCGTCAAAGTTCCTGGATGTTATGTGCAGTTCTCGGTTGCTTTCCGGCATGAGCCCTTCAAAGCAATACATGTCGAGATCGCGCCCTGCTATCGTCTCGGTGATCAGGGAGGTGCGGGGCTCGATCTTGCCGCCATGCGGGGCCATGACGATCGCACTGCCGGTTCGCGCTCCGCGCCGGACGACTATGCGATAATCTATGTTTTCGGTTTTGGCGGCCTTCAGCGCCGCGAAATTCGGAAACTCGTTGTCCATAAATGCCGTTTCACGCCGTCTTCTGCACCACCAAACCCAGTTCTTCGATCATCGCGTCGCGCATCAGGAATTTCTGCGGCTTGCCGGTGACCGTCATCGGCAGTTCGGTGCGGAAGCGGATATAGCGAGGCACCTTGTAGTGCGCGATCTGGCCGGCGCAGAAGGCCTTGATCTCCTCCGCGGTGGCGATCTGGCCGGGCTTCAGCACGATCCAGGCGCACAGCTCCTCGCCATATTTGTCGTCGGGAATGCCGAACACCTGCACTTCCTTGACCTTGGGATGGCGGTAGAGGAACTCCTCGACCTCGCGCGGATAGACGTTCTCGCCGCCGCGGATGACCATGTCCTTGACCCGGCCGACGATGTTGCAATAGCCCTGGGCGTCGATGGTGGCGAGGTCGCCGGAGTGCATCCAGCCGTCGGCGTCGATTGCCTCGCGGGTCTTTTCCACGTCGTCCCAATAGCCCTTCATCACCGAATAGCCGCGCGTGCAGAGTTCGCCCGGCGCACCGACCGCGACCGTGGCGCCGTCGGCATCGATGGCCTTGACCTCGACATGCGGCTGGATGCGGCCGACGGTGGAGACGCGCTTTTCCAGCGGTTCGTCGACGCCGCTCTGGAAGGAGACCGGGCTGGTCTCGGTCATGCCGTAGGCGATGGTCACCTCAGACATATGCATCAGCGACACCACCTTCTTCATCACCTCGATCGGGCATGGCGAGCCGGCCATGATGCCGGTGCGCAGGCTGGAGAGGTCGAAGGACGAAAAATCGGCATGGTCGAGCATGGCGACGAACATGGTCGGCACGCCATAGAGGCCGGTGCAGCGTTCCTGCGCCACCGCCTTCAGCGTGGCGCCGGCATCGAAGCCTTCGCCCGGGAACACCATGGTGGCGCCCTTGGTGACGCAGCCCATCGTGCCCATCGACATGCCGAAGCAGTGATAGAGCGGCACCGGGATGCAGAGCCGGTCGTCGACGGTGAGCTTGATCGCCGAGGTGACGAAATTGCCGTTGTTGACGATGTTCAAATGGGTGAGCGTGGCACCCTTCGGCGCGCCGGTCGTGCCTGAGGTGAACTGGATGTTGATCGCCTCGCCGGGCTTCAGCCCCTCGGAGATGCGGTCGAGGCTGTCGTGCTCGTCGCGCCCGGCCATGGCCAGCACGTCACCGAAATTGAACATGCCGGGCGAATTGTCCTCGCCCATGCGGATGACGATCTTCACCGCCGGCAGCTTCTTTGCCTTGAGCTTGCCGGGTTCGGCCTTGGCGATCTCGGGCGCCAGCGTCTCGATCATGCCGAGATAGTCCGACGTCTTGAAACTGGCGGCGGTGACCAGCGCCTTGCAGCCGACCTTGTTCAGCGCATATTCAAGCTCGGTCAGCCTGTAGGCCGGATTGATGTTGACCAGGATCAGGCCGATGCGCGCGGTGGCGAATTGCGTCACCAGCCATTCCCAGCGATTGGGCGACCAGATGCCGACGCGGTCGCCCTTTTCGAGGCCCAGTGCCAGGAATCCAGCGGCCAGCGCGTCAACCGTGTCGGACAGCTCGCTCCAGGTGAAGCGCTTGTCCTGGCCGACGAAGACGGCGGCGTCGAGCGTGCCGTATTTGCTGACGGTGTCGGAAAACAGTTCCGGGATGGTCTTGTCGAGCAAGGGCACCGAATGGTCGCCCGAGACATGCGCCTTGCCATCGACCGGAGCAATGAAGGTGCCCCTTGCGCTGCGCCCGCGCAGATTGGTGGCGTTCATGAGCTCGTCGAGTTTGATCGCCATCGCCGTCTCCTCCCGGGATTAGCCGAGCCTATCAGTCGACGGCGGCGGTGGGAACTGGCCGATGGTATGGAGGGCAATCGCCTGAGGCTCGAATGCCCGTCACCGTGATTATGTTTCGATATGTTGGCGCTGCCCCTCGTTGTCCTGCCGGGCATTTCTCCCCGTATGGTGACGGGGAGTAAGGGCGCGACGCCGAGGGGCGGCGCCGACCTCGGTTGCTATCCGTTCACTGACGCCATCTTCGCCGCTATGTCGCGCAAGACGGCTTGGTCCGCTGCTCCACGCGTCTTCCTCGACGCCACAAGGCAGGCTTGCGACCGCAGCACGACGCCGTCGGCCAGCACCTTGAGGTGGTTGGCGCGCAACGTCGAGCCGGTGGTGGTAATGTCGACGATGACGTCGGCCAGCCCTTGCGCCGGCGCGCCCTCGGTGGCGCCCAGGCTCTCGACGATGCGGTAGACCTGGATACCGTGCTTTTGCGAGAAGAACTGCTGGGTGAGCCGCCAGTATTTGGTGGCGATCCTCAGCCGCCTGCCGTGGCGCTGGCGGAAGTCGGCGGCGACATCGTCGAGATCAGCCATGGTCTCGACGTCGAGCCAGATGTCGGGCACCGCCACCACGACGTCGGCATGGCCGAAGCCGAGGCGGGCGACGATCTCGGCGCGCGCTTCCCAGTCGGCCAGGTTTTCGCGCAGCAGGTCCTCGCCGGTGATGCCGAGATCGACCGAGCCCTGGCCGATCTCGCCGGCGATCTCGGAGGCCGACAGGAAGGCGACCTCGACGGCCTCCATGCCCTCGATGCGGGCGCGGTATTTGCGCTCGTCGCTGGGCAGGCTGACGGTGAGGCCGGCCTTGGCCAGCACGTCCAGAGCCTGCTCCTTCAGCCGGCCCTTCGACGGGAGCGCGAGCGTGATCATTTGGCCTTCTCCCGCAACGCCTCGATGCGGTCGAGCCAAACCGAGAAGCCGACGCCGGGGATCGGCGTCTTCGCGCCGAGCAGCGTCAGCAGGCGGTCGTAGCGGCCGCCACCGGCGAGCGGCCTCTCACCACCTTCGGCCGCGATCTCGAAGACGAGGCCGGTATAGTAGTCGAGCGGACGGCCGAAAGCGGCATCGTAGCGGATATCCGCCGTTGGCAGGCCGTGCGTCTCGATCGCCCTGGCGCGGGCGGCGAAGTTGTCGAGCGCCGCGCCCAGGGAAAGGCCGGCGCCGGAAGCGAAGCTTTCCAGCGCCTGAGCAGCGCCATCCAATGGCACGTCGATCGCCAGAAACCCTTTCAGCGCCGAGAACGCCTCGTTGGACAGCCTGACGCTGCGCAGCTCGGCCTTCTCGATCAGCCGCCGCGCGATGTCGGAAGGCGAGCGGCCGGCCGATGCCGACAGGCCGGCTTCCTCCATGCCGCCGGCGATGTGCGCCGACAGGCCGTCGAGGTCGCCGTCGAGCACCAGCGCCGCGACCGGGCCGGAAAGCTGGCTGTTGCGCGGCGGGTTGGCGAGGTCGGCCAATGCCGCCTCCAGCATCGGCGCCGAACCGAAGGCCCGCGCCAGCCGCATGCGCCAGCCGCGCGGCAAGCCAAGGGCTGCCAGCACCGCCTCGAAGACGGTCTGGTCGCCAAGCGTGACGGCCAGCGCCTGGCCTGGCAGGGCCAGCGTCAGCAGCGCGTGCGCGTCGGCCAGCGAGCGGGCGTCGGCAGCCGCCGTGTCGCGGTCGCCGAGATCCTCGATGCCGGCCTGGAAGAATTCATTGCCGCCCTCGCGGCGCTGGCGGAACACTTCGCCGAGATAGGAATAGCGGCGCGGCGTGCCGGCCTGGCTGGCGATATGGTCGAGGCAGACGGGAATGGTGAATTCCGGGCGCAGGCACAGCGTCTTTCCGGTCTCGCTCTCGGTGAGGAAGATGCGGCGGCGCAGGTCTTCGCCGGCCATGTCGAGGAACGGATCGGCCGGCTGCAGCACGGCGACCTCGACGGCGTGCGTGTCGCTGGCGGCGAAGAGTTTCGCGATGTCGGCGGCGATGGCGGGGTAGCGGGAGGTCATGGATAGGTTGGGCGCGAGGCCCCCCTCTCTGTCCTGCCGGACATCTCCCCCTCAAGGGGGGAGATTAGCAGCTCAAAGCGCGGCGCTTTTTCTTCGGCCCTGAAGAGTGGCGAAAGCGCAGGCGACATCCAATCTCCCCCCTTGAGGGGGAGATGGCCGGCAGGCCAGAGAGGGGGGCTCAAGCGCCACCTTTCGCGCGATCAGCCGCCTGAGCCGCCAGGATCTTCTTCACCTCGGCAACCAGTTCGCTCTCCGCCACCGTCACCTGTGCGGGGCGTGCGGCGCGCCATTCGGCGTTGTCGGTGATCTCGGCCGACAGGCGCGCGCCTTCGATCAGGTCCTTGATCTGCACCTCGCCCCGGGCACGCTCGTCGCCGCCCTGGATGATGGCGACCGGGCTGCCGCGGCGGTCGGCGTATTTCAGCTGCGCCTTCATGCCGGCGCCGCCGAGATACATTTCGGAGCGGATGCCGGCGGCGCGCAGCTCGGCGACCATCTTCTGGTAGCGGCCGAGGCTTTCCGTGTCCTTGTCCATGACCAGCACGACGACCGGAGCGATGACATCGGAGATGTCGAGCTTGCCGAGGTTCTTCAGCGCGGTCATCAGACGCGAGACGCCGATGGAAAAGCCGGTCGCCGGTACCGGCTCGCCGCGGAAGCGCGAGACCAGCCCGTCATAACGGCCGCCGCCGCCGACCGAACCGAAGCGCACGATCTGGCCGTCCTCGTTGGGAATCTCGGCCAGCAGCTCGGCCTCGAAGACGGGGCCGGTGTAGTATTCGAGACCGCGCACGACGGAGCGGTCCATGGCGACCCGGTCTTCGCCATATCCTGCCGCTCTGACCAGAGCTTCGATCGTGGCAAGTTCGGCGACGCCTTCCTGGTAGACGGCGTTGGAACTGACGCTGTTATCCTGGCCACCCTGTCCGTTCCTCGCCGTTGCAAGCAGCACAGCTTCGGCCTGCGTGTCTTTCAGTCCGGCGCCCTTCGCGAAATCGCCTTCGCCTTCCTTGCCGCCATCCCAGCGCCCCGGACCAAGCAGGAGCCTCACGCCTTCCGGCCCGAGCTTGTCCAGTTTGTCTATCGCGCGCAGCACCGTCAGCCGGCGCCCCGCATTCTCGTCACCGCCGAGCCCGATCGCTTCCAGCACGCCGTCCAGCACCTTGCGATTGTTGACGCGGATGACGTAGTCGCCGCGCTTGATGCCGAGCGCTTCCATGACGTCGGCCATCATCATCGCCATCTCGGCATCCGCCGCGACGCCCGGCGTGCCGATCGTGTCGGCGTCGAACTGCATGAACTGGCGGAAGCGGCCGGGTCCGGGTTTTTCGTTGCGGAACACCCAGCCGGAGCGGTAGCTGCGATAGGGTTTGGGCAGCTTGTCAAAATTCTCGGCGACGAAGCGCGCCGTCGGCGCGGTCAGGTCGTAGCGCAGCGACAGCCACTGCTCATCATCATCCTGGAAGGAGAAGACGCCTTCGTTCGGCCGGTCTTGGTCGGGCAGGAATTTGCCGAGCGCGTCGGTGTATTCGATCATCGGCTGGTCGACCGGCTCGAAGCCGTAGAGCTCATAGACGCCGCGAATGGTCGCCATCATCTTCTCGACGGCGCGGATGTCATCGGCGCCGCGGTCCGCAAACCCGCGCGGCAGCCGCGCTTTCGTCTTTTCCGATTTGTCGGCCATGGGATGGGTACTCGGTGTTTCGTGGCGTTGCGTGGGCCGGTTAAATTGCCGCTTTCCACGGCGGGCGTGTCCTAGCCGATGCCGCTTGGTGCGGCAAGGGTTTGCGGCTCGATCCGCAACGAGGCTTGAGTTCGGACAGTTTGCGAACGCCGCGCCGCCCCTGCCGGGCACTTCCCCCGTATAGTGACGGGGAGAAGGAGAGACTTCGGCGCCGGTGCTACAATTCCAACGTTGGCGATTGGCGAAATCGGCGATGACAGCATCCTTCTCCCCGTCACTATACGGGGGAAGTGCCCGGCAGGGCGATGAGGGGCAGCGCCGGGCAGCTGAAGACGTAAGCACCAATTGCTGTGGTTAGTAGTTTGGAACGCCTGAGGCATTTCTGAAACCAACCCCACCAAAAAGGAAACAATTCCGCCATCAGCGCGGCATCGTGCCGACACAATCGCAGCCGATAAAGCGCACCGAAACCAACGGGTTCGGGGCTATGAGCACCACGGGACAATTCGACACAATCGACAGCGGCGCGCGCGAACTGCCCGCGCGGCTGCGGCCGTCCGACGGCCAGGCGCTCGTAACGGTGAGCCAGATGGCGGGCCCGTTCGAGGTGGAGCCGCGCCAGGGCTCGTCGATGCGCGATGCGCTGATGACCGGCCTGCTGGTCATCTATCCGGCCTTCGCCGCGCTGGCAGCGATCGTCGCCGGCTTGTTCCTGACCGGCGCCAGCGGCATCTGAGGCGCGACCTGACCTTCTCCCCTTGTTGTGGGAGAAGGGGAAGGAAATCACTTCGGCCGTTTGAACCTCTTCCGCTCCGCCTCGACCTCCTTGCGGCAGACGCAGCCTTCGAGATGGTCGTTGACCAGGCCCATCGCCTGCATGAACGCATAGACGGTGGTCGGGCCGACGAAGCTCCAGCCGCGCTTCTTCAACTCTTTTGAGATGCGGACCGAGACCGCCGTCGTCGGATTGGCGCGCAGATGGGCGAGGTCGACGATTTCGGGCCGTTCGACGGCCCCCGGCTCGAACTTCCAGAACCAGGCGGCCAGCGAGCCGAATTCGTCAACCATTTCGCGCGCACGTTTGGCGTTGTTGATGGTCGAGACGATCTTGCCGCGATGGCGGATGATGCCGGCATTGCCGAGCAGGCGCTCGACATCCTTGTCGGTGAACTGAGCCACCTTGTCGAAGTCGAAGCCAGCGAAGGCCTCGCGGAAATTCTCGCGCTTGCGCAGGATGGTCAGCCAGGAAAGGCCGGACTGGAAGCCTTCGAGGCAGATCTTCTCGAACAGCCGCCGGTCGTCGGTTACCGGGCGGCCCCATTCGCGGTCGTGGTAGTGCATATAGTCCGGCAGATTGCCGTGCCAGAAGCAGCGCGCCTTGCCGTCGGGACCGTCGAGCAGGCCGGCATTTTCAGTTCCCATTGCCAGAAATCCATTCGTTAATGCGCCTCGGCGCCTGTTTTACCGTGGCTTTACCAGATTCCTGAACCGGCCGGTAACCACACCAAAAGGTTTACTGACACATCGGCATTTTACGCATTCCGATTCATGTTTCGGTTGCCGCTTCGCGCCAAGGATCGCGCAACCGGGGGCGGTTTCGTGCCTCCGTCCGTTCGACGATCAAGGTGCGTTCCGATGAAGACAGTCTTGTTTTCCCTGCTGGGTGCCGCGGCGGTTCTTGCCGCCGGCGCCACCTCCTCCAATGCCGATGACCGCTATGCCGACCGGCCGCCGGTGATGGTGAGCCCCGACCTTTCGGCGCCCTGGGTGCTGCAGCTCGGCCATGCGCCTGGTATCGTGCGGCAAAGCCGCCAGATGGTGCAGCAGCCGCAGCGGCGCTATCTGCAGGTCCAGCCCGACCAGCAGCGCACGGCAGCGGTGCAGCAGCCGGCCCGGCGCCAGGCGATGCGGCCGCAGATCAACCCGATCTACCTGCCGCAGGAAGTCGCGTTCGACGGGCCGCAGAAGCCAGGCACCATCGTCATCGATACACACCAGAATTTCCTCTATCTGGTCGAGAAGGACGGCAAGGCGCGGCGCTACGGCGTCGGCACCGGCAAGCCGGGCTTCGAATGGTCGGGCACGCACAAGATCACCGACAAACGCGTCTGGCCCGACTGGCGCCCGCCGGCGGTGATGATCAAGCGCGAGGCCGCCAAGGGCCGCTATCTGCCGACCTATCTGGCCGGCGGCGAGGAGAACCCGCTTGGCGCCCGTGCGCTTTATCTCGGCACGACGGAATACCGCATCCACGGCACCAACCAGCCATGGACGATCGGCGGCGCCGTATCTTCCGGCTGCATCCGCATGCGCAACGAGGACGTCGTCGACCTCTACGAGCGTGTCAATGTCGGAACGACGGTGGTGGTGATATAGGGACTGAGAATCTGCCGGTCAGGCAGCGCCGACTAATTTTGGCGCCAGCTGTTGCTCCCAAGCCATAGCGCATATTCGGGAGACGTGCTTAGACTGGCAACGAGTTAACGGGGGACGGGCCGTGTGGGGATGCGGCCGGTCACGAAAGGGCAGCGCGGGAAACCGCGCTGCCCTTTCGCCTTTCGAAGCAAAACGCGTCGCGCTGAAGGCAATGCGTTTCGTTTTCGGAGGCTGATTTCCCGGACGGCCTCTGCTATTGCAGCGCACAATTCCCGACACCAAAGGTCAGCCATGTCCCGGTCCGACGACAGCCGCTATCTCAAGGGTGGGCCGGTGGCCCAGCGCATCATCGCCTCCGTGCGCGAGGACGCCGCGATCGCCACCGCCGAAGGTTTTCCGCCGAAGCTGGTGTCGATCACCGTCGGCGACACTGCCGCGGTCGACGTCTATGTGCGCAACCAGCGCGCCAAGGCGGAACTGGCCGGCATCGGCTTCGAGGAACGGCGCTTTGCCGCCGACATCACCGCCGGCGAACTGGAGGCCGCGATCCACGGCCTCAATGCCGATCCGCGCGTCACCGGCATCATCATCCAGCGGCCGGTGCCGGTTCACATCCCGATCAAGACGCTGCAGGCGGCGGTGCATCCGCTAAAGGACGTCGAGGGGATGCATCCGGCCTCGATCGGCAACATCGTCTACAACCAGCTCGATCTGGCGCCCTGCACGGCGGCCGCCTCGGTCGAGCTGCTCAAGGAAACCGGCCTCGACCTCAAGGGGCTCGAGGTGGTCGTCGTCGGCCATTCCGAGATCGTCGGCAAGCCGATCGCCTTCCTGTTGATGAGCGAGGGCGCCACGGTGACCGTGTGCCACCACATGACGCGCTCGGTGGCAGCGCATGCGCGGCGCGCCGATGCGCTGTTCGTCGCCGTCGGCAAGCCGCGGCTGATCAAGGCCGATATGGTGAAGCCGGGCGCCGCCGTCATCGACATCGGCATCAATTCCGAGATCGGACCGGACGGCGAGACCCGCATCGTCGGCGACGTCGACACCGACAGCGTCAAAGAGGTCGCCTCCTGGATCACGCCGGTGCCGGGCGGCGTCGGCCCGATCACGGTGGCCATCCTGCTGCGCAACACGATGGTGGCGCTCAGCCGCCAGCGCGCCCTCTACCAGGCGACCTACGGCGTGGCGGACAAGCTCGCGGCGGAGTAACGCGGTCACACGCCCGAGGCTGTTACGTCAACCAAGCCGTTTCCAGTTTTGTGCAGACACGCCAATTGTCGAAGCTGGCGCCGCCCCTCATCGCCCTGCCAGGCACTTCTCCCCGTATAGTGACGGGGAGAAGGGGCTGGCTGCGACGGCGGCGACCCTCTTGCAACGCTGGTGATTGGCGAAATCAGCCATGACAGCGCCCCTCTCCCCGTCACCTTACGGGGAGAGGACGCCGGCAGGCAGGTGAGGGGCAGCGCCGACAGTCCGAAGAATTATCTGGCCAAGTCGAAACCTGGAGGAACTGCATCACTCTGCCGCGACCATCGTCGAGTCGGAAACGCCTTCCGGCTTCGGACCACCATAGGCCCAGTCGAGCAGTTTTATCGTGTGCACCACCGGCAGCTTCGCGGCGGAGGCGATCTGGGTGATGCAGCCGATGTTGCCGGTGGCGACGATTTCAGCGCCTGTCGCCTCGATGTTTTTCACCTTGCGGTCGCGCAGTTTTGCCGAGATCTCGGGCTGCAGGATGTTGTAGGTGCCGGCCGAGCCGCAGCAAAGATGCCCTTCGCGCGGCGCACGCACGACGAAGCCTGCCTTGGCGAGCAGCTCCTTCGGCTGGCGGGTGATCTTCTGGCCGTGCTGCATCGAGCAGGCCGAATGATAGGCGACGACGGTGCCCGGCTTGCGCAGCGGTTCGGGCAGGTCGAGACCGGCCAGATATTCGGTGATGTCCTTGGCCAGCGCCGAGACCCGCGCGGCCTTTTCGGCATAGGCCGGATCGAGGCGCAGCATGAAGCCGTAGTCCTTGATCGTGGTGCCGCACCCCGATGCGGTGATGACGATAGCATCGAGCCCGCCCTGGTCGATGGCGCGCATCCAGGCGTCGACGTTCCGCCTCGCCGAGGCAAGGGCTGCCTCCTCTCGGCCCATATGGTGGACGAGCGCGCCGCAGCAGCCCTCGCCTTCCGGCACCACGACCTCGACGCCGAGCCTTGTCAGCAGCGAGATGGTCGTCTCGTTGATGGCCGGATCGAGCACCGACTGCGCGCAACCGGTCAGGATGGCAACGCGGCCCTTGCGCGTGCCCTGCCCGGCGTGCACGCCAGGCAAGGCCATTGCCGACACCGCCGGGATCGAGGATGGCGCAAGCCTGAGCATGGCGGCGACAGGCTTCAGCGCCGGCAGCTTTTCGAACAGGCCGATGAACGGCCTGCCGAGCCCGGCCAGCTTCAATGCGGCGCGGAAGCGCGAGGGATAGGGCAGCACGAAAGCCAGCACGGCACGCGTCAGCCGGTCGAGCAGCGGCCGCTTGTAAGTTTGCTGGATGTGGGCGCGGGCATGGTCGACCAGATGCATGTAGTTGACGCCCGAGGGGCATGTCGTCATGCAGGCGAGGCAGGACAGGCAGCGGTCGATATGGGTGACGATCTCCTTGTCGGCCGGCCGGCCGTTCTCGAGCATGTCCTTGATGAGATAAATCCGCCCGCGCGGCGAATCCAGCTCATTGCCCAAGGTCACATAGGTCGGGCAGGTGGCGGTGCAGAAGCCGCAATGCACGCATTTGCGCAGGATCTTTTCCGATTCCGCGACGTGCGGATCGGCAAGCTGGGCGGCTGAGAAGTTGGTCTGCACCGGGGAGTCCTATTGTCCGAGGAGCCAGCTTTGCGGGTTCTTGACCGGCTCGCCGCGCTGCAGCGCCTGCAGCCCGAGGATGCAGCGGGCGATGAACCAGACGGCAGCGGCAAACATCAGCAGGAAGCCGATCACGAGCATCATCAGGACCACGGAGATCAGCGCGTAGAGCAGACCGATCCAGAAGGTCCTGATCAGGAAGGTGTAGTGGCTTTCGACGAAGCCGCCGGCCTTGCCGCGGTTGATGTAGGCAAGCACGATGCCGACAATGCCGGTGACGCCAATGACGAGGCCGGCGAGATAGAGGATATAGATAACCAGGGCGTTGGTCGAACCCGGCTCCAGCCAGCGATCGGTCTGGCGAGGTCCGCCGCCCGGGCCTTGATTGATGTTGCTCATTGCGCTGCTCCTTCCGATGAGTGTGCCAGAGTAGCAGAGCTGGAACCCGGCGCCATTCGGCCGGGATTGAGGATATGCTTGGGGTCGAATTCGGCCTTCAGCCGCGTCGACAGCGCCGCCAGATGCGGCGGTTGCGGCTCGAACACCGGCAGAGCGGCGCGATGCGCGGGTGCGGCGCGCACCAGCGTCGCGTGGCCGCCGCCATGCTTGCGGATCAGGCTGCGCAGCAGGTCGGCCTCGGGGTCGTTCTCGCGCATCGACAGCCAGACCAGACCGCCCTGCCAATCGTAGAAAGCGTCGACCGCCGCCTGCATGCGCAGGGCCATCACCATGTGATGCGCCTGCGACGGCGCCATCGAGACGCGCCAGACCGGTCTCGCGCCGCCATCGGCGAAGGGTATGCAATCGCGGATATCGCGCCAGATGGCCTTCGACGCCTCGCTGGCGATCTCCTCCAGCGGCCCTGCTTTGCCAAGCAGCTGCTTCAATGCCTTGATGCGATAGACCACGGAAGGGCCAAAACCCTCGACGCGCAGCAGCGTCGCGGCATCGCCGCCATGCTTACCACCGGCGACGCGCGCTGTGATGCGCTCCGGCAGGTGGGCGGCGCTCGACACTTCGGCGCTGGAGCCCAGCGCGAGCGCCATGGCCGCGACGGCAGCATCGTCAAGCAGGCCGCGGATGGCTAAAGTCACCTCGGTCTCCGCCGCCGGAAGCACCTTGAAGGTGACGTCGGTGAGCACGGCGAGCGTGCCCCAGCTTCCCGCCATCAGCTTCGACAGATCGTAGCCGGTGACGTTCTTGACGACGCGACCGCCAGACTTGAAGGCCTCGCCGCGGCCGGCAACCGCCGATATGCCGAGAATATGGTCCCGCGCGGCCCCCGCCTTCAGCCGGCGCGGGCCTGACAGGTTGGCGGCAAGCGCGCCGCCGATCGTGCCGCCCTTGCCCCCTTGGCCCGGCTCGCCGCCGAGCAGCGGGCCATAGTCCATCGGCTCGAATGCGAATTGCTGGCCGTTTTCGGCGAGCAGCTCTTCGATTTCGGCGAGCGGCGTGCCGGCTCTGGCCGACAGCACCAGCTCGGCGGGCTCGTAGAGGGTGACGCCGGCAAGTTTCGAAAGGTCGAGCGTGTGCTCGCTCTGCTGCGGACGCCCGATGCCACGCTTGGAGCCGTGGCCGAGGATCTCCAGTGGCGCTTCCTCCGCCGCCGCCCACTGGACGGTGGAGAGGACTTCGGCGGCGGTGGATGGGGTGAAGGTGGTCATGGCTTGGCACCTTTCCTCGCCCCCGCAAAGCGGGGGAGAGGTGATAGGTCGCACTCCTTCGCCCCCCTCTCTGTCCTGCCGGACATCTCCCCCTCAAGGGGGGAGATCAGACGTCGCGCAGGGTTTCGCCAATCTCCCACGTTGGCGGGAAGGCGAGGCGCAGACGCTGCCGATCTCCCCCCTTGAGGGGGAGATGTCCGGCAGGACAGAGGGGGGTGTTCAAGCGCCAACTTAGCCACTCAAAACCTCGGAATGTCCGGAAACGCCACCTGCCCGCGATGCACGTGCATGCGCCCCAGCTCGGCGCAGCGGCGGAGCTGCGGGAAGACCTTGCCGGGGTTGAGCAGGTGGTTGGGGTCGAAGGCGCATTTGACGCGCATCTGCTGGTCGAGGTCGACCTGGTTGAACATTTCCGGCATCAAGTCGCGCTTTTCGACGCCGACGCCATGCTCGCCGGTCAGCACGCCGCCAACCGCGACGCAGAGGCGCAAAATGTCGGCGCCGAAGTTTTCGGCCTTGTCGAGCTCGCCCGGCACGTTGGCGTCGTAGAGGATCAGCGGATGCAGATTGCCGTCGCCGGCATGGAAGACGTTGGCGACTCCGAGCCCGTATTTCTCCGACAGGTCGCGCATGCCGGCGAGCACGCGGGGCAGTTCCTTGCGCGGTATGGTGCCGTCCATGCAGTAATAGTCGGGCGAGATGCGGCCGACCGCCGGGAAGGCCGCCTTGCGGCCGGCCCAGAAACTCAGCCGTTCCTGCTCCGACTGCGAGGTGCGGCAGGTGGTCGAGCCGTTGCGATAGGCGATCGCCTCGACGAGGCCGATCAGGTGATCGACCTCGACGCCTGGTCCATCGAGCTCGACGATCAGCAGCGCCTCGACGTCGAGCGGATAGCCGGCATGGACGAAATCCTCCGCGGCGTGGATCGCCGGCCGGTCCATCATCTCCATGCCGCCGGGAATGATACCGGCGCCGATGATGTCGGCGACGCACTGGCCACCCTGCTCGTTGGTCGGAAAGCCGATCAGCAGCGCGCGCGCCGTCTCCGGCTTCCTCAGGATGCGCACCGTGACCTCGGTGACGACGCCGAGCAGGCCTTCCGAGCCGGTCATGACGCCGAGCAGGTCGTAGCCCTCGGCATCTAGATGCCTGCCGCCTAGCCGCACCACCTCGCCATTCATCAGCACCGTCTCGATGCCGAGCACATTGTTGGCGGTCAGCCCGTATTTCAGGCAGTGCACGCCACCGGAGTTCTCGGCGACATTGCCGCCGATCGAGCAGGCGATCTGGGAGGATGGATCGGGGGCGTAATAAAAGCCCTCCTGCTCGACGGCGGTGGTGATGCCGAGATTGGTGACACCGGGCTGGGCAACGACAATTCGGTTCGGATAGTCGATCGCAAGGATGCGATTGAAGCGGCTCATCACCAGAAGCACCGCATCCTCGAGCGGCAGCGCACCGCCCGACAGCGAAGTGCCCGAACCGCGCGGCACGACGCGGATGTTGCGATCGTTGCAATATTTGAGCACCCGCGAGACCTGCGCCACCGTTTCCGGCAGCACGACGACAAGCGGCAACTGCCGATAGGCGGTGAGGCCGTCGCTCTCGAAGGCGCGCATTTCATTGGCCGCGTCGACGACACCCTCGCCCGGCACGATGATGCGCATGTCGGCGACGATCTCGGCACGCCGGCGCATGGTGGCGGCATCTGGCTTCGGCATGGCAAGGCCGGACATCGGCGCTTTCCTCCACTCGACTGGTCAAAATCTTTTACCAGTGAAGCGCGTTTGTTGCAAACCCCGCTTTGGTCGGGATGAGACAATGGGTGCAGGCCGTGCTTCCGCAGCGGCAATCTGCCGCTGATGTTCTCCCCCCTTGAGGGGGAGATGGCCGCGAAGCGGTCAGAGGGGGGTCGTTTCGCACAGATCGCCAGCGCATCTTCCGTCGCGAACGAGGTTGGCGCCCCACGCGAGGCGACCCCCTCCGTCGCCTTCGGCGACATCTCCCCCTCGAGGGGGGAGACTACTCGCCCGGATGCTTCGCCGGCTCAGAGTGCATGCGCCGCACGCGGCGCACACCCCACCAGACCAGCAGCACGGCGACCGGCACCACGGCGGCGGTGACGATTTCGGGCGCGAAGGCGTGGCCGAAGATCGAGGCGCCCTTGGCGAGATAGGAGATGAGGCCGACGACGTAATAGGAAACGGCGGCAACGGAAAGCCCCTCGACCGTCTGCTGGAGGCGCAGCTGCAGGCGGGCGCGGTTGTTCATCGAGGCCAGCAGGTCGCGGTTCTGCTTCTCGACCTCGACATCGACCCAGGTGCGCAGGAGCGTGGTGGCGCGGGTGAGTTTGCGCGACAGGTTGGCCTGCCGCTCCTCGACCGAGCGGCAGGTGCGCATGGCCGGCGCCATGCGCCGCTGCAGGAAGCCCGCCCAGGTGTCGTAGCCGGACACCGGCTCTTCCTCCAATGCCTCGAGCCGCTCGACGACAATGCCGTCATAGGCGCGGCTGGCGCCGAAGCGATAAAGGCTGGAGGCGGCATCCGCCTCCAATTCGGCGGCCAGCTCGGTCAGGTCGGCAAGCAGCGTCTGGCTGTCGCGGGTCTCCGCCCCCTTCATTTCCAGCGTCGTCTGCGCCAGCCGGTCCTCGATGCGGCGGGCGCGGCCGGAGAGCGTCAGCGCCAGCGGCAGGCCAAGCATGGCCAGCGTCCGGTAGGTCTCGATGTCGAGCAGCCGCTGTGACAGCGCGCCGGTGCTGGCCGGCGTCAGGCCGCGGTCGAGCACCAGCATGCGCGTCAGGCCGTCGCCGTCCTGGCGGAAGTCGGTGACGATGGCCGCGTTGCCTCGGCCGACCAGAGAGTAGCAGAGGCTGGTCGGGTCGAAATCGGCAATGAGCTTTTCGCTGGTTTGCGTCCATTTACGGATCTCGAGCCTGATCCCGGATATGACCGTGCCCGGCGGCGAAAACCCGTTACCGAAGGGCGAATCTTCCGGCGATCCGGCGCTTTCGGCAAGCGGCCCTTCCCACAGGTAGGTGGAGAATTCGGTGTGCCGTTCCCAGCGCAACGAGCCCTTGCCCCACTTCATGGCATGGTGGCGGGCCTGGCGGTCGGGGGCGGCGATGCCAAGGCGTCGCGACATCTCCGAAAGCACCGCGTGGTCGACGCCGGAGCCGCCTTCGGTCATGAAGGAAAGCTGGATCAGCACGCGCGACTTCTCGATCAGCGGATGCGGTCGGGCATGGACCTCGCCAAGCGCGCCGGCGCGGCCACCATGCGCCGGAAAACCCATGACGCTGCCCTGGGCGCGTGGTTGGAATTCGAGATTGGACGTCTCGTCCGACACGGCCGGTCCCCCTTGTTCTTGACCCTGCGTGTATCGGCGTCCTCTAGGGCCAATCGCCCGGAGACGCAAACAACAAAGTTTAGCTGACGGGCATATAGGAAGGCGGCGTCGGCAGCGAGCCACATCGGAGGAATTGGATAAATAATTTGACCAGTTGGGGACAGAGGCTCTAATCTGGGCGACAACCGCTTCCCTTTCCCAGGCGCCCCCGTTGAGCGATATTTTCTCCAGGATCGAGCATTCGCGCACCGCCGACGAGGTGGTGCAGCAGATCGAGAGCCTGATCCTGGAAGGCGTGCTGCGCACCGGCGATCGGCTGCCGGGCGAGCGCGAGCTGGCGCGCCAGTTCGACGTGTCGCGGCCGATCCTGCGCGACGCGCTGAAGGCGCTGGAGGGGCGCGGGCTGCTGACGACCAAGGCCGGCGGCGGCACCCATGTCGCCGACGTCATCGGCCAGCTGTTCACCAAGCCGGTGACCGACCTCATCTCGATGCACCGCAAGGCGGTGACCGACTATCTGGAGTATCGCCGCGAGATCGAGGCTGTCGCCGCCGAATATGCGGCGCGGCGCGCCACGCCGGAGGACCTTACGCTGCTCGACAGCATCATGGCGCGCATGGACGAGGCGCACCGCACCGGCGATTTCGACGACGAGGCCGAGATCGACATCGAGTTCCACCACGCCATCTCGGAATGCGCGCACAACATCATCCTGCTGCATACGCTGCGCTCCTGCTACCGGCTGTTGTCGGAAGGCGTGTTCCAGAACCGGCTTCTGGTGTTCAGCGTGCCCGGCGCGCGCGAGGCGCTGCTTCACCAGCACCGGGCGATCTATGCGGCGATCAAGGCCGGCGATCCGGCGGCTGCCCGGCAAGCGGCCATGGACCACATCTCCTA
The DNA here is from genome assembly GCF_049887195.1 of Mesorhizobium abyssinicae. NCBI lineage: Bacteria > Pseudomonadati > Pseudomonadota > Alphaproteobacteria > Hyphomicrobiales > Phyllobacteriaceae > Mesorhizobium > Mesorhizobium abyssinicae. The sequence continues at coordinate 27,343 of NZ_JARAKC010000015.1, forward strand.
TGTCGAGCGCTCGATGCTCGAGGCCGAACGCAGCGGCGACTGGCAGCGCGTGTCACGGCTGAGGCTGAGACAGCGCTCCGACGCCGGCGACGGCGCCAAGACAACGAATTAGCGAACACCCAGCGGGAAAGACCATGAGCGACATCCTCACCATTGCCGATCTGAAGGACCTGGCGCGCCGCCGCGTGCCGAAGATGTTCTTCGACTACGCCGATTCCGGCGCCTGGACCGAAAGCACCTACCGCGCCAACGAGGAGGATTTCGCCAAAATCAAGTTCCGCCAGCGCGTGCTGGTCGATATGAGCAACCGCTCGCTGGAAACGACCATGATCGGCGAGAAGGTGGCGATGCCGGTGGCGCTGGCGCCAACCGGGCTGACCGGTATGCAGCACGCCGATGGCGAGATGCTGGCGGCCCAGGCGGCGGAGGAGTTCGGGGTGCCGTTCACGCTGTCGACGATGAGTATCTGCTCGATCGAGGATGTCGCCTCGGTGACGAAAAAGCCGTTCTGGTTCCAGCTCTACGTGCTGCGCGACAAGGACTTTGTCCTCAACCTCATCGACAGGGCAAAGGCGGCGAATTGCTCGGCTCTGGTGCTGACGCTCGACTTGCAGATCCTCGGCCAGCGCCACAAGGATGTCCGCAACGGGCTGTCGGCGCCGCCGAAGATGACGCTCGCCAACATCATCGACCTGGCGCTCAAGCCGCGCTGGTGCCTGGGCATAGCTGGCACCAAGCGCCGCACCTTCCGCAACATTGTCGGACACGCCAAGGGGGTCGGCGACGTCTCTTCGCTGTCGTCGTGGACGACGGAGCAGTTCGATCCGCAGCTTTCGTGGAAGGATGTCGCCTGGATCAAGGAACGCTGGGGCGGCAAGCTGATCCTGAAGGGCATCCTCGACAAGGAGGACGCGCTGATGGCGGCCCAGACCGGCGCCGATGCGATCGTCGTTTCCAACCATGGCGGACGCCAACTCGACGGCGCCGCCTCGTCGATCGAGGTGCTAGAGGAGATCGCCGACGCCGTCGGCGACAGGATCGAGGTGCACATGGATGGCGGCATCCGCTCGGGCCAGGACGTGCTCAAGGCGCTCTGCCTCGGCGCCAAGGGCACCTATATCGGGCGGCCCTTCCTCTACGGCCTCGGCGCCATGGGTAAGGACGGGGTCACCAAGGCGCTGGAGATCATCCGCAAGGAGATGGACATCACGCTGGCGCTGTGCGGTAAGCGTTTGGTAACCGACATGGGCAAGGACCAGCTGAGGCGCTAGGGCCTATTCACCTATCCGCCCTAGTTTCCCGTGATGATCGATACGGGAAGACGCTCGCCGTGACCGAAACCGGCATCCACTATCTCGACGCGCGCGGGCCGGAAGGCATGCGGCTCTACGCCATCGGCGACGTGCATGGCCGGCTCGACCTTCTGGCCGCCATGCACCGCCGGATCGAAAGCGAGCTCGAATACAAGCCGACCGCCGACTGGCGCGTCATCCATCTCGGCGACTATACAGACCGTGGCCCGGATTCCAGGGGCGTGATCGATTTCCTGTTCGACGCAAGGGCACGAGACCCGCGCCGTCTGATGCTTGCCGGCAACCACGATGTCGGCTTCCTCGACTTTCTCGCCGAGCCCGACGCGGACGGCCTGTTCATGCGCTATGGCGGCATCCAAACGGCGCAGTCCTACGGCGTGACGCTGCCCGCGGCCAGTGGCTGGTTCGGCACGGCGGAGACGGCATTGCGGGAGGGACACGCGACCCTGGTCGCGGCCGTACCGCGAGCCCATGTCGACTTCTTGCGCTCACTGCCGTTTTCGGTGGCGTTCGGCGACTTCTTCTTCTGCCATGCCGGCATTCGGCCAGGCGTACCGCTCGAAAGCCAGAGTCCGCAGGACCTGATCTGGATTCGCGACGCCTTTCACGATCACCCCGGCCTTTATCCGAAGGTGATCGTGCATGGGCACACACCGGTGCCGGAGGCCGAAATCATGGCCAACCGCGTCAATGTCGACACGCTCGCATGGCATTCGGGAACGCTCAGCGCGCTCGTCGTCGACGGCGCGGATAAGCGCATCCTGACGGTCGAAGCGCAGCGGTTCCAGTCATGATCCCGGCTATGGGATCAGCTTTCCGTTTGTCGGGAAGGACCAGGCTTTAGCGAAGGGCGGCGGTGACGCCGTAGCCGTCGACGGCCTGGTGATTGTTGGCGGCGTCGGCCGAATAGATGCCGAGGCCGCACAGGACGATGGCAGACAGCATGACAAAGGACAGAAGCGCTGCTTTCACGGACGTCATCTCTGGTTGAGCTTCCTGCATCTGTGCACGACCCGGTTACCAATGCGTTGAAACGATAAAATGCGTCTCAATGTTTCGACGATTTCGCGTTTCTAAGCAGATTCCGTATCGCCGATGTGTCGCGCGGATCACACAGAAGGTTCATCGCGGTTGCACCGGCGATACAAAGCGCGCGCCTTCTAGGATGGCGCGCGGACACAAACCAAGGATGAAAAGGGTTTTCCCCAGCCGGAACTGCCGTGGCGTGCCAATAATGTCACGCCGCCCCAGGTCGGTGTGCGCCAAGGTGGGTTGAGATTCAGGTCAGGCCGAGCCGAAAACTATGGCTTTTGAGAACCGGAGCGGAGCGCACTTTGAAGTACGCGAGCACCGGAAGCGCAGGAAGCCATTGTTTGCAGGCCGGCCTCACCCGAATATCGACACTCCTCAGATGGTCGCCACCCAGGCGCGGGCAATGGCCAGACCGGCGGCGTCGGCATCGGAACCGTTGCGGGTGATTTCGCCGTCGAGCCGGTCGTTCCAGTCGGGATGGCGCTCGGCGATGAGGGAGGCGAAGGACGTGCTCCAGTCGCGCACCATCGGCGTGTCCGCCTCGAAATGGAACTGGAAGCCGTAAACGGCGCGGCCAAGGCGGAAGGCCTGGTTCTCGGCGACGGCGCTGCCTGCCAGCCGCACGGCATTCTGCGGCAGCACGAAGGTGTCGTCGTGCCATTCGAAGATCGGGAAATTCTCCGGCAAGGCAGCCAGCACCGGATCGGTCTTCGCCGCCGGCGTCAGCGACACCTGGTGCCAGCCGAACTCGGTGGCACCGCCGATCTGGTTCTCGCCGCCGAAGGCCCGCGCCAGCAACTGGCTGCCGAGGCAGATGCCGAGCACCGAGCGGTCCCTGTCGGCGAAGTCGCGGGTCAGATCGAGCAGTTCGGGGAAATAGGGGCAAAGCTCGTCATCGAGCGCGTTCTGGGCGCCGCCGAGCACGACCATGGCGTCATGCTCGCCGCTGTGCACGGGCAAGGCCTCGCCGTTGTAGGGCTTGCGCAGATCGATATCGGCGCCGGCCTCGACCAGCGCTGCGCCGATCTGGCCAAGGCCTTCATTGTCGAAATTCTGGACGACCAGGACGCGCATCGAAACCCTGCTGACATAATATTGAGCCCGCGAGCGATATCATGGCGCCCGCATCGCAGCCAAGAAGGAACGCCTATGCCACTGCAGAACCGGGTCGACCCGTTCGGCGCCATCCATGCCGTGCCCGAACGCGGCCTGTTCACCGGCAATCGCGGCATCATCCACGACCCCGAGACGAAGACCTTGCTGAAGAAGCGCTGGGCGCTACAGGCCTGGATCATCTGCGTGTGCCAATTTCGCAATGTGCGACGCGAGCCGATGGGCCGCAACAGGCCGGGCGGCAAGGCGGGCTGGACCGAACTGTTCTTCCTCGACGAGGTGACGGCGCTGGCCGCCGGCCATCGGCCCTGCTTCTTTTGCCGGCGCGAACGGGCCAGCGACTTCGTCCGCCGGTTCGGCGAGGCCTCCGCCATCGCCGAGCCGCGCGCGCCGATGCTCGACAAGCGGCTGCACAAGGAGCGGCTGGCCTCGGGCGGCCAGCCGCCAACGGTCAAGCCGGAAGAGCTGGCCGCCCTGCCCGATGGCAGCATGATCGCGGACGGCAACACGGCCTATGCGCTGCGTGGCGGCAAGGCGCTGCGCTGGTCGTTCGCGGGCTATGGCACACCGGCCGCTTTTGGCGACCTGGCTGGCCGGCCGCTTCGCCTGCTGACACCGGCGACCACCATCTCGGTGCTGCGGCAAGGCTACGCGCCGGCATGGCACCCTTCGGCCGAGGCTTGACGGCAAAGTCCGCCTCGCCCATTGCTCGGCGATGCGCGCCAATTACAAGATGCAGCGGCTGTTCGTGCCGGACGACCTCGGAGCGGGCATCGAATTCGATGCCGGGCAGCAGCAAAGCCATTACCTGATGCATGTGCTGCGTCTTTCCGAAGGCGTCGAGATCCTGGTCTTCAACGGCCGCGACGGCGAATGGTCGGCGGCGATCGCCGCCAGATCCAAGAAGGCGGTGCGGCTGAAGGTGCTCGACCAACAGCGGCCGCAGCCGCCGCTGCCCGACCTCGTCTACTGCTTCGCGCCGCTGAAGCAGGGGCGGCTCGATTATCTGGTGCAGAAGGGGGTCGAGATGGGCGCCGGTATCCTGCAGCCGGTGATCACCCAGCATACGCAGGTTGCAAAACCGAGCATCGAGCGGCTGCGCGCCAATGTCGTCGAGGCGGCCGAGCAATGCGGCATTCTCGCCGTGCCCGAGGTGCGCGAGGCGGAAAAGTTCGAGCGCCTGCTGACAGGCTGGGACAAGGAACGGCGGCTGATCTTCTGCGACGAGGATGCCTCGACCAACAACCCTCTGCCGGCGCTGCAGGCGGTCGGCGAGACAAAGCTCGCGCTGCTGGTCGGGCCGGAAGGCGGCTTTTCCGACGACGAGCGCAAGATGCTGAGGGCATTGCCTTTCGTCACCGCCATCCCGCTCGGGCCACGCATCCTGCGCGCCGACACCGCCGCGGTGGCCGCGCTCGCGGTGATGCAGGCCACGATCGGCGACTGGTGATCAAATCCAGTTGAGCCTTGGCTCAGGATTTTTCGCTTGATCGGCTACTGACATTTCGTCCATTTAGCGCCCGGCGGCGAGATAGCCGCTGCGGAGGGCTTCCCATGGCGCGCGACACAACCGATTTCCGGCCCATCGAGGGCGTCGACGAGCTCGTCGCCTATCTTGCCGAAGGCAACAAGCCGCGCGAGCAATGGCGCATCGGCACCGAGCACGAGAAGTTTCCGTTCTATGTCGACGGCAACGCGCCGGTGCCGTATGGCGGCGAGCGCGGCATCCGCGCCATTCTCGAAGGCATGCAGCAAAAACTCGGCTGGGACCCGATCCTGGACGACGGACGCATCATCGGCCTGGTCGAGCCGACCGGCCAGGGGGCGATCTCGCTGGAGCCCGGCGGCCAGTTCGAACTGTCGGGCGCGCCGCTGGAGTCGATCCACCAGACCTGCCGCGAGGGCAACGCGCACCTCTCCCAGGTGCGCGAGATCGCCGAACCGCTGGGCATCCGCTTCCTCGGCCTCGGCGGCAGCCCGAAATGGTCGCTCGCCGAAACGCCGAAAATGCCGAAGTCGCGCTACGAGATCATGACGCGCTACATGCCGAAGGTCGGCACCAGGGGCCTCGACATGATGTACCGCACCTGCACCATCCAGGTGAACCTCGACTTCGAGAGCGAGGCGGACATGCGCCGCAAGATGCAGGTCTCGCTCAAGCTGCAGCCCCTGTCGACGGCGCTGTTCGCCAACTCGCCCTTCACCGAAAGCCGGCCGAACGGACTGCAGAGCTGGCGCGGCGATATCTGGCGCGACACCGACAACCAGCGCTCCGGCCTGCTCGAATTCTGCTTCTCGCCCGATTTCGGCTTCGCCGACTATGTCGAATGGGCGCTCGACGTGCCGATGTATTTCGTCATCCGCGACGGCCACTATCACGACATGACGCACATCACCTTCCGCCAGTTCATGGCAGGGGCCGCCCGCAATGAGGTCCCGGACGGGCTGCCGACGATGGGCGACTGGGCGAACCATCTGTCGACGCTGTTCCCCGACGTCAGGCTGAAGCGCTTCCTCGAAATGCGCGGCGCCGACGGCGGGCCGTGGCGACGCATCTGCGCGCTGCCGGCCTTCTGGGTCGGGCTGCTCTACGACGAGGCGGCGCTGGAGGCCGCCGAGGCGCTGACCGCGAGCTGGACCTACAAGGAAGTGCTGGCAATGCGCAACGCGGTGCCGGAGCTGGGCATTTCGGCGCCGTTCCGCAACACGACCTTGCGCGATGTCGCCCGCGACGTGCTCGCCATTTCGCGCTCGGGGCTGAAGAACCGCGCCCGCAAGAACCGCGACGGCTATGACGAGACCTCGTTCCTGAACACGCTGGACGAAGTCGTGGCGCGCGGCACGACCAGCGCCGAGGAAATGCTGTCGGCCTACCACACGCGCTGGGGCGGCTCGATCGAGCCCGTGTTCATGGAATATGCTTACTGACCCTTCGCCGTCCGCCCGGCGGAGAGGGCGGCAAAAGCCGCTTCAATCAGCGATGGAAACGAACTAGGCTTCTCCAACGAGGATGTTCCCGGAGGAGAACCCAATGCCTTCCCTGTTCGACATATTCGCCCAGGCCCAGAACGGCGCCGGCATGCAGGCGCTGGCTCAGCAGTTCGGGCTTTCGATGCAGCAGACCCAGGCCGCGGTCGAGGCGCTGCTGCCGGCCTTTTCGCAAGGGCTGCAGCGCAACACGGCCGACCCCTACGGGCTCGGCGCTTTCATGACGGCGATGGCGAGCGGCCAGCACGCCAAATATTTCGAGGACGCGACCCGGGCCTTCTCGCCGCAAGGCATCAACGAGGGCAACGGCATTCTTGGCCATCTGTTCGGCTCGAAGGAGCTGTCGCGGGCCGTCGCCAGCCAGGCCGCGCAAGCGACCGGTCTCAGCCAGCAGGTGCTGCAGCAGATGCTGCCGGCGATGGCCTCGATGATGATGGGCGGGCTGTTCAAGCAGACCACCAACCAGATGCAGGCGGCGGGCGGCTTCGGCGGCGGCGGCAATCCGCTCGGCGAGATCATAGATCAGATGATGCGACAGGCGGGCGGTAGCGCGCAGCAGCCGCAACAGGCGCCCAATCCCTACGGCGACAACCCGCTCGGCAAGGTGCTGCAGGACATGTTCGGCGGCGGCGCGCAGCAGCCGCAGAGCCAGCCGCAGCAGGCGCCCAATCCCTATGGCGACAACCCGCTCGGCAAGGTGCTGCAGGACATGTTCGGCGGCGGCGCGCAACAGCCGCAAGGCCGGACGCAGCCGCAGACGCAAAGCCCCTATGGCGACAACCCGCTGGGCAAGATGTTCGAGGAGATGCTGCGGCAAGGTGGCGGCGGTTTCGGCTTGCCCGGGGCCGAGCCGGCGCCGCAGCAACCGCAGGCGTCTCAGCCACGCCAGGCGCCGCAGCCGCAGACCAATCCGAGCGGCAGGCCGCGGAACCCGTTCGACGATATCTTCGGCAAGATGTTCGAAACCGGTGCGCAGCAGCGCGACGAGTATCAGAAGGGCATGGAGACGATCTTCGATCAGTTCAAGCGGGGCATGGATCGACGATAGCCCGAAAAGAAAGCCCGGTCCTTGGGAGGACCGGGCAGCGTGCAGGCAGGCCGGGGGGAACCGGCAGGGAGTGGGGAGCCTGCATGAACCTTGGTCGCCGCGCCCCTTGAAAAGGTTCCGGGCGACCTGAATGCGCCGCCGGCTCGATCAAGCCACCTTGCGGGCAAGATCCTCGATCGTGTCGACCCGGTCGCTGGCGATCGCGCGCAGCTTCACGGTCGGATCACGGCCAAAGGGCACGGCAACGGCGACGTGGAGGTCGGCGCGCGTCAGGCCGATGTCGGCGAGCTCGGCGTCCGACATCTCGCCGAGGCGATAGAATTCGCGGCGGTTTTTCCAGGCGCGGTAGGCATCGGCGACGGCATTGAGCACGCGCGTCGCAACGGCCGGACGCGTGGTGATGCGCGAGGTCTCGGTGGCGAAATCAAACGTGGTCATGTCAGTCCTCCTTCAGAGTCGAGCAGACGAAGCCGGGCAAACGTCGCTGGGAGGAGCGCCGTTCCGGTCTCGATTCACATGCCTTCATGTGGATGTTGGAGAATGTGCCACCGTGCGATTGATTAATCCAACGAATGTTTCTAATCTTTAGCATCAACATCAATGATGGATTGGACCGATGAAAGCGCCGCTCGATCTCGATCAGTTGCAGACCTTCATCTCGATCGCCGATACCGGCAGCTTCACCCGCGCGGCGGAAGAGGTGCACCGGACGCAGTCGGCGGTGTCGATGCAGATGCGCCGGCTGGAGGAGCGGATCGGCAAGCCGCTGTTCGAAAAGGACGGCCGCACCAACAAGCTGACCGAGGAAGGCGACAGGCTGCTTTCCTATGCAAGGCGGCTGATCTTCCTCAACCGGGAGACGCTGGCCGCCTTCGACGACAAGCGGCTGGAAGGCACGATCCGCATCGGCACGCCGGACGACTACGCCGACCGCTTCCTGCCCGAGATCATGGCGCGCTTCACGCGCTCCAATCCGCGGGTCGAGCTGACCGTCATCTGCGAGCCGACGCCCGGACTTGTCGAACACATCAAGCGCGGCAATCTCGACCTGGCCCTGGTGACGCACAACGACACGCGCGGCCAGTCGGAAGTGGTGCGGCGCGAGCCGCTGTTGTGGGTGACTTCGGCAAACCATGCCACGCATGAGCAGGAAATCCTGCCGATGGCCTTCGGCCGGCCGAACTGCATCTGGCGCCGCGCCGCCGTCGACGTGCTCGACCGGCAGAACCGCGAGTACCGCATCCTGTTCTCCAGCTTCTCGGCGACCGTCATCACCGCCGCGGTGCTTTCCGGCCTCGCGATCTCGGTGCTGCCCGAATGCGCGCTGCGGCCCGGCATGCGCGTGCTCGGCGAGGCCGACGGCTTCGGCACCCTGCCCGACTGCCGCATCGGCATCATGCGCGGCCAGACCTCGCAGCCGGAGATCGTCGACGCGCTTGCCCGCCACATCTGCGAAAGCCTCGACAACATATCGGTGCCGCTCGGCGAAGAGACGGGAAGCTTCGATTTCGCCGCGCTCGCCTTCACCAAGATGAAGCGGACCAAGCCGAACCAGATCATGCCGGGCTGGTAGGGTCTTTCCTAGGCACGCGCGGCCGCTGGCACGACGTCGTGCGGCGAAGCGAGGCCGGAAAGGCCGAGCAACTGGGCCGGTTCGAGCGGTGGCGACAGGAAATAGCCCTGGAACTGCCGGCAGCCCATGGCGACCAGCAGGATCTTCTGCGCCTCGGTCTCGACGCCCTCGGCGGTGACGTCGACGCCGAGCGCGACGGCGAGGTCGATCAGCGCCTTGACGATCGCCGCCGCATTGGCCTCGCCGTCGAGCAGCCGCACAAAGGAGCGGTCGATCTTGAGCTTGTCGATGGCGTGGCGGCGCAGATAGCTCAGCGACGAATAGCCGGTGCCGAAATCGTCGAGCACGATGCCGACACCGGACTCGCGCAAGGCCGTCAGAGCCGCCCGCGAGGCATCGCTGTTTTCCAGAAGCACGCTCTCGGTGATCTCGAGCTGCAGGCGCTGCGGCGCCAGGCCGGTATCGGCGAGGATCGATGCAACCTGTTCGGCAAAGCCGGCGTCACGCAACTGCAGCGGCGACACATTGACGGCCAGCCACGGCAATTCGGTGCGTACGGCGAAGCGGCAGGCTTCCTGCAGCACCCATGCGCCGAGCTGGCCGATCATGCCGCGCTCCTCGGCAATGGCGATGAACTGCGCCGCCGGCAATGCGCCATGCACCTCATGCCCCCAGCGGATCAGCGCCTCCGCGCCAAGGATCGTCTTGCCGTTTGCCGCGAACACCGGCTGGTAGGCGAGCCCGATGCCGGTGCCGCCATCGAGGGCCTTGCGAAGCTCGGTCTCGACCTTGCGCTTGCGCAAGAGAAGGTCGTCCATGTCGCCGGCGAAGACCTGGTGCCGGCCGCGGCCATTCTTCTTGGCCTCGTAAAGCGCGATGTCGGCCTTGCGCAGCAGATCGTCGGCATCGATCTCGGCGCCGACCGACAGCGCGATGCCGATGCTGGCGCTGATGAAGACCTGATCGTCGATCAGCTTGAACGGTTCCTGCAGCTTCTGCAGCAGCCGCTCGGCGATATCCTCCGCGGCGCGGATATCGCGGATGTCGATGAGGATCAGCGCGAATTCGTCACCGCCCAGGCGCGCCACGGTGTCGACTTCACGAACGGTATGCTGGAGCCTGGCCGCCGTCTGGCGCACCAGTTCGTCGCCAGCCGGATGGCCGAGCGTGTCATTGATATGCTTGAAGCGGTCGAGATCGAGGTAGAGCAGCGCCACTTTCCCCATATCGTGACCGGCCGTGTCGTGAGTAGTCCTGAGCAGGGCCCGCCGGAGCCGATCCTCGAACAGGGCGCGGTTGGGCAGACCCGTGAGCGTGTCGTGGAAAGCGAGGTATTGCGCCTCGTCCTGGCTGGTCTGCAGCGCCGACGATGCGCGGCGCAGGCGGCGCAGCAGGAAGGCGAGCACGCTCGCCGCGAGCAGCAGGCCGATTACCAAGGCCGGGGCCGCCTTGCGCACCAGCGTCAGGCCGGGCCGTTCCTGGTCCCAGCCGATATAGCCGAGGATGACACCGCGAGAATCCAACAGCGGAATGGCAGCCGAGCCGGTCGGCTGCGACAGCGGCAGCAGATGCGCGCCGTCCAGCAGATATTTTTCGGCGATCTTGCCGATCACCTTGTCGCTGATGAACTCGACCGAGATGTGGAGGTATTCGCTGCCCGGTGCCTGGGTGAGCCGGTTCGTGCTGGGGACGAGCGGCATGATGCTGAGAATGGCCGGCTTGCCGCCGAGCGACACCAGGTCCTCGCCGACCATCTTCGCCGGCACGGCCGAAGCGTCCTCGCTCGGCGGCTCGGCCATCTTGGCGCGCAGACTTTCGATGGTGGGCAGCAATGCGGGCGCGTCCTCGCCATAGACGGACGGATCGAGCACCTTGCCTTCCCGCATGGCGTGAACCGGATGGTTTGCGGCATCCAGCACATAGACCCGGTTGTGGCCGTAATAGGAGTACATCCAGACGCTGAGGTTCTCCTCTATCCAGGCCTGGTTTCCCGCCTTCACGTTGATGATGGAATCATCCCAGACGGTCACGCTCTCCTGCTCGCGCTCCACCGCCGCGATCTGATCCTTCAAACCATTGGCAAAGAATATCTTTTGCCGCTCGAGCGAGACATGATCGGCCTGGGCAGTGGCGTAGAAGCCGAAGCCGAAGACCATGGCCAGCGCGAAGGCGGCGAGCATCAGCACGGTCAGCGTGACCTGATGCGTCAATGGGCTGTTGCTTGCGCGTGCGCTCATGCGTTCCTGGCCAGCTGCGTTGCCGACAAGTCAAAGCAAATCGGGCTTAAGATCGCGTTATAATATTAGCGCGGATTGAGCGCCGCCTTGACGCGGACGGGCAACCACCCCTCAATCGGCCGATGAGCGATACGGCATCCGAATCACGCAGCAATGCCACCGAATACACGGTTAGCGAGATCTCCGGCGCGCTGAAGCGCACGGTCGAGGACGCGTTCGGCAATGTGCGGGTGCGCGGCGAGATTTCCGGCTACCGCGGCCCGCATTCGTCCGGCCACGCCTATTTCGCATTGAAGGACGACCGCGCGCGGCTCGATGCCGTGGTGTGGAAGACCACGATGAGCCGGCTGAAATTCCGCCCCGAGGAAGGGATGGAGGTGATCGCCACCGGCAGGCTGACGACCTATCCCGGCAAGTCCAACTACCAGATCGTCATCGACAATCTGGAACCGGCCGGTGCCGGCGCGCTAATGGCGCTGCTCGAGGAACGCAAGCGCCGGCTGCAGGCCGAGGGCCTGTTCGATGCCGGCCGCAAGCGGCGGCTGCCGTTCATGCCCGGGGTCATCGGCGTCGTCACCTCGCCGACCGGCTCGGTGATCCGCGACATCATCCACCGCATCAAGGACCGCTTCCCGCTGTACGTACTGGTCTGGCCGGTCAGGGTGCAGGGCGAGACGGCGGGCGCGGAAGTGACCGCCGCGGTCAACGGCTTCAACGCGCTCGCCCGGGATGGCGCCATCCCTCATCCCGACGTGCTGATCGTGGCGCGCGGCGGCGGCAGCCTCGAGGATCTCTGGGGCTTCAACGACGAGGCCCTGGCGCGCGCGGTCGCCGCCTCGCGCATTCCGGTCATCTCCGCCGTCGGCCACGAGACGGACTGGACGCTGATCGACTTCGCGGCCGACATGCGGGCGCCGACGCCGACGGGCGCGGCCGAGATCGCCGTGCCGGTCAGGGCCGACCTCGAAGCGACGCTGGCAAGCCTCGCAGCACGGCTCAGAGCTTGCGCCTCGCGCAATCTCGAACGCAAGCGCCAAGCGGTGCGCGCGGCGGCGCGGGCGCTGCCCTCGCCCGACCAGTTGTTGGCCCTGCCACGCCGCCGCTTCGACGAGGCGACGAGCCGGCTCGGCCGGGCCCTGACGGTGAGCATCGAGCGCAAGCGCGCAAGGCTGGAGCGGCAGCGGCTGACGCCCGCCACACTCTCCCGCCGCATCAACGAAGCGCGCACGCTGACCGGCCGCGATCTCGCCCGCGCACAGGCGGCGTTCTTTGCCATCGCGCGCGAGAGGCGGGCACGCTTCAAACGCACCGCCGCAAGGCTGTCGCCGGCGCCGATCGTCAGGCGTCAGAAGGCTCAAGGCGACACTCTGACCGGGCTGACGCGGCGCCAGGACCATGCCATCGCGCGACGGCTGGACCGGTTGCGCGCGAACCTGACCCAGGCCGACCGGCTTTTGTCGACGCTGTCGCACAAGGCGGTGCTGGCGCGCGGCTTCGCGCTGGTCAAGGATGCCGAAGGCGCGGTGATCAAGCTGGCGGCGGACGTGGTACCAGGGGCGGCGCTGTCGCTGGAATTCGCCGACGGCAGCGCCGACGCGGTCGCCACCGGCGGCGGCGCGCGGCCCAAGGCGTCGGCCAAACCAGCCAAGCCAAGGGAGCCGGGCAATCAAGGCTCGCTGTTCTGAGGCGCGGCATGACAGGACATGATCCGCATCTCCTGACGCCGTCCCGAAAGCAGCGCGCCCGCGCTTTCGGCATCGGCTTCGACGGCACGCCCGGGGAGTTCAATGCCATCACCGACGTGCCGGGCGTTTCGGTGGGCTATACGACGCTGATCTCGGGCGACGGGCCGCTGGTCGTCGGCAAGGGGCCGGTGCGCACCGGCGTGACCGCCATCCTGCCCAGGCCGATTGCTGAACTCGCGACGCCGGTCTTTGCCGGCGTCTTCAGCCAGAACGGCAACGGCGAACTGACGGGAACGCACATCATCGAGGAGACCGGCGCCTTCAATTTCCCGGTCACCATCACCAACACGCATTCCTGCGGCGTCACCCGCGACGGCACGCTGCGCTGGATGCACAAGGTGCTGCCGGCCGCGCTCGACACAGGCTGGGGCCTGCCGGTGGGGGCGGAGACCTTTGACGGCTTCCTCAACGATATCAACGGCCATCACGTCAACTTCGACGACGTTGCCGGCGCGCTCGACAGCGCTGCCATCGGCGCTATCGAGGAAGGCAGCGTCGGCGGCGGCACCGGCATGATCACCTTCGGCTTCAAGGCCGGGTCCGGCACCGCATCGCGCATCGTCGCATGGCAGGACAGCCGCTACACCGTCGGGGTGTTCGTGCAGGCGAATTTCGGCAAGCGGCGCAATTTCACCCTGCGCGGCCAGCGCGTCGGGCCGGATCTCGCCGAACCGGCGATCCGCGAGGGCACGCCGCGCGCCGAAAAGGGTTCGATCATCGCCATCGTCGCCACCGACGCGCCGTTCCTGCCGCATCAGATGAAGCGGCAGGCAAGGCGTGTGCCGCTCGGCATCGCCATGACCGGCGGCTACGGCTACCACAGCTCGGGTGACATTTTTCTCGCCTTCTCGACCGCCAACCCGGAGGCTGCGCTCGGACCGTCAGGACGGATCGCGCGTGCCGATTTCGTTCCGGACGTCGATATCGATCCGTTTTTCGATGCGGTGGTGCAAGGGGTGGAGGAAGCGATCCTCAACGCGCTGGTCGCCAATGAGGACATGACAGGGCGGGATGGCAATTTCGTGCCGGCGCTGCCGAAGGCCTGGCTTCAGGCCAAATTCCCGAAAGGGTAGTCGCTGCCTGGGACAGGCGCGCCCCGCCCGGGTCTAGCTCACTCGGACGGCTTGTCCGGATGGGTTTCTTGCTCGGCCTCGGCGGCCTCTTCGAGGCGCGATGCGATCAATTCCTTGATGTCGCCGACCTCTTCCTGGATGTCCTCAAGAAGAATGCCCTCCTCGGCCGCCTTGGCCGCGCATTCCCTGGCGAGGGTCTCGGCCTGCGTGTCGATCTTTACCGGCGAGTGCTGGCAATGGACCTTCTCGCCAATCCACCCCCGCAAGAACTCGATCGCATGTTCACTCATACTGCTTTTCCCTAGCGGCTATGCCGGTTGGTAATCATAAACGTCGGCACCCCGCAAAGGATGCATGCACCCATTCCAGCCGAGTCGGCATCTCCCGGCAAGTTGATCTTGCCCGAGGTCCACAGCGTGCGAGAGGAGGGAAGCGTCAAGGGACACGTTCTGATCGTTGAGGATGATGGTGGAGGCGGCTGGGATACCCAGCATCATGCTATTGTTTCTATTTTGCTTTTCCGGTTTTCAGACCGATTTGCATCACAATAGGTGTCAGCACATTCGCAGCGCCGTCGACCGCCCAATACCCGGGGCGCGTCGCCGAAGCCGCCGGTATATAGTGATATCCTCATGCGATGTCGACTCTCCTGGTTGCGGTGCTTCTTTCCGCCGCAATGAGGGGTCTGCCGGGGGCTGTCGGCGGCGTGGCAGGCCGGCAGCCCCGAACTGGCACCCGACCATCGGCGTTGCCGTTTCGCCGGGGCAGATGGCATTGGCCGCATTGCGGCGCATCCGTGGTGCTAGCGCTCGAAAGGCTCTCCCAGCGAGGCAACGCCGTTGAGCTTGAGCAGCCGCCGGTTCGACGAGATGATGCCAAGCACGATGACTGTCACGAGATAGGGCAGGCTCGACAGAAGTTGCGAGGAAACGCCCAGCCCGGTCGCCTGTGCCGCCAGACTTGCCAGGGACACGGCGCCGAAGAGACACGCGCCGGAAAAGATACGGCTGGTGAGCCAGGTGCCGAAGACGACCAGCGCAATCGCAATCCAGCCGCGCCCGGCGATCATGCCATCGGCCCACAGCGGCGTGTAGACCACGGCTGCGTAGGCGCCGGCAAAACCCGCCAGCACGCCGCCGAAGGCGACGGCGGCAAAGCGCACGGCGATCACCGGATAGCCGAGCGCATGCGCCGCCTTGGGGTTCTCGCCGACGGCGCGGACGACGAGACCGGTCTTGGTGTAGGCGAACGTCGCCCAGATGGCGACGGTCGCGGCAAGCGAAAGCCACACGACAATGTCCTGAGCGAACAGGCCGCCGACGACCGGGATATCCGACAGCCAGGGCAATGACAGCTTCGGCAGCCCCCTGACCGTGAGGCTCTCGTAGCTCTTGCCGAACAGCGCCGAGAGGCCCTGGCCGAGTATGCCTATGGCGAGGCCGACCGCGACCTGGTTGGCGCGGAATCCCAGCGCGATGACGGCAAAGACAAGGGAAAGCGCGGCACTGGCAAGGCCGGCGGCGAGGAATCCGAGCAGATGCCCGCCGCCCTGATAGACGACGATGAAAGCAATCACGGCGCCGAGGGCCATCAGTCCCTCGACGCCGAGATTGAGGACGCCGGCCCGCTCGGCCACCAGTTCGCCGAGCGCCGCCAGAAGGAACGGCGTGGCTGCCGCCAGCATCCCGGCGACGATGAACTCAACGGCGTTCATGAGGTGCTTCCGTGGGCGGCATGGCGCCAGACGAGCCGGTAGCGGACGAAGGCGATGGCGACGAGATAGGCAAGCAGCAGGCTGCCCTGGAAGACCCGGACCGCTGCGACCGGCAGATTTGCCGAGACCATGGCATTATCGCCACCGATATAGAGGGCCGCCATCAGCAGCGCGGAAAAGACGATGCCAACCGGGTGAAGGCCACCGAGATAGGCGACGATGATGGCGGCGTAGCCGTAACCGGTCGAGATGGAGCGCTGCAACTGGCCAAGCGGCCCGGCCACCTCGGCCGCTCCTGCGAGGCCTGCAGCGAAACCACCGATGAGCAGCGAAAGCCAGATCGCGCGCCCTTCGTTGAAGCCGGCGTATCCGGCCGCGTGCGGCGCGAGGCCGCCGACCTGCAGCTTGTAGCCAGCGAAACTCCTCTGCATGAAGACCCAGGCCGCGAGGGAGAATGCGAAGGCGACAAGCAGCGAGACGTTGACCCGGGTGCCGGGGATCAGGATCGGCACCATCGCGTCATACTGGAACATCACCGATTGCGGGAAGTTGAAGCCGGCCGGATCCTTCCAGGGGCCGAGAAGCAGATAGTTGAGCAATTGCGCGGCGACGAGCGCCAGCATGAGCGACACCAGAATCTCGTTTGCGTTGAGCCTGACGCGCCAGAAGGCGGTGAGCGATGCCCACAGCGCGCCGCCCAGCGCGCCGATGACGAGCATGGAGGGCCAGATCCACTGGCCCGTCGCGGCTGGAAACCAGATTGGGATAGCCGATGCGAAGATCGCGCCGAGGATGAACTGGCCCTCGGCGCCAATGTTGAAGACCTTTGCGCGAAAGCCGATGGCAAGCCCCTGCGCGATGAGCAGGAGCGGCCCGGTCTTGAGCAGGACTTCCGAGAACGAGGCCCAGGACAGGAAGGGTTCCAGAAGCATCGCGTGGAAAACGGCAACCGGATCGCGGCCCATGAGCAGGTAGAGCCCGAGATTGAGGAGCGTCGCCAGGCCGAGCGCCACGGGCGGGGCGACCAGCTTGACGGTAAGCGAGGCATGCTCCCGGCGAACCAGAACGGGAAGGAACGGCCTGGAGGAAGCGATCATGCAGGGACTTTCCTGGCCGTCGAATGGGCGCCGATCATGTAGCGGCCGATCTCCTCGGGTCTGGTGTCGCGCGTCACCAGCGGCGGGCTAAGCCGGCCCTGATGGATCACCTGGATCGAATCGCAGAGTTCGAACAGCTCCTCCAGTTCCTCCGAGATGACGAGGATGCCCACGCCATCGTTGCGCAGGGCGACAAGGCGCCGGCGGATGGCGGCGGCCGCGCCGATGTCCACGCCCCAGGTCGGTTGCGCCACGAACAGCAATTTCGGCGACAGCATGATCTCGCGGCCGACGATGAACTTCTGCAGATTGCCCCCCGAGAGCGCGCCGGCCTCCGCTTCGGAACCGGGCGTGCGCACGTCGTATTGGCGGATGCAGTCCTCGGTGAAAGCCTTCGCCCGCGTCGTGTCGACGAGGCCGCGCTTCAGCAGGCCGAACGGATGGGCGGTCAGAAGGCTGTTGAGGACAAGCGACATTTCGGGCACCGCGCCGCGGCCGAGCCGTTCCTCCGGAACGAAAGCCAAGCCCAGCCGGCGCCGGGCCGCCGCATCGAGCGCGCCGACATCCTTTCCCATCATGAAGATACGGTCGGACTTTTCGCGCGGCAGCACCGTCTCGCCCGAAATCAGCGCCGCGAGTTCGCTCTGCCCGTTGCCCGATATGCCCGCGATGCCGAGGATCTCGCCAGCCCGCACCGTCAGGCTGACGTCGGAAAGCGGCACCGCGAAGGGATCGTCCGGCCGATGGTCGAGGCCGACGATCTCGAGGCGCGTGTCGCCGCCGGAATGCGCGATCGCCGGCATGGGCTGCGGCATGTCGCGGCCGATCATCATGCGGGCGAGGTCGTGCGCGTCGTGGTCGCGCGGGTCCACATTGCCGGTGACGCGCCCGCCACGCAGGATGGTCGCACGGTCGCAGACCGCGCGGATCTCCTCCAGCTTGTGCGAGATGAAGAGGATGGAAACGCCGCCGTCGCGCAGCCGCCGCAAGGTCTCGAACAGCTTGTCGACCGATTGCGGCGGCAGGACGGAGGTCGGTTCGTCGAGGATCAGAAGCTGGGGTTCGGTCATCAGGCAGCGGATGATCTCCACCCGCTGCCGTTCTCCGACCGAGAGCGCGTGCACATGGGCGAGCGGATCGACTTGAAGTCCGAAGTCGCGGCCGAGCGCACGTATGCGTTGCGCCAGATCCGATTTGCTTGCGGGCACGACTAGGCGGATGTTCTCCACCACCGTCAGCGTCTCGAACAAGGAGAAATGCTGGAAGACCATGCCGATCCCCTTGCGCCTCGCATCCGCGGGGGAAGCGAGGGCCAGGGGTTCGCCTTTCCAGATCACCGTTCCGGCGTCGGGCTGCTCGACGCCGTAGATCAGCTTCATCAGCGTCGACTTGCCCGCTCCGTTTTCGCCAAGGATCGCGTGGATCGAGCGCGGAGCCACGTCCAGATCGATGTCTCGATTGGCATGTATCTGGCCGTAGCTCTTGGAGATGCCGCGCAGCGACAGGAGCGGGACGGTCATGGTCACTTGGGCAGCGGCGTGGTGACACCCTTGACGTGCCAGTCCATTGCCACGATCTCGGCCTCGGTCATCGTCTTGCCGGCGGGGACGCCCTCGCTGCCATCGGCCTTGGCGATCGGACCGGCAAAGGGCGAGAAGCTGCCGGCGGCGATCTTGGCTTCGACCTCCTTGATCCTGGTCATCATGTCGGCCGGGATGCCCGGGTTCCAGTCGACGACCTCGACAACCTTGTCGCCGACACCCAGGAAAGCGTTGGCGCCCTTGAAGTTGCCGGCGATGTGGGCGTCGACGGAGGCCTTGAAGAAGGGCGACCAGTCGGTCGCAACACAGCCGAGATAGGTTTTTGGCGCGTATTTCTTCATCGACGAGTTGAGGTTGAAGGCGGAGACGCCGGCCTCCTCGCAAGCCGAAATCACCGAGGGCGTGTCCTGCGCGTTGGAGAAGATCACGTCGCATTTCTGCGCCAGCAGCGCCTTGGCGGCCTCCTGCTCCTTGGCCGGATCGAACCAGGAGTTCACCCATACGACCGAAACCTCGACATCGGGCTTCACCGCCTGCGCACCGAGCGTGAACGCGTTGATCGAAGTGATCAGCTCGGGAATGGCGAAGGCGGAAACCGAGCCGAGCTTGCCGGTCTTCGAAAGCGCGGCCGCCGCCATGCCCATCAGGTAGGTGCCCTGGGAATATTGGGCCGCGAAGGGCGAGAAGTTCGGCGCCACCTGGAAACCGGAGGCATGCAGAACGGTGACGTCCGGATTGCGGCGCGCGATCTGCAGGGCGCCGTTCTGGTAGCCGAAGGAGCCGGCGATCAGGAACTTGTTCCCGTCGGCGACCGCCTTGTTCATGATCCGGTCGGCGTCGGGTCCTTCCTGTATGTTCTCGATGATGGTCACCTTCACCTTGTCGCCATAGGCCGCCTTCACCGGCTCGAGCCCGTCGGCAAGCGCCCGGCCCCAGCCGACATCGCCGACCGGCGACGGGACCACCAGCACGATGCCCAGAGGTTCGTCGGCTGCAAGCGCGCGGCCGCCCATCGTCGCGACCAGCCCGGTGGCGGCCGCGCCCTTCATCAATGTTCTGCGGGTAAGATTTGTCAGCATATCGGTTCCCCTTGTTTTGGTTGCTAGAATTCCACTGTGGCGAGCGCCGCCTCGGCTTGCGCGAAGAGCCGGGCCTCGTCGAGCCCCGGGAATTCGCCCTTGGCCCAGACGATGCGGCCGTTGATCATGGTCATGTCGGTCGGCGCGCCGATGCCGACCTTGGCCAGCAGGCTCAGCGGATCGTGCCTGGTGCCGACATAGTCCATGCGCCGCGTATCGATGGCGAAAAGGTCGGCGGCCATGCCGGGCGCCAGCCTGCCGATGTCGCGGCGCCCGAGCAGCGCCGCGCCCCCGGTCGTCGCATAGCCGAGAAAATCGGCCGGCGGCGGAACCGGATGGCCGCGTGTCGATGCCGCCAGGCATTGCAGCATGTAGGCGGAATGGATGCAGTGCATCAGGTTGGAATTGTCGTTCGATGCGGCACCGTCGCAGCCCAGCCCCACATTGAGCCCGAAGGCCGACATCGCCGGGATGTCGGTGATCTCGGCGCCGACTAGATAGACCGGCTCCGGGCAGTGCGCGACGCCGGTGCCGCTCGCGGCCATCTTGCGCAACTCGTCGTGGGTCAGTTCCCAGCAATGGGCATAGAAGGCATCCGGCCCGCAGAAGCCGATCTCGGCGCAATAGTCCACCGTGCGCATGCCGTGACGGGCTTCGATGACCGGGCTTTCGCCCTCGCCGACATGGGTATGCATGCGCACCCCGCGGTCGCGCGCCAGCGCCACCGATTCCACGAAGGTCTCGCGATAGCAGTTGACCGGCTGGCAGGGCGCGACGACGAGCTGGCGCATGCTGAAAGGACCGGCGTCATGATAGGCGTCGATCAGCCGGGCACAGTCGGCGATGAACTCGTCCGTCGTTTCCAGCATGGCGTCGGGGATGGTCGAGCCTTGCGATTTCGGCAGCGTGTTGCCGCCGCGTCCGGCATGGAAGCGCATGCCGAGAAGTTCGGCGGCTTCGAACTGCCGGTCGATCAGCCGTTTGCCGGCATGCCGCGGAAAACAATACTGATGGTCGAATGCCGTCGTGCAGCCGTGCTTTATCAACTCAGCCATCGCGGTCACCGATGCGTGGTAGAAGCATTCCTCGGTCAGCCGCGAGAAAACGGGATAGATGCGGTCGAGCCATTCGATGACCGACAGCTTCGTCCAGTCCAGATCGGCGCGGTTGCGGACGAAGCACTGGAAGAAGTGGTGATGGGTGTTGACGAGGCCGGGATAGACGAACCAGCCGGCGGCGTCGCGTGCGACGGTACCGGCGGGCAGCTCCGCCTTGTCGAGGCCTTCGCCGATGGCCCGTATCGCCGGGCCATCGGTCAGGACATCGACATTGCGCCGGACGTGAGGGCCGTTGCCCTCGTCGACGATGACCGCAGCGCAGTTCTTCAGCAAATAGCCCGCCACCTCAGGCCTCGCCGACTTCTGGGACGGGCTCGGGTTTCAACTCGTGCAGCCGGTGGATGCCCGGCATCTCGATGAAGCCATCGATGGCGCGGATCGCCCGCGACCAGAGCCGGATCGCGGGATAGGGATCGAGCGAAACGCCGCCGTCCGGTGCGAGCGCCACATAGGGAAAGCAGGCGACGTCGGCGATCGTCGGCCGGTCGGATGCAAGGAAGCGCTGGCCGCGGATCTGCTGTTCGACAAGGCCAGCCTCCAGCTCCCGCAGGGCCGCTATCCCCTGCCCTTGGAGGACAGCGATATTGCCCGGACGCAGCAGCATCTCGTGCAGGCGCGCGGCTCCCAGGCTGGCGGTCAGCCGATGCGAGAAGGAAAGCCATTGCTGGACGCGCGCCGCCTGCCCGGCCGTATCGTTGCCCAGCCATTGCGGCGCCGCCTTGGCGGCGAGGTAGACCAGCATGGCCGAGGATTCGGTCAGGACGAGATCGCCATCCTCCAGGATCGGGATCGACCCCGCCGGGTTCAGCGCCATGAGCTCAGGACCGCGATGCTCGACACCGGGATGGAAGTCGACGGGGCGGATGTCGAGCGTCACCCCGGTCAGCGCAGCCATGAGGCGCACCTTGTAGCAGCTCGGCGAAAGCACGTAGTCGTAGAGCTTCATTGCGCCACCAGTTGCGCGCCGTAGGTGTAGCCATGACGTTTCAGCCAGCGCCGGTAGGCAACCGAGGTGAGGTCCGCTCGCGTCGGGATCTCCATGCCGGGATCCAGCGGCAGCAGCCCCGGAATCTGGTTTTCGAGGATCGACCGGTCCTGGACGAAGATCGTCTGCTGGAAATGGATCAGGTCCGTCATCGGCGTTTCGTCGTCGAACAGCGCCATCCATGGCCAGACGTCGCACAGGTCCTCGGCAAGCGGCTGCACGAAAAGCGTGATGACGTCCCATTCACCCGGGCGCGGCGGGCATGTCTTGTAGAGGATCGAGCAGGTCGGCGCGGGCACGCGATACATGTATTCGGTGGTTATGCCGCCTTCCGCCGACTTGGCGGCCTGCGGCTGATAGAACTTCACCTGGGTCGCCCAAACCTCGTCTTCGTCCTCCCGGATCTCGACCTTGTAGTTCTGCACCTCGGTGTGCGGTTCGGCCCCCAATATGTCGGTGTGCACGAACGGAAAATGCGCGATGTCGAGGAAGTTCTCGACCGCGCGCAGCGGCGAGCAGCGCACACGCACCACCCCGACATCGACGAGCCGGCGGCCCGGCTGATCGGCCTCGGGGATCGCAAACAGCGGCTTTTGCGGGTCGCCGAGCGACGACCAGACATGGCCATAGCGGATGCAGGCCGGCAGGGCACGTCCGTTGGCGCCGGTGACCTTCGCGTTCCCATCTTCGCCGCGCCCCACCTCGATCGGCTCGCCCATGAGGGCCGTCTTGCGCCCGTGCGCATCAAGCTGGCCGGCAATGCCGACCGGATACCATTCGTCGATCATCGCGTTGCGGGTCATCGGGCGATCCCACCGTGCGCAATATCCTCGGCCGCCCGCCGCAGCGCCTCGGCGGCTCTCGATGCGGCGATACGCTCGGCCTGACTGCTGCCCTCGGCCACCAGAACATGCACCAGCGTGCGCGCTTGCCCTTGCGGAGCAAGCAGCAGGCGGATGGTCGGGGCATTCCCGGTGTAGTCGAGCAGGTCTCCGTCGGCCTTGGTGCCCGCGACCGCCTCCAGCGCCGCGATGTCCGCTTCCACCATCATCGAGCGCAGCGGAGCAAGGCCCTCGAACCGGGGCGGCCCGGCGGCGGGCTCGCCTACGGAAATCCATATGATGCCGCCGCCATCCTCGACGGGCTGCGTCGCGACACGGATCGTGTCCGGCGGCGTCAGTGCCGGATGGGCCGGAATGCGCAGGCAGTTTCCCGCCTGGGCATAGCCCCAGCCGTGGTAGATGCAGGACAGGGTCTCACCGCGCACGAAGCCATGGGAAAGCCGCATGCCGCGATGCGGGCATCTGTCGGCGAAGGCCGCCGCACGGCCGGAACGGCTTCGCCAAAGGGCAACCGGCCCGGCTGGGGATTGCGCCGGCATTACGGTTCCCGCCGGCAGGTCCGCGGAGAGGGCAACAGGCATCCATGAGCCGGTCGGATAGGGCGGCATGCATCAACTTTCAAACGACACCAGCATCTTCCCGAGCGCGGCTTCGCGGTCAAGGACATGCTAATAAGCCCGGTTACGTTTGCACAACATTTCCTCACTGGCAATAATGCCTAAAAAAGGTGCACGCCGCTTCGCAAGCGGCTGCAAACCTAGCCCGATTCGCTCTCGATCGGCGCCCGGCGGATGGCCTCGACCCAGACATCGATTGGTCCAAGGGAGCACCCCATCTCCATCATGTCGATGAGTTCGGCCGGACCGGCAATGTCGAGTTCGATCCGGTCGGGACCGGCAGCGCATATTGCCTGCGCGAGCCCGAGCTTGGAGGCATGACGCTCGATCCACGGAACAAACGATGCCGCCTCGACATCGCCGAGGATCGTCATGCGCTCCCGCGAAGAACGTAGAGTTTGCTCGCCCATCGAGACCTTCATGCTTCGTCCGCGACCGTCGCGGCGGGACAGGATACGACTGTTTCGACTGCTGCACAAAAGATACCGGAAGAAGGTGCCGAAAGGACGGGTTCGCAGAAGCGTTGCCACGCCATTTGCGGCTGCAGGGGGCTTCCAGGCGGGAAAGCTAGTGCTCCTGCCGGGCGCATATCAAACGACCTGACGATCCTAGCCAACGGCACCACCGGCTTCCCGGTTAAACGCGCCCCGCATTGTGACAAGCTGTCGCGCGCCGTGTCGGAACCAATCCAACCGGCACTGGTTTCGATCTTGAAGGGACCGCAACGCGAGCGGAAAGATGGTTGAAATTTACAGCTTGGAAATGGACAAGGCGAGGCAGCGTGCCGGCCGAGCGGAACTGGCCTTGGAACGGGCGGAAGAACTCCTGGATGGTGACGGCAACGTCGCCGTCAATTTGGCCCTGTGCTGCAGGATCAGAGGCGCGCAGCGGCGCGTGAGCGAGGCCAAGGCACGGCTGAGGAAGATTGAGTCCGCCAGAACGGAAAGACTTCGCACCGGTTGACCCTATCCTCCCTGGATTAGCAAATGTAACTGCGTGCGCGGCGGCGGGCGTGGTAGATTGGGATGTGCTGGAGTTCTCCTGGGAGGAGTCGTCCTTGAGTATCGCATCCAAGCTCGCCGCAATGTCGGCGGGGCTGCTCGCCAGGCGTGTAGCCGCCGCTCAACCCACTGCTGCCGTCAAACCCATCCGGTCGTCGCTCGCCGACGTTCCCCTCCGGCGCCAGCCTCTTCCGTTCAAGCCACGACCGCCGATCCGACCTTGCAGCAACATGTGACCTGAAGCCGTCACTCGCTGCACTGCAGCGCCTGATGGCATTGAGTCTATCTATCGACAAGGCTCGTGCCGCCGGCAACTGCCGATCTCAATTTGCTCGGCGGCATTCCAAATGTCTCCCGGAAAACCCTGGAGAAATGCGACGCGTTTTCGAAGCCGACTTCGATGGCGATGTCGAGCATCGGCACGCTGGTCTCGAGGAGAAGCTGCTTTGCCCGCTCGAGGCGCACCTTCTTGTAGACGAGCGCCGGGGAGGTTTTCGTCTTCTCCATGAACAAGCGTTCCAGCTGCCGTCGCGACAATCCAACCGATGCCGCGATCTCGGATATCGAGATTGTATTCTCGATATGGTTTTCCATCGCGATCAGCGCCGCCTGAAGCCGCGGATCGTTGCATTCGATCGAGAGCGGCCGGCGCGGCTGGATGTGCAAGGCCGGGCGCGCCTTGTCGATCTGCAGGACCTCGAGCGCGTTTCTCTCGGCGCGTTCGCTGATGTGACGCCTCACGATCGATGCGGCCATGTCCGCCGCGCTGCTGCCGCCGGCGCACGATCCCCTGGTCCGATCGAGGTTGAAGATGCGGTCCGACCTGACTTCGTGATCCGGGAAGCGCTGGCGGAATGCCTGGTAGTGCAGCCAGCTGACGCAGGTCCGGTGGAACTTCATCAGGCCGGCGTCCGCAAGCACGAAGGTCCCGGTGCAGACGCCGATCAACGGCACTTTGCTGGCGGCTGCCTTCTTGAGATAGCGAACGGTCTCGTCGTCGACCGGGAACTCGGTGTTCAACAGCCCGCCGACGACGACGATATAGTCGAACAGATTGGGGTCCACGAGATCCGATGTCGGCGCGACCTGCACGCCGCAGCTGGAGGTGATCAGGTGCCGAGTGCTGGCCAGAACCTGCCAATCGGCAAAGATGCGGCCCGACCGGTCCGCCTCGTCACTGGCCAGACGCAGCGTATCGACGAACAGGGCGAAGGCTGAAAGGGTGAACGAACGCGCGAGCACAAAGCCGATTTTCAGTCGGCTCACCTCGGCAATTCCGTTCGCGGATTTCATCGATCGTTTCCTTCGCTTCGGCCGCTTGCGGCATCGAGCCTCGTCGCCAGCGTTGCTATCCTACCTGCAAAATTGTGGCCATGATGCCGGCGGAAAAGTCGCACTGATGCTCCATGAACGACATGACGACCTCAGGCTGAAGCGAGCGGACCCCAACCGGTGTGGTGCACGCACCATAGCTGTGGACGCTGGCTTGCTATCAGCTGATCGCGTAGGCAGCGTTGACGCGCAGGATGTTCTCTATGAGGTCCTTTTCGCGAAAGGGCTTGTTGACCAATGGAACATCCGGAGGACGGTTTGCGATGGCGTCGGCGTCGGCGTATCCCGTTATCATCACCGCTGGCCAATTCGAGCGCAGGTTGCGCGCAAAGCGAATTACCTCGACGCCCGACACGAGAGGCATGGCGAAATCCGTGACAATGACGTCGAAGTCGTGGGGTGTCCGTTCGATAATCGCCAGTGCTTCGGCACCACCTGCAGCACAGGTGACTGCGAAGCCGCGTTGCCGAAGAGATTCTGCTGTCAGTTGCCGCAGGCTGCTGCTGTCGTCGATCAAAAGCAGGGACGGAAGCGCCTTTTCAGCCTCGCCCATCACCGGCTCCGCGTCGAACTCGGCCGCATTATCTGCCGGCAACTCTGCCGAACGAGGCAACCAAAGCTCCATTGATGTCCCGCGGCCGACGGCGCTGATTATTCGGAGTGAACCACCGGATTGCTTCATGAAGCCGTCGACGGTGCTGAGGCCCAAGCCGGTCCCCTTGCCGAGCGGTTTTGTGGTGAAAAAGGGTTCGACGACCCTTGCCAGAACATCCGGGGGGA
The DNA here is from genome assembly GCF_049887195.1 of Mesorhizobium abyssinicae. Lineage (NCBI taxonomy): Bacteria > Pseudomonadati > Pseudomonadota > Alphaproteobacteria > Hyphomicrobiales > Phyllobacteriaceae > Mesorhizobium > Mesorhizobium abyssinicae. The sequence goes on from NZ_JARAKC010000015.1 coordinate 53,571, forward strand.
TGCCTGCGCCGGTGTCCTTGACCGTAAGGACGACGTAGTCTCCCGCCGTCAAATCTTCCGATGCTGCTGTGATCGTCCGGTTCTGTGCGTGCACTGTAATTGTTCCCCCGGAGGCCATGGCATCGCGCGCATTGAAAACCAGGTTCATCAAAGCCAGCTCCAGTTGGCCGACGTCGACATGAGCGGGCCAAACAGAGTTGTCGACCATCCATTCAAACCGGATCAAGCCTCCCAGTACCGGTGCCACCAGCCCGTTCATCGTGTCCCCCAGCGCCGCAAGACGGACCGCGGCAGGCTTCAGGTTCTGTCGCCGAGAAAAGGCGAGCATGCGCGTGACAAGCTCAGCGCCTTGTTTGGCGGAGCGGCGGGTCAATTCAACGATCTGCTTCCCCTGATTGTCGAGCGTGGCATGCCGCTCGAGCAGACCTAGCCCGCTTAGAATCGCAGCGAGCAGGTTGTTGAAGTCGTGGGCCAGCCCTCCGGTGAGTTTTCCGATCGCGTCCAGGCGCTGAGTTTTCAGGAGTTGATTTTCGAGCTCACGGCGCTCTGTTATGTCGAGCAAGGTGCCAAGGATTTCGGGACGGCGCCCGTCGGCACCTTTCGACACGACGCCCTGGTCCAGAAAGATGCGATATTTGCCGTCGGCGCACTGCCAGCGGAACTCGCATGTGTAGGAGCCTGTTGCTTTTGCCGCCAGCAATGCTTCCCGCACTTTGGGCAAATCGTCCGGGTGCACCCGGCTCAGGCCAAAACGTGGATCGGATGTCAGTCGCTCGGGAGGAAATCCCGTCAGACGTTCGACACCTTTGGTGACAAAACGAGCTGCAAAAGGCGGCTCGGCGGCCCTCGCGTGAAAGCAGACGGGCAATGATCCAAGAATGGCTTCCTGTCGCTCCTCCGCGGTGCGGAGCGATCGCTCGGCTTCAAGCTTCTGTTTTTCGGCCTGGAGGGCCTTCGCCAGCAGCGCCTGCTCGGCGATGGCATTTCGCTGGATTTCGAGCGTCTTCTCGTGAAGCTCGACAAATACGGCCACTTTGGATCGCAGCATGACCGGGTCGAATGGCTTGAACACATAGTCTACCGCGCCGGCGTCGTAACCGCGCAGCATATGAGCGTCCTCCTTGTTGATGGCCGTGAGGAAGATGAGAGGCGTTCGCTTGGACTGCTCGCGTTGGCGGATCAGCGCTGCTGTTTCATAACCGTCGAGACCCGGCATCAGAACGTCCAGCAGGATGACGGCGAAATCCTCCTTCAACAGGCAGCGCAGCGCCTCTTCACCGGATTGCACCGTGACGACGTCCGCCAGCGGAGAGAGGAGTTCGTCAATCGCCAACAGATTTCGTTCGTCATCATCGACGGCGAGGATGCGTGCTTTGGCAGGGCTGTCGGTCGGCTGCACGATTTCCATTTTTTTCGAACGGATAGGCGACAGCTTTTGCATCGGGCACCTGTCAGTTCACGGACATGAGCAGATTTTGCGAGGTCTCGACCCTCGCTCTGGAACGACCGATCCAGACCCGGAGCAACGCCATGAGAAGATCGAGATCGACGGGCTTTGCTATATAGTCGGACGCGCCGGCTTCCAGGCACTTCTGCCGATCGCCTTTCATTGCCTTTGCCGTCACCGATATCAGTGGAATGTGGGCTATGGCGGGCGTATTGCGGATTCTCCTCATCGTCTCGTAGCCGTCCATCTCGGGCATCATGATGTCGATCAAGGCTGCGTCGACGTCGGAGTTCTCCTCCAGCAACGCTATCCCGTCGCGGCCCCGCTCGGCATGGAGAACTTCGATGTCGTAGGTCTCGAGAACGCTCGTCAGCGAGTAGATGTTTCGGATATCGTCATCGACGATCAGCACTTTTGCGCCAGCGATGTTTGACCTGTTCTCAGCTTGCCCGGGCCCTGCCCCATTGTCCTCGCGCAATCCTCCTGGGAGTGTTGCCGATATGTGGAGAGCCAACTGAGCAAAATTCTCGGCCCGCGGGACATCGATCCAAGCCGGATTGAGCGCCAGCACCTGTTCTATGGCGTCGGAATGAGGGGCAAAGAACAGAAGCGGCGGCAGCCCGTCTGAAAGCTGGTTGGTAAGCTCATCGAGCGCCTGAGCGTTGTCCTTGGCAGACCTTCCAAGACCGAGAACCACGGCATCGTACGCGGCCAGGTCAATGTCATCTGCAGTCGCCGCGCGACCGATTGCAGTGACCGAGGTGACCCCATCCCGGATGGTTTCGACCAGCGAAAGGCGACGCTCCGGATCGGCGTCTGCGACAAGCACCCGGCGCTGGACACGAAGCTTTCTCGAATGAATATCCTGAAACACCTTCATCAGTTCGTCGGACGACACGGGCTTGGTGGAAATGCTCGATGCGCCCTTGGTGGCCAGGCCTTCGATGTCGTCCGCGCCAGAGATCACATGGATAGGAATGCCGGTGGTCTTCGGATCATGGCGCAGCAGGTCAAAGAGCACCCATCCATCGATGTCCGCCAGCCCGAGATCCAGCGTGATCGCGTCCGGAACCAGCTTGCGGGCCAAGGCCAAGGTTCCGGACCCGGCAGTCGACAGGACACCTTTCAGCCCGGCCGATCGTGCCAGGCCCAGCAGCAGGCCGCCGAAGGTCGGATCATCCTCAACGATCAAAACCACCCTGTCTTCCGCCGAAATGGCGTCGCGGTCGTCCATCAACTCCGCCGACGGCAGACCGGTGGGCGCTGCCGTCGTGGCAATCGCTTCGGTGGCCGGAAGCAATTCCGGCTGCGTCGCGGCCGTAGTCCTTGGACCGTCGATCGGAATGACGAGCGTGAAGGTCGATCCTTTGCCAGGGGTGCTTTCCACCCTGAGTTCACCGCCAAGCAGACGAGCGATCTCACGGCTGATCGAGAGCCCCAGACCGGTTCCTCCGTACTTGCGGCTGGTCGTACCGTCTGCCTGCTGGAAAGCCTCGAAAATCAGTTTCTGCTTGTCTTCCGGAATGCCGATGCCGGTGTCGGTCACCGCAATGGCCAGGGCCCTGGCGGGCTGTCTGGTGCCGTTGCGGCGTCCAGTTTTCTCGAGCCGGAAATTCAGGCTGACTTGACCTCCGGACGTGAACTTGAAGGCATTTGACAGCAGGTTGAGGACGATCTGCTGCAGGCGTTTTTCGTCGGTACGCACGGTCTCGGGAAGAGCCGGGTCGACCTTTATGGCAAAGCCAAGTCCCTTGTCGGCGGCGAGCTGGCGGAACGTGCGTTCCATATGCTGGCGCAGATGCGCGACCGGCATGTCATTGATGTCGATCGAGACCGTACCCGACTCGATCTTCGACAAATCGAGGATATCGTTGATGAGACTGAGAAGGTCCGTGCCGGCCGAATTTATGGTGCGCGCAAACTCCACCTGCTTGTCGTTGAGGTTGCCTTGCTGGTTGGTGGCGAGCAGGTTGGAAAGGATCAGCAGCGAATTGAGCGGCGTTCTGAGCTCATGGCTCATGTTGGCAAGGAACTCGGACTTGTACTTTGAAGTGAGCGCAAGCTGCTCAGCCTTCTCCTCAAGCGCCCGCCGTGCCATCTCGATCTCGAGATTCTTGTTTTCGACCTGCTTCTTCTCGTTCTCCAGAAGCTGAGCCTTTTCCTGAAGCTCCTCGTTCGTGGCGTGCAGTTCCTCCTGCTTTTTAGTCAGTTCGGTCTGGCGGGCCTGCAATTCGGACGTCAGCAGCTGCGATTGCTTGAGCAGGCCCTCGGTCCGCATCGTCGCCGCTATGGTGTTGAGAACGATGCCGACGGACTCCATCAGCTGATTGAGAAACGATTGGTGCGTGTCGCGGAACTCGCCGAATGATGCGAGTTCGATGACGGCCTTGACCTCGTCTTCGAACAGAGCCGGCAGAATGATGACGTTGGCCGGCGAGGAGCTGCCCAGTCCGGAGGTGACCCGCAGAAAGTCCGGCGGCACATTGTCGAGCATGATCGCACGCTTGTCTGCGGCACTTTGGCCGACGAGCCCTTCCCGAAGATCGAGCCGTTGCTTGATGGCTGCCTTGCTCTCGGCGCCGTACGACGCCGCCAGCTCCAGATAGGACTCATCTTCGTCGCGGTTGGTCACATAGAACACGCCGTATTGAGCGTTCACCAGCGGGGCGAGTTCGGACATGATCAATCGCGAAACCGTGGCGAGGTCGCGCTCGCCCTGGAGCATCCGGGAGAAGCGAGCCAGATTGGTCTTCAGCCAGTCCTGCTCTGCGTTCTTCAGCGTCTGATCCTTGAGGTTGCGGATCATCTCATTGATGTTGTCCTTGAGCGCCGCGACTTCGCCCGAGGCCTCGACACTGATCGAGCGGGTCAGATCGCCCTTTGTCACGGCGGTCGAGACTTCTGCGATGGCGCGCACCTGGGTGGTCAGATTGGCGGCCAGCTGATTGACGTTGTCCGTCAGGTCGCGCCAGAGACCGGCTGCACCAGGCACCCGCGCCTGCCCTCCGAGCTTGCCCTCGATGCCCACTTCGCGCGCGACGTTGGTCACCTGGTCGGCGAAGGTGGCGAGGGTCTCGATCATGCCGTTGATGGTGTCCGCGAGGGAGGCGATTTCGCCCTTCGCATCGACCGTCAGCTTGCGCTTGAGATTGCCCTGAGCCACTGCCGTCACGACGTCGGCGATGCCACGCACCTGGTTTGTCAGATTGGTCGCCATCAGATTGACGTTGTCGGTCAGATCCTTCCAGGTGCCTGCTACGCCTCGCACCTCGGCCTGGCCGCCGAGCTTGCCTTCCGTGCCGACCTCGCGCGCGACGCGCGTCACCTCGCCTGCGAAAGAGTTCAATTGGTCGACCATGGTGTTGATGGTCGACTTGAGCTCGAGGATTTCGCCCTTAACGTCGACGGTGATCTTCTTGGAGAGGTCGCCTCGCGCGACCGCCGTCGTCACCTCGGCGATGTTGCGGACCTGGCCGGTAAGGTTCTCGGCCATCGAGTTCACATTGTCGGTGAGATCCTTCCAGGTTCCGGCGACGCCTCGCACCTGAGCCTGACCACCGAGCTTTCCTTCGGTGCCGACTTCGCGCGCCACGCGCGTCACCTCGCCTGCGAAGGAATTCAGCTGGTCGACCATGGTGTTGATGGTCGACTTGAGTTCGAGGATTTCGCCCTTCACGTCGACGGTGATCTTCTTGGAAAGGTCGCCCAGCGCCACGGCTGTCGTCACATCCGCGATGTTGCGCACCTGGCCGGTCAGGTTGGCAGCCATGGCGTTCACATTGTCGGTCAAGTCTTTCCAGGTGCCGGCCACGCCTCGAACCTGCGCCTGGCCGCCGAGCTTGCCGTCCGAACCGACCTCGCGCGCCACGCGCGTCACTTCCGAGGCGAACGAGTTCAGCTGATCAACCATGGTGTTGATCACGTCCTTGATCTGAAGGATTTCTCCCAATGCATCGACGGTGATCTTCTGAGTCAGGTCGCCGGTGGCGATTGCGGTTGCCACCTTGGAAACGTCGCGCAATTGCACGGTCAGATTTCCGGCCATGGCGTTGACGTTGTCTGTCAGGTCTTTCCATGTGCCGCCGACGCCTTCCACGTGGGCCTGGCCGCCAAGCTTGCCTTCCGATCCGACCTCGCGAGCCACGCGTGTCACCTCGGAGGCAAAGGAGTTCAGCTGGTCGACCATCGTATTGACGGTGTCCTTGAGCTCGAGGATTTCGCCCTTGACGTCGACGGTGATCTTTTTGGAAAGGTCGCCCCGGGCAACGGCCGTGGTCACCTCTGCGATGTTTCGAACCTGGCCCGTCAGGTTGGCCGCCATCAGGTTGACGTTGTCAGTCAGGTCCTTCCAGGTGCCGGCGACGCCTTTCACCTCGGCCTGGCCGCCGAGCTTGCCTTCCGTGCCGACCTCGCGCGCCACGCGCGTCACTTCCGAGGCGAACGAATTCAGCTGGTCGACCATCGTGTTGATGGTGTCCTTGAGTTCGAGAATCTCGCCCTGCACGGCGACAGTGATCTTTTTCGACAGATCGCCAGAGGCAACCGCAGTCGTGACTTCCGCGATATTGCGCACCTGACCGGTCAAGTTCTCGGCCATCGAGTTGACATTGTCGGTCAGATCTTTCCACGTGCCGGCAACGCCGCGCACTTGGGCCTGGCCGCCGAGCTTGCCCTCAGTGCCGACTTCGCGCGCGACACGCGTGACCTCCGAAGCGAAGGAGTTCAACTGATCGACCATCGTATTGATGGTGTTCTTGAGCTCGAGGATTTCGCCCTTCACGTCGACGGTGATCTTCTTCGAGAGATCCCCCAGAGCCACTGCCGTGGTCACTTCGGCGATGTTGCGGACCTGGCCGGTCAGGTTTTCCGCCATGGAGTTGACGTTGTCCGTCAGGTCCTTCCAGGTGCCGCCGACGCCTTCGACACGGGCCTGTCCTCCAAGCTTGCCTTCGGTGCCGACCTCGCGCGCCACGCGCGTCACTTCCGATGCGAAGGAATTAAGCTGATCGACCATCGTGTTGATGGTGTTCTTGAGCTCGAGGATTTCGCCCTTCACGTCGACGGTGATTTTCTTCGACAAGTCGCCTGAAGCGACCGCGGTGGTCACTTCGGCGATGTTGCGCACCTGACCCGTGAGGTTGGTGGCCATGGCGTTGACGTTGTCGGTCAGATCCTTCCACGTGCCGGCAACGCCCTTCACCCGCGCCTGTCCGCCAAGCTTTCCCTCCGTGCCAACCTCTCGCGCGACGCGGGTCACCTCGGAGGCAAAGGAAGCCAGCTGTCCCACCATTGTGTTGACGATCTTGCCTATGCGCAGGAACTCGCCGCGCAGCGGTCGGCCATCGATTTCGACCATCATCGTTTGGGACAGATCGCCTTTTGCCACCGCGCCAATGACGCGAGCCACTTCCGCGGTCGGTTGGACCATGTCTTCGATGAGGTCGTTGACCGACCTGACACTCGATTCCCAGCTACCGGTGGCATTGCGGACGTGGCCCCGCTCGCCGATCCTTCCGTCCTTGCCGACGACCCTGCTCAGTCGCTCAAATTCCTTCGTGACCTGATCGTTCAGTTCAACGATCTGGTTGAAGGCATCGGCAATATCGGAATCGATACCTTCATAGACGTTGTCGATCCGGACGGAAAAGTCGCCTCGCCTGAAGGCTTTTAACGAATTGAGAATTTGACGACGGTCGAGTTGCGTTCTTGATGCCTGCACGCTCACAGTGCCACTCCCAGCCCAGCGGTTTTGTGAAGGAACTTATGCCGATGAAATCCCCACCCCTTGCGGCGACGTACAATCCACCGCAAGGCTAAAAACGTGGAATAAGACAATTGGTTCCGAGGAGAATTTCGCGCAGATGCCGGGCCTTCGACAGGTCGGCGCGCAGATGGTTCGACAGATGCCTGCTTGGGCCGAACGGTCGCTGACCAAATGGGGGAAGGCAGATCGGTCAGATCAGTCTGGACGGTTCAGGCGAAACGCGAACCATCCCCTTTGCGCGTCTTCTCCGCCGATCTCCGCATGGATCTCCGAGCGGCCTTTCGCCAGAAAGGTTCTGCACCAGCTGTGAAACGTGTCTTCGGTAGAAGGAGAGCGGAGGCTCAGGAGGGCCGGAAGGTTTCTTCCATCGAATGCCATAAGCCGGCGTGGCCAGGTTCGCTTGGCCTATGAAATTATCAGCAATAACAGATACTTAAGCCGATGGTACCGTTGGCTGGGATCGAACCAGCGACCTCCGGATCCACAATCCGGCGCTCTAACCAGCTGAGCTACAACGGCACGTCTGCCTGAGCGGGATGGAGGTGAAGCTCTGCTCCCCGGATCCGCTCTGTCGTTCGGCGATGCGTCCAATACGGGCTATCGGAGTCTAATTCAAGGCCTTTGATGAGGCAAAGGCCGGTTCTTCAAACCGACGCTGAGTTTCGCCAGGCAAAAGAAAAGGCCGGCGGGAGGAGGTGCCGGCCTTTTCCTGTTACGAGCCAGCGGGAGGAGGTGCTGGCTGGTCACCCCGGAGAGCAGAGGGAGGAGGTTCCGCCCACCGGGTATTCACTTGGACAACTCTATCGCACATCTATTTGTCTGACGAAATGCGACGTTTTGATGCATCGATGAGTCGTGCGTCTTTATCAGGCGGCCTTGATGTCCTTCAGGGCCTTCTCGAAAGCGGTCTTGATCGGCTTGGCAACGTCCTCGGCAGCCTTGGACGCGACGGCCTGGAATTCCTTGGCCTGCTCGACGGCCAGTTCGGCACGCTTGCGCAGGAAGGAGGTCTGCAACTCGACGACTTCCGACAGCGACTTGGCGCCGATCAGGGCTTCGAGATGCGAGAAGCCGGCGTCGGCATTGGCGCGCAGCGCGGCGATGGTCTTGAGCGACAGGTCGCCGGAAACGGTCTTGGCGGTCTCGAAGGTCGACTCCAGAACCTTCTGGGTCTCCTCGGCGCCAGTCTTCAGCTTGGTGTAGGCTTCCTTCGACTGCTCGACGCCCTTCTCGGCGAAAGCGCGGATCTGGTCGGTGGCCTTGGAAGCGTCAAAGCTCGGGAATTCGATGTTTTCGATCGTCTCTGAAGTTTTGGTCTTGGACATTTTCCATCCTTTTCGCGGGTAGCGGCTTTGACAGAAAGCCGTCTCGTTCATGTATAATGGCAATATAGAGGTTTTTTTGTGCGATGCAACATCTTTGTTGCAGTGCACCATAAAAATCTTCCCCGCCGTTAACCAAGCGCCCAGAGATTTCGACCGCTGCACCCCTTGGCTTGTGGACCTTCGCCCCGTCCGCTTTTATTAACAAAGCGTTAACTGAAATTGCCCGCTGGAGGGATTCGCCAAGCGCATGCCGCCTGAAAACTACTCCTTCCTCGACGTTGCCGTGCTCGATGCGGTCCGCCAGCGCTTCGCCGCCGGCGACGCGATCGCCATATTGTCGGCCGACCTCGAACAGGTGATCTGGGCCAACGGGCCTGGCGCCGCGGTGTTCGGCCATGACGACATCGAAGGCATCATCGGCGCCTCGGCGCGGCTGCCGCTGATCGCCAGGCGCCAGATCATGGCGACCAGCGGTTTTCCGCAGATCGGCAGCGACCGGGCCATCACGCTCCGGCTGGCGACGGGCTTGAGCAGTCGCGCCGTCGGCTTCCTGGCCAGCGCGGTGACGATGCCGGATGGCGAGAAGGCGATCATGCTGGCGCTGCCCGCGGCGCAGACCGGCTCGCGCGGCGCCGCAGAGATCGCCAGCCGCGCCATTGGCGGCTTCACCGAGGACGGCCATTTCATCGCCTTCATCGACGCCGCCGGCAAGGTGGAGGCCGCGTCCGACGGCTTTGCGGCGCTCGGCATCCTGCCCGAGACGCTCGCAGCACTTGTCGCCGATGTGGCCGATGACAGCGACCGCATCGTCAAGCGCCTGGTTCCGGGCGGCGCCAACTCCTATCCTGCCGGCCTGGCACGGCTGACCGACACGCGCCACCTCCTGGTGGTCATTGACGAAGCGCAGCTCGACGACGAGCTGCCGGGTGAGCCGCAGACCGACGGTCCGGCAGCCGAAGCATTGCCGGTCGAGGTGCCTTCCGTCGCCCCTGAGGCAAGCCAGGGACCTGCGCCCGCGAAGCCGGATGCGACGGCCGCGCCCGAGGCGGCCAAGGAAGCTGCCATCGCTCACGGCGACAAGGCTGCCGACCCGGCCGCACAGCGCCCGAAAGCGGTGCCCGGCGACCGGCCAAAGGCCGGCGAAACGCAGCCGCAGCACGATCATTGGTATTTCAATGCCGGCGGCGACGAGGCACGGCATCGGGAGCCCGCATCCGGCAAGGCCGAGGCTCCAGCCGAAACGCCTAAACAGGATGGCGCCGCTGCCGCGCCAGCGGCGGAGCCGTCCGCCGACCGGACGATCGATCGTTCCGCGCCGCCGCTGCGCTTCGTCTGGCGCACCGACGCCGACGGCAAATTCAGCGCGCTGTCGCCCGAATTCGCCGACATCGTCGGCAAGCCGGCGGCCGACGTCATCGGCCGCCGCTTCAAGGACGTCGCCGCCACCTTTGGCCTCGATGCCACTGGCGAGATCGCCGGCCTGCTCGAACGCCGCGACACCTGGTCCGGCCGCTCGGCGCTATGGCCGGTCGCCGGCACCGATCTCAAGATACCGGTCGATCTGGCGGCGCTGCCGGTCTACGGCCGCAGCCGCGCCTTCGAGGGTTTTCGCGGCTTCGGCGTTGCCCGCGCCGGCGACGCGGTCGTCGATCCGGAAGCCATCGGCATGGCGCTTGTTCCCAATGGCGGGGCGCCGGCGGCGAGCGAGCCGGCCGTCAAGGAACCCGTTGCGGAGGCGCCGAAGCCAGCCGACCCGTTCAAGGGCGAGGTGCCGGCGCTGACCATCGTGCCGAAGCCGGAGCGGCGTTTTGCAGACAAGGTGATCCGGCTGGCCGAGCACCGGCAACCGGCCAACGACAAGGGCCTGTCGACGCTGGAGCGCAGCGCTTTCCGCGAGATCGGCGAGCGGCTGAAGAAGGACAGTTCCGCCCCATCCGAGCCACCGCCTGCCCCCCGGGAAGACAGCCCGGTCGGCGCAAGCTCGGTCGAGACCGCGCAGGCTGAGCAGCCTGTCGCGCATCAGGCTTCAGGTGACGCCGATGCGGCAACGCCGGTCAAGGCAGCCGACGAAACCCGGAGCCAGGCGAACGCCGCGGATGACGAGCCGGTGAGCGCGGAAGCGCCGGCCGAACTGGCGGAACCGCCGGAAGATGACGCCGAGGACGAGAAGGATCTGGCGCGCCTCGACGGCGAGCCGGGCGAAGCCGCCGAAGAGCCTGCCGCCGGCCAGGTCAAGCCGCCCCCCGTCTCAGGCTCGCTGCTCGACTATGCCGGCCGCGAAGACCAGACCGACCAGCTTGCCGGTGGCGCCCCGGCTGTCGAGCCTGAAGCGGCCAGGGCCGCCGAAGCTCCGCCGGTTTCGGCGCCGCAAGATGCCGACGACAGCATGACGGCAGACGACTTCCGCGACGCGCAAGACAGCGAGGAATGGACGCGACCCGACGAGGATGCCACCGCCCGCGTCGATGCCGATGCGAAGACGCCGGCGATCGCGCGGCCGCGCCTCCTTGCTCCGCCGCTCAAGCTCGACGGCTTCGTGCCGTCGGCCTTCTCGACCGGCGAGGAGACCAGGGCGCCGGATACGTCCATCCTCGGCAAGCTGCCGGTGCCGCTCATCATCCACTCCGGCGACGCGCTGCACTATGCCAATGACGAGTTCCTGCACCTGACCGGCTATGACACGCTCGACGAGCTGACCGACGCCGGCGGGCTCGGCGCCCTGTTTGCCGATCCCTATGCGCAGTCCGAGGACGGCACCGCAGACGAAAGCGATCGCGCCCTCAGGCTGAAGACGCGCGACGGGCAGGAATTCCCGATCGATGCCATCCTGCGCGCGGTGCCGTGGCGCGCCGGCAAGGCGCTGATGCTGGTGGTGCGCCGCTCCGGCGAAGAGGACGCAGCACCCGCGCATTTCAGTGCCGCCAATGACGAGCCCACCCAGCAGCCGGACGTTTCGGAGCTGAAGAGCCGCATCGCCGAAATGCGCACCATCATCGACACCGCCACCGACGGCGTGGTGCTGATCGGCCGCGACGGCAACATCCGTTCGATCAGCCGCCCGGCGGAAGCGCTGTTCGGCTTCGACAGCGACGAGGTCGCCGGCAAGCCTTTCGCCTCGCTGTTCGCCATCGAGAGCCAGCGCGCGGCGCGCGATTATCTCAGCGGGCTTTCCGAACCCGGCGTGGCGAGCGTGCTGAATGACGGCCGCGAGGTGATCGGGCGGGAGTCGCAGGGACGCTTCATTCCGCTGTTCATGACCATCGGCCGGCTGCCCAGCGACAGCGGCTTCTGCGCCGTCGTGCGCGACATCACGCAATGGAAGCGGGCCGAAGAGGACCTGACCCAGGCGCGCGCCGTGGCCGAGCGCGCCTCCTCGCAAAAGACGGATTTCCTGGCCCGTATCAGCCACGAGATCCGCACGCCGCTGAATGCCATCATCGGCTTTTCGGAGCTGATGGTGGACGAGAAGTTCGGCCCCGTCGCCAATGACCGCTATCGCGACTATCTGCGCGACATCAACCGCTCGGGCAATCATGTGCTCGACCTGGTCAACGACCTGCTCGACATCTCGAAGATCGAGGCCGGCCAGCAAGAGATGGACTACGAGGCGGTGTCGCTCAACGACACGCTGGCCGAGACGGTAGCGATGATGCAGCCGCAGGCCAACCGCGAGCGCGTCATCATCCGCTCCAGCTTTGCGTCGCGGCTGCCGGAAGTGGTGGCCGACCTCAGGAGCGTGCGCCAGATCGCCCTCAACATCCTGTCGAACGCCATCCGCTACACGCAGGCCGGCGGCCAGGTGATCGTGTCCACCGCCTACGAGACCTCCGGCGACGTCGTCATGCGGGTGCGCGACACCGGCATCGGCATGAGCCAGGCCGAGATCGAGCAGGCGCTGAAACCGTTCAAGCAGATCAATGCGCTGAAGCGCGGACGCGGCGACGGCACCGGCCTTGGGCTGCCGCTGACCAAGGCGATGGTGGAAGCGAACCGCGCCCGGTTCAGCATCACCTCGACACCCGGCGAAGGCACGCTGGTGGAAGTCGCCTTCCCCTCGACCCGGGTGCTGGCCGAATAACGCGCTGCCGGAAAAAGAAAAGGCGTCCACCGGACGCCTTAAGGGCCGGAAAAAGAAAAGGCGTCCACCGGACGCCTTAAGGATGGGATTGCTGTCACAACGGGGGCTTGAGCGAATCTGAACCTCAGGGGACGAGGAACGGGATTTCTCCCTCAAGTTACATGCGACTATCGGCGCCGGCCCTTAACAAATCCTTACCCGCCGGGCGGAAAATTTACGAATGTGTACCACTCATGAAATCTAGGTAAATTCGGCCGACATATTTTGTTTACCATTGCGGGGATGGTTAGCCGGCAAGCTGCGGCAGATTGCGGAACAGTTCCAGCGCCTCCGGATTGGCAAGCGCCTCCTTGTTCTTGATGGCGCGGCCATGCACCACGTCGCGCACCGCAAGCTCGGTGATCTTGCCAGATTTGGTGCGCGGAATGTCGGTGACGGCGACGATCCTGGCCGGCACATGGCGCGGGCTTGCGCCAGTGCGGATCTTGGCGCGGATGCGCTTTTCCAGATCGTCGTCGAGCTTCACGCCGGCGGCCAGCCGCACGAACAGCACGACGCGCACGTCATTGTCGAAATCCTGGCCGATACACAGCGCCTCGAGGATCTCCGGCATCTGCTCGACCTGATTGTAGATCTCGGCCGTGCCGATCCTGACTCCGCCCGGATTGAGCGTCGCGTCGGAGCGGCCATGGATGATCATGCCGCCATGCGCCGTCCATTCGGCGAAATCGCCATGGCACCAGACATTGTCGAAGCGCTCGAAATAGGCGGCCCGGTACTTCTTGTCCTCGGGGTCGTTCCAGAAGCCGATCGGCATTGCCGGAAAGGCTTTGGCGCAGACCAGCTCCCCCTTTTCCTGCCTGACCGGCCTGCCGTCGTCGTTCCAGACATCGACGGCAAGGCCGAGGCCGGCTCCCTGGATCTCGCCGGTCCATACCGGCTCGATCGGCACGCCGAGCACGAAGCAGGAGACGATGTCGGTGCCGCCGGAGATCGAGGCCAGATGCACGTCCTTCTTGATGCCGTCATAGACGAAGCGGAAATCCTCCGGCGACAGCGGCGAGCCGGTCGACGAGATGGTGCGCACCGTCGAAAGATCATGCGTTTTGATCGGCTCGAGACCGGCCTTGCGCACCGAATCGATGAATTTCGCCGAGGTGCCGAAATAGGTCATCTTCTCGGCGTCGGCGAAATCGAACAGCGCATTGCCATCCGGGTAGAAGGGCGAACCGTCGTAGAGCAGCAAGGTCGCGCCCGAGGCGAGGCCGGAGACCAGCCAGTTCCACATCATCCAGCCGCAGGTGGTGAAGTAGAAGAAGCGGTCGCCGTCGAGCAGACCGGCATGAAGCCGCTCTTCCTTGACATGCTGGATCAGCGTGCCGCCGGCCGAATGGACGATGCATTTCGGAATGCCGGTGGTTCCGGAGGAAAACAGGATGTAGAGCGGGTGCGAGAACGGCAGTCCTTCGAACGCCACGGGTTTGACGGCGAAGGAAGACAGGGCCGCCTCCAGGGCATCCGCCTTGTCGATGGTCGCGGCGACGTCGGTCGAGGTGCCGAGGTAATCGACGATCAGCACCTTGCGCACGGTCGCAAGCTTGGCCGCCACCGCCTTGACCTTGTCGGCGACCTCGATCGCCTTGCCATTGTACCAGTAGCCGTCGGGCGCGATGAAGACCACCGGCTCGATCTGGCCGAAACGGTCGAGAACGCCCTGCTCGCCGAAATCGGGGGAGCAGGACGACCACACGGCGCCGATCGAGGCGGCGGCGAGCATGGCGGCGACGGTCTCCGGCATGTTGGGCATCATCGCGGCGATGCGGTCGCCCTTCTTCACCTTCAGCGACAGGAAGAGCTGCTGCAGGCGCGACGTCAGCGCATTGAGTTCGTTCCAGGACAGCCGCCGCTCCACCTTGTCCTCGCCGCGAAAGACGATCGCATCGCCGGAGCCGGTTTTCTTCAGCAGGTTCTCGGCGAAGTTCAGCCTGGCGTCGGGAAAGAAGGCGGCGCCCGGCATCCTGTCGCCGTCGACCAGCACGCGTTCTCCCTTGTCGCCGACGATGCCGCAGAAATCCCAGACAAGGTCCCAGAACACCTCGCGATCGTCGATCGACCAGCGGTGAAGCTCGGCATAGGAGGAAAATGCGGTGCCCGTTTTCGCCGCCGCGGCCTTCATGAAGGCGGTCATGGGCGCCGCGTCGATCCGGTCTTGCGTCGGCGTCCACAAGGGGGTGTCGGCGGCCATGGTCGTTCCTCCCAAGAACGCGTCGTGTTTGCGGCAGTTAAGCCCAGAGTCGCGACCGTCGTTGTCCCAAAACCGGCGCATAATTTCGGCGACGGTCGGTGGCACGCTTATGCATACCGCAGCGCAGCAGAGCAAGATTTTGTTCGGCCAGCACCTCCAGAGTGTGCGCAAATGCCATCGCCGGGCCATAAAGACTTGAAATGCGTCGGCGCTGGGTTACACCCGTCGGGCGATTTGTCGGCAATGGAAGCATATAGGGCGATATGCCATCATCTTTGATCCGGCGCGGAGTATGGGCGGTCGGCGTTGCCGTGCTCGTCATCGCGCTGGTCGTCGCCGCGCTGCCGCTGATTGCCTCGACCCGCATCGTGCGCGACCGCATCGCCTGGGAGATGAGCGCCTGGAGCGGTTTCAGGGTCACCATCGACGGCTCGCCGCGCATCGAGGTGTGGCCGACCTTCCGCGCCATCCTGACCGACGTGACGCTTTCGCAATGGACCGAGACCGACGCGCCGCCGGTGATCGAGGCCGAACGGGTCGAGGTCGATCTTTCCGCCATGGCGGCCTTGCAAGGCGACGTCGTGTTCTCGACGGCCAGGCTGGTGCGGCCGACGATCAGGGTCCAGCGCACCGCCAAGGGCCTCTTCCTGCCCGCCATCCCGACCGGCGGCCGCATCACGCGCTCGATCGACACAGCGCGAGGCCTGGTTACCGCCAACCCGCAGAAACCCGATCTCGGTAAATTGCCCTCCGACCCGTTCGGCACCGTCGAATTCCGCGACGGCCGCGTGGTGGCCTCGATCGGCGGCAAGGAGCAGGAGATCCTCAGCAGCCTGTCCGGCCAGGCGAACTGGGCGGCGATGAACAGCAATGCGACGCTGACGGCGACCGGGATCTGGCGCGGCGAAAGCGTCGCCGTCGACTTCGCATCGGCCAAGCCGCTGGTGTTTTTCGCCGGGGGCGCAGCGCCGATCACACTGTCCTTCAAGGCTGCGCCAGCGAGCTTCTCCTTCGACGGCGTCGCTTCGATGTCGGACAACGCCTATTTCGACGGCCAGGCAAAGTTCGCGGCGCCCTCGCTGCGGCGCGTGCTGGAGTGGTCGCAGGCCGGCATCGCGCCCGGCGCGGCGATCGGCGCGGTCTCGGTCGCGAGCAAGGTGACGGCGGCGGCCGGCCGGGTGAAGTTCGAAAACACCACGGTGGCGCTCGACAACAATCCGGGAATGGGGGCGCTGGACTTCTCCTTCAGCGAAGCGCTCCCGGTCATCTCCGGCACGCTCGCCTTCGACACGCTCGACCTCAGGTCGTTCCTCTCCGCCTTCACCCCGATCACGCCAACCGGTGAAGCCGGCCCCGGCGAGATCGACACCAGTTTCGCCGACAAGATCAATCTCGACCTCCGCCTGTCGGCGGCGCACGCCACCGCCGGACCGGTCCAGCTTGCCGACGTTGCCGCCACGGCGCAGGTCAAGAACGGGCTCGCCGTCTTCGACATTTCCGACGCCTCCGCCTTCGGCGGCAACATCCAGAGCAGCCTGCGCTTCGACCGCAAGCCCGAGGGCACGCAAGTGGAGATCCGGCTTCTGGCTTCCGACGTCGATGGCGGCGCGTTCGCCACCGCGGCGGGAATGACACGATTGGTGCCTGTCGGGACGGCAACCGTTTCGGTCATCCTCAAGGGGCCGGGCAGATCCTGGAATTCCATCTTCGAAAATGCCGACGGATCGGTCTCAGCGACCGTCGGACCGGGCGCCCTCACCAGGCTCAACCTGCCGGCCTTCCTCAAACATACCGAGCAGGGCGGTTTCTTCGCGCTTGACGACGTTGCCGACGGCACGCTGCCGATCGATGGCGCCGAGATCAAGGCCAGCATCTCCAAGGGCGTGGCGCGGCTCGACAAGGCCGAAGCCAATTCGGCGAAATCCAAGATCTGGCTGTCCGGCATCGCCTCCTATGCCGGGCGCGGGCTGGCGCTGTCGGGCGGTGTCACCCCGAGCGGACAGCCGGCGCAGCAGCAGCCTAGCGGCCAGCCGACCAGTCAGCCTGCCCAGGCTCCCAACCAGTCGCTGTTCTTCGTCGGCGGCACCTGGAGCACGCCATTCATCTCGCCGATCAGCCGCGGCGTTTCCGGCGAGTAATTTCGCGCCTGACCCTGATGCCCCTACCCGCGCTGCGCGGCCTGCTCGTCGCGCTGGCGCTGGACCTCGCGGCGCTTGTTGGCGACCGAGGCGATGATGACGCCGACGGCGACGACCGCGATCAGGATGGTGCAGGCGGCGTTGATTTCGGGCGTCACGCCGAGACGGACCTGGCTGTAGATCTTCATCGGCAGCGTGGTGGCGCCCGGCCCTGAGGTGAAGGAGGCAATGACCAGATCGTCGAGCGACAGCGTGAAGGCCAGCATCCAGCCGGAGATGATCGCCGGCAGGATGACCGGCAGTGTGATGTGGAAGAATGTCTTCACCGGCGGCGCGCCGAGATCCATCGCCGCCTCTTCAAGCGACCGGTCGAAGGAAACCAGGCGCGACTGCACGACAACCGCCACGAAGCACATGGTGAAGGTGATGTGGGCGAGCGTCACGGTGAGGAAGCCGCGGTCGAGGCCGACGGCGACGAAGAGCAGGAGCAGCGACAGGCCGGTGATGACTTCCGGCATGACCAGCGGCGCAAAGACCATGCCGGAAAACAGGATGCGCCCCCTGAAGCGCGTGTAGCGCGTCAAGGTGATGGCCGCCAGCGTGCCAAGCACGGTGGCCACGGTGGCCGAGATGACGCCGACGCGCGCCGTCACCCATGTGGCGTCCATCAGGCCCTGATTGTGGAACAACGAGACGTACCATTTGGTCGAGAAGCCGCCCCAGACAGTGACCAGCTTCGATTCGTTGAAGGAAAAGACGATGAGCAGCACGATCGGCAGATAGAGGAAGGCAAAGCCGAGCACGACCGAGGTGATGTTGAAGCGGCTCCAGGTGGCGTTCATCTGCCCTGCTCCTGCGCGCGCGCCTGGGCCTGCTGGAAGAGCATGATCGGCACGATCAGCAGCAGCAGCAGGATGACGGCGACGGCCGACGAAACCGGCCAGTCGCGATTGGCGAAGAACTCGTTCCACAAGGTCTTGCCGATCATCAGTGTCTGCGAACCGCCGAGCAGGTCGGGAATGACGAACTCGCCGACCGCCGGGATGAAGACCAGCAGGCATCCGGCGATGACGCCGGGCAGCGACAGCGGGAAGGTGATCTTCCAGAAGGCGCTGGTCGGCGGGCAGCCGAGATCCTTGGCGGCCTCGATCAGCGAATAGTCCATCTTCTCCAGCGACGAATAGAGCGGCAGCACCATGAACGGCAGGTAGGAATAGACGATGCCGATGAAGATCGCCGTGTAGGTGTTGAGGATGATCAGCGGCTGGCTAATGACGCCGGTGGCGAGCAGCAGCTGATTGAGCAGGCCCTCCGGCTTGAGGATGCCGATCCAGGCGTAGACGCGGATCAGGAACGAGGTCCAGAACGGCAGGATCACCAGCATCAGCAAGGTCGGCCGGATCGTCGCCGGCGCACGCGCCATGCCGTAGGCGATCGGATAGCCGACGATCAGCGTCAGCACCGTCGAGATCGCGGCGATGATCAGGCTGGTCACATAGGCGTTGAAGTAGAGCGCGTCCTCGGTCAGCCAGGTGTAGTTGTCGACGCCGAGCTGCTTCAGTTGGCCGAAGAAGCCGGAAATGCCGCCGCTGAAATCGAGCACCGGCGTGTAGGGCGGCATCGCGATCGCCGTCGTCGATAGCGAGATCTTGAAGACGATGACGAACGGGATGAGGAAGAAGAACAGCAGCCAGAGATAGGGGACGATGATGACCAGGCGGTTGACGAAGGCCGAACCCAGTCTGGCCAGCGGGGATTTGGCGGCATCGGCTGCCGGCGAGGTTGTTTCAGCGGTTGCGGCGCTCGACATGATCGCCTCTACCGTGCCAGCACAACGCCGGCGTCGGGCCGGAAGGAGACCCAGGCGCGATCGTTCCAGGTCAGCGGATCCTCGCTGACGCGCGAGGCGTTCATGGCGCTCGCGCGCACCATCTGTCCGTCGTCGAGCCGGATGTGATAGACGGTCATGTCGCCGAGATAGGCGACGTCATAGACCTCGCCCTCAAGCGCGTTGACCGCATCGGCCGGCTTCTTCGACGAAACCTTGATCTTCTCCGGCCTGATGGCGAAGACGATGTCGGCGCCGGCGGCGGTATTGCCGCCATTCTCGACGACGATCTGGGCTCCGGTCGCCCCGGTGATGCGCGTCGTGTTCGCCGCCCGCTCGGCGACCTTGCCCTCGAACATGTTCACGTTGCCGACGAAATGCGCCACGAAGCGGGAGGTGGGAGCTTCATACACTTCCGCCGGCGTCGCGACCTGCATCACCTCGCCCTTGTCCATGATGGCGATGCGGTCGGCCATGGTCATCGCCTCTTCCTGGTCGTGGGTGACGACGACGAAGGTGAGGCCGAGCTCCTGCTGCAGGTCCATCAGTTCGAATTGCGTTTCCTCGCGCAGCTTCTTGTCCAGCGCGCCAAGCGGCTCGTCCAGCAGCAGAACCTTGGGGCGCTTGGCGACCGAGCGGGCGAGCGCGACACGCTGGCGCTGGCCACCCGACAATTGGTGCGGCTTGCGCTTGGCGAACTGCTCGAGCTTGACCAGCTTCAGCATCTCGGCGACGCGCTTTTCGATGTCGGGCTTGGGCATGCCTTCCTGCTTGAGGCCAAAGGCGATGTTGTTCTCGACCGTCATGTGCGGGAACAGCGCATAGGACTGGAACATCATGTTGACCGGCCGCCGATAGGGCGGGATCCCGCGCAGGTCCTGGCCATCGAGCAGGATGCGCCCGGCGGTCGGCTCCTCGAAACCGGCGAGCATCCTCAAGAGCGTCGACTTTCCGCAGCCGGAGGCGCCGAGCAGCGCAAAGAACTCGCGCTCGAAGATGGTGAGCGACAGGTTGTTGACGGCGATGAAGTCACCGAACTTCTTGGTGACATTGTCAAACTGGATATATGGCTTGGCGTTCGGGTCGTTCCATGGCGCGAAGTCCCTGCGGATGCTGCCAAGCGATTTCATGTTCCCCACTCCGTCCTTTTGTCTTGCCCCCAAAGAGCACGACCCCGGCGGCCTGCCGCCGGGGTCGCGCCGATTTGCCTACTGGCCGGTCACGATCTTGGTCCAGGTGCGCGTGATAACCCGCTGGGTCTTCGGATCGTAGGGCTGGACGGTGTAGAGCTTCTCCAGGGTCGCCGCGTCCGGATAGACCGCCGGGTCGTCCAGAAGCGCCTTGTCGACGAACTGCTGCGAGGCCTTGTTGCCGTTGGCATAGAGCACCGCATTCGACGACTTCGCGATCACCTCCGGCGTCATCATGTAGTTGAGGAACTCATGCGCTTCGGCGACATGCGGCGCGTCGGCGGGGATCGCCATCTGATCGAACCACATCTGGGCGCCTTCCTTCGGCACCGAGTAGCCTATCTCGACGCCCTGCTTGGCCTCGACGGCGCGGTTGCGCGCCTGGAAGACGTCGCCCGACCAGCCCACAGCCAGGCAGATGTCGCCATTGGCGAGCGCATTGATGTACTCCGATGAATGGAACTTGCGGATATAAGGCCGCACCTTCAGCAACGCTTCCTCGGCCTTGGCGATCTCGTCGGGAGAGGTGCTGTTGGGGTCGAGGCCGAGATATTTCAGCGCGGCCGGGATGATGTCGGCCGGCGAATCCAGCACATAAACGCCGCAATCCTTCAGCTTGGCCAGATTGTCCGGATTGAAGAACACGTCCCAGCTGTCGATCTTGTCGGTGCCAAGCGCTGCCTGCACCTTCTTGATGTTGTAGCCGAGGCCCACCGTGCCCCACATGTAGTTGATGGAGTACTCGTTACCGGGGTCGTATTTGGCGGTTCTTTCCGAAACTGTGTCCCACATGTTGGAGAGGTTCGGCAGTTTCGATTTGTCGAGCTTCTGGAAAACGCCGGCCTGGATCTGGCGGGCAAGAAAATTGCCGCTCGGCACGACGACGTCATAGCCGCTGCCGCCAGCCAGCAGTTTGGTTTCCAGGATTTCGTTGGAATCGAAGGTGTCATAGACGACCTTGATGCCGGTCTTCTTGGTGAAGTCTTCGATGATCGTCGGGTCGATATAATCGGACCAGTTGAAGACGTTGACGACGCGGTCCTCGGCGTGACCGGCAGGCGTCAAAAGCGCCAGAAATACAGATGTCGCCGAAAGCCAGAGCGCTTTGCGGATCATGTTGTTCTCCTTTGGTGAGTGTTCCGTCGCCAATCCGTCACGGTGTCCGCGCGGCTGGGCTTTTGCTTCAGATTATTGAGCTTTCCGGGGAGCGACAAGCGCGAACAGCCGGCATAGGGGCGGTGCGATGCGGAGCCGGAAAAAGCTTTGGGCCGTTGCCGTGGCCTGGGGGGTGTGCCGACGTCGTCAGAGGCTTTCGCCATGGCGCGGGCAGGGATACGACGATGTGGTCCGGTCCCGATCGGACCGGCATTGAGACTTGGCAAGATACGCCTGTCTTGTTGTTGCCGTGCTCTTAGCCTGCCCGCCCGGCAGCGACGTTGTCAATGGCTCATCGCGCGCTTTGGCGCCTGCGCTTCATCAATTCGGAGACGGCACGCCGGTGACGCCCGGCCGCTCGGGCCGCGCCTGGCGCTTGAACTCGAGAGCGATGTGGACGAGGAGCGCGGCGACCACGACCGCGCCGCCGACAATGGTGCGCGCCGATGGCACCTCGGAATGCACGAGCCAGACCCAGATCGGGCCAAGGATCGGCTCGAACGTGCCAAGCAGTGCCGCCATCGCCGCCGGAACGAGACGGGCGCCGGTGGCGAAGAAGGCAAGGCCGACGCCAAGATTGAGGACGCCGAAGGCAAACAGGAAAGCCATGCCGCGGCTGGACACGGCGAACTGCGACGCCTGGGATGCGGCAAAGGCGCAGGCGAGCAGCGCGGCGAGGCAGTTGGCCGGCGTCATGCGCACATGGGCGAAGCGCCGGGTGATCACGGTGGCGATCGAGAACATGCAGGCGATCAGCAGCGCCAGGCCATCGCCGATGGGAGACACCGCGCCATCGAGCGATTCCGAGACCATGATGGCGACGCCGGTGATGACGGCGGCGATCGCCACCCAGGTCGCTGTCGCCACCCGCTCGCGAAACACCACCCAGGCAAGCAGTGCCGCCAGCAGCGGCACGCCGGCCTGCATCAAGAGGATGTTTGCAACCGTGGTGTAGGAAAGCGCCACGATGAACGAGGTCGACGCGGTGGCGAAGCATACCGCCACGGCAAGGCCCGGCAGGCCCATGTCGCGAAACAATCTCAGCGTGCCCCGCCAGCCGTCGCGCCAGGCCATGAAGCAAAGCAGAAAGGCCACCGCCCAGAGAGAGCGCCAGAACACGATCGTCCAGTTGTCGGTGACGTCGATGAAACGGGCGATGGTGCCGCCAAAGCTCCACATCAGCGCCGACAGGAACACCAGCAGCATGCCGATGCGCTCCTCGCCGGGCGAGATGGCCGGGCGCGGCGGGGCGGCTGGCGAAGCTGGCGATGCGGCGTCGGTCATGGTTGCGGCTGTCGGCGATTTCAGGGCGGCACGATGCGCGGTGGGCGGCAGGAACGCGCCGCATTGGCGTAACGCACCGGCGGCCGCGAGGCGTGATCCAGCCACGCATTCCGTTTGGCGCACTGACGACTAGCAGCTCGGCTATTCGGTCGGCAGAGACCGGTCATCGCTCTTTAGGAGGAGGCGTCTCTGTTGCGCCGAATGAGCCGCCAAAGGCCCGCCAGCGGAACCAGCAGGATCACGCCGAACTTCTTCAGCGCGATCAGCGCCACCGCCAGCAGCCCGGCCTTGGCCGCCAGCTTGCCGGCAATGAGGCCACCGATGCCGACGGCGGCGACGGTGTCGAAGCCTGGCCTGAAATCGACATACTTCTTGCCGGGGCTGAAGGCGGCGATGCCGAGCACCTCATCCAGGCTTTGCCTGATCTCCGGCAGTTGATCGACCGTGGCGATGTAGCTCATCACGAACACGCCCTCCCGGCCGAGAAAGCGCACATCGTAGTTCAGCGTGTGGACGGCATCGGTTCCGAACTGCAGCTCCTTGGCCCAGTGCAGGCGCTTGTTGACGGCATCGTAGACCGGCGGCGAGGCCCAGCCGATCAAGGTGACGGGCTGAAATCCGTCCTTCACCCTTTGATCGTTGCTCGACCGAGTGTCCTCCTGCATGCCGCGCAGCAATTCAGCATAGTCGATGGACGCCGCATCGCTGTCATCGACATAGCCGATCTTTTCCCAGCGCAGTTCTATGCCCCAATTGTTCTCGGAGATGGGGTCGTGGTTTGCCGGGAAAATCATGCCGACGGAGCCGGTGCCGACATCTGGCGGATTGCCCCAGGCCTCGGTCAGGACAGAGGCGGAATCCTTCTTGTCCAGGAAGTAGAACTTGCCCTTGAGGTCGAGGTGCACGCCTTCGGCGAGATCTATCGCTCCGGTCCTGGGCTCGATCTTGTCGAGGAATGCCTTACCGGCATCGTTGTATTGTTGGTACGATTTGAAGAATTCCGAGGATTTCTCCGCAAATGCGGATGAGGCTGAAAGGGCAAGCGTCAGCCCAAGCCAAAAAACTGTCCTGTTCATTCGCCGACCCCCCAGCCTTGCGCAATTCTTTTTTGATATCGCGACGCCAATGCTTAATCAATATTGCCGACGGCAATATTGCGGGGGGAAACCGCAATGGCTTGCTGTTGCAACGGAGGACGAGCCTCCGGGCCGACCAGCACAGTCGACGTCACTGGAAATCGAAAGCGCTCAGGCCGGTCACCATCTCGTCGAGGCCAAGCGGCCGCGTCACCGGCGGCTCGGCGCGCGCCAGGCAACCGATGCGTTCGCAGAGCCGGCAGGCGGGTCCCACCGGCGTGGCAACGGCGACGCCCTGCCCCGACTTGCCGCTCGCCGTCCCCGGAAGGGCTCCGCCATAGACGATCTCGTCACGAAAGCCGATATCGCAGCCGATGAGCAGCGCCGTGCGGCGCGGCCGCTCCGAGAAGGCGCCCTGTGGACCTTCCAGCGTGCGGGCAATGCAGAGGAATTCGGCGCCGTCCGGCATTTCCACCGCTTCCACCAGGATCTGCCCGGGCTGGGTGAAGGCGGCATGGACGGCGAGCTTCGGGCAGCCGCCGCCGAAGCGGCTCTGCGGAAAGCCCTGGCTGCCGGCCTTGCGGAAGCGGTTGCCGGCATTGTCGACCTCCAGCATGAAGAACGGCACGCCCGCCGCGCCCGGCCGCTGCAGCATGGTCAGGCGGTTGGCCGCCTGCTCGAAGGACACGCCGAAGCGCGAACGCAGCACGTCGATGTCGTAGCGGGAGCGCAGCGCGGCCGCGTGAAACGCCTGATAGGGCATCATCAGCGCGTGGGCGGCGTAACGGCCAAGCTCGAAGCGCGCCAGCCGGCGGGCCTCGTCTGTCGTCAGCTTCAGCGCCTGGATCTCGCCGGCGACCGCGACCGTCATGCGGATCAGCGAGGCTTCCATTGCCACCTCGCGCAACTGGTCGAAAGGCGACAGCCGTTCGGACAGGAACAGGCGCTGCGAGTGGCGGTCGTAGCGACGGCGCCAGTTCGGCATGGTGGCGACCGGCAGCACCTTGACGACGATGCCATATTCACGCTTCAGCCAGGCCTTCAGCGCGCCGAACAGGTCGTCGCCAGGATCGAGCAGCGCCGTGAAGGCCTCGGCCTCCTCCTCCAGCGCGGTGAAATGGTTCGGCCGGCGCTCGAAGATCTCGTGCACCTCGTCGACCGGCAGGCGGGCACCGGACAGGGCGGTGGCGCGGCCTTCGCGCGCCAGAAGCTCGTTGAGGTCGGAAAGCCGCTCCGCCTGCTCGCGATAGGCGCGAAACAGCTTCACCATCGCGGCGGAAGCATTGGGAGCGGCCTCGGCGAGCTCGATCAGCTCCTGGTCGCCCGGCAGTTCGCCCGACAGCAGCGGATCGCCGAACACTTCCCTGAGCGCCGATATCGAACCCTTCGCCTCGCCCTGCAATTCATGCGGATCGATCTTGTAGACCGATGCCAGCTTGAGGATCAGCTGCACCGTCAGCGGCCGCTGGTTGCGCTCGATGAGGTTGAGATAGGACGGCGAGATACCGAGCCCTTCGGCCATCGCCGTCTGGGTCAGGCCCTTGGCGTTGCGGATGCGGCGGATGCGCGGCCCGGCAAAGATCTTCTGGTCAGCCACTCCATCCATCCTTGACAGTAATTTACACGATTTGGCCGCAAATACCTTCTCGGCCCTTTTACAATCGTGACAAATTTACAAGGCTCACCAGTCAAACGCAACACTGATTTTCCCTTATTTTCCGGCCAATGTTGCGGTTTTCCTCGCGCTTTTCGCAGTGCGATGTAAATGATGTCACACATCGACGGCGCACAGCTCCCATGGGCGACGTTCCAAAAACCGGCATCGAATGAACTGGAGTATGCAATGACCGATTTTTACAACCTTGTCCCATCCGCGCCCGAAGGCCGCTTCGACGGCATCGAGCGGCCCTATTCGCCGGAGGATGTGAAGCGGTTGCGCGGCTCGGTCCAGATTCGCCAGAGCCTGGCCGAGATGGGAGCCAACCGGCTGTGGAAGCTCATCCACGAGGAGGACTTCGTCAACGCGCTCGGCGCGATGTCCGGCAACCAGGCCATGCAGCAGGTCAGAGCCGGGCTGAAGGCGATCTACCTGTCGGGCTGGCAGGTCGCGGCCGACGCCAACACCGCGTCCGCCATGTATCCCGACCAGTCGCTCTACCCAGCCAACGCGGCGCCGGAACTGGTCAAGCGCATCAATCGCACGCTGCAGCGCGCCGACCAGATCGAGACCTCCGAAGGCAAGGGACTTTCGGTCGAGACTTGGTTCGCGCCGATCGTCGCCGACGCCGAGGCTGGCTTCGGCGGGCCGCTCAATGCCTTCGAAATCATGAAGGCATTCATCGAGGCGGGCGCCGCCGGCGTCCACTACGAGGACCAGTTGGCGTCGGAGAAGAAGTGCGGCCATCTCGGCGGCAAGGTGCTGATCCCGACGGCGGCGCATATCCGCAACCTCAATGCGGCCCGTCTCGCGGCCGACGTGATGGGCACGCCGACGCTGGTCGTGGCGCGTACCGACGCCGAGGCGGCGAAGCTTCTGACCTCGGACATCGACGAGCGCGACCGGCCCTTCGTCGACTATGACGCCGGCCGCACGGTCGAAGGCTTCTACCAGGTCAGGAACGGCATCGAGCCGTGCATCGCGCGCGCCATCGCCTACGCGCCGCACGCGGACCTGATCTGGTGCGAGACCTCGAAGCCGGATCTGGCGCAGGCCAGGAAGTTCGCCGAGGGCGTGCGCAAGCATCATCCGGGCAAGCTGCTGGCCTACAACTGCTCGCCGTCGTTCAACTGGAAGAAGAACCTCGACGACGCGACGATCGCCAAGTTCCAGCGGGAACTCGGCGCCATGGGCTACAAGTTCCAGTTCATCACGCTGGCTGGTTTCCACCAGCTCAACTTCGGCATGTTCGAGCTGGCGCGTGGCTACAAGGCGCGGCAGATGGCAGCCTATTCGGAATTGCAGGAAGCCGAATTCGCGGCCGAGGTCCATGGCTACACCGCGACCAAGCACCAACGCGAGGTCGGCACCGGCTATTTCGATGCGGTGTCGATGGCGATCAGCGGCGGCCAGTCCTCGACAACGGCCATGCATGAATCGACCGAACACGCGCAGTTCAAGCCGGCTGCAGAGTGAGCCGGCGCAAGAGACGACCAACAGAGGAAACGCCCGAAGGGCAACTTAAAGGAGAAGACCAATGG
The DNA here is from genome assembly GCF_049887195.1 of Mesorhizobium abyssinicae. Classification (NCBI taxonomy): domain Bacteria; kingdom Pseudomonadati; phylum Pseudomonadota; class Alphaproteobacteria; order Hyphomicrobiales; family Phyllobacteriaceae; genus Mesorhizobium; species Mesorhizobium abyssinicae. The sequence continues at coordinate 80,299 of NZ_JARAKC010000015.1, forward strand.
CATCGATTAGCCGCGTCAAGGAAAGAGCCGAAGAGCAATCCTCGGCGATGAGCGTCGACCAGCAGGCAACCATCCGCATGCTGGCCAATGACCTGCACAGGCTCAACCAGTCGGTGATGAAGGCGGTCGAAGCGGGCGTCTCGGTGGAACTGGTGCGTTCGGCCAGACATCATGGCGGCGACGGCAACTGGGGCGATCTGCTGATCCCGGTGATCGTGACCCAGCAAAGCCACAGCTAGGCAAATTCCACGGCGCATTCGCACTGCGACCGCGCAAAGGCCGAACTTTGTCTCGCCCGCGCCGCAACGCGCGGGCGACTTTCGTTTTTGACGGCCGATCCACTACTCGTTTTTCACGGCCGGTCCACTACTGCCAGGAATAGAACTTGCACTAAATTTTAGGTTTTCTTGCTATATTCCAGATGTTAGCCATTTCAGCTTGACACCGGCGGCAATCTCACGCCAATTGTTCCTCAGGTTTCAACCCTGCATTGAAACAGAGACGAGTGCCCGCCCGCCCATGAGCCCCACTGATCGCGAGACCAGGACTGCAGACCACCCCAATGCGGCGGCTCGCGGCACGGATGCCGGCCTGGCGACGGATTTCTCGCAGGTGCTGGTCATCGGACGATCCCCGATCAATCGCGTCGTCGTGGCGAAAATCGTCGAGAAATCAGGGCTGAAGCCGATTTCCGAATCGCCTGAAACGGCCGCGAAGGCGCTGCGGGGCCTCATTCCCGGCGCAGTCGTGCTCGATGGGGGCGCCGACAACAAGGACTGCGATGCGCTGATCTCCGGCATCGACGCGCTCAGGCGGATCTCGGGCAAGGCATTGCCTTCGGTGATCCTGCTTTCAACCAAGACTGGCACACCGGAGAGCCTCGGCCTATCCAGCGTAATCGATGCCGTGGTCGCCAAGCCGATCACTCCCGAAAGGCTGCAACCGGTGATCGACCGGCTGATCGGGCTCGTGCACGGCTGACCAGAAATTCGGGTCGACCGGCCGCAAATCTCGACAGGCTCAGCCAGCCGTGACGATGCCTTCGATCAGCGCAGGCAATTGCCCGAGATCGGCGATCTGGCGAAAACGCGGCGCGGCCGTCGGCGCCTCGACATGCTCGAGCACCCAGGTCAACTCGTGCGGCACGTGGACGCCCCAGCCGCCGGCCTCGATGGCCGGCACGACGTCGGACTTCAGCGAGTTGCCGACCATCATGCTTTTCCCCGGCCCGTCGCCGTGGCGACTGAAGACACGGGCATAGGTGGCCGCGCTCTTGTCGCTGACGATCTCGACGGCGTCGAACAGATCGCCGAGGCCCGATTGCGCCAGCTTGCGCTCCTGGTCGAAAAGGTCGCCCTTGGTGATGAGCACGAGACGATAGGCGCCGGCCAGTTTCTCCACGGTCTCGCGCGCATGCGGCAGCGGTTCGATCGGATGACTGAGCATCTCGCGTCCGGCGGCAAGGATCTCGGCGACGACCGACCCCGGCACGCGGCCACCGCTGACCTCGATGGCGGTTTCGATCATCGACAGCGTGAAGCCCTTGATGCCGAAACCGTAGACGGCAAGGTTGCGCCGCTCGGCCTCGAGCAGCCTTGCCGAAACATGATCAGCCTCGCCATGCTCGGCAAGCAGCCCTGCGAAGCGCTTTTCCGTGAGGCGGAAGAACTGCTCGTTCTGCCACAGCGTGTCGTCGGCATCGAAGCCGATCGTCGTCAGTTCATGGCTGGTCATGGCTGTCCTGCGTTCGGCGCGTAAGGTAGTCGCATTTCGCGAGGCGTCGAACCTAAGCTCACCGCCGCGAATTTCAACAGCGGCGGCCGGTCGAGCGGCTCCCCTTCCCTTCCATCGCCGGCCACGGCTATACTTCGCCATCCGCAACCCAATCTGGTGACTGATGCCGCCTGCAAAAAAGGAAGTCCGTCCGTCGAGCCGCGGAGGACGCGCCCGTACGCCTGCCTTCGTGAAAAGCCAACGTGGCGTCAAGAACTGGAAGGAAGTCAGCGCCTGGCTCGAATGGCGCGGCATCGAAGACATCGAATGCATCACGCCCGACCAGGCCGGCGTTGCTCGCGGCAAGATGATGCCGTCGAAGAAATTCACCTCCAACACCTCGCTGGCGCTGCCCTCGGCGGTGTTCATGACGACGATTTCCGGCGGCTATCCGGAGGACGGCAACGGCTTCCACTATCCAGAGGACGACGGCGACCTCAAGTTGATGCCCGACCTTTCGACGCTGACCGTGGTGCCGTGGGAAGAGGACCCGACGGCGGCTGTCATCTGCGACCTCGTCCACCAGGACGGCCGCTCGGTCGAGTTCACGCCGCGCAACGTCTTGAAGCGCGTGCTCGCCGCCTACGCCGATCGCGGGCTGAAGCCGGTGGTGGCGCCCGAGATCGAGTTCTACCTGGTGCGCAAGAACCCCGATCCGGACTATCCGCTGACGCCGCCCGTCGGGCGCTCGGGACGGCCGATCGGCGGCGGCGCCGGCTATTCGATCGCCGGCGTCAACGAGTTCGACGAATTGATCGACGACATCTACCACTTCTCCGAAGGACAGGGCCTGGAGATCGACACGCTGATCCACGAGGAAGGCGCCGGCCAGCTCGAGATCAATTTGCGCCACGGCGACCCGATCGAGCTCGCCGACCAGGTGTTCATGTTCAAGCGCACCATCCGCGAGGCAGCGCTCAAGCACGAGATCTACGCCACCTTCATGGCCAAGCCGATCCAGGGCCAGCCGGGCTCGGCGATGCACATCCATCAGTCGATCGTCGACAGGAAGACCGGCAGGAATGTCTTCTCGGCCGAGGACGGTTCAGAGACGGACGATTTCTTCCACTTCATCGGCGGCATGCAGAAGCATGTGCCGAACGCGCTGGTGATGTTCGCGCCCTATGTCAATTCCTACCGGCGGCTAACGCAGGCGGCCTCGGCGCCGGTCAACAACAAATGGGGCTACGACAACCGCACCACGGCTTTCCGCGTGCCGCGCTCGGATCCGGCGGCGCGGCGCGTCGAAAACCGCATCCCGTCCTCCGACGCCAACCCCTATTTGGCGCTCGCCGCGTCACTCGCCTGCGGGTTGATCGGCATGATCAACAAGGTCAAGGCCGAGCCTCCGGTGCTGACCACCGCGAACGCCGATGAGATCGACCTGCCGCGCAGCCTGCTCGAGGCCGTCGACCTGTTCGAGGCCGACGAGGACCTCGGCTCCATCCTCGGCAAGTCCTTCACCGCGACCTATGCGGCGATCAAGCGGGCCGAGTTCGAGACCTTCATGGAAGTGATCAGCCCGTGGGAGCGGGAGTATTTGTTGCTGAATGTTTAGGGGAGTAGGGGAGTAGGGGAGTAGGGCGAATGAATGAGAAAACAGGTTCCTACAAGGACCTGATTGTTTGGCAGCAAGCGATGGATCTCGCCGTGGCAGTGTATGGCGCAACGAAATCCTGGCCGAAGGAGGAACTTTATGGTTTGACCAGCCAGGTGCGCCGTGCAGCCAGCTCGATACCGGCGAATATAGCTGAGGGTTACGGCAGAGAGATCCGCGGTTCCTATCAGCAATTTCTCCGCATCGCCCAAGGGTCACTAAAGGAATTGGAGACACAGATCTTGATTGCCGAGCGTACCGGTATCGCGTCGAAACCGACGACGGTTTCATTGTTGGAGGGGACCGAAAGTGTCGGGAAGCTTCTTCGCCTTCTGATCCGCAAACTCTCAGCCGACTAGCTCCCCTATCCCCTACTTCCCTACTTCCCTACTTCCCTACTCCCCTACTCCCCTACTCAATCATGCCCTACCAATCCCCAGTATCCCCCGGCCGGTCCTGGTACGAGGACACGGCCGGATCACGGCCCGAATACCCCGCTCTCGACGGCGACCGCCAATGCGATGTCGTCATCGTCGGCGGCGGCTTCACCGGCCTGTCAGCGGCGGCGCATCTGGCGAAGGCCGGCAGCAATGTCGTGCTCATCGAGGCGCATCGGTTCGGCGACGGCGCTTCGGGGCGCAATGGCGGCCAGCTCGGTACCGGCCAGCGCGCCTGGGCCGAGGAGATGGAGGCGGAATACGGCCTTTCCCGCGCCAAGGCGCTGTTCGACCTCGCCGAGGAGGCCAAGGCGCATCTGCTCGAATTTGCCGCCGTCAACAGGATCGAGATCGACTACATGCCTGGCCAGCTGTCGGTGGCGCACAAGCAGCGCTATGTCGACGACTACAAGGCGCATGCCGAGATCATGGCGAGCCGCTTCGGCTACCCGCACATTTCCTTCATGGACGCGAAGGAAGCCGCAGAGCGGCTGGGCTCGACGCGCTATTTCGGCGGCACGCGCGACACCGGCACCGGGCACATCCACCCGCTGAAGCTGGTGATCGGCACGGCGAAAGCAGCGGCCGGGGCCGGCGCGCAGCTGTTCGAGCGGACGCCGGCGACCGGCATCGTCTCCGGCGGCGGCAAGGTGAGGGTGACGACGCCGAAAGGCACGATCACGGCCGAGAAATGCCTGATCGGCGTCAACGCCTATGGCGGCACGCTCGAGCCGGTGAGCGCCGCCCACATCATGCCGATCGGCTCCTTCATCGGCGCCACAGTGCCGCTCGGATCGGCCTCGACCGTGCTGCCGGGCGGCGAGTCGGTCGACGATTCCCGCTTCGTCGTGCGCTACTTCCGCAAGTCGAAAGACGGCCGGCTTTTGTTCGGCGGGCGCGAGGTCTACGCGGTCAACGATCCGAAGGACATCCACATCCATATCCGCCGCCAGATCGCGGAACTCTATCCGGAGTTGAAGGATGTCGAGATCACGCACGGCTGGGGCGGCTATGTCGGCATCACCGTGCCGCGCAAGCCATTCGTGCGCGAAGTGATGCCCAATGTCATCTCGGTCGGCGGCTATTCCGGCCACGGCGTCATGCTGTCGAACTTCTTCGGCAAGCTCTATGCCGAGACCGTGCTCGGCAACCGCGACCGGCTGAAGCTGATTGAGGATCTGAAGGTCCCGCCCTTCCCCGGCGGCCGGCGTTTCCGCGCGCCCTTGCTGTTCCTGGCGCTCAGCTGGTTCGCCCTGCGCGACAGGATCTGACGCAAGGGAAGCACCGGCCGGAACGGAGCTTCCGGCCTATCTGCCTGATTCCATTCGGCAGTTCGTGCCAATTCGAGATGTTGCGGAATCCTTAACAAGGGTGCAGAATTCATTGCAAGGGCGCACTGATGCCACAATCACCGGCAAAGGATGCGGGTTCTGGGCTGTAAGACGGGGACTTTCGCGGGCCCGCCCGCTTGTGTTTTTGGGACCGATGCCGATCACCGCCGGACCTCCGGCACCGATCGAAAGAACGTCGGCCCACCTATTGGAGGTGGTTAGAGTGAACGAGCCCTTCAGTTTCGGCGCGCCGGAACGGCGGCACTTTGCAATGCAGTTCGGCTATGACAGGCGGCCCACGTTCTGGCAGGGCGTGCGGTCCAATTCGCATCTGGTGATTGCCGCTGTCGGCACCGCGGCCCTGCTCGGCGTGGCGGGGATTGCGTTGTGGCTGGCGCTGCCGGCCAGCGACCGGCAAGCGATTGCCAGCCCGGCGCAAAGCGTCCCGACAATCCCGGTCAAGACAACCAAGATCGCCCCCGTCAGCGCGAACGCCACGGCGATCGCAGTGGCGCCGCAGGCGGCGCGCAAGGCCGACGCGGTGTCGGCCGTCGTCGCCGCCAAGGAAGCCAAGATACCGGCGCTGGCGTCCAACGACCCGCGCTGGACCGCACCGGGCACCAAGACCGCGTCCAACGACCCCGCGCCTGCTCCAGCCGATCAGGCGGCAGGCCGACAGGTCGAAGAGACCGCCAAGCCAACCGACACGGCATTCGCCGAACCGGCGCCGCAATCAGACGCCACCGCCTTGCTGTCCAAGGTGGCCGCGCCCAGCGCGGCGCCGGCAAAGGACGATCCCGACGGCGCCAAGACCGCCGCCATTCCCGCGCCGGACCCGCAGGCGCCGGAAGCGCAGGCATCCGCAGGCGACGATGCCAAGCCAAAGCCTCAACAAGCCAGCGCGGCCAGTACCGGACGCATCCTGCGGGCCGTCACCATGCGGGCCGGCCCGAAACAGAAAGCGGCGGCCATGGTCACCGTGCCCGCGAAGACCTCGGTGCAGGTCATAAGCTGCAAGAAGTGGTGCCAGATCGTCTATAACGGCAAGCGCGGCTGGGTCTACAAGACCTACATCAAGACCGGCGCCTGAGAGACTCATCGCCGCCGGTCAGCCGAAGCCACTGCCATAGCCGGGCCCGCCTGCGCTTTCTGACGTGGGCGCGATGTTGCTCGAAGGGCACTTCGAACAGGCCGCATCCCTGGCATCCAGACCTTTTGCCGCAAACCGGGACCCAGCATTTGACATCGTGGGTCCAGGCGAGCGCGACCCTCTCGAGGTGAAGGTTGGACGAGCTCTTGAGCAGGATCAGTTCGCCCGGTACTGCCGTTTTCCTGATGTGGTCGGAGACTTCCTTGGGCGTTCGCAATTCGACGAACCGGCCGCCATCGCGGTCGGCCTGGCCGGCGCCCGAGCGATGCGCGTTGTCGCCGACATAGATCACCTGGCCAGCGACCTCGCGCGCGGTGTTATAGGCGTCACGGTACTTTCTGGTCGAACCCACATAATCCGAAATCTGGCCGAGAACGATGCGTTTTGAGGCGACCTTGGCCTTGGCCACCATGTCGATGGCGAGGTTGATCGAATGCCAGGGAGCCTTGGCGGTGTCGACCAGGAAGTGCGGACCGTCCTCGATAACGAGCACCTGGCAGCGATTGACCAAGGGCCGAAACGTCGCGACGCGCGCCGCGACTTTTTCGGGCGGCACGCCGAGCTCCAGCGCGGTGGCCACAGCCGCCGCCGTCGGCAGCCATAGATACTCGGCCGGGAACAGCGTCTTCAGGTCGAGCGTGCCGCCACTCCACCGGACCTTGAGGCTCAGCGTTTCAGGATAGGCGGCCTGCGTGTCGGTGACACGATAATCCGCATCTTCCGTCCGGCCGAAGGTGACGACGCGATGCCTGGTGCCCGAAGCCATGCCGAGCACATGCGGATCGTCGGCGTTGAGCACGGCAAGACCGCCCGGTGGCAGCGCATCGACCAGGGCGCGCTTTTCCAGGGCGACGTTCTCAAGGGTCCTGAAACTGGCCAAATGTTCGAGGCGGACCATGGTGACGACAGCCACATGCGGCTTGAGCAGTTCCGCCATCGGCCTGATGGTGTCGACGCCATAGGCGCCTGCCTCGAACACGACGTGGTCGACCTTGCCCGATTTCCACATACGCTTGTAGAGCGTGCTGGCCAGCGCATCGATGGCGTTGGCGAGAACCTGCGTGTAGACCGGGCCATGGCTGGCCAAAATATGGCCGAGCAACGCCGCTGCCGTCGACTTGCCGGAACTGCCGGTGACGCCGATGAAGGTCGCCTTGCTCTTTGAACGAGCGCGCCTGGCCCTGTAGATCTTGTGGCGGTGCCACAGGCTTCGGCGAATCTTGCGCAATCGGGCATTCATCGCATGGCCACCCTGCTTCCTCGAGAAGCCTTATGCAGTTCCCGGGCGGCTCGTCAATTCAGGCCCACCGTTCAGATGCAGCGCCCGCCGTCGACCTCCAGCGCCACGCCGGTGATGAAAGCGGCTTCGTCGGAGGCGAGCCAAAGTGCTGCATTGGCGATGTCGAGCGGCGTCGAGAGGCGGCCGAGCGGGATCGAGGCGCGGAACCTCTCGCGGATTTCCGGCGTGTCGGCGCCCATGAACCTCTCCAGCATGCCGGTCTCGCCGGCGACCGGGCAGAGGCAGTTGACGCGGATGTTTTTTGGCGCCAGCTCGACCGCCATCGACTTGGTGGCGGTGATCGCCCAGCCTTTCGAGGCATTGTACCAGGTGAGGCCGGGCCTCGGCCTCAGGCCGGCGGTCGAAGCGGTGGTAAGGATGACGCCGCCGCCCTGCCGCTCCATGATCGGCACCACCGCGCGCGCCGCGTGGTAGATCGACTTCATGTTGACGGCCGTGATCAGATCGAAGGTCGTCTCGTCGACGTCGAGCATGTCGCCGTTGCGGTGCGTATAGCCGGCATTGTTGACCATGATGTCGATGCGGCCGAAGGCGCTCGTGGCGGCATAGACCATCTCGTCGAATTCGGAGCGCTGCGACACGTCGGTCTGGGTCCAGATCGCTTTGTCGCCGATCTCGCCGGCCACGCGCTCGGCGCGCTTGGCATTGAGGCCGGCGACGACAATCCTGGCGCCCTCCTCGGCAAAGCGCCTGGCCATGCCCTCGCCAAAGCCAGATGCGGCGCCGGTGATGATGGCGACCTTGTTTTCCAGACGCGTGCCTTTTTCGCTCATTGAAGATCATCCCGAAGCAAGGCATTTCTCCTTTGGCTTTCGCCGCGATCCCGCTCTATGCTGCACCTGCGAAAGCTCCCCGGAACCACCGCTTGCCGAGAAGCCCCCGGGGCTACGTCAGTGTCAAGGGCACACATGAACCCAATCGACAACCAGCGACCGGTTCTCACCTGTGACACCATGGCACTGGAATATTTAAATCGATTAGAATATATCAGCCTCGTACCTGAGCGCGGCGTCAAAACGGACAGACCATGACCAGCCAGATCATCCCCGTCGATCCTTTCGACTTCATCATTTTCGGCGGCACCGGCGACCTGTCGGAACGCAAGCTCCTGCCTTCGCTCTATCATCGCCAGCGCGACCATCAGTTTTCCGAGCCGACCAGGATCATCGGCACGTCGCGTTCCAAGATGACCGACGCCGAGTTCCAGGCCTTCGCCAAGCAGGCGATCTCGGACCATGTGAAGCCCGCCGACATCGATCCGAAGGAGCTGGAGACGTTCCTCGCCCGGCTCTCCTATGTCTCGGCCGACGCGACCACCGGCACCGGCTTCGACAAGCTGAAGAAGGCTATCGGCGACAGCGACCGCATCCGCGCCTTCTACCTGGCCGTAGCGCCGGCGCTGTTCGGCGACATCTCGCACAAGCTCAAGGAACACAATCTGATCACGCCGAATTCGCGCATCGTGCTGGAGAAGCCGATCGGCCGCGACCTCGCCTCGGCGCGCGCGCTCAACGACCTTGTCGGCGACGACTTCCACGAAAGCCAGATCTTCCGCATCGACCACTATCTCGGCAAGGAGACGGTGCAGAACCTGATGGCGCTGCGCTTCGCCAACGCGCTCTACGAGCCGTTGTGGAACTCGGCCAATGTCGACCACGTGCAGATCACGGTCGCCGAGACCGTCGGCCTCGAGGACCGCGTCACCTATTACGACAAGGCCGGCGCGCTGCGCGACATGGTGCAGAACCACATGCTGCAGCTTCTGTGCCTCGTCGCCATGGAGGCGCCGTCCTCGATGGACGCGGACGCCGTGCGCGACGAGAAGCTGAAGGTGCTCAGGGCGCTGAAGCGCATCAACGGCAACGAGGCGCCGAAGCACACGGTGCGCGGCCAGTATCGCGCCGGCGCCTCCGCTGGCGGCCCGGTGAAAGGCTATGTCGAGGAACTCGGCAAGGACAGCAACACCGAGACCTTCGTCGCCATCAAGGCCGAGATCGCCAACTGGCGCTGGGCCGGCGTCCCGTTCTACCTCAGGACCGGCAAAAGGCTGGCGACCCGCGTCTCGGAAATCGTCATCGAGTTCAAGCCGATCCCGCACTCGATCTTTGGCGACAGCGCCGGACCGATCTTCGCCAACCAGCTGGTGATCCGCCTGCAGCCGGATGAGGGCGTCAAGCAGTTCATCATGATCAAGGATCCGGGCCCGGGCGGCATGCGGCTGCGCCAGATCCCGCTCGACATGAGCTTCGCGCAATCCTTCGACGGACGCGCACCGGACGCCTATGAGCGGCTGATCATGGACGTGGTGCGCGGCAACCAGACGCTGTTCATGCGCCGCGACGAGGTCGAGGCGGCCTGGAAATGGATCGATCCGATCCAGAACGCCTGGGAAAACGCCAGGCAGGAGGCGCAAGGCTACACGGCCGGCACATGGGGGCCGTCGGCCTCGATCGCGCTGATCGAACGCGATGGGCGGACATGGCACGAGAGCAATTGAGCGGCGCCTACAACTGGAATGGCTTCGCCGATCGCGAGCAGCTGGCGGTAGCACTTGCCGGCCATGTCGCGGCGCGGCTGACCAAGGCGATCAGCGAGCGCGGCACGGCGCTGCTTGCCGTTTCCGGCGGCACGACGCCGGCGAAGTTCTTCGCGGCGCTGTCGAAGACCCCGATCGCCTGGGACAAGGTCACGGTGACGCTGGTCGACGAGCGTTTCGTGCCGGCCTCCTCGCCGCGCTCGAATGCCGGGCTGGTGGCCGCCAATCTCCTGCAGAACGCCGCGGCTGCCGCGCGCTTCGTGCCGCTCTACCATGAAGCTGCAAGCATCGAGGATGCAGCGCTGTCCGACAACGAGGCGCTGACATCGCTGCCCTGGCCGCTCGACGCGGTCGTGCTCGGGATGGGCGGCGACGGCCACACCGCCTCGTTCTTTCCCGACGCCGACGATCTGCCACGACTGCTGGATCCGTCCTCGCAAAGGATCGTGCTGCCGGTGCACGCGGCAAGCGCCGGCGAGCCCCGGCTGACGCTGTCGATGGCAAGGATCATCGCCGCCGGCTTCATCGCCCTGCACATCGAGGGCGCGGAAAAACGCAGTGCCTTCGAGGATGCGATGGCGCCGGGAAAGCGAAAGCCCATCCGCGCCGTGATCGATGCGGCACCCAGAACCGTCGAGGTTTTCTGGGCGCCCTGATTTTGACCATACCGAGGGTCCCGGCTGCCGGAAAGTTCAGGGGCCCCGCCTGAAAGGACCGTTGCCATGACCGCCAGACGCGACATCGAAGCCATCACCGAGCGCATCCGCCAACGCTCGAAGGCCGGCCGCGAGGCCTATCTCGGCCGCATCGCAGAAGCCTCCGGCCGCAGCGCCAACCGGGCGGTGCTGTCATGCGGCAACCTTGCGCATGGCTTTGCCGTCTGCAGCCCTTCCGAGAAGATCGCGCTCGGCGGCGACCGGGTGCCCAACCTCGGCATCATCACCTCCTACAACGACATGCTGTCGGCGCATCAGCCCTTCGAGACCTATCCGGCGCTGATCAAGGAAGCGGCGCGCGAGGCGGGCGGAATCGCGCAGGTGGCCGGCGGAGTGCCGGCGATGTGCGACGGCGTCACGCAAGGGCAGCCCGGCATGGAGCTGTCGCTGTTCTCGCGCGACGTGATCGCCATGGCGGCGGCGATCGGGCTGTCGCACAACATGTTCGACGCGGCCGTCTTCCTCGGCGTCTGCGACAAGATCGTGCCGGGACTGGTGATCGCCGCGCTCACCTTCGGCCATCTGCCGGCGGTGTTCGTGCCGGCAGGACCGATGACCACCGGCCTGCCGAATGACGAGAAGGCCAAGGTCCGCCAGCTCTACGCCGAGGGCAAGGCGGGACGGGCCGAGCTGCTCGAGGCGGAGTCCAAATCCTATCACGGGCCGGGCACCTGCACCTTCTACGGCACCGCCAATTCCAATCAGATGCTGATGGAGATCATGGGCCTGCACACGCCGGGCGCCTCCTTCGTCAATCCGGGCACGCCGCTGCGCGACGCGCTGACCAGGGAAGCGGCAAGGCGCGCGCTGTCGATCACCGCGCTCGGCAACGACTACACGCCGGTCGGCCGCATGATCGACGAGCGCTCGATCGTCAACGGCGTCGTCGGCCTGCATGCGACCGGCGGCTCGACCAACCACACGATCCACCTGATCGCGATGGCCGCCGCCGCCGGGATCGCGCTGACCTGGCAGGACATTTCGGACCTGTCGGAAGCGGTGCCGCTGCTGGCCCGCGTCTATCCGAACGGGCTTGCCGATGTGAACCATTTCCACGCCGCCGGCGGGCTCGGCTTCCTGATCCGCGAACTGCTCGACGAGGGTATATTGCACGAGGACGTGCAGACGGTGTGGGGCGAAGGGTTGCGCCCCTATGCGGTCGAGGCCAGGCTCGGCGCCGATGGCGGCGTGGTGCGTGAGGCCTCGCCGCTGGAAAGCGGCGACGAGAAGGTGCTGGCGCCTTTCGGCAAGGCATTCCAGCCGACCGGCGGCCTGAAGGTGCTTGGCGGCAATCTCGGCCATGCCGTCATCAAGACTTCCGCCGTGAAGCCGGAGCGACGCGTCATTGAGGCGCCCGCAAAAGTGTTCGACAGCCAGCAGGGGCTGAACGAGGCCTTCAAGGCCGGCACGCTCACCGGCGATTTCATCGCCGTCATCCGCTTCCAGGGGCCGAAAGCCAACGGCATGCCGGAGCTCCACAAGCTGACCACCGTGCTCGGCATCCTGCAGGATCGCGGCCAGCGCGTGGCACTGGTGACCGATGGGCGCATGTCGGGCGCGTCTGGCAAGGTGCCGGCGGCGATCCATGTCACGCCGGAAGCGGTCGAGGACGGCCCGATCGCCAGGATCCATGACGGCGACATCATCCGGCTCGACGCCGATGCCGGCACGCTGGAAGTGCTGGTGCCGGGCGCGGAATTCGCGCTGCGGCGCACTGCGGATGCCGACCTCATCGGCAACGAGTTCGGCTTCGGCCGCGAGCTGTTCGCAGGGTTCCGGCAACTCGTCGGCCGCGCCGATCATGGCGCCGCGGCTTTCGGGAACGCCTGAGCGGCAATTCGTCCATGAAAAAGGGCAGCCGAGAGCTGCCCTTTTCCGTCGTTCGCTGACCGCAGTGCCTACTGGACGGTAACCTCGGCCCGTTCACCGGCCTTGACCGTCACCGGCGTCTCCTTGTCCTGGCCCTGGTCGGAGGCGTGGCGCACGACGACATAGTCGCCCGCCGGGATGGTCTGCTGCCAGTTCTCGCCATAGCTCAGGCCGAGCGACTTGCGCTTGCCTTCGATGTCCTTCTTCGACGACAGCACCTCGATGGAATAGGCGCCGGGCGCCGACATGGCGAGCACGCCGGCGTCGAGCGTCACCTTAACGTCCTGGTTGTCGCCAGCCTTGATGCTGAAGGGCTGCTCGACGACGGCGATGTCGAATGTGGTGATCGCGACATAGTCGTCCGGCGGCAGCCAGAACTTGCTGTCCGGCCCGTAGGAGTGCTCGACGCTTTCGCGCGTGCCGTCGATCTTCTTCTTGGCCTTGACGATCTCGAAGCCGATGCCCGAATTGTCCGCCTTGTCGCCGCCCGCCGTGTAGTAGGCATTGAGCACGGCATGGCCGACGCCGACGACGATATCCTTTTCGACGGTCTGCCCGGCGGCCAGTTGAACGGTCTCGGTCACCGTGCCGGCGCCGATCTGCACCGTCACCTTCTGCTCGCCCGCCGGCACCGTGGCTTTGGCGTCGCCATAATGGGTGGTGCTGCCGCCCGGATAGGCGAAGTCGACGCGGGCCTCGCCGCTGATCTCGGCGCCCTGGCTGGCGTGCGGATGAATGATCAGCGTGCCGGCATTCAGCGTGAACAGCGGCTTGTAGACCTGGCCGGCCTCGACCTTGAGCTTCTGCTCGACCTTGGCCTCGTCGGCGCGACCGACGACGACATAGTTGCCCGGCTCGAGATTGGTCTTGAGCTCGCCATACTCGGTCATGACCTGATCGCCGCGCGTGCCGTCGGCGTTGGCCTTGTAGATCTCCCAGGCATTGCTGTTGTCGCTGATGTCCGGGCCGCCTTCGGCCAGGACGACGCTCGGCATGAAATTGAATTCCGGCTTGGCGGGCTCGGGCGCCGGAGCCGGGGCAGGTTCGGGGGCAGGCGCCGGGGCCGGCGCCGCCACGGTCTCGACCAGCGCTTCCTGCAGCGCCTTTTCGTCCGAGGCCTGGATATACTTGCCGCCGGTGTTCTCGGCGAGGCAGGCGATCTGCTTGCCCTCGTCGGCGGTCAGGCCGAAGCCGACGACATCGGCGGTGAAGTCGACGCCGGAAGCCTCCAGTTCCTTGCCCAGCGCGCAAGTGTCGCCGCCGCAGGTCTCGAGCCCGTCGGTGATGAGGACGACGGTTGCCTTGTCCTCGGTGTATTTCAGCGCCTCGGCCGCCTGCTTGACGGCTGCGGTCAGCGGCGTCTTGCCGAGGAATTTCATGCTGTCGGCGGCGGCCGAAATGGCGCTCGCCGAACCCGCCTGTGGCGGCACGATCAGCTCGATGTCCTCGCAGCTGCCCTTCTGGCGGTGACCGTAGGCCATGAAGCCGATCTCGTCGTCGCCCGGCACCGACTGCAGCACGGTGCGCAGCGATTCGCGCGCGATCTCGAGCTTCGGCTTGCCGTCGATCTGCGCCCACATCGAGCCCGACGCATCGAGAATGATGATGACCTTGTTGGCGGCAAAGCCGAACGTGGTCGTCGACAAAAGGAGGATCGCCGTGGCGACGCTCCGTGCCAATCGCATCATGAAACTCTCCTAGGAAACCCCTCTGGTCCGCGGCGCGAAGGTATTTGACCCGGCCTGTGGAGACAAGCCCGCACGCGGCCTTGCGCACAGGCACCACGGACGGCGGCTCATCGCTCAGTAGGTGGTGCGGCGCTCTTCCGACGGCGGGCGGCCGAACTGCAGCCGGTAGCTCTGCGCGAAATAGGAGTGCGAGGTGAAGCCGGTGGCGATCGCCACGTCGAGGATCGGCATGTTGGTCTGGCGCAGCAGTTCGCGCGCCCGCTCCAGCCTGAGCCGCATGTAGTAACGCCCCGGCGTGACGCTCAAATGGCGCAGGAACAGGCGCTCGACCTGGCGCACCGACAGGCCCGCCGACTTGGCGAGCTGGACCGCCGACAGCGGCTCGTCGAGGTGATCGGCCATCAGCTCGACGATGCGCCTGAGCTTCTCCGACTTGCCGGTGAGGTCGCGCTCCGGCCCGACGCGCTGGCGGTCGCCAGCCGAGCGGATGCGCTCGTGCTGGAACTGGTTGGCGACGCCGTTGGCGAGGTTGGAGCCGAAATCGGTGCGCACGATCTCCAGCATCAGGTCGATCGAGGTGGTGCCGCCGGCGCAGGTGTAACGCTTGCGGTCGATCTCGAAGACATTTCCGGTGCAGTTGATGTCCGGGAAACGCTCCATGAAGCCGGCGCGGTTCTCCCAATGGATGGTGCAGCGATAGCCGTCGAGCTGGCCGGCCTCGGCAAGCAGATAGGAGCCGACCGAGAGCGCACCGAGCGCGTTGCCGCGCCTGCCCCAGCTGCGCAGCGCCGCCAGCACCTTGCTCTTGCCCGGGAATTCGATGGAGAGGCCGACCGACACGAACAGGATGTCGACCGGCGGCATATCAGCGACGGAATAATCGATCTTCAGCGGCAGGCCGTTGGAGGCCATGACGGCGTCGCCATCCGCCGAGATGGTCGTCCAGCCATAGACGTCGCGGCCAAGCAAGCGGTTGGCCGAGCGAAAGCAGTCGATCGCCGCGGCCAGCGAGAACATCGAGAACTTGTCGACCAGCAGGAACCCGAACTGACGACCACCCTGAACGGAATCGTTCGCGACCGGCCGTTCGATGGGAATGGAATGGTTCGGCAAGTAGGCTGCTTCCCGGTCAGAAGGACGGCCGCTTCAACCCGGCCGCAAGGTAGGCGGAAGCTACAGTGTTCGCCATCAGCATGGCAATGGTCATCGGCCCGACGCCGCCGGGCACCGGGGTGATGGCGCCGGCCGCCTTGGCCGCTTCGGCATAGGCGACGTCGCCGACGAGGCGGCTCTTGCCCTCGCCCTTCTCGGGCGCCGGGATGCGGTTGACGCCGACATCGATGACGGTGGCGCCGGGCTTGACCCAGTCGCCCTTGACCATTTCCGGACGGCCTACCGCGGCGACCAGGATGTCGGCGGTGCGGGCAAGCGCCGGCAGGTCCTTGGTGCGGCTGTGGGCGATGGTGACGGTGCAGTTGGCGGCAAGCAGGAGGTTGGCCATCGGCTTGCCGACGATGTTGGAGCGGCCAACGACGACGGCGTTGAGGCCGGACAGGTCCTTGCCGCGCACGCGCTCGATCAGCAGCATCGAGCCGGCCGGGGTGCAGGGCACGAAGGCCGTCTCCAGCTCGCCGGTGCCGAGCTTGCCGACATTGATGAAGTGGAAGCCGTCGACATCCTTCTCCGGCGCGATGGTCTGGATGACCTTGCCGGAATCGATGTGGCCCGGCAGCGGCAGCTGCACCAGGATGCCGTGGATCGACGGGTCGGCGTTGAGGTCACCGATGATCTTGAGCAATTCGGCCTCCGAGGTCTCGGCCGGCAGCGTGTGCTGCAGCGAGTGGAAGCCGCATTCCTTGGCGGTGCGCGATTTCGAGGCGACATAGACCTGGCTCGCCGGATCCTCGCCGACGATCACCACGGCGAGGCCGGGCTTGGTCGCGCCCTTGCCCGCCAGTTCCGCGGTCAGCGCCTTGACCTTGCCAACCACGTCTTCGGCGACGCTCTTTCCGTCAATCACTTCGGCCATGAACCACCTTCAACTCTTCCATCAAAGCACGTCGCATCCTTGGGACTCATGCGACCGCCTTGTCTCATTGTTTCACAGACCCGAAACCCGCGCGGTTCGGGCGACATGTCGAGCGGCATTTTCACGAAAATTCCGGCGGGCAATCCCGTCAAAACGCCGTCGCATGCCGTAAACTCGAAACCGGCCGCTTTTATCGGATGGGTCGGGATTTAGAAATAGCGGCGGTTCGAACGGCTTTCGGTGAGCTCGCGCACCGCTTCGCGGAATTCGCGCAGGCTTTCGCGGATCTCGTCGATCTGGCCTTGCTGCTCGTCGGTGTTCGGCGCCTGCGGCGCCAGTTGATCCCGAGGATTGGTCCCCTGCCCGCCAGACGAAGTTGCCGCCGGCGGATAGGCATGGCTGGCCGGCGGTGTCTGTTCGGGCCGTGCCGGCCGATAGCCGGGCTCATCGTCATAGGCCTGTGTGCGCGGAGAGGAATAGGTGGCCGGCCGCCGAGGCGGCTCGTCCTGCTGGAATTGACGCGGCTGATAGGCCGCGGGCCGTTCCGTGACCTTGCCGGGATCGACGTGCTTTTGCCTTTTGCCGGGCATCATCTCGCGCACCGCCGTAAGCAAGGCGCCAACCGGCCCCGAACGTTCGGCTCCGGTGGTCGCGGCGGGCGATGGCGCAGGCGGCGACGGAGCGCGCGGCTGCGACCGTGGCAGCGGAACAGGAGGTGGCGCCCGATAGACCTTGTCCTCGACCGCCGGCCTGTGGTCCTCGTTTGCGCGGCGACGCGAGCGCGAGGTCGCGGTTTCGCGCAGGCTCTCATAGGCGCCGCGCATGCCGCCGAGCCCGACGCCCGCGGCAAAACCAAGCAGCAGGCCGGCAAGCGCCAGCATGGCGCGCGACGGCCCCTTGGCCTCGAGCGGTGCGAAGGCCTTGGAGATGACGTTGATATTGGCGGTGTTGATATCCTTCTGCTCGCCGGTCTCCTTGGCGCGCAGCAGGAAAGCCTCGTAGACCGAGCGCTTGGCGGCGGCCTCGCGTTCCAGCTCGCGCAGCGAGACCAGGGCGTTGTTGACGTCGCCGCTCTGCACCTTGGCCTGCGCCAGGCGGGAGGCAAGGTCCTGCTCCAGCTGGACGGAGCGCTTCAGGTCGACCTGCAGCGAGGAGGCGATGCGTTGCAATTCGCCGGCGATGCGGTCGCGCGCGCCGGCAAGCTGGGCGCTGAGCGCCTGCAGTTCGGGATGGCGCGGCCCGAGCCGTACCGCGGCGCGGTCGGCTTCCTGCTTCAGCGCCGCATATTGCGCGCGCAGCTCGCCCATGGTGTTGGAGTTGATCTCCTCCGGCAAAGTGCCGTTGAGAACCGAATTGACGCTGAGCGAACGCGCCGAAGCCGCCCGCGCGTTGAGCTCCAGCGTGCGGGCGCGGGCGACGGAAAGCTGCTCGTTGAGCTTCAGCATCTGGTCGTCGCTGATCAGATGGCCCTGCGCGTCGACGAGGTCGTGCGTGGCGCGGTAATCCTCGACCTTGCGCTCGGCCGCCTCGACGCCCTTGCGCAATTCGTCGAGCCGCGCCGTCAGCTCGTCGGTGGCGCGGCCGGCGGTGTCGGACTGGATCTGGCCGAAGGTCTGCAGGAACACGTCGGTCATCGTGTTGGCGATGAGGGCCGACTTCTCGCCATTCTGGGTGGTGGCGCCGACCGAGATGACGAAGGTCTTGCCGCCGCGCTCGACCGACAGGCTTTCCGCCAGATTGCCGACGGCGAGCGCACGGCGGCGGCCCTCGTCGGCGGCTCCGGCATCATGGCGCGACAGGATCGAACGGATCATCGACATGACACCAAGACCGCCGGAGCCTTGCCCGTTGAACTCGGGATCGTTGGTGAGGTTGAGTTTGTCGACGACCTTGTTGAGGACCGTGCCGGAGGTGAGCACGCGGACCTGGTTCTCGACGATCGCCAGCGTCGCGTCGGACGCGACCACGTTCTGGGTGAGATCGCGATCGGTGAGCTTGAGGTCGCGCGGATCGACGATGAGCTCGGCGGTGGCCTCGTATTTCTTCGGCGTCGACAGAGCGATGGCGACGCCGAGCGCCGCGCCGAGGATCGTCGTCGAAAGGATCAGCGCCTTCGAGCGGGCAATGCCGCGCACGACCTGCATCGGATCGATCAGCGGCTTCCACTGCTGGTCGTCGGCATCCTCGAATGCGGGCTGTCGCGCGTTTGAGGCCTGTCGCGGATCGAGCGCGGCCTGAGGCGCGCGACCATGCGAAAGTTCCTCCGGCTCCTCGCGCGCCTGGGCGCGTGCGTAACCAGTTCGCGCGGTCCAGTCATCCCCGATGCGCGGCTCGTGAGATATCGGTTGGTGGTCGGCCTGAAGGCCGCCCGGCTCGGTGTCGGCGGACGGTGCCGAGCGGGTCTCGCGCTGCGCGCGTGCAAGCCGGTGGCGCTCCGCCGCATCCTCGCGCCATGACTGGTTCGCGCGGTCGCCGATCGCCACCAGCGAGGCATCGTCCTCGCCGCGCATAGCCTCGCCGAGCGCCAGCAGCGAGCGCTCGCGCCTCCAATCCTCACGGTTGTCCCTGTCGACCATTGTCTTGGAGCTTTACTCTTCGGCGGCTTGGGAGAGGCGGTCGGCCAATCGTTAAGCCACGCTAAACAGGCATAGAAAACAAAAGGTTAATTTTCGGTCCCGGAGCGGAGAGTTTTCGCGCTTTGATTGCATGGTTTTCGAGCGCAATCGAAGCCGCTCCAGAACGGCACGTTAAGCTTTCCGGCCTATGGTCCGGCGCACCTATGACCCAAGCCAGCGACATAGAGCAGAGGCGGAGCCTCGCCCGGATCGGCGCCTTCGTGGCCGCGCGCCGGAAGCTGGTTTTCGACTATTTCTCGGCGATCAGCGGCGCGGGCGGGCGGCTGGTGTTCTCGCTCGCCTATTTCATCGCGCTCGCGAACACGCTGTCGATCGCCGAATTCGGCATGTTCGCCACCGCTTCGGCGGCGGGCGTCATGCTGTCGCGCATCCTCGCCTTCGGCTTCATCTCGGCGCTCTACCGCACCGCCACGATCCGCCCCAATCTGATCGGCGCCTTCACCGCAGGCTTCCTGCTGCTCGGCGCCGTCTCGCTGCCGGTGCTGGCGGCGGCATCCTACGTCGTCTACCTGATCTTCTTCGCCGGCGCCGTGCCGCTGCCGGTGTTCGCCGCCGTCGTCTTCGCCGAGGCGCTGCTGTGGCGGCCGGTCGAGGTGGCGCTGATCGTCAACAACGGGCTCGGCAAGTTCGGCCGGGCCGCCGTGCTGGCGATCCTGGCGACGGCGCTAAGGGCGCTCGGCGCGGTGCTGTTCATGCTGGCGGCGCAGCACAGCGTCGGCGTCTGGTCCTGGTATTACATCGGCGCCAACGCGGCTTCGCTCGCCATCGCCTTCGGCTTCTTCTATCCGCGCCAGCGGCTGCGACTGCGCACCGAGCTTTATCTCAGGCGGCTCGCCGACTCGATCTATGTCGCCGGCGCCGAGGTGCTGTTCTACCTGCAGATGGAGTTCGACAAGCTGCTGGTGCTGTCGATCGGCGGCGCCCACCTCGCCGGCATCTACGCCATCATCATGCGCCTCGTCGACCTGACGGCGATCCCGATCCGCACCTTCTCGATGATGCTGGTGCAGCGGATGATGCGGGCACCGGAGCTCTTGTCGCGGCTGGCCGTCAAGAGCGGCATCGAGGGCGGCGTGTTCCTGGTCTCGACGCTGGCGCTCGCCGCGCTCGGCATCGTGCTGCATTTCTTCCCCAACGCGCTGGGCAGGAATGTCGCGGAGGCGGCGCCGCTGGTGGCGCTGGCCATTTGCGTGCCCGGCCTGCGCAATTTGGTCGAGTACCAGGCCGAGTTGCTGTTCGCGCGCGGCCAGACCGCCGTCCGGGCGCTCAATCTCGGCCTGCTCGCCGGGCTGAAGGCGGTGCTCCTGATCTATGTGCTGACGACGATCGCCGACACATCCAATCTGGTGCTGTCGCTCAACGTCGTCTTCCTGCTGCTCTATCTCGCCTCGGCGTTTCTCACCTACTCGGCGATGCGCAGGCCGGCCAAGGCCATCTAATTCCTGCCTGGGCTAGTCGAGCCCGATCAGGCGGCGGATGCGGCCGATGTCGGTGCCGATGAAGGACTGCATGCCGATCGCCACCTGTTCGGGCGCCATGGCGGCAACGAAACGGCGGAAGTCGTCGTCCGACAGCGCCTCGCCGGTCCAGTGGACGCGGCAGAATTCTTCCGAACCGTGAAAATGGCCGGCCGCCTCCTGCGTGTCGTCTACATAGCGGCCGTAGATCATGCATTCGGAGAACCGGCGCGCCGAGCCGAGAACCGCGACCCAGTCGCGGCCATGCAGCTTCTCGATCCGGTCGCACATCGCCGTCACGGTTTCGCGGCGCCAGGCGATCAGCGTCGAGATGTAGTCGTGGGCGGAGATCTTCGAGGCGTCGATGCCGAGCGCCGCGCCGGCATTGCGCGACCAGATGCGATGTTCGTCATGACCGTCGTTCGCCAGGACGCCGTCACGCCGGAACAGCCGCACCTTGCCGTCGCGCCAGAAGGCGTTGGCGTCGAACGGCCGGAGGAAGGCGACGTCGGAATCGCAGAAGATCAGCACGTCCTCCGCCGCGTGCGCGGCGATGGCGATGCGGCGGAGCTGCTGCACATGCCAGCCACGCAGCGGCTGGGTCTTCAGGCTGAGCCAGACGCGGCGGCGAAACAGGCTGAGCGGGTCGTCGACGACATGCAGCCAGCGCGGCAGCAGATCGCGTTCGTCGACGACGATGCGGCGGGCGTTCTCCAATTGGCGAAACAGCACCACGTCGCGATGCTCGACCAGTATGTAGTGGCGCGCGACACCGGAAAGCTGCCGGTCCATCGTCTCGCACAGCAGCCGGCAGCGTTCGAAATCCGGCGCGTAGCTGGCGGTCACCACCGCGGCCGTCGGCGCCTGCGGAAGCCGCTGGACTTCTGTCGCTGCGCCCGGGACGAAGCGGCTGTTCAAGGACGCGCTCCGGCGCCCGAGAGTTTCTGCCTGGCGACGCGCCACAGGAACAGCGGATTGCCGACGACGTAGCGGCGCCAGAGGCGACCTGGCTCGATCAGCAGCCGGAACAGCCATTCGAGCCTCAGACGGCGCATCCACAGCGGCGCGCGCGGCACCGTGCCGCTCAGGAAATCAAGCAGCGCGCCGACGGCGATCGGCAGCGTGCAGTGGCGGGCGTCGATGTGGCGCGCGATCCACAATTCCTGGCGCGGCACGCCCATGGCGACGAGCAGCACGTCCGGCCGCAAGGCAGCGATCCTGTCGACGATCGTCGGCTCCTCGGCGGCGGAGAAATAGCCGTCATGGATGACCACGAACCTGTGCTGCACGGCGAGCGCGGCAAGCTTGACCGATGCCGCCTCGGCGTTGACGCGGGTGGCGCCGAGCAGGCCGACGGTCAGCGGCCGCGACGAGGCCTGCAGGAAGGCAGGCACGAAGTCGGTGCCGTTGAGGTTGTCCGGAAACGGCGCGCCATAGAGCAGCTTGGCCGCCATGTCGACGCCGATGCCGTCGGGCAGGATGAGGAAATCGTCCAGCGCCTCGGCGAAGACCGGATCGGTGCAAGCGATGTTGGCATTGTGAGCGTTGAGGAAACTGACTTTGGTGAAGCGCCGCTCGGCGACCAGCCGCGTCAGCAGCGCGATCGCGTCGTCCCAGCGGATGGCGAGCACGGGAATGCCGAGGATGGTCTTCAACGTGTCGGACCCGAACGCCTTGCCGGTGGCGTGCATGTTCATGCGAACGCCTCCTGCCCGACCGACCCGAGCTTCTCCAGGCCGAGCCTGATCGCGGCATCGAGCGCCTTGACCTGCCGGCGATGGAAGGCGCTGCCATCGACATCCCTGCCCTTCGCGGCGGCGGCCTCGAGCGCGGCGGCAAAGGCGATCGGATCGTCGGTGACGACGCAATTGTCCGGGCGATGACCGATGCCGCGCAGCGAGCGGCTGGTGGCGACGGACGGCAGGCCGAGCTCGAAAGTCTCGATGGTCTTGAGCTGCACGCCGCTGCCGGCGGTGCTGATCAGCGGAATGACGGCGGCGGCGCGCACGAAGTCCTGCGCGTCGGGCACGCGGCCGACGAATTCGACGCCGGGATGGGTGGACGTGATGCCCGAGGGCATGCCGCCGGCGATCCTGATGCGGAAATCGGGCCTCAGATGCGGTACGACCTTTTGCAGGAACCAGTCGAGCCCGATGCGGTTCGGTTGCCAGGTCCAGGTGCCGATCAGGGCAGCGTCACAGTCGATGCGCCGCGAACCGGCCGGCGCCGGCGCAAGGGTGCGGGTCACCAGCGGCAGCACGGCCGAGCGATCGGCGGAGGCGACGCCCAATGCCGCGCGGTCTTCCTCGGCCAGGGTGAAGACGAAGCGCGCCTGGCGGCAGAGCCGCTCTTCCATGACCTTGAGCAGCCTCGCCTCGCGGCGAAACAGGAACCGCTGGAGCAGGCTTCGCGCACTGGCGGCGTTCTCCTCGGCCGAGCGGTGCTCGACATTATGGGCGACGAAGATCGACGGCCGGTCGCCGAAGAGCGTCTCGAAGGCGCCGGCGAACTGCACCGAGTTCAGCACATAGCCGTCGACCGGGCCGGCGCGCCCGATCGCGGCGCGGACCTCGGCATCGGAAACGGTACGCAGCTTGACCGAGGCGAAGGTGAGGCCGGAGAGCATCGCCTTGGCTACCCAGGCGAGCTTCTGCAGCGGTGATGCGCTTTCGGTGCGCACGTCGACGGCGCCGAGCACGATGGTGTTGTCGGGGTCGGCCGCAGGCTTTCCCGGCCAATTGAAGCCGACCACGGTGACGCGCACACCGGCGCGCCGCAACGCGTCGATGATCGCGGCGTTGGCAATCTCATAGCCCGAAGCGAGAGCGCCGTCGGGCACGATCGATGTGGCGAACAGCAGATGCATCTCACCTATCCAGTGCAACCCAGATAGCAAAGCGGGGTGAACCCTTGATTAAGTGAACCCGATCGTCACCGGGAGTCTCGGTTTCGCGGACCCCGCCGTGAAAGGTGATTAACGAAACGTTATCATCGCGATGCTATCGAGGGCCAAAATCACCCCTTGCGGCTGGAGCGCATGATCCCCTTGCCATCGGACGGTTCTGTATCGATCGCGGGACGCTCGCCTGGGCTTGCCGCCGAGACGATCGAGACGGTCGTCACGCTGCCGACCTTCAAGCGGCCGGAACAGCTGCTGGCGACGCTGGCGTCGCTGAAGGCGCAGCGGACCGCGAGACGCTTCGCCGTCATCGTGATGGAGAACGAGGCCGAGGCGCGCGACGGCGCCAAAGCCGTGCTGCCGTCCTTCGAGCGCGGCGAGATGTCAGGTCTTGTCATCGTCGCGCATCAGCGCGGCAATTGCAGCGCCTACAATGCCGGATGGCAAACGGCGATCCTGCATTTTCCCAACTTTCGGCACCTGCTGGTCATCGACGACGACGAAATCGCCGACCCCGACTGGCTGGAGCGCATGTGCAGGGCAGCTGAAACGCTCGGCGCCGACATCGTCGGCGGCCCGCAGGTGCCGGTGTTCGCTGAGCCGGCGCATGCCAGATGGGCGGAGCACCCGGTGTTCGCGCCGCCCCACCGGGAGACGGGACGGGTCGCCGCGCTCTATTCGTCCGGCAACCTGCTGGTCGGGCGCCATGTGCTGACCGCCATGGGCCCGCCCTTCCTCGACCTCCGCTTCAACTTCATGGGCGGCGGCGATTCCGATTTCCTCAGCCGTGCGGCCGCCAAGGGTTTCGTGCTCGGCTGGTGCGCCGAGGCCAAAGTGCACGAAACGGTGCCCGCCCGGCGCGTCGAGGCAGACTGGATCCGCGCCCGCAGCCTGCGCAACGGCGTCATCTCGACGCTGGTCGAGAAGAAGAAGCGCGCCGGCACTCCGCTTGCCGGCGCAAAAGTGTTCGCCAAGAGCCTGGCGCTGCTTGCCGCCTCGCCGCTGCGCGGCGCCGTTCGGCTGGCGCGGACGGGATCGTTGGCGACGGCGCTCTACCCCGTCCATGTCGCGCTTGGCCGTGTGATGGCCGAATTCGGATATGCCAATGAGCAATACCGACAGCCTGAGAAGAACTGAGCGGGCGCCGCTCAGCGCGGCATTCACCCGCGAGGGCGTGGCGACCGCGATCGCTGCGCTGTTGTTCACCGTCATCCTGGTGTCGTTCCGGCCCTTCCAGCCGGCCGGCGCCGAGTTGACGGGCCAGGGCGGCGACATCGTCAATCAGCTGGGTTTCAGCTCGCTCGGCGCGATCTCGATCTTCGCGCTGATGGCCTTCGCCGACCCGCGCGTGGCGCGCTCGCTCTTCAGCCCGTCCTGGATGCTGATGCTCGGCTGCTTCATGCTTTCGGTGGTGCTGGCGACCGACCCGCCGACGGCGATGCGCGCCGCCTCGTTCACGCTGATCGGCATCCTGACCATGGCGACGATCCTGGCGCTGCCGCGCGACGCCGATAGTTTCTCGAAGGTCGTCATCTTCACCGCCGTCGTCGTGATCGGCCTCTCCTATGTCGGGCTGATCGTCTTTCCGCATGAGGCGATGCACACGGCCGACTCGCAGGAACCCGAACATGCCGGTCTCTGGCGCGGCGTCTTCACCCACAAGAACATCGCCGGGCCGATCATGGCCTGCTTCAGCTTCGCCGGCCTCTATCTCTACCGGCGCGGCGACAAGCTCTGGGGCGCCGGCATCTTCGCCGCCGCCATGATCTTCATGCTGCACACCGGCTCCAAGACGACGGTCGGACTGGTGCCGTTCTCGATCCTGATCGTGGTGCTGCCGAGCCTGATCGGCATGCGGCTCGGCACACCGGTCCTGTTCGCGCTGGCGATCATCGCCACGGCGGTCGGCACGCTGGGCATCGTCTTCATCCCGCCGGTGAAGCACCTGGCGGCTGTCTATTTTCCCGACCTTACCTATACCGGGCGCACGACGCTGTGGGAGTTCGCCGGCGACATGCTGGCGAAGAAGCCATGGACCGGCTACGGCTATGAAAGCTTCTGGGGAACGCCGCTGCTGCTCAACCAGGACCAGCCCTTCGATCGGCCCTGGGACATCAGGACCATCGTGCACGGCCATGACGGCTATCTCGACATCGCGGTGCTGATGGGGATCCCGGCGCTCTGCGTGGCGGTCTACACCTTCCTGATCGCGCCGCTGCGCGACTACATGCGCATCCCGCTGCGCAAGGAGAACATCTATCTCGGCGACTTCTTCATGATGGTGCTGCTGTTCGCGGCGCTGAACGGCTTCCTCGAAAGCTTCTTCTTCCGCCGCGCCGACCCCGTCTGGCTGTTCTTCGTGCTCAGTGTGCTCGGGCTGAGGCAGGTGTCGCTGCGGCCGCTGGCAGCGCGCCGCCCTTCCTGACCTGGCTTCGACGGGGCTTTCCCGGCACGCCGCAAGCGTCTATGGGAAGGCCGTTCCTGCGGAGGCTTCCAAATGACGATCAGGCTTGTTCTCGCCGGCTGTGGCAATATGGGTTTCGCCATGCTCTCGGGCTGGCTGAAATCCGGCAAGCTTGCACCGCAATCCGTATTCGTGGTCGAGCCCAATGACGATCTGCGCAAGCGGGCCGAGGCGCTGGGCTGTGGCGTCGCCGCCGATGCCGCCGGAATTCCAGCCGATGCGGTGCCTTCCCTCGCCGTCATCGCGGTAAAGCCGCAAGTGATCCGCGAAGTGACCGCCGCCTACACGCGTTTCGGCGATGGCCGCACCACCTTCCTCAGCGTTGCCGCCGGCACACCGGTCGCCACGTTCACTAGCATATTGGGCGACAGCGCGCCGATCGTGCGCTGCATGCCGAACACGCCGGCCGCCATCGGCAAGGGCATGATGGTGGTGTTCTCCAACCCGCTTGTGTCGGACGAGACGAAGCGTTTCGTCGCCGACCTGTTGTCGGCCAGCGGCGAAGTGGCCGAGATCGATGACGAGGGCCTGATGGACGCGGTGACGGCGGTGTCCGGATCCGGCCCGGCCTACATCTTCCATTTCATCGAGGCGCTGACGGCTGCGGCCGAGAAGGCCGGCTTGCCGGCCAGGACCGCCGGCCTGCTCGCCATGCAGACGGTCTATGGCGCCGCCTCGCTCGCCGCCGAAAGCCACGAGGATCCCGGCGTGCTGCGCCAGCAGGTGACCAGCCCGAACGGCACGACGGCGGCCGCCCTTGGCGTGCTGATGGGCGGGGAGCGGCTGACCAAGCTTTTGACCGAAGCGGTGGAGGCGGCGCGGCTGAGGTCGATAGAGCTCGGGAAATGAAACTAAGCGAGATCGGTTCGCGAGAAATCGTTGCCCTTGTAGAGCAGCGGCATGCCGTGACTTTTCGCGCAGGCATAGGAGAGGCAGTCGGCAAGGTTAAGCTGGGCTGGATGCCCACGCCCCTTGCCATAGTCTGAAAAGGCCTTGACCGCGAGTCTGGCTTCGCCGGCGCCGATCGGTACAATCTCGATATTGGCCTCGTGCAGGAACGCCCCGATCACCGTCTCGGCAACCAGCGGCTCGACCGAAAGCTTGGTAGACAGACGCATAGCCGCTTCGAGCACCACAAGTGCTGAGGTCATCCTGCTCGGCGCTTGCTCGATCCGGTTACTCCATTCGTCGGCGTCCTGTTCTCCCGATAGAATAGCGACAACCACCGAGGTGTCGACGAACATCAGGAATGTCCCCACATCTCGTCGATCTCGTCCTTGCTCATAGCCCGGCCGCCCTGGCCTGCCTTGGCCCGGAAGTCCTCGGCGATGACGGCGAGCCGTTTGGCGAGTGGGATGCGCTGACGTTCACGCTGCAATTCGGATTCGAGAGCTTCGATAACCGCCTCAGTCATCGAAATCTTGCGCTTCTCGGCAAGCCGTCTTGCCAATTCGCGTGCGCGCGGATCCCTGATCTGGAGATTCATCTGCCGGTTCCAAAGCGTCCTTGTCACTACAGTATAGTCACTTTGTCATGGCAAGGCCAGCACGTAACGTCACGCGCCTGAGGCAGCATGGTGAGGGTCCCGATATTTGGAGGATCTCAAGCCCCGTACAGCATCTCGTCCTGCTTGCGGCGCAGAGCGTACAGTCTGGTCGTCTCATCGGGCGCGGCATTGTCCGCCGTCAGCAATTCGCCCTTCCGGACCGGCTTCAGCACCTTGCCGCCCTCTAGCAGGCCGACAGGCACGGCGCGGCTGGCGCGGGCTTCGGTGACCGTCATCGTCCAGGAGCGGTAGCAGGTCTCGCCGATGGCGTCGAAGGTCTCGCCCGCTGTCAGATCGCGCTTTGCCACCGCGCAGACCTCGGCCACCGGTTTCGGCAACGGCACCATGTCGGGCCGGCCGTGGAGCACGATGCGGGCGGCGGTCAGCGGCACTTCCAGCGAGGTCAGGTGATAGGGTCGGAAGAAGCTGTAATAGGGGCCGTGGCCGACATGCAGGTCGTCCATGCGCTCGATGACGCGCGGATGCGTCGCCTCGACGATGACGAAGACGCCGGGCGCCACGCCCTTGCCGATCGTGTAGTCGACAACGCCCTTTTTCGACAGGATGCCGCCATCCTCCTTCGGGATCAGCACTTTGGCGAGTTCGTCGCGGTCGGCCTTGGGACCATGCATGCCCGGAACATCCGGCACCAGACCGGTGGCGTTGGCGATGGCGCACATCTCGACCATGGTTTTTGAGCCGTCGACGAACTCGACCAGCATGCGCGGGTTCATGTTGCGGCGCAGCGCTTCCTCGCGGTAGTCGTCGGGCACCGCGTCATGGTTGAGCGGATTGTTCTTGCCCTTGCCGGCCGAGACGATGGTGTAGCCGAGCGCCGAGGCGAACTCGATCAGCTCCATGCAGCTCGACGGCTCGTCGCCGGCGCCGACCGAATAGACGACGCCCAGCCGGTCGGCCTGCTGTTTCAGATAGCAGCCAATGGTGACGTCGGCCTCGACATTCATCATCACCAGATGCTTGCCGTGCTCCATCGCCATCAGGTCGAAATCGGCGGCGACGCCGGGTTTCCCCGTGGCGTCGATGACGACGTCGATCAGTGGATTGGTGACCAGCATCTCATTCGAGGTGATGGCGATCTTGCCGCCCTCGATCGCCTGGCTGACCTTCGATGCGGTGTCGGCCTCGGCCGCCATCGCCTCGTCGCCATAGGCGATGCGGATCGCCTCGCGGGCGGTGTGCGGGCGCCGCGTCGAGATGGCGGCGACCGAAATGCCGGGCATAAGCATGCCTTGCGTCACCAGATCGGTGCCCATCTCGCCGGAGCCGATGACGCCGATACG
This sequence comes from Mesorhizobium abyssinicae, assembly GCF_049887195.1. NCBI lineage: Bacteria > Pseudomonadati > Pseudomonadota > Alphaproteobacteria > Hyphomicrobiales > Phyllobacteriaceae > Mesorhizobium > Mesorhizobium abyssinicae. The sequence continues at coordinate 109,028 of NZ_JARAKC010000015.1, forward strand.
CACCGGACGGCCCTCGGCGGCCCGTCTGGCGAGATCGCGGGCAAGCCCGGTCAGGGCGACATTGGTCATGCGGAAACGTCCATGCTTTTTGATTTGAAGCGGCAATAACAGGCAACCGCCCTTCATTGCCAATGAAACCGGCAAAACGGCGACAATTTCTCTGGGATTTAGCGCAATTCCAGGAAAAGCGCGCCGCGGTTTTCCGTCCGCATGGCGCGTTCTTACGCCAGCACATGGCATCATGATGACCGACCCAAGCAAGTCTTCGCGCCGCGCCCCGAAAGCGCGCCGCCCTGCCAAAGCCGAGACATCGATCGGCGCCGGTCGCGATTCTACGTGGACGCGGTTTTGTACTTTGCTTGCGGGGCGGGTACTTGTGCTCCTTTCAAGGCAACTGGCGTTCCTTTCGCGCCAAATGTCGAGCAGCGGCCCCTACTTTCTGTGCCATTTTTGCTACAACCGCCGTGTGTAATGACGGGAATCCCCGCTTTCGGCGGCCCCTATTTCATTAAGTGCTCACATCCTCGAAAAATCTGGTAGATACTCGTCCCAAGCTCCGGTGGCAGGCTTGGGCAAAAAGCGCCTTACAAAAAAAACAAGGGCGCTGGGATAAAAGTCACGGGGTTAAAATGAACAGGACGGGTAAGGTCACCGTTGGCTGGCGTATTGCGCTTGCCATCACAGTTTCGATGCTGGCTTGTGGGACTGCCAGCGCGCTCACACTCAAGGAAGCCATTGCAGTCGCGGTCGAATCCAATCCGGAGATCGGCCAGGCCATCCAGAACCGCGAAGCAATCGAATTCGAGTTGCGGCAGGCGAAGGGTCTCTACCTTCCCAGTGTCGATGCCGAAGCATCGGCCGGTGTCCGCCGTCTCGACAATCCGGACCGGCGCGCCCTTTCCATCGAGGATGACGCGCTCTATCCGGCCGAAACCGATCTGACGATCTCGCAGACGCTCTATGACAGCGGCGGACGGCGAGCCGAATTGAACCGCCAGGCCTCGCGCGTCGACGGCGCCTCGTTCCGAGTTCTGGAGCGGTCCGAATTCATCGGCCTCTCGGTGGTCCAGGACTACCTCGAATACATGCTGCAGGGTTCGATTGTTGCCGAGGCGAAAAAGAACCTCGGCTTCCATCAGGCCATTCTCGGCGACATCCAGCAAGGCATCGCCGGCGGCGCGCTGAACGAGGCCGACCGGCAGCAGGCCGAGGAGCGGCTGTTCGCCGCCAAGGCGCGCATGCAGGAAGCCACGGAGGAACTGGAGGCGGCCAAGATCCGGTTCTTCAAGACCGTCGGCAAGCCGCTGACCAATGCTTCGCGGCCGGGCGATGTCTCCGCGGCGCTGCCGCGATCGCTCGACGAGGCGATCGGGCTGGCGCGCGAGAACAATCCGCGCGTTCACATGGCCAACAGCGATATCGACGCCGCCGCCTCGCTGGTGGACGCCGCACGGGCGAAATTCGGACCGTCGATCATCGCCGAGGGCCGCGCCCGCGCCGGTTCCGATATTGACGGCAGCGATGGCGACACCACCGACCTGCAGGCGCGGGTGGTGCTGCGCTGGAACCTCTATCGCGGCGGCATCGACAAGGCCAACGAGCAGGAGCAGATCCGCCGCACCAGCGAGCAGCGCCTTGCCCTGCATCAGGTCCTGCGCGAGATCGAGGAAGCGGTCCGCACCTCCTGGGACCGCCGCTTCCGGCAAGCCGATCTGGCGAAGACGCTGAAGCAGCAGGCCGCCGCCAACGAAAGGCTGGTCGGGTCCTATCGCGAGCAGTTCAAGGTCGGCCAAAGATCGCTGCTCGACGTGCTCGATGCGCAGAACACGCGCTTCAACACGGCGACGCTGGCGGACACCGCGTCCTATGCCTCGCTTTTCGCCCAGTACCGGCTGCTGGCGGCGACAGGTGAGCTGCTGAAGACGATGAACATCCAGCCGGCGAAGCAGTCGACGGCCTATGCCCGAACCGAGTTCGGCGTGCCGGAAACCGCCGATACCGAAACCTATGCGCGGACCCCGTCGGAGCAGAAGAACGATCTGCCGTTCGACATCCTCGCGCCGGTGAGGAAGAAGCAGCCGATGTAACATCGATCGCTGGTCCTTCGGGGCGGATCGTGAATCAGCAGCCCAATATCCTGTCGCCCAAGGAGGCTTTCAAGGCCTGCTTCTCGGCGATTGCGGCGTATCTCGGCAGGCCGAGCGCGGAAACCGTGCTGTTTGCCGGGGTTCCGATCGCGGAGTCGCGCATCGAGGTCGGCGATATCAGGCACCTTGCCGAACGCATCGGCCTGGAGGTCAGCGAGTTCAACCATCGCGACTTCATGCGTGGACGCATCGACCTTCCGGCGATCGTGTTTCGCGTCAGCCAGTTGCCGGTGGCGCTGCTGGCGGAAATCGACAGCGGCGACTATCTCACCGCGCCGCAGGAAAACGGACGCACCACGATCAGCAAGTCCGAGCTGGCCGAAAGCTACATCAGCGGCGGCGCGTCGTTCTCGATCACCTATGCCAACACCACCGAGGCGATGAAGGTCGGCTCGGCGGCGAAGATCGAAAGGCGGCACTGGCTTACCGGAACCATGGGCGCGTTCTGGCGCACCTATTCGAAGGTCGTGCTGTCGGCGGTCTTCATCAACGTGCTGGCCATCGCCTCGCCGATCTTCACCATGAACGTCTACGACAGGATCCTGCCGAACAAGGCCGTCGCGACGCTCTGGGTGCTGGCGCTCGGCATCGCCGCCGTCATCCTGTTCGACCTGCTTTTGAAGACGGCGCGCGCCTCGCTGATCGACTATGCCGGGCGCAAGGCGGACCTGAGGATATCCTATCTTTTGTTCGAGAAGGTGCTGAACTCCTCGCTGTCGGCGCGTCCCGGTTCAACCGGCGAATACGCAAACCGCGTCACCCAGTATGAATTCGTGCGCGAGTTCTTCACCTCCAACACCATCAGCGTCTTCATCGACACCGTCTTCGTCTTCGTCTTCCTGCTGGTCATCTACGCCATCGGCGGCTGGCTGGTGATCATCCCGGCGCTGGCCTTCGTGATCTCCGTCATCGTCGGCCTGGTGACGCAGCGCCGGATCGGCAAGCGCGTCGCCGCCTCGATGAACGAGGCCGCGCAGCGCCAGGCGCTGCTGGTCGAGTCCATTTCGACGCTGGAGACGATCAAGTCGCTTCGCGCCGAAGCCTATCTGCTGCGCAAATGGGGCGAGCATTCGAAGAACGCCGCCAACACCTCGGAGAAGATCAAGCAGCTTTCGGCGGCCGCCGGCAACATCACCGGCTCCATCCAGCAGCTGGTGACCGTCGCCCTGGTCGTGGCCGGCGCCTATGCCTTCTCCGAAGGCTATGTCTCGACGGGCGCGATCATCGGCACGGTCATGCTGGCGAGCCGGGCGGTGGCGCCGCTCGGCCAGATCGCCATCACGCTCTCCCGATTCCGCCAGGCCATGCTGTCGCTCCGGATCATCAACTCGATCATGGCGCAGCCGGAGGACCGGCCGGATACGGTGGGCTTCGTCAACCGCCCGATCCGCAGCGGCGCGATGATGTTCAAAAATGTCGGCTTCGTCTATCCCGGCTCCGATACCGAGGTTCTGAGCGGGCTGAATATCTCGATCAAGCCGGGCGAGCGGGTCGGCATCATCGGCCGCATCGGTTCGGGCAAGACGACGATGGGACGCCTGATCGGCCGGCTTTTCCTGCCGACCTCGGGAGAGCTGCTCGTCGACGGCATCGACATTCGCCAATACCACCCCTCGGAGGTGCGCGCCGCGGTCGGGATCGTCGCCCAGGCCGGCGACCTGTTTTCGGGCACCATCAAGGAAAACCTTCTGATGGCGGCGCCGGAGGCGAGCGACGAGGAGATCATCGAGGCCGCCAAGGCCGCCGGCGTCGACGAGTTCGTTTCCCGTCATCCGCGTGGCTACGACATGAATGTCGGCGAGCGCGGCACCAATCTGTCGGGCGGCCAGAGGCAAGCGGTGGCGATCGCGCGCCTGCTGCTGACCAAGCCGAAGATCGTCTTTCTCGACGAACCGTCGGGGTCGATGGACCTTGCCTCGGAACGGCAGCTGATCAAGCAGCTCAAAGTGGCTTTCGAGCGGAATACGACACTGATCGTGTCGACCCACCGCTTCAGCATGCTGGAGCTCGCCGACCGCCTCATTGTCATCGACCAGGGCAAGATCGTCGCCGACGGGTCGAAGGAACAAGTCATCCAGGCGCTGCAGAAGTCGAGCGCCTGATTGGGACTGGGTAGATGCTTGCAAGAGAAGATCGTCCGCCGTTTTTCGCGTCGGCATCGATATACATCATAGCGGCGCTGTTCGTCGCTTTCGTCGGCTGGGCCTCGTTCGCCGAAGTCGACGAGATCGCGCGCGGCGACGGCAAGGTCATACCCGCCTCCAAGACCCAGATCATCCAGGCCAGCGAGGCCGGCGTGGTCCAGGAGATCGCCGTCAAGATCGGCCAGGTCGTCAAGAAGAACGACCTCATCATTCGCCTCGACAATACGATGAACACCTCCAGCCTTGGCGAACAGCAGGCCAAGGCGCGCGCGCTGCAGGCACGCATCGCCAGGCTCAAATACGAGCAGGGCGGCAACATTTCGGGTCCCTTCCCGTGCCCGGCCGATATCCAGTCGGTCGCCCCGGAAATCTGCGACAATGAGCAGAAGCTGCTCGTCGCCCGGCGCGGCAATTTCGACAACAAGCTGTCGGTGCTCAAGTCCCGCCTCGAACAGCGCGAGAAGGAACTGGACGAGGCGACCGCCAATTTCGACCGCCTGTCGAAAAACCTGGTCGTCAGCGACCAGGAGGCGAAGCTGGTCGAATCCATGGTCAAGAAGGGCCTGATGGCCAAGACCGAGCAGCTCCGCGTCGAGCGCGAGCAGACCGAGCTCAACGGCCAGCTCAATCTCGCCGGCGAGACCATCAAGAAGGCCAAGGCGGCGATCACCGAAGCGCAGCTGCAGGTGGACGAGCTCGGCCTGCAGCTGCAGCAGGAAGCGCTGGACGACCTCACCCAGGCACTCGCCGATCTTTCAGTCGTCGAAGAGACCATTCGCGGCGCCACCGACAAGGTGGCGCGCACCGATATCCGCTCGCCGGTAGACGGCATCGTCAACACGCTGGACCTGAACACCGTCGGCGCCTTCGTCCAGCCGGGCGCGGTGGTGGCCGGCATCGTGCCGACCTCGGAAACCCTGCTGGTCGAAGCCCGGGTCTCGCCGCGCGACGTCGCCTTCATCCGGCCCGACCAGGAAGCGCTGATCAAGGTCACGGCCTACGACTTCTCGATCTTCGGCGGCATAGAGGGAAAGGTCTCGAACATCACCGCCGACAGCCTGGTCGATCAGAAGACCGGCGAACCCTACTACCAAGTGCGGGTCGCGACGGAGAAGTCGACGCTGCAAAGGGACGGCAAGGCCTATTCGATCATCCCCGGCATGATCTGCTCGGTCGACATCAAGACCGGGCGCAAGACGATCCTGACCTATCTCTTGAAGCCGATCAACAAGGCGCGCGAGGAGGCTATGAGTGAGCGATAGCATCATACCTGCCGTCCCCCACCAGGGCGAGCGGCTGCTCCTGCCGCTGACGGCCGAGGATTTCGGGCCGGAATTCCGCGTCGTGGCGCGCGGCGGCGTGCGCCGCGGCATCCGCCTCGAGCGCGCCTTCTGGGTGACGCTCAAGCAAATGGCCGAAAGCCGCAAATGCACCATCGGCATGCTGGTCGACGAGATCGCCCATGCCGAACAAGGCAACCTGACATCGGCGATCAGGGTTGCCTGCATGCGCGGAATGGCTGACGAAAACCTGAGCCTGCGCAAGCTCGCCTCGATCAGGACGATCACCGCCATACTGGTCGCCTGCCCGTCGCCGGCCTTCGCGCTGTCCTCGTCGAAGAAGATCCTGACCTTCAACGCGCCTTTCCAGCAACTGGTCAAGCGCCAGCTGCCGACGGCGCCGAACGACGATGCGCGGCATGACCTGAAGCTGGCGCTCGACCTCAACGTGGCCGATATCTTCGCCAGGCTCGAGGCGAATGGCGAGACGCCGGTCAACACCGGCTTCGTCATCGGCGTCGGCGAGCGGCGCTACCGGGGCCAGCTCAACGTGGTGCGCGCGCCGGTGGCGGAGCCGGAATTGCTGATGGCTTTCGTCTTCAACGGCTGACCGCCTGAGCAGACTGCTCAGCGCGGGCTCATGCGGGTCGGGGCTGAGTCCCTGGATACCATCTGCGGCTCCAGGCCCTCGCCGGGGGCAACGGTGGCAAAGCCGCCCTTGATGTCGGCCATCTCGGCGCCGCCGGTCCTTGAGCCATGGATCCAGGCCCGGTCCATGCTGAAGGAATAGAGCGGGACATAGTCGGGCAGATCGCTGTCGCGCCTGACGGCGTTGCCCAGACTGTCGAGGATGAAGGCGCCGCTGGCCGTGCTCACCGACAGCACGGCGTGGAAGAATTTCCGCTTGCGGTCCTGGAGGACGACGAGCGACATGCTCTGCGCCGGAATGCCCGCCTCGAGCAGCGCCGTCATCTTGAGAATGGCAAAATCCTCGCAATCGCCGGCCCGGCGCTCGAGGATTTCCGAAGGCTTCGCCCAATAGTCCATCTTGCCGTAAACGACACTGTCCTTGCGGTAGGCGATCAGGCGGTTGATGCTGGTGTTGACGAGGGCCAGCCTGTCGCTGAACCCCTTTGCCTTGGCGGCATCGACGATCGCGGCAAAGGCGGCGTTCTTGCGCTCGCAGCCGGTGTCGGCCGCACAGCCGACGATCGCCTTGTAGACGGGCGCCCAGCGCGCCGCGACCGGAAAGTTGCGCATCGACAGGGCGACCGAGCCGAACACACCCGGAATGATCGCGGCCGTCTGTATCGGGTCGATGCCGGCATCGGCTTGGGCCACCGACGAGGCCGCCGCGCGGTCGACCTCGGCGAAGCTGTAGGCAGCGGAGACCATGCCGATCCGGTATGACGCGGCGGGCTGCCAGGGCTGGTATCTGGCCAACGAAACACCGCCCAGGCTGAGCGGCGCCCGGAGCCCCTCGCGCGGCGTGGCGGGCGAGGCCGAATCACCTGCCATGGCGCTCGCCGATGACGACAGCGGCAGGCTGGAGAGCCCGATTGCCAGCAGGAGAATCTTGAGCCCGGCGTTCCCCAGGACGATCTTTTGTGTTTTCATGACGCCCACCTTTGACTGTGGACGCTATCAATCCCGTCTCAAATTATTGGAAATGAAGGTGGATAAATTTAGCGAAATCTGTTTTATCTACTTTATCTAAAATTTTATTCTTATTTATACTTATATTTATGAAACCCCGCCGCCCGTCGCCGACCAAACCGGCTTCATAAGACCACATGCATATCAGATTATACCTCGAAGGTTTACCATGCGTAAAAAATACAAAAGTCCGTATATTCGCGTATATGAAGCAGATTGAGAGACGGTTGCAAAGACAAGGTCGTCCCTGTCTCTTTCCGGGAAATACCGGAGGGGTTTCAAGCCATGACGACCAATATCGATTTGGACAACGTTTCAGGTTCCTTTGACGCACATGGAGCATCCAGCGAACATGCCGGACTGACACCGGCGCAGGAGATCCAGGTCGCGCAGGCAGCCTCGACGGGGCAGGCCGCGCCGGCGGATCCGGTGCCGGTCGACGTCGGCAGCGGCGCACCGGTGCAGCCCGAAGCGGCGGCCAAGCCGCCTGCAGCAGGCGCGGCAGCGGCAAACGCACCGGCGGGTGCGGCGCATGACTATGTGGCCGATGCCGGCAACGTCGTCAGGCTTCCGGCCAATGTCTCGATCGACAACATCAAGGTCGATGGCCACAACCTCGTGCTCGTGCAGCCCGACGGGTCGCAGATCGTCATCAAGGACGGCGCGCTCAACGTGCCGACCTTCATCCTCGGCGATGTCGAGGTGCCGCGCGTCGCCTTGATCGCGGCGCTGGAAGCAAGCCATGTCGACGTCGCCTTCGGCGCCGACGGCTCGATATCGGCCGGATCCGGGAATGGTTCGCCGAACAGCGCGGGCGGAAACTTCTCCGTCCCCCCCGGCGGCATCGGCGACGGCTTCGGTCTGTCGGCTCTGCTGCCGCCGACGGCCCTGCAGTTCGGCCAGCTCGAGCGGCGCGAACTCTTCCCCAATGTCGTGGACAGAGGCGTTTCGGTGGTGGCGGTGTCACTGCTCACTCCGGACGAGGCAGCCAGCGAAACCGGCCTTAACGGCGGTCCGTCGCAGTCGCCCGGCAGCGACGCGCCGAGCAACGCCGAAACGTCGAGCATCGGAACGATCACCGTCGACGCGCCGGACGGCATCGGCTCGATCGTCATCAACGGCGTCATTGTCACCAGCGCTGGGCAGCAGATCCAGGGCCAGTTCGGCTACATCACGATCGTGTCCTTCAATCCGGTCACCGGTGCCATCGAATACAACTACACTGTGACCGAGTCCGTCACCCATCCCGATCACACCAACGCATACGATCCCAACGATACGGTTCCGGACAATTTCAGCGTCACCGTCACGGATGTCGACGGCGATACGGCCAGCACCACCTTTGCCGTCGCGATCATCGACGACGTGCCGACGGCGGTCGCCGACACCGACAGCATCGCGGCCGGCCAGTTCGGTCCGGCGACCGGCAATGTGCTCACCGGCGGAACCGACGCCGCAGACACCAACACGACGGACGGCGTTGCCGACGTCCAGGGCGCCGATGGCGCGACGGTGGTGGGCGTCGCCAAGGGCACGACCAATGCCGATCTGGACAACACGGGCACGCTCAATACGCCGATCCAGGGTGAGTACGGCAAGCTGACGCTGCACGCCGACGGCTCCTACACCTATGTGCGCGACGCCGGCACGCCCGGCGGCGTCAACGACGTCTTCACCTACACGATCAAGGACGGCGACGGCGACACCTCTCACACGACGCTGACGATCTCGATCGGCAACTCGACGCCGGAGATCTCCAATCTGACGCCGGAGGCCAATGGCGGCGACGTGATCGTCAATGAAGCGGCGCTGAACGTCGGCACGCCGGGCGGTCCCGGATCCGATCCGGCAAGCGCGGCTGAGACGGGCGCGGGCACCTTCAACATCAATTCGCCCGACGGCATCGCCTCGCTGGCGATCGACGGCCACGCCTTCATCACCAACGGCACCTTCACCGGCGGCTCGTTCACGACCGCGCTCGGCAACACGCTGACGGTGACCGGCTACAACGCCGGCACCGGCGTGGTCAGCTATACCTACACGCTCAACGACAACGAGGCGCATGCCACCGGGCAGAGCACCAACAGCCTGTTCGAGAACTTCACGGTCACGCTGACCGACATGGACGGCCAGAGCACCAATGGCACGCTCTCCGCCAACATCGTCGACGACGTGCCATCGGCGAGCGCGGAAGCCTCGCAGGATGTCGCCGAAGGCGCGACAGTGACCGGCACGCTGGACTTCGTCGCCGGCGCCGACGGCGCGACCGTGACGCATATCGACGGCACGCTGCTGGTCTTCGGCCAGGACGGCTATTCGCAGGCGATCGACATCGGCGACGGCTTCATCAAAGTCAAGGCCGATGGCAGCTATTCCTTCACCGCCGACAATCCGGTGATCGGCACCGGCGCGGCCTCGGCGACCTACACGGTGACCGACGGCGACGGCGACACGGCAACGGCCGGCATCAGCTTCGCGGTAACCGACGCCAACCATCCGACGACCGGCACGGCGGCGGCCTCGGTCGATGATGACGGGCTCGCCGGCGGCAATGCCGCGAGCACGGCGGGCGATATCGCGGTACCGAACACCGACGGCGACAACAACGAAGCGACCTTCTCCGGCACCCTCGGCGGCAGCGTCGGCGGCGACGGTGCGGGCGCCAACGGCTTCTCCTTCGCAGCGCTCAACGGCACCGCCGGCACGGTCGGCCAAGAGAACGTCTCCTACAGCTGGGATGCCGGCACCCACACGCTGACGGCGACCACCACCAGCGGCGACCGCATCGGCACGGCGCTGTTCACGGTGCATGTTACGGATACGGCGACCGGCGCCTATACGGTGACGCTGCTCGATAACGTGCTCCAGGCACAGGGCCCGAACGACGAGAACAATGCCAGCGTCGATCTCGGCTATGTCATCACCGATGCCGACGGCTCGACGGCACCTGGCACGCTGACCGTAACCTTCAATGACGATGCTCCGACGGCTTCGGCCGAGGGCTTGCAGAACGTCGCCGAAGGCGCGACGCTGACCGGCACGCTGGACTTCGTCGCCGGCGCCGACGGCGCCACGGTGACGCATATCGACGGCACGTTGCTGGTCTTCGGCCAGGACGGCTACTCGCAGGCGATCGACATCGGCGACGGCTCCATCAAGGTCAAGGCCGACGGCAGCTATTCCTTCACCGCCGATAGTCCCGTCAACGGCACCGGCGCGGCTTCGGCGACCTTTACGGTGACCGACGGCGACGGCGACACGGCGACGGCCGGCATCAGCTTTGCGGTGACGGACGCCAACACGCCGACCAGCGGCACCGCCGCGGCCTCGGTCGACGATGACGGCCTTACTGGCGGCAATCCGGCCAGCACGACCGGCGACATCGCGGTGCCGAACACCGATGGCGACAACAACGAAGCCACCTTCTCCGGTACCCTCGGCGGCAGCATCGGCGGCGACGGTCCCGGCGCCAACGGCTTCTCCTTCGCGACCCTCAACGGCACGGCCGGCACGGTCGGCCAGGAGAACGTATCCTACAGCTGGGATGCCGGCACCCACACGCTGACGGCGACCACCACCAGCGGCGACCGCATCGGCACGGCGCTGTTCACCGTGCACGTGACGAACCCGGCGACCGGGGCCTACACGGTGACGCTGCTCGACAACGTCATGCATACGGGCGGCCCGAACAACGAAAACAACGCGACCGTCGATCTCGGCTATGTCATCACCGACGCCGACGGCTCGACGGCGCCTGGCACGCTGACCATCACCTTCAACGACGATGCTCCGTCGCTGACGGTGGGCGCGGTCAACGACAGCGCCATCACACTGGTGACGCAGGACGCGCAGACGATCGGCGCCAACTCCGACACGGCGAGCGCCAGCTTCGCGGCCGCCTTCCTGGCGGCGGTGTCGCCAAGCTATGGCGCCGACGGCGCCGGCTCGACGGTGATCAGCGGCTATACGCTGAACGTCACCAACTCGGCCTCCGGCCTGACCAGCCAGGGTGAAGCGATCACGCTGGTCAAGGTCGGTAGCGACATCGTCGGCCAGAACTCGCATGGCGACATCTTCAAGATCGCCGTCGACGCCGCCGGCACGGTGACGCTGACGCAGTACCAGCAGATCGACCATCTGCCGGAGAGCCTCAACACCTCGAACGACACCTTCCATCTCGACCTTGCCGCCGGCAAGGTGTCGCTGTCGGCGACGGCGACGGTGACCGATGGCGACAACGACCAGGCGACCTCGACGGTCAGCACCGATCTCGGCGGCAATATCGGCTTCGACGACGACGTGC